>JBBSPV010000009.1:0-92501 GCA_038258425.1 Solirubrobacterales bacterium | reverse complement strand
TGCTGACCGCAGCCGGCGCCGCCCCCACCCCCTCGCCGACGCCCGCCGGCGCCCCGGACGCCGTCCCCGTCGGCCGGCTCGCGGTCCGGCGCGAGCGCGGAGCCACGGGCGTGGCCTTCACCGTCGGGCGCTTCGAGCGCGGCGACGCCGCCGCCGGCGTGGGCACGACGCTCGTCCCCGCCGCCCGGCTCGAGCTCGTCCTGGAGGACGGCGGGGGCCGGCTCGTGGAGCGGCTCACGCCGCCGGGCGGCGAGCGCGGCGTGCTGCCCGGCGAGTACGCGTACACGCTGCGTCCGGCCGTCCTGCGGCGCCTCGACCGCGGCCGCTACCGCTTCCGCGTACGGGCCCGCGCGCCGCGGCAGCGGACGGTGACCACCGTCGCGTCCGCGCCGTTTGCGGCCGGATGAGCGTCGTCACGCTCTACGGCCGCCCGGGCTGCCACCTGTGCGACGACGCTCGCCGCACGCTGCTGCGGCTGCGCCGCGAGCAGCCCTTCGAGCTGCGCGAGATCGACATCGAGTCCGACGAGCGGCTCCACGCCCGCTACCTCGAGCGGATCCCGGTCGTCGCCCTCGACGGCGAGGAGCTCACCGACTTCTTCGTGGACGAGCCGGACCTGCTCGCACGCCTGCGGTCCGCCGCGCCGGAGCCGTAAGCTGGAGGTGCGATGTCCCTCGGCGAGGAGCTGATCACCGACGGTGCCGATCCCGAGCGCCTCTCGCTCGGCGTCGCCGCACGGCTCTCGCGCTACCTGCAGGTGCTCACCCAGGCGCGCAAGATGGGCAAGGAGACGATCTCCTCCCAGGAGCTGTCGGACTACACGCACGTCAACTCGACGCAGATCCGCCGTGACCTCTCCGGCTTCGGGAAGTTCGGCAAGCGCGGCGTCGGCTACAACGTCGACTCGCTGGTCTCCCAGATCCGCCGGATCCTGCGCTCTAGCGGCCAGCACAACATCGCGCTGTTCGGCGCCGGGCACCTCGGCCGGGCCATCGCCTCGTCCGACATCTTCGCCGACCACGGCTTCAACGTCGTGGCGATCTTCGACACGGACGCGGCCAAGGTCGGGGAGACGGTCGGCCAGACCGTCGTGCGCCACCTGGACGACCTCGGCCCGCTGGTGGAGGAGGAGGACATCGTCGTGGGCGTCCTCGCCGTGCCCACGGCCGCCGCCCAGCCGCTCGCCGACCGGCTCGTCGAGTCGGGCATCAAGATCATCTTCAACTACTCCGAGGCGCTCCTGCAGGTGCCGCCGGAAGTGACGGTCCACACGTCCAGCCCGGCCGTCGACCTGCTCTACGCGCTGTACTTCTACCTGACGTGACTGCGGAGCGTCATCCAGGACCGGCGCAGCCGGTGAACTGATGATCGACCTCCACCGCGCCCGAGAGACCTTCGAGGCCTCGACGGACGGCACCGTCGGGATCGAGGAGGAGCTCGCCCTCCTGCACCCGGAGACGCTCGACCTGGTGCCGGCCTTCGGGGTCCTGCACGCCGCCGCGCAGGCCGACCCGGTGCTCGCGCCGTCCGTCGCCGGCGAGCTGATCTCCTCCGAGATCGAGATCCGCTCGGGCCGCGGAGAGGACGTCGCCGACGCCCTGCGCCGTCAGCGCGACTGTCGCAGGGCACTGCTCGAGCTCGCCGACGAGCGCGACATCGGGCTCGGCTCCACGGGCACGCACCCCCTCTCGGACTACCAGGGCCAGCACCTGATCGACACGGAGCACTACCGCCGCGTCGGGGAGGGCCTGAAGTACGTCGCCTGGCGCAACAACACGTTCTCCGTGCACGTCCACGTCGGCGTGCAGGGCGCGGACCGGGCGGTCCAGGTCACGGACCGACTGCGGCCCGTCCTGCCGACGCTGCTGGCCATCTCGGCCAACTCGCCCTACGTGGACCGGATCGACTCCGGCCTGCACACCGCGCGCACCCAGGTGTTCACGAAGTCCTTCCCGCGCTGCGGCGTGCCGGAGATCTTCGGCTCCTGGCGAGCGTGGAGCGAGTACGTCGAGCTGCTCGTCCGGACGGGCTCGATCGTCGAGTACACGCAGCTGTGGTGGTCCGTGCGCCCCCACCACGACTTCGGGACCGTCGAGGTCCGCGTCTGCGACGCCCAGACGACCGCCCAGGAGTCCGACGCCCTCGTGACCCTGATCGCCGCGTGCGTGACCCAGGCCACCCGCGAGGTCGACGAGGGCCGCACGCCGCCCGCGGTGCCCGGCCGTCTGATCGAGGAGAACCTCTGGCGGGCGATCCGCTACGGGCTCGACGGCCGGCTGCTCGACCTCGAGGCGGAGCGGATCGACGAGTACCCGGCCGCCGAGGCGGTGGAGCGCCTGGCCGCCTGGGCCGGCGTCTCCGTCGACCTCCCGGCCCTCAACGGCGCCCAGCGCCAGCGACGGATGATCGAGGACGGAGCCATCCCGGCCGAGGTCTACGCGACCTGTGTGCGGGAGACCGCCGACAGCTACAAGGAGACGGTTCAGCCATGAGCGACCAGCCCGGGCCCGAGCAGCCCCAGATGACCGAGGAGGAGATGCGCCGGCTCGAGGCCGAGCTCGACCGCATCGACGTCGACGACGTCATCCTGCAGACCATCGTGAGCCTCATCAACATCGGTGCCCGCAAGGGCGCGGTCGGCGCCCCGCCCGAGCTCGGGCTGCAGGCCGACCCGGTGCAGCTCGGCATCGCCGTCGACGCGGCGCGGGCCCTGCTCGCCGTCGTGGAGCCGCGCCACGGCGACAAGGTGGGCCCGATCCGCGACGCCCTGTCGCAGTTGCAGCTCGCCTACGCGCAGACCGCCGGGGGCGGGGCGGCTCCGCAGGACGGTCCGGACGGCGGGGGGATCCGGCAGCCGCCCGCGCCGCCGAGCGACCCGGCCCCCCAGGGCGGTCAGGGCGGGGCGGGGGAGGCCCAGCGCAGCGGGCGCCTCTGGGTGCCCGGCCAGTAGGCCGGCGCGCCCGGAGGTCGGCCGGCCACCGGGACCGCGCCGTCCGAGGCGGTAGGGTGCCGCGTCCTGCGACGGCCGTCCGTCGTCATCGTCGCGCACCGCCGCCCGCGAGGGCAGGCGTAAGCCGGGCCTGAATCCATTCGACTCCCCAAGAGGTTCCCTTGACCGACTTCCTCTCCGACCACGGCGTCCTCGTCGCGCTCGTCTGCGCCGCGGCGGCCGTGCTGTACGGGGCGCTGACCGCGCGCTCGCTGCTGGCGCTCTCGCCCGGCAACGACACGATGCGGGGCCTCTCGGCGGCCATCCAGGAGGGCGCTTCCGCCTACCTGACCCGCCAGTACACGACGATCGGCATCGTCGGCATCGTCCTGTTCATCGTCCTCATCCCGCTGCAGAACATCGAGGTGGCTATCGGCTTCGCCATCGGCGGCCTCGCCTCCGCGGCCGCGGGCTTCATCGGCATGAACGTGTCCGTGCGCGCCAACGCCCGCGTCGCCGAGGCGGCGCGCGGCGGCATCGGCCCGGCCCTCGACGTCGCCTTCCGCGGCGGCGCGGTCACCGGCATGCTCGTGGTCGGCCTCGCGCTGCTCGGCGTCGCCGGGTACTACGGGATCCTGACCTTCATCTTCGACGTCGGCACGAAGGACGCCGTCGACGCGCTCATCGGCCTCGGCTTCGGCGGCTCGCTGATCTCCGTCTTCGCCCGCCTGGGCGGCGGCATCTTCACCAAGGGCGCCGACGTGGGCGCCGACATCGTCGGCAAGATCGAGGCCGGCATCCCCGAGGACGATCCGCGCAACCCGGCGGTCATCGCCGACAACGTGGGCGACAACGTCGGCGACTGCGCCGGCATGGCCGCCGACCTGTTCGAGACCTACGCCGTCACCGCGGTCGCCGTGATGCTGCTCGGCGTCCTGACCTTCACCGGCGGGGACGAGATCGGGCGCGTCGTGCTGTTCCCCGTCGTGCTGGGCGGCGTCTCGATCATCGCCTCGATCATCGGCACGTTCGCCGTCAAGACCTCCACGGGCAACGTCGAGCGGGCGCTCTACCAGGGCCTGGCGGTCTCCGGCATCCTCGCCGCGCTCGCCTTCCTGCCCGTCACCTACTGGATGATGAACGACCTGCGGGGCGGCGGCGGTCCCGGCTGGGGCGACATCTACCTCTGCGCGCTGATCGGCCTCGTGATCACCGCCGCGCTGTTCGTGATCACCGACTACTACACGTCGACGCGCTTCTCGCCGGTCAAGAGCACGGCGCAGGCCTCGGAGACCGGCCACGCGACGAACATCATCCAGGGCCTGGCCAAGGGCATGCAGGCGACGGCGCTGCCCGCGCTGGTCATCGTGCTCGGCATCGCCGCCGCCCACGGGCTCGCCGGGGTCTACGGCATCGGCGTGGCGGTGATGGCGCAGCTCTCGCTGACCGGCCTGATCGTCGCCCTGGACGCCTTCGGCCCGATCACGGACAACGCCGGCGGCATCGCGGAGATGGCCGACATGCCCGAGGACGTCCGCAACGTCACCGATCCGCTCGACGCGGTCGGCAACACGACGAAGGCCGTCACCAAGGGCTATGCGATCGGCTCGGCCGCGCTCGCCGCCCTCGTGCTCTTCGCCGCGTTCAAGATCGAGCTCGTCGCCGAGCTCGGCAAGAACGTGACCTTCGACCTCACGAACTCCGACGTGCTCATCGGGCTGATCCTCGGCGGCCTCATGGTCTGCCTGTTCGCCGCGCTCTCCATGGAGGCCGTGGGCCGCGCCGGCGGCGCCGTCGTGGAGGAGGTGCGCCGGCAGTTCCGCGAGAAGCCGGGGATCATGGACGGCACGGAGCAGCCGGAGTACGGCCAGTGCGTCGACATCGTCACCCGGGCGGCCCAGCGGGAGATGATCATCCCCTCGCTGATCCCGATCGTCATGACCGTCGTCGTCGGCCTCATCTCCTACCAGGCGCTCGGCGGCCTGCTCATCGGCGTGATCGTCGTCGGCCTGTTCTTCGCGGTCATGATGACCGCGGGCGGCGGCGCGTGGGACAACGCGAAGAAGCTCATCGAGGACGGCGCCCACGGCGGCAAGGGGTCCGTCGCCCACGAGGCGTCCGTCACCGGCGACACCGTCGGCGACCCGTTCAAGGACACCTCCGGCCCGGCGATCAACCCGATGATCAAGGTGGCGAACATCGTCGCCCTGCTCATCATCCCGCTGATCGCCTGAGTGACGATCGGGCGGCAAGGGCCTTCAGCGGCGCAACATCCGCCGCACCCGCCGCGCCGCCGGCGAGACCTTGAGCCTGAAGCGGCGCAGGTCGTCGGCCTGGTAGACGCCGGCGCGCGGCCACAGCAGCGGCTGGGGGCCGGGCCAGCGGGCCGGCAGCGTCGTGGCCCAGCGGTAGCCGGCGGCTCGCGCAGCGGCCACGACGCGGCCGTCCGCCTCGCCGTACGGGTAGGCGAGGGACTCGCACGGCCGGCCGAGGCCGGCCTCGAGGGCCGTCCGCGAGGCGGCGAGCTCGTGCTCGAGCGCGTCGTCGGCGAGCTGCGGCAGGTGGGGGTGCGAGGCCGTGTGGGAGCCGATCTCCCAGCCGGCGTCGCGCAAGGCCCGCAGGCCGTCGAGGTCGAGACCGGCCAGCTCGCCGGCGTCCTCCGTGGCCAGCCACTGGCTCGTCCCGTCCCAGGTCAGCGGTCGTCCGTCCTGGACGTGGTCCGAGACGGCGAAGACCGTTCCGGGCCAGCCGAGCGCGTCGAGGATCGGCTCGGCGAGCTCGCGCACGGACGCGAACGCGTCGTCGAAGGTGACGGCCACGCGCGGGTGTGGCGCCGGGGCCGCCACCGCCTCCGTGAAGGTCACGCCGCGGTAGCCGCGCCGGCGCAGGAGCCCGAGCTGGTCGCGCAGGGCGTCCGGGCGCACCGACAGGGCGGCGGCCCAGCCGGGGCTGACGGCGTGGTAGCAGAGCACGAGCGTGTCGGGCATCCGGGCGTATCCAATCAGTGCCGGGGGCCCGGCGGACGGATGTACGGGTGGGCCGGCGGCTAACGGCACCCCGGCCGGGTCCGAGCGTCGATACTGGCGGCCACATGAGCCGTCGAACCAGTCCCGGGCGCCCCGACTCGGCGGAGCTCGTCCGCCTGCTGCCGGCCATGGGCGTGCTCGCCGTGTGGACGGCGCTGATGCCCGCCGCGGGGGGCTTCGACCCCGCGGACTGGCTCCCGGCGGGCCTCGTGCTCGTCGGCCTCGTGATCCTCGCCGCCGTCGGGGGCGGCCGGCTGCTGCCGCCGGCGCGCGCCGCCCGCCGGGCCCTGCTCGCGCTGGCGGCGTTCACGGCCTGGAGCCTGCTCTCCATCTCGTGGTCGGCGGCGCCCGGCGACGCCTGGGAGTCGGCCAACCTCCTGCTGGTCACGCTGCTCGCCGGCTGGACGCTCGCCCTCGTGCCGTGGCGGCCGCACACGGCCGTGCTCGGTGTGCTGGCCTTCGCCGTGGCGGCGTCCGTCGTCTGCGCCCTCGCGCTGGCCGACGCCCTGCGGGCCACCCAGCTGGACGCCTTCTTCACCGACCAGCGCTTCAACCAGCCGCTGGACTACCCGAACACCTCGGCCGCCTTCTGCCTGATCGCCGGCCTGCCGGCCCTGCTCGTCGCCGCCCGGCCCGGGGCCGGGCTGGGCGTGAAGGCCGTCGCCCAGGCGGCGGGCACGTTCCTCGTCGCCTTCGCGCTGCTGCCGCAGTCGCGCGGCTCCGTGCTGGGCGGCGCCGTCGCCGTGGTCGTGCTGCTGTCGGTCGTCCCGTTCCGCTGGCGGATGCTCGCCGGCCTGGCCGTCGCGGCGGTCGGCGTGGCCATCGCCGCCCGCCCGGTCCTGCACGTCTACGACGTCGCCAGCGCCGGCGGGCGCGTCTCCGCGGCCCTCGAGCCGGCGGCCTGGTCGCTGCTGGCCGCCGCCCTCGTGGGGCTGCTCGGGGGTGCGGGCCTCGGGCTGGCCGAGCGCCGCGTGCGCCCCGGCGACGACGCCCGGCGCGTGACGCGGGTGGCGGGCTGGGCCCTCGTCGCGCTCGTCGTCGTGGGCGCACTCGGGGCCGCGGCGGCCAACGCGGGCCGGATCTCCGACGCCGCGGACAAGCAGTGGCGGTCGCTCAAGCATCCTGGCGTGCCGTTCGCGGGACGGCAGGCCAACCGAGCGGGCGCCAGCCGCCTGGCGACGGTCGACCCGCTCGAGCGCTACGACTACTGGCGCGTCGCGGTCGACGGCTTCCGGGCGCACCCCATCCGCGGCATCGGCATCGGCACCTTCGGCCACGCGTACACGACGCAGCGGCGCTACCCCAAGCCGTCGAAGTACCCGCACAACCTGACCCTGCGGGTGCTGGGGGAGACCGGCATCGTCGGCTTCGTCCTGTGGCTCGCCTTCCTCGGCTTCGCCCTCGCCGGGCTGCTGGGCGGGCTCCGGCGCGCGGACCGTCCCGAGCGGACGCTCGTCGCCGCTGCACTGGCGACCGCGGCCTACGTCGCCGTGCACGGCTCCCTGGACTGGCTCGAGGCCTACCCGGTGATCACCGGCCCGGTCCTCGGCCTCGTGCTCGTGACGCTCGTGGCGCGCGACCGGGCCCAGCGGCTCGCGGCCATCGCCGCCGCCGTCCCCTCCGCGGCGCCGCTGGTACCGCGCGCGAGCCGGCTGGACGTCGTCCCGCGCCCCGTCGCCGTGGGACTCGCCGCCCTCGCCTGCCTGGCCGCGGCCGCGTCCCTGCTGGCGCCGTGGCTGAGCCTGCGCTACGAGGAGCGCGGCGTCGGCCGGTGGCGCACCCAGCCCGCCGCCGCCCTCGCCGACCTGCGGCACGCACGTGCGCTCAACCCGCTCGCCGCCACCGCGCCGCAGGCCGAGGGGCTGATCGCGGTCCAGCTCGGACGGGACGCCCGGGCGCGAGCGGCGTTCGCCACGGCGCTCGCGCGGGAGCCGTACTGGGTCCCCCACCTCGAGCTCGCGCTGCTCGACGCCCAGGCCGGCCGGCGCCGGCGCGCCCGCGCCGAGCTGGCCCGCGCAACTGCCCTCAGCCCGCGCGAGTCGGTGCTCGGGGCGGCTCGCGAGCTGCTCGCCGGCAACGACCGGGTCGACGCCGCTCGGGCAACTCGGAAACTCTTTGCGCAAGAAACACCCGTCCGGCTCCGTTAGTAGCTTGGACGGAGGAACAGCTCCGACCGGTAAGGCCTCGTCGGCCGGACCACCACCACCCCGATGTCAAGTGAGGCGCCCCGCATGATCCGCAACTTCAAGCTCGCCACCCTTCTCGCAGTCGTCGTGGCGTCGCTCGGTACTACGAGCGCGTTCGCGCAGTCGCCGGCGGAGACGGTCTACAGCCCGAACAACGGCGTGCTGGACACCGTCTCGGGCGGAGGCCCGGACACGCCCGGCACGGCGCCGGACTCGGGGAACGCACCGGCGAACACGAACGCCGGCACGTCGCCCTCCGGCACGTCGCCCTCCGGCACGTCGCCCTCCGGCACGTCGCCGTCCGGCAGCGCGCCCGCCAGCGCCTCCGCACCGACGACGGAGACGGCGAGCGCCTCCACTGGCAGCCTCCCGTTCACCGGTCTCGAGGTCGGCTTCGTCGTCCTCGCGGGCTGCGCCCTGCTCGCCGGCGGCTTCGCCATGCGCCGCGTCACCCGCGACGAGGGCTGACGCCGGAAACCCATTCCGGACGTGCCAGCGGGGGCGAGTAGCTCGCCCCCGCTGCTCGTGTGCGTAACATGCGCCTCGTCGATCCTCCCATGAGCGCCCCCCGTCCGGAACCCGTCGCCGCCGTTCCCCCCGGCTCCGGGAACCAGAGCTGGATGGTGCCCGACGCGGAGACGCAGGGCATCAAGCGCTATCTCGAGGCGCTCAGGGCCGGCCGCTGGATCGTGCTGGGCGCCGTGGTGGCGTGCGTCGCCGTGGCGGCCGTCTACCTCGCCCAGACCGCGAAGGTCTACGAGGCCTCGGCCGACGTGCTCATCACCCCGCAGTCGGCGGTGGGCGTGCCGGTGTCGGGCATCATCACGCAGTCCAACGACCCGACGCGCGACATCGAGACGGTCGCCCGCCTGATCGAGTCGCCCACGGTGGCGCAGCGCGTCAAGCGGGACCTGGGACTCAAGGACGGCACGCAGGGCCTGCTCGGCAAGGTGACCGCCACGCCGCTCGCGCAGAGCAACATCGTGACCGTCGCCGCGCGGGACGACTCGCCGCGGGCTTCGGCACGCCTCGCCGACGCCTTCGCGGAGCAGTTCGTCGCGCTGCGCACGGCCCGGCTGCGGGCGTCGCTGCAGCCGCAGATCACCCAGCTGCGCCAGCAGGTGCAGAGCGGCGGGGGCGGGGCGGCCGGCTCGAACACCGCCGACTCTCCGCAGCAGCAGCTGCAGACGCTCGAGACGCTCTCGCGCACCGGTGACCCGTCCGTGTCGCTCGAGTCGCGCGCCGAGATCCCGACGGGCGCGGTCGCCCCCCGGCCCTTGTTCACGCTCGGCAGCGCCCTGGTCGCGGGCCTCGTCCTCGGCATCCTCGGCGCCTTCGCGCTACAGCTGCTCGACCCCCGCCTTCGCAGCGAGGAGGACCTGCGGTCGCGCTTCCGGCTGCCGATCCTCGCGCGGGTGCCGCTCGAGCGGCGCCGCAAGAACCGGCCGCTGCTGCCGAGCGAGCTCTCCCTCGGCGCCCTCGACAGCTACCAGGCCCTCCGGGCTGGGCTCGACGGCTCTCGCGGCGAGGGTGTGAGCGGCCGCATGGTCCTCGTGACGGGGCCCACGCCCGGGGACGGCAAGACCACCGCCGCGATCAACCTGGCCTCGACGATCGCCGCCGCCGGCAAGCGCGTGATCCTCATCGAGGCGGATTCCCGCCGGCCGTCCGTCGGGCGGGCGCTGGACATGACCACCGACATCGGGCTGGCCAGCGTCATCACCGGCCGCAACTACCTCGTCGACGCGCTCAAGCCGGTCGGCGAGGACGACGCCCGGCTGCGGGTGCTGCTCACAAACCCCGACGAGGTCCCCGCCGCCGACGTGCTCTCCCACCTGTCCGTGGACACCCTGCTGCTGCAGGCGCAACGCCTCGCGGACTGGATCATCATCGACTCGCCGCCGCTCAACCACGTGGCGGAGACGATGGCGATCGCGCGGGCGGTCGACGACGTGCTCGTGGTGGTCCGGATGGGGCGCACGAACAGCCGGGACCTCACGGAGCTCGGCGAGATGCTCCAGCAGCAGGACATCGTGCCCGAGGGCTTCGTGGTCCTCGGCGGCCACGCGCGTCAGGCGTACTACTGATGGTCCGTCAAGGATCCCCCGCGCCGGCCGATGGTTCTACTTGTAGCGTGATTGTGACACCCTCTTTCGGAGCCGACCCCAACCCGCCACGATGGCAGCCAACCATGAGCCACGCACGGCCAGCTCGGTGACCCCAACCGACCACTCAGCAGCCCCCGAGTCGTCGCTGGACCTCCAGCGGCTCCACCGCGCGGGCGTCGGGCCGCCGCGTCGTCCCAAGGCCCAGGGCCCGTTCGTCCCGGCCGTCGTGAGCCCGGTCGTCTCGATCGTCGCGGGGCTCGTCGCGGCGTTCGGCAGCCACTGCGAGCGACCGGTCGCCGCGGCCGCGGTCATCGCCTTCGTCGCCTGGAGCTGGAACCGGCAGCTGCTGCGGGTGAGCCAGCACATGCAGTTCCTGCCCCTGCTGCAGCGCCTGCTGCCGCTGATCTCCGCGGGCGGCGTCCTCGCCGGCCTCGGGCTCGCCCGGCTCGTGGGCCTCACGGACGGTCTCGACGCCTGGCTGGCGGCGATCGTCGCCGGCGTGGCCGGCACGGTGGTGATCCTCAGCAACGGGTCGTTCCGCCGCACCCGGCGGATCGGGCGCACCGAGCAGCTGCGCGTCGCGGTGATCGGCAGCGAGATCGTGACGCTCGATCTACGCGACGAGCTGCTGGCCATGGAGCGCTCCGACGTCTGCGTCGTCGGCAACATCGCCACGGGCGCCCGCGCGCCGGAGAGCCACGAGCCGCTGACGCTCGGCCGCCTCGGCGGGCTCGCGGAGGTCATCGCCAAGCACCGCATCGACCTGCTGCTGCTCTCGGACGAAGCCCCGCGGATGGCGGCCTTCGACGAGGTGGCCGAGACCTGCTCCACCTCGGGCGTGCGGATGCAGGAGCTGCACGCCTTCTACGAGCACACCTTCGGCCACGTGCCGCTGGGGCGCATCAACGCCGCCTGGTTCCAGTGGGTCATGCATCCCCGCTACAAGGTCGGCGTGCCGGCGTCCAAGCGGGCGATGGACCTCGTCATCGCGTCCGTCGTCTCCGTGTTCGCGGTGCCCCTCATCGGGGTGCTGGCGCTGCTGATCCGCCGCGACGGCGGGCCGGCGCTGTACCGGCAGTCCCGCGTGGGCGAGTACGGCGAGCCCTTCGAGATCTTCAAGCTGCGCTCCATGCGGGTGGCGGAGGTCCCGAGCTCGACCGTCTGGACGACCGACGACGACGAGCGCGTCACGCGCATCGGGCGGTTCCTGCGCCGCACCCACCTCGACGAGCTGCCCCAGCTCGTCAACGTGTTCCGCGGCGAGATGAGCATCGTCGGCCCGCGCCCAGAGCAGCCGGGCTACGTGAGCCAGCTCGAGCAGACCGTGCCCCACTACAGCCGCCGCAACATCGCGCGGCCGGGCATCACCGGCTGGGCGCAGGTCAAGTGCGGCTACGCCGGGTCCGACCAGGGCTCGACGTGGAAGCTCAGCCACGACCTGTACTACCTCAAGCACCGGTCCACCTCGCTGGACCTCCTCATCCTCGGCGAGACGCTGCGCACGCTCGTCGCCGACCGCCAGTTCGACAGCGACTTCCGGCTGCCGTCCTTCGTCGGACGCCGCGAGGCCGAGCGCCTGAACGGGCTCGAGGGCGAGGTCGCGGCGCTCGAGCTCGCGACGGCGCCGAGCGACGGGTAGGCCACCGTGGTGGCGACCGACCCGGCGCCGGCCATCGCCGGGCCGGAGGCGCACGCCGTCCGCGTCAGCGTGCTCGTGCCGGTCCTCGACGAGGCAGCCCACCTCGACGCGGCCCTCGCCGGCATGCGGGCACAGGAGGATCCCGGCGGCCCGATCGAGCTGCTCTTCGCCGACGGCGGCTCGACGGACGGCACCCGCGCGCGCCTGGACGCGGCGGCCGAGCGCGACCCCTGGATCCGGGTGCTCGACAACCCGGCGCGCCTGACGACGCCGGGCCTCAACGTGGCGCTGGCGGCCGCCCGTGGCGAGTACGTCGCCCGCATGGACGCCCACACCCGCTACCCGCCGGGTTACCTGCGCACTGGCGTGCAGCGCCTGGAGCGCGGAGACGTCGCGCACGTGAGCGGGCCGCAGATCGCCGAGGGCACCGACCCCTGGTCCCGGCGCGTGGCGCTCGCGCTGCACACCCGCCTGGGCGTCGGCGGGGCGAGCTTCCGGCGCCCGATCGCGTCCGAGATCGACGTGCCCTCTGGCTTCACCGGGGTCTGGCGGGCGCAGACCCTGCGCGACGCCGGGGGCTGGGACGCGCGGATCTACCCGAACGAGGACGCCGAGCTCGCCGCGAGGATCCGCCGGCGGGGCGGCCGGATCGTGTGCGTGCCCGACATGGCCGCGGCCTACGCCCCCCGCGGCAGCCTCGGCGCGCTCGGACGCCAGTACTGGCGCTACGGGCAGGGCCGGGCCCGCACCTCCCTGCGCCACCCGGCCGCCGCGCAGGTCGCCCACCTGGCCCCACCCGGGCTCGTCCTGGCCCTCGCGGGGTCCGTCGCGCCGAGCCGCCGGGTCCGCCGCGGCGCCCGGGCCGGCCTCCTCGCCTACGGCGCCGCGCTCGCGGGGACGACCGCCGTCGAGCTGGCCCGGCGCAGTCCCGGGGCGGCCTTCCTGCCGGCCGTGCTGGCCACCATGCACCTCAGCTGGGGGTCCGGGTTCCTCGTCGGCCTCGCGCGCCACGGCCGCGCGAGCCGCCCCGAGCCGGCGATCGCCGCCGTATCCTGACCCCCGCGATGGCCCTCCCGCTCCGCACGCTGCCGTTCGCGGTGGCTCTGGCCGCCGCCCTGCTCGGGGTCCTCGCCGTCCTGCAGCCGGCGCTGGCCGTCGGGGCGAGCCTCGCGCTCGCCTTCGTCGTGCTGATGATCGCCGACCTGAGCGTCGGGCTCTGCCTGTTCGTCTTCGCCGCGTCGTTCTTCGAGGCGGTCCCGGAGCTCGGGTCGGTGTCCGTCGCGAAGGTCCTCGGCCTGATCCTCGCGCTCTCCTGGATCGCCTCGCTGCTCGTCCGGTCCAGCTGGCGGCACCAGCTGTTCTCCGCCTTCCCCGGCTACACCGCCCTGCTCGTGGTCTTCACCACCTGGTGCCTGGCGAGCGGGCTGTGGGCCGAGGACCCGTCGGCGGCGCTGTCGGGCAGCCTGCGCATCGGGCTCAACCTGCTCATCCTCCCGATCGCCTACGCCGCCATCCGCGACGAGCGCCGGCTGCGCTGGTTTCTCATCAGCCTGCTCGCCGGGCTCGTCGGCTCCTCGCTCTACGGGCTGCTGCTCTCCGGCGGCGATCCCTCGGCGCCCGGGCGGCTGCAGGGCGCGGGCTTCGACCCGAACTACCTCGCCCTGTGGCTCGTGGCGGCGGGAACGCTCGGGATCGGCGTCGCGACGCGTCGCCGCATGGACCCCGCCGCGCGGGCGCTCGTCCTCGCCGCGGTGGCCGTGAGCGGCGTCTTCGTGCTCTCCACGGCCTCGCGCACCGGCCTCGTCGCCCTCGCCGCGGTCACGTTGCTCTCGCCCTTCGCGCTCGGCCAGGGTCGCCGCGCCGTGGCGGTCCTGGTCGGCCTCGTCGCCGTGGCCGGGTGCCTGACGTACTTCGTTGCCCTCGCGCCGCCGGCGGTCGTCGAGCACGTGGTCGCCTCGGACGGTGGCTCCGGACGCACGGACATCTGGAAGGTCGGGCTGCGCATGGTCGACGCCCATCCCGTGCGCGGCATCGGACTGGGGAACTATCCGATCACCGCCGTCCACTACCTCTTCGAGCCCGGCGACCTCGCGAACACCGACCTGATCATCGACGAGCCGAAGGTCTCCCACAACACCTACCTCGGTCTGCTCGCCGAGCTCGGCGTGATCGGCCTCGGCATGTACCTCGCCATCCTCCTCGGGGCCGTGGCCGCCACCGCCACCGCGGCGAGGCGCCTGCGCGCCGCCGGCCGGCGCAACGAGGAGCTGCTCGCCCGTGCGGTCCTGCTCGCCATGATCGCGGTCGCCGCCGGCTCCTTCTTCGTCTCCCTCGAGTACACCAAGCCGCTGTGGTTGCTGCTTGCGCTCGGCCCGGTGACGCTGCGGCTGTCCGGGAGCCCGGTGCGGGAAGCGCCGGCTCGTTGACACCGTCCGCGGTGGAGGGCCGGCCGCGGGTCGTGCTCCTCGTCGACCGGCTCGACAACACGGTCGCGGGGGCGGAGCGCACGGTGCTCGGCCTCGGCACCTCGCTCCCCGCGCACGGCTTCGACGTGACCGTGGCGACGACGCGCGCCGCCGGCGGCTGGCCGCTCGACGCTCTCCGCGAGGCGGGCGCCCGCCACGTCCCGGTGCTGCGCAGGGGCCGCTTCGACCTCGGACCGCTCGTCGCGCTGGGCCGGCGGCTGCGCGCCGAGCGCGTCGACGTCGTCCACGCGCACATGTTCGGCTCCAACGTCTGGGGCACGCTGCTCGGGCGCCTGGCCGGCGTGCCGGTCGTCGTCGCCCACGAGCACTCCTGGGCCTTCGAGGGCGACCCGGGGCGCCGGGTGCTCGAAGGGATCATCGGGCGGACGGCGGACGCGCTGGTCGCGGTATCCCGCGCCGACGCGGAGCTCATGCACAGCTACGAGCGCGTGCCCCGCGACCGCATCCGCGTCATCCCGAGCGCCTGGACGCCCCGCGACCGGTCCCCGGGGGGCGACCTGCGGGCCGACCACGGGATCCCGCCCGACGCCGTGGTGGTCGGCACGGTCGCCCACCTGCGCCGGGTCAAGCGGCTCGAGCTGCTCGTGGAGGCCTTCGCGATGGTGCTCGCGGAGCAGCCCGACGCCTGGCTGCTGATCGTCGGCGAGGGACCGGACCGGCCGCGGCTGGAGGCGGCCGCCCGCCGGTGGGGCGTGGAGGACCGCACGGCGTTCACCGGCCACCGGGAGGACGTCGACGCGGTCTGGACCGCGATCGACGTCGCGGCGATGACCTCGGACCGCGAGGGCACGCCGACCGCGGCCCTGGAGGCGATGACCTCGGGCACGCCCATGGTCGCCTTCGGGGTCGGCGGCCTGCCGGAGCTGTTCGCCGCCGGCGGCGGCGTGCTCGTGCCTCCGCACGACACCGCGGTGCTCGCCCGCGAGCTCGCGGCGCTCGCCGCCGACCCGCAGCGGCGGCGCGCCATCGGGGCCGAGGGCCGCGCGCGGTCGCAGGACTACACGCTGGAGCGCCAGGTCGCCCGCTGCGCCGCGCTCTATCGCGAGCTGCTCGAGACGCCGGCCGCCCGGCGGCGGGCCGCGCGGCGCGACCGGGGCGCCGGCCATGGGACTGCGTGACCGGCTGATCCGCGGCGCCGGTCTGGCCGCCGGCGGCTTCCTCCTGGCGCGGATCATCACCTTCGCCGGCTACGTCGGGGTGGCGAACTTCCTCGCTCCCGCCGAGGTCGGGCGCTTCGCCTCGGGCACCATCCTCATCGGCATCGCGGTGCTCTTCGCCGAGTCGGGCATGCTCGCGGCGCTCATCGCCTGGCGCGGCGACGTGGAGGAGGCGGCCAGCACGGCCTTCGTGGCGACGCTGCTCGCGGGGCTGCTGCTCACCGTGCTCGCCCTGGCGGCCGCCCCGCTGATCGGCTCCTTCTTCGACTCCCGTGAGGTCGGGGAGCTCGCGGCCGTCGCCTCCGGGCTGCTGCTGCTGCGCGCGCTGCTCGTCGTGCCGGAGGCGCTCCTGCAGCGGCGCTTCTCCTTCGCCCGGCGAGTCGTCATCGATCCGCTCGGGGCGCTGGCCTTCTCCGTCGCGGCCATCGTCGCCTGCGCGGACGGCTTCGGGGCGTGGGGGCTGATGATCGGCACCTACGCGACCTTCCTCGTGCAGCTCGTCGCCGGCTGGATGTTCGCCCGCTGGCTGCCGCGCCGGCGGCGGGTGTCCTTCGCGGTGTGGCGCCGGATGGCCGGCTTCGGGCGCCACATCGTGGCGTCGGAGGTCGTGCGCACGGTGACCGACCGCGTCGACCTGATCCTGCTCGGGCGCTTCGGCGGCGCCGGGGCGCTGGGCCAGTACACCTACGGCCAGCGGATCGCCGGGCAGCCGGCGGCCGGCTTCATCAGCATCGCGGCCTACGTGCTCTTCCCGGCCTTCGCCCGGGTCGCCGAGGAGCCCGAGCGCTTCCGCAGCTCCTACGTCGAGAGCGTCCGGACCATCGGCCTCGTCGCCTTCCCGATCAGCCTGCTGCTGATCCCGACCGGCGACCAGCTCGCGCTGGCGGCGTTCGGGCCCCGGTGGTCCGGCGCCGGCGACGTCATCAAGTGCATGGCCCTGATCGGCATCGGCTTCACGTGGGCGTCGCTGGCCAGCGAGGCGTTCAAGGCAGCTCACGTGCCCCGTTACGTCACCCGCATGCACCTCGTGTCGCTGGCTGTCAACCTCGTCGCCATGCCGTCCATGCTCTGGGCCGGCGAGGCCGGGGTCGCGGCGGCGCTGTCGCTGTCGGCCATGCTCTCCGGCCTCTACGGGCTCTCGCGCTCGGGCGCGGTCGTCGGCGTGCCGCTGGGGACGCTGCTGCGCGGCTGCGCCGGAAGCCTGGCCGCCGCCCTGGCCGGCCTGCTCGCGGCGCTGGCCCTCGACGCCACGGTGTTCGCCGGGGAGACGAGCCGGGCCGGTGCCGGGGCAGCCGCGCTCGTCGAGGGGGTGGCGCTCGCGGCGGTGTTCGCCCTGACGCTGCGCTGGGTGTCCCCCGCCGACAGCCGCCGGCTCGCGGACATCCTCGGCGTGCTGCGCCGGCGCCGGCAGGCGGCGGCGTGAGCGGCCGCGACCCGGCCTTCACCGTCGTCGTCCCCGCCTACAACGCGGAGGCGACGCTGCCGGCCGCGCTCGGATCCCTCGACGCCCAGCTGGACCGCGACTTCGAGGTCGTGGTGGTCGACGACGGCTCCACGGACGCCACGCCGGCGCTCGCCGACGAGCTGTGCGCGGCGCGCGGCTGGCGGGTCGTGCACCAGCCCAACGCCGGCCTGCCGGCGGCCCGCAACGCGGCCATCGCGGTGGCCCGTGGGCGCTGGATCGCCCTCCTGGACGCCGACGACTGGCTCCTGCCGCCGTACCTCGGCCGCATGCGGGCGCTGCTGGCGTCCGCGCCCCGCGTCGGCCTGGCCTTCGGCGACGCCTGGGAGTGGTACGAGGGCTCCGGGCGCTTCGGCCGGGGCACCGCCATGGCCCCGTACCGCCCGCGGGTCATCCCCGAGGCGGGCGAGCCGTGCTTCCGCGCGCTGCTGCGCACGAACTTCGTCTACGGCGCCGCCACGGTCCCGCGGGCGCTCGCCGAGCGGCTCGGCGGCTTCGACGAGACCCTGCGGGCCGCGGAGGACTGGAACCTCTGGCTGCGGATCGTCGCCGCGGGGTGGCGGATCGCCCAGACACGGGACCCGCTGGCGGTCTACCGGCGCCGGGCCGGGCAGATGACCGCGGACGCGGCGCGGATGCACGCCGGGTCGCTCGCCGCGCTGCGCGGCGTGCAGGGCGCCTGCCGGCTCGACCCGGGCCCGGCGGCCGCCCTCGAGGCGGCGATCGCGAGCGCCGAGCGCGACCTGCGCGGCAGCGCCGTCGCGAGCACGCCGGGGCGCCGGCTGCTGCGCGCGGCCATCCGCAGCACCCGTCCCGTGCGCAGCTACCGGCTGCGGGCGCCGCGCCCGGCGGTGGAGGCGTTCCCGGAGCTGCGGCGCGGGGGCGGACGATGACGCCGCCCCCAGGCGGGCGCGTCGTCTACGTCGTGCTCGCCCACACCGACCCGGCGCAGCTCGACCGCCTCGTGACGCGGCTCCTCGGCGACGACCCGGACTGCCACGTCGTGGTCGACCACGACGCACGTGCCCCCGTGCCCACGTGGTCGTCGGAGGCCCGCGGCCCGCGCCTGCACGTCGCCCGGCGACCCCGCCGGGGCGGATGGGGCGGCTTCGGGCTCGTGGAAGCCACGCTCGCCGCCCTGCGCTTCAGCCGCGAGCGCCTTGACCCGGACTGGGTCGTCCTGCTCTCGGGCCAGGACTACCCGACGGCGAACGGGGCGTCGATCCGGGACCGGCTACGGCGCGAGGGCGGTGACGCCCACCTCGAGCCCGGGCGGGTCGTGCGGCCGGACGGCCGGCGGGCGGACGCCTATGCCCACGCGCGCTACTTCTACCGCTGGTTCGGGCTTCCGCACCGGCTCGACACGGCGCGGCTGCCACCCGGGCTGCGGCGCCTGGCGCTCGGCGCCCAGCACCGGCTGTCGCTCGCCCAGGGCCTGGTCTTCGTCTGGACCCTGCCGCGGGGAGCGGGCACCCACGTCGGCTTCCGCCGCCGCTGCCATCCCTTCCACGGCGAGCTGCGCTGCCGGCTCGGCTCGCAGTGGCTCGCGCTCTCGCGCCGCGGCCTGGCCGCCGTCGGCGAGGCGGTCGAGCGCCAGCCGGGCTACGTCGCCCACTTCCGGCGCTCCCTGATCCCGGACGAGGCGTTCTTCACGTCGCTCGTGCTCGCCGACCCGACCCTGACCGTGCACCCGCACTCGCCGACCTACGTCCGCATGGCCGAGGCGGCCGGCGGCGCCCATCCCGAGGTCCTCGGCGCGGGTGACCTCGAGGCCGTCCTGGCCTCCGGGCGCTGCTTCGCCCGCAAGGTCGACTCGACGGCCAGCGGCGAGCTGCTCGCCGCCCTCGACGCGCGGGCCGCTAACCCCGGATGAAGGCCAGCAGCCGCCCGCGCTCGGCCTCCGCCGTGCGGTCCAGCACCCGGCGTACGCCCTCCGCGACCAGCCGCTCGCGCAGCGGCGCGTCCTCGGCGAGCCGCCGCACGGCCGCGGCGAGTGCGGCGGCGTCCCCCGGCGGCACGAGCAGCGCGGCCCCCTCGGCGACGCCCGCCACCCCGCCGACGTCCGTGGCGACGACCGGCAGGCGGGCGGCGAAGGCCTCGAGGAGGACCTGCGGGAGGCCCTCCGTCCAGGACACGTGCACGAGCAGCTGCGCCCGGCGGTAGAGCTCGAAGAGCCCGGCGGCCACCGGCACGTAGCCGACGAGCTCGGCCCGGCCGGCCACGCCGAGGCGGGCGAGCCGGGCCTCGAGCTCGCCGGCGAGCGGGCCCTCGCCCACGACCCGCAGCCGGTACCCGGGCCCGAGGTCGGCCAGCACGTCGGCCAGCAGCAGCGGGTTCTTCTCCGCGTCCAGGCGCCCGACGCTCAGCAGCTCGAGCGGGGCGCCGTCGTCGCGCGGGGCCACGGCGGCCTCGACGAGGACGTCGGCCTGCGAGATCAGCGACACGCTCAACGCATGGCGGCGGGGCGCTGCGGCGTAGCTGCGGTAGAGCTCCGGGCCGACGAGCGTCACCGGCGTGACGCGCGCGAGGGCGCGCCAGACGAGCTCCATGAGGCTGAAGGCCAGCAGGACGGCGCGGCGGCCCGGGTGGCGCCGGCGCGCATACTCCACGGTCGCCTGGCGGACGCCCAGCACGACGCGGCGGCGGCGCGCCAGGCCGAGCAGCGCGGCGACGATCGACATCGGGCCCGGCCCGTTGACCCACAGGGCGTCGACGTCCCCTAGCACCCGCCAGAGTCGGCGCACGGTGCCCGGCAGGGCTCGGACGACCGCCGGAGCGTCGAGCAGCGACGGGTAGAAGGGCAGGGGGACGAACGCGGCCCGCGGCCCGGGCACGACGACGTGGTGGGTGCGTCCCGGGGACGGGTCGAGCCGGCCGAGCACGACGAGGCGGTCGACCTCCGCGGCGAGGCCCCACAGGAACAGCGCAAAGGCCTGCTCGGCGCTCAGCGTCTCGCCGTCGCGGCGGTAGATCGAGTCCTCGTAGACGGCCAGGCGCACCGGCGCAGTCTCGCAGCGCCGGTGGGCGGGCGGCGACGTACACTCGCCCACGGAAAGATGGCCGAACGCCGACTGCACGGGCTCCAGCGGGTCCTGGGGACCAACGCCCTGTTCGCCACGGCCTACGGCAACGTCGGCTCCTCGATCTACTACGCGCTCGGGCTCGTCGCGTCCTACGCGCTCGGCCTCACGCCGGTGATCTTCGTGATCACGGGCTTCTTCTTCTTCTGCACGGCCGCCTCCTACGCGGAGGCCACGGCGATGTACCCCGAGGCCGGCGGCTCCTCGTCCTTCGCCCGGCGCGCCTTCAACGAGTTCGCCTCGTTCTTCGCCGCCTGGTCCGGGATGCTGACCTACACGATCACGGTCTCGATCTCGGCCTTCTTCGTGCCCCACTACGTCGGTGGGCTCTTCTGGGACGCGCTTCGCCACTCGCCTGGCGACATCATCGGTGGCGCGTTGGTGATCGCCGTGCTGATGACCATCAACGTCTTCGGCGCCAAGGAGTCCACCGGCGTCAACGTCCTGTTGGCGGTCGTGGACTTCGCGACGCAGCTGCTGCTGGTCGTCCTCGGCATCTTCATCGTCCTCTCGCCGGACACGCTCGTCGGCAACGTCGACCTCGGCGTCGCGCCGACCTGGAGTCAGTTCGCGCTGGCGATCCCGATCGGCATGCTCGCCTACACGGGCATCGAGACGATCTCCAACATGGCCGAGGAGGCCAAGGACGAGAGCGTCACGATCCCCGCCTCGATCAGCCGGGTACGGCTGGCGGTGTTCGCGATCTACTTCACGCTGCCGGCCGTGGCGTTGAGCGCCCTGCCGGTCAAGACGGCACAGTCCGGCGACGCGGTGGTGCGCTCGGGAGCCGTGGACGTCGGCGCGCAGTACACCCTGCTCGGCCTCACCGAGGAGCAGGGCGGCTACGCCGGCGATCCCATCCTCGGGCTGGTCAAGAGCCTGGACCTCGGTCCGCTGCAGCAGGTCGGGACGATCTACGTCGGCCTCCTGGCGGCCACGATCCTCTTCTTGGCCACGAACGCCGGGCTGATCGGCGTGTCGCGGCTCGTGTACTCGATGGGCGTCCATCGCCAGATGCCCGACGCACTGCGACGGCTGCATCCGAAGTACCAGACGCCGTGGATCGGCATCCTCGTCTTCGGCGCGCTCGCCATCCTGGCTCTCCTGCCCGGTCAGGCCGCCTTCCTCGGGAGCATCTACTCCTTCGGGGCCCTGCTGTCGTTCACCATCGCGCACGTCTCCGTGGCCCGGCTGCGCGCCACGCAGCCTGGGCACCCACGGCCGTATCGGGGCCCGGGCAACGTTCGCATCCGCGGCTACGACGCCCCGTTGTTCGCGCTGGTCGGGGGCGCCTTCACGGGCCTCGCGTTCGTCGTCATCTGCATCCTCACGCCCGTCGTGGCGGTGGCCGGCCTCGGCTGGTTGGCGTTCGGGGTCGTGGTCTACGTGCTCTTCCGCCGCCGTCAGGGACTCGACCTGCGCAGCACCCACCGGGTGGCCATCCCACAGGCCGTCGTCGACCACGAGGCGGAGTACGACTCCGTCCTGATCGCCTTCAACACCGAGGACGGCTTCGACGAGCGGCTGCTGGCCACGGCGACGAAGCTCGCCGTGCGCCGCCGCCACGGCATCCACGTGCTCGTCAACATCCCCGTGCCCTACGCGCTCGCCCTGGAGACGCCGCTGGCCGAGGCGGAGGCCGCCGCCGACTCGATCGTCGAGCAGGCGCGCGTGCAGGGCGGCCGGCGGGTCACGGGCCACTGGGAGAAGGTGCGCGCCGGCCAGGCGGGCCGCCGGATCATCGAGGAGGCCGAGGACATGCGCGCCACGGCGATCGTCGTCGGCCTCCCGCGCCGGGTCGCGGGCGCCTCGCTGTTCGGCAAGACGCTCGAGACGGTGCTCGCCGACCGGCCCTGCCGGGTCGTCATCGAGACGAGCCCCGACAGCGCCAGGGCGCGGGGCGCCGTGCAGGCGGCGATCCGGGCCGAGGTCGCCACGTGAGCGTGCGCGAGGGCGTGCTGCCCGCGCTCATGCTCGTGCTCGGCGTGGCCATCATCGTGCGCACGCTGCTCCTCGGCGGCGGGCCGACGGCGACGGGATTGCTCGTCGGGGCGCTGTTCACCGCGGCCGGCGGCCTGCGGCTCTACGCCGAGCGGCGGGACTGATGCCCGACCGCGACCGGCAGGCCGAGTTCAAGCGCGGTTTCGGCTCACCGGTCCTCTGGGGGCTCGTCCAGGCCTTCGTGGCCGCGGGCTTCTACTTCTCGGCCGGGCTCGTGGCCCAGCGGGCGGGCGGTCTGACCTGGGCGGTCTACCTCGTCGCCGCGCTGCTGTTCCTGCTCACCGCGATGTCCTACGTGGAGGGCGCCTCGCTGCACCAGGAGCGCGGCGGCGCCACGGTGCTCGCGCGGTACGCCTACAACGAGGTCTGGAGCTTCGTGGCGGGGTGGGCGATCCTGCTCGACTACCTCATCCTCATCGCCCTCACGGCGTTCGCGGCCACGAGCTACCTCGCCGTGTTCTGGGAGCCGCTGTCGACCGGCGCCAGCGGCGTGCTCGCCGCCGTGGCCGTGATCGTCGGGGTCGCCCTGACCAACCTGCGCGGCATCGATCCCGGCCGCTTCCAGCGCTTCTTCTTCTTCGCCCTGGCCGATCTCGGCGTCCAGGTGCTGTTGCTCGTCGTCGGGGCGATCGTGCTCTTCGACCCGGCCGTGCTCGCCTCGCCACGCGAGGTGGCGGGCGACGTCGGGCTCTCCGACCTCGTGTTCGCGTTCCCGCTGGCCGCCGTCGCCTTCACGGCGCTGGACGCGTCGTCGGGCTTCGCGGGCCAGATCCGCGTGTCCCGCAGCGGCCTGCGGCGGCTGCTCGGGGTCCGCGCCGTCTCGCTGCTCGTCGCCTACCTCGGCCTGGCCCTCGTCGTCTCGAGCGTCGCCGCGGTGCCCAACGGCCCCGCCGACCACCTCGACGCGCCGCTCGTCGGCGTCGTGGACGCCATCGACCAGGCCACGGTGCGCGAGGTGCTGCGCCCGATCGTGGCGATCTCGGCGACGCTCGTGCTCTTCTCGGCCTGCACGGCGGCGATGCTCGGGCTCTCCCGGCTCGGCTACAGCCTCGCCGTCAACCGGCAGATCCCCTCGGCGGTCGGCCGGCTGCACCCGCGCTACCGCACGCCGTGGGTGCTCATCGTGATCGGCGCCGTGCTCGCCGTGGCGCTCGTGATCCCCGAGGACCTCGAGTTCCTCGCCGCGATCTATGCGTTCGGCGCCACGCTCGCCTTCACGCTCGTCCACGCCTCCGTGCTCACCTTGCGCCGGCGCGAGCCCGACCGCGACCGGCCGTTCCGGATCCCGCTCGACGTGCGCGTCCGCGGCGTCGCCTACCCGCTCCCGGCGGTGCTCGGGCTGCTCCTCTGCGCGCTGGCCTTCGTCTCCGTCCTGGCCCTGCACGACTCGGCGCGGATCGTCGGCCCGCTCTGGATGCTCCTCGGCATCGCGCTCTACGTCAGCTATCGCCGCGGCTCGGACAAGCCGCTCACCCGGCGCCTGACGGTCCCCGAGCTGAGCCTCACGCGGCGCGAGGGGCCGGAGGCCGAGTACGGCTCGATCCTCGTGCCCGTCCTCGGCATCCCGCTCGACGACGACATCATGCAGACCGCCGGGCGGCTCGCCGCGGAGGAGGACGACGACGAGGCCGGCGCGCAGATCGAGGCCGTGTGGGTGACCATCGTCCCCGTCGCCCTGCCGCTGGATGGCCGGCTGCCGGAGGCCGACCTCAAGCACGCGCGCCGGGCGCTGGCGCGCGCCAAGGCGGTGGGGGAGGAGTATGAGGGCGTCACGGTCAACCCGTTCACGGTGCGCGCCCGCAGCGCCGGCGAGGCGATCGTGCGCGAGGCCCGGCGCCGCGGGGTCGAGGCGATCGTCATGCCCGCGGAGGAGCCGACCCAGCAGCGCGGCGGGATGGTCCTCGGTGGCCGGGAGGGCCTGCACTCGACGTTCATCGGCGAGACGACGCGCTACGTCGTGACCAAGGCCCCGTGCCGGGTCATCCTCACCGCGCCGCCTGATCCGGGCGCGCGACGCAAGGCGCAGCCGACCCCGAGCGAGCGCCCGGGCGCGCCCCCGCCCAGCGGCGATCCGATGCGTCCGCTGCGCGGCGCCGGCCGCCGCCTGCGCCGGCGCGCCGACAGCGCCGCGCCGCGATCCGGTGCGTGAATAGCATGCCCGCCATGTTCGTGCTCGTCATCGGCGCCGGGCGGGTCGGGTCCGCGGTCGCCACCAGCGCCCTGCGGGCCGGCAACACCGTCTCCGTGCTCGACGAGGACCCGCTCTCGCATGAGCGCCTCGACGTCGAGCTCGGCCAGGCGTGGGAGGCGGCCGGCGGGCGCTTCACGATCGGCACCGCGCTCGAGATGGAGGCGCTCGAGGAGGCGGGCATCGGCGAGGCCGACGTCTTCATCGCCTCCACCAACGGCGACAACACGAACCTCGTCGTCTCCCAGATCGCCCAGCGGCGCTTCGAGGTGCCGAAGGTCGTCGCCCGCATCCTCGACCCGCGGCGCGCCGCCTGGTACGCCGGCCAGGGCCTGGAGACCATCTGCCCGACCGCGATCGCCATCGACCAGCTCGAGCGGGCCGCGCTCGGCAGTCCGGGCGGCGAGCCGCGTCCGGCCGAAGAAGGCGTCTAGGGAGGCCTGAGGGGTGCCGGAGGCGGCTCACAGCGAGATGCGACGCGACCACCAGCCGTGTCCGCCGCAGGCGGGCCCCCGAGGGGTCTCCTGATGTACGTCATCATCGCCGGCGCCGGCAAGGTCGGCTGGAACCTCGCCCGCGAGCTGCTCGAGAAGGACAACGAGGTCACGGTCATCGAGGCCGACCGGCGCCGCTACCTCACCGTGGAGCAGGAGCTCGAGCACGCCGTCCACTACGGCGACGCGACCGAGCTCTGGGTGCTCGAGCGCGCCGGCATCAACCGCGGCGACCTCGTCGTGGCGGTGACGGGCGACGACGAGGACAACCTGCTCATCTGCCAGGTGGCCAAGGAGAAGTACCGCGTCGACCGGATCATCGCCCGCTGCAACAACCCGCGCAACCTCGAGCACTTCAAGCTGCTCGGCATCCAGCCGGCCGTCTCGGCCACCGATCTGATCCTGCGCCTGATCGAACACGAGGTGCCGAAGTACGGGCTCGTGCACCTCCTCGACCTCCCGGAGGAGCGGCTGGAGATCATCGAGCTCGTCGTGGCGGAGGGCTCGCCCGCCGCGGGCCTCGAGGTCCAGGCGCTCGACCTGCCCGAGGGCTCGCTGATCGTCGCCGTGCTGCGCGCCGAGGGCGGCGGTTTCGTGCCCAAGGCCGACACGCGCATCGTCGCGGGCGACGAGGTCCTCGTCGTGCTCGACCCCGGTCTCGAGGAGGCCATCACCCAGCAGTTCGTGGCCGCGGGTGCCTGACGCCGCCGTCGATGTCCTCGTCGCCGGCGCAGGGCCGGCCGGGGCCGCCGTCGCGGTCGGGCTGCGCGAGGGCGGCTTCGACGGGTCCATCCTGCTCGCGGGCCGCGAGGCGGACGCGCCGTACGAGCGCCCGCCCGCGTCGAAGGGCTACCTCCAGGGCCGCTCGAGCCGCGCGGAGCACGTCCTGTACCCGGCCGAGAGCTGGGCGGCCCGCGACATCGACCTGCGCACGCGCACGAGCGTCATGAAGCTCGACGCCACGAGCCGCGTCGCCACCCTCGCGACGAAGGAGACCGTCGGCTACGGTCGCGCGGTGCTCGCCACGGGCGCCAACGTCCGGCGCCTGCGGGTGCCGGGCGGGGCGCTCGACGGGATCCACTACCTGCGCGCCCTCGGCAACGCGGACGCGATCCGCGCCGAGGCCGAGACGGCAGGGCGCGTCGTGCTGATCGGCGGCTCCTACCTCGGCTGTGAGGTCGCGGCCTCGCTGGCGGCGCTCGGTAAGCCGTGCACCATCGTGGCCATGGAGCCGCAGCCGCTGGCCACCGGCTTCGGGACGACGGTCGGCGCCTGGGTGGCCGACCGGCTGCGCGAGCACGGCGTCGAGTTGGCCCTCGGGGAGACGCTCGCGGGCTTCGAGGGCGACGAGGGCGCGGAGGAGGGACGGGTCCGCGCCGCCGTCTGCGAGTCCGGGCGCCGGATCCCGGCCGACCTCGTGGTCATGGGCACCGGCGCCCAGCCCGACGTGCTGCTCGCGCGCGGCGCCGGCCTCGCTCTCGGCGACTCGGGCGGCGTGGCGTGTGACGCCGGGCTGCGCACGTCGGACGCCGGGATCTGGGCGGCGGGCGACGTCTGCGAGTACGACTCCGTCGTGCACCGGCGCCGGGTGCGGGTGGAGCACTGGGAGGTCGCGCGCAGCCAGGGCGCCCACGTGGCGGCGGCCCTGCTCGGCGGCGACGCGCCCTACGCCGACGTGCCGTACTTCTGGTCCGAGCTCGGGGACTGGCTGTGCCTCGAGTCGGTCGGCCCCGCGGCCGGCTGGGACGCGGAGGTCGTGCGCGGGGCGTTGACCGGCGGCGAGTGGACCGTCTTCTACCTCGCCGGGGGCGCCGTGGTCCAGGCGGTCACGGCCGGGCGTCCGGACGACCTCGACCTCGCTCGCCGGCTCATGGTCTCCGGCGAGGACCTGCGCGGCCGCGAGGCCGCGCTGGCCGACCCGGACGGCCGGCCCTGAGGCCGCCGTCCGGCGCCGCCGGCCCCGGGGCTAGCGCCGTCGCGCGGGTGCCGGCCCACTGCGGTGGGCGACCACCTGGCGGTAGATGACGAGGATGATGAGCGTGCCGATGATGGCGCTGAGCAGGCCGCCGAGATCGAAGGCGTCGTTGTCGCCGATCCCGAGCAGGCGCGTGAAGATGAGGTAGCCCACGAAGGCTCCGACGAGGCCGAGGAGCATCGTGACGATGATTCCGCCCGGGTCGTCCCCGGGCATGATGAGCTTCGCGATGGCCCCGGCCAGCAGGCCGAGGATGAGGGCACCGATCATGGGATCTCCTTGTTCAGTTGCGCCGGCTTGTGCCGGCGCGCGTCGGGATCCTCGCAGGCTCCCTGGACGTGGTCGCAGGGCGGTCAGGCGGCGGGCGTGCGGCCCTCGGCGGCGGGCGCCGGGGCCCGGCCTGCAGGCCTATACTTCCCCGCTGCCGAGCGCGGTGCGGGATGGTGTAATTGGCAACACGCTGGTTTCTGGTACCAGTATTCGGGGTTCGAGTCCCTGTCCCGCAGCTCAGGCGGCCGTCTGCGCCGTCCAGTCGCGCGACAGCCGCCAGTAGGCGCCCCGGGCAGCCATCAGCTCGTCGTGGGTGCCCATCTCCTGGATGCGGCCGTGGTCGAGCACGAGGATGCGCCCCGCGCGCTGGATGGTCGACAGGCGGTGGGCGATGACGATCGCCGAGCGCCCGGCCACGAGCCGCCGCAGGCCCTCCTCGATGCGCGCCTCCGTGTGGATGTCGACGTTGGACGTCGCCTCGTCGAGCACGAGGATGCGCGGGTCGGCGATCAGCGCGCGGGCGAAGGCCACGAGCTGGCGCTGGCCGGCGGAGAGGTTCGTCCCGCGCTCGCCGACATCTGCGTCGTAGCCGTCGGGCAGGCCGGCGATGAACGTGTCCGCGCCGACGGCCCGCGCCGCCGCCTCGACCTGCTCCGCGGTGGCGTCGGGGCGCCCGAAGGCGATGTTCTCGCCGACGGACCCGCTGAACAGGAACGCCTCCTGCGGCACGATCCCGAGCTGGGCCCGCAGGGAGGCCTGGGTGACGTCGCGCAGGTCGTGGCCGTCGACGCGGACCGCGCCGGAGGTCGGGTCGTGGAAGCGGGCCACGAGCTTCGCGAAGGTCGACTTGCCCGCGCCGGTGGGGCCGACGAGCGCGACGGTCTGGCCCGCGGGGATGACGAGGTCGACGTCGGCGAGGGCCGGGGCGTCCTCGCGGCCGGGGTAGGCGAAGCGCACGTCGTCGAAGGTGATCTCGCCGCGGATCGGCGGCAGGGCGATGGCGCCGGATGCGTCCACGAGGTCGGGCTCCTCGTCGAGGAGCTCGAAGATCTTGTCCAGGGCGGCCATCCCGGCCTGATAGGTGGTGTAGAGCTGCGAGAGCTGCTGGATCGGGTCGAAGAAGTTCTGCAGCGCGGCGATGAAGGCGACGAGCACGCCGACCGTCACGTCGCCCTGGATGACCTGGACGCCGCCGTAGACGAGGATGCCGGCCTGCACGAGGGCCGACAGCAGCTCGACGGCGGGGAAGTAGGCCGCGTTGAGATGGACGGTGACCAGGTTCGCCTGGCGGTTCTCGTCGTTGAGCACGCCGAAGCGGCGTCGGTGCCGGCCCTCCTGCGCGAAGAGCCGCACGACGCGCACGCCCGACAGCGACTCCTGCAGGTAGGCGGTGATCGCCGCCACGCGCTCGCGGGTGACGCGGTAGGCGTCGGCCGAGATGATCCGGAAGGTGAAGGACGCGATCCCGAGCACGGGGAACACGAGGAAGGTCAGCAGCGCGAGCTGGACGTCGAGCACGAACAGGATGACCGCCGTGCCGACGAGCATCAGCGACGAGGAGAACAGCGTCACCACGCCGTCCGTGACGAGCTGGTCGAGCGCCTGGACGTCGTTGGTGAGCCGGGAGATGATCACCCCCGCCTGGCGGCGCGAGTAGAAGCCGATGGACAGGGACTGCAGGTGCTCGAAGATCCGCAGCCGCAGGTCCTGTAGCACGCGCTGGCCCACCCACCCGACGAGGTAGGTCTGCGCGTAGGTCGCGGCGAAGTACACGAGCGCGGAGACGACGAAGCCGACGACGACGAGGTCGAGCGTCGCGAGGTCCTTCGGGACGATGCCGTCGTCGATGGCGAGCTTGGCCAGCGGCGGGGGCGCCAGCGCCGCGCCCGTCGCGGCCAGCAGCGCGACGAACATCAGCGCCGTGCGGGCGCGATAGGGCCGCAGCAGCGTCGCCATCCCGCGTAGCTTGCGCCCGCGCCCGCTCGTCGCACGCAGGCGGCGGCGCAGCTCCTCGACGGACGCCCGCCGGCCGGCGGGCACCCCGCTCACAGGCCCACCCACTCGCGCGCCTCGTCGACCGGCGCCTCGGCCGGCAGGCCGCGGGCCGCGATCTCGGCGTACAGGGGCGAGCGCTCCACGAGCTCGTCGTGGCTGCCGTGGGCCTCCACGCGGCCGTCGCGGACGACGACGACCTCGTCCGCGAGGGCGATCGTGGAGAGCCGGTGGGCGATGACGAACGTCGTCCGGCCCCGCATGACCTCGCGCAGCGCGTCCTTGATCCGCTGCTCCGTGGAGGCGTCGACGGACGAGGTGGCGTCGTCGAGGATGAGGATGCGCGGATCGGCGAGGAAGGCGCGCGCGATGGCGATGCGCTGGCGCTGGCCGCCCGAGAGCGTGAGGCCGCGCTCGCCGATCACCGTGTCCAGGCCGTCGGGCAGCTCCTCGACGAAGCCCGTGGCCTGCGCGCGGGCGACCGCGAGGCGCACCTCCTCGTCGGAGGCCGAGGGCCGGGCGTAGCTCACGTTGGCCCGGACGGTGTCCGAGAACAGGAACGGGTCGTCGGTGACCACGGCGATCTCCGAGCGCAGGGAGTCCGGATCCACCCCGGTGACGTCGGCCCCGTCGACGAGCACCTGCCCCCTCGTCGGGTCGTAGAGGCGGGGGATGAGGCCGACGAGCGTCGATTTGCCCGAGCCCGTGCCCCCGACGAGCGCGACCGTCCGCCCGCCCTCGACGTGCAGGGAGACGTCGTCCAGCGAGTCGGCCTGCGCGCCGGCGTAGCGGAAGGACACTCCGCGCAGCTCCACCTGGCCGGAGCCGGGTGGCAGCGGCGGCAGGCCGGGCGGGACGCGCGGCTCGGGCTCGCGGTCGAGCAGCTCGAAGAGCCGGGCGCCCGACGCCGTCGCCCGCTGGGCCATCCCGAGGGCCACGCCCAGCAGCCGCATGGGGGAGATGAGCAGGAGGATGTAGGTGTAGAAGGCCGCGAAGTCGCCCAGCGAGAGCGAGCCGTTGACGACCTGCCGCCCGCCGACGAGCAGCACGATCGCGAGCCCGAGCTGCGGCAGGAACCCGAGCAGCGGCTGGTAGAAGGCGCGCTGGCGGGTGGCGAGGAGGTTCTGGTCGAAGACGCGCCCCGTCGTGTGGCGGAAGCGGTGCAGCTGGCGCTCCTCGCGCGCGAACGCCTTGACGATGCGCACGCCGGAGACGTTCTCCTCGGCGTCCGCGGTGAGCTCGGCGATCCGCTGCTGGACCTCTTGCAGCGCGGGTCGCGAGACCACGCCGTAGCGGTAGGCGATGAGCACGACGGGCGGGACGGGGATCAGCGCGAGCAGTCCGAGCCCGGGCTCCAGCGCGATCATGGCCACCGCCGCGAGCAGGATGGTCAGGCCGCTCTGCGTGATGAAGACGAGCCCGTAGCCGAGGAAGAAGCGCACGGACTGCAGGTCGACCGTCGCGCGCGACATGAGCTGGCCGGTCTGCTGCGTGTCGAAGAAGCCCATGTCGAGCCCGAGCAGGTGGCCGTAGAGCCGGTTGCGCATGTCGGCCTCGACGCCGAGGGAGACCTTGCCGGCCACGAGGCGGCGGAACACGGACAGGACGAGCCGCAGGAGGGCCGCTGCGACCACGACGCCGCCCACCACCCACAGGCCCGAGCGGTCGCCGCGCTCGATCTGGTCGATCGCCTTGCCGGTCAGCCACGGCAGGGAGACGGTGGCGACCATGGCCAGCGCGGCGAGCACGAGGGAGCCGATGACCGCCCGCCGATAGGGGCGCAGGAAGCCGAGGAGCCGGGAGAACGTGCGCACGCAACTAAGCCTACGACCGCGTAGGGCAACATGGACCACCGCGCCGCGCGTACACTCGCGGCCGCGATGAGCGACGGGATCGCACTGCGCAACCGGTTCGCGATGGCCAAGGGCGCCTGGGAGGAGCACCTGCGCGGCGTGTCCTTCCCGGCCCTCGGCGAGGGCACCGCGGAGGAGAAGATCGAGCGCCTGGAGCTCGCCCTCGTCGACGAGATGGCGGCGCGGGCGACGCCGGAGGACGCCGAGCGGGCCGCGGACGGGATGTGGGGCCTCGTGCACGACCGCCCGGACGACGACCCGGTGAAGCGGCGTGTGACCGCGCACCACGAGGCGCTGGCCCGCATGAGTCACCGCGGCCTGGCCTGAGCCCGCCGCCGTGACGGCCCCGCCCGCGCCCGCCGGGCTCTGCGACGCCTGCCGGCACCAACGGGTGGTCACCACGGGCCGCGGCTCGCGCTTCAGCCTCTGCGGGCGCCACCGCGATGACCCGGCCTACGCGAAGTACCCGCGGCTGCCCGTCCTGCGCTGCCCGGGGTTCGAGCCGCGCGGCGAGGGGGTGGTCGAGGTTGAGGCCAACAGTGGTCCCTAACCTCGACCACCCCCCGCCGGTCGGGCCAGGCTCCTCAGGCCGTGAGGCGCGCCGGCGTGCCGCCGAGCGCGGCGCGCAGCCGCACCTCGAACGCGGCCGCCGGGATCTCGACCGCACCGAGCCGGCGGGTGTGGTCCGAGGCGATCTGGATGTCGCAGAGCTCGACGCCGGCCGCCGCGAGCCGTTGCAGCGTGCGCACGAGGTTGACGTTGCCGGCGTGGGGGACGGCGTGCGCCATGGACTCGAGCATCGCCGCCCGGCCGAGCACGACGCCGAGGATGCCGGCCACGAGGCGGTCGCCGTCCCAGAGCTCGAAGGAGTGGGCGGCCCCGGCGACGTGCATGCCGGCGTACAGCCGTCCGAGCCGCGGCGTCAGCCACACGCCGCTGTCGTCGCGCGGCCGCGCGCAGGCCGCGACGACCTGCGAGAACCTCTCGTCGAGGGCCGGGCGCCAGCCCGGATCCCGCGCGAGGCTGCGGCGCAGGCGCCGGCGCAGCGCGGTCATCGAGGTCGGGTCGAGGCCGAGGACGGCGCGCGGATCGGCGCGGTAGAACGGCAGCGGCCGCTCCTGGGCGGCGGGATCGTCCATCGGGAACAGCCCCTGTGCGTACGCACCGAGCGCCAGGTCGAGGTCGAGGTCGAGGGCGTGCAGCTCAGGACGCCTCCGCCGCGATGAAGGCCAGCAGCGCGTCGCGGCCGCCGCTGGGGATCGGGTCGCCGTGAGCGAACAGCAGCGCGTCGAAGTCGAGCTGGACGAGCTCGTGCAGCCGCTCGAAGGTTCTCGCCCGGACCCGCTCCGGGTCGTCCATGAGGCCGTCGGGGACGAAGCCGATGCCGTTCATGTTGATCACGCCGTCCGCGAAGACCAGGGCGCCGAGGCCGGCGGAGACGTGCAGGACGAAGTCGTCGGGCGAGATCGCCGCGAGCTCGTGCACCCGGACACCGGGCGCCACCTCGTCGCCGGGATAGTAGGGCTCGACCTCGAGCTCTGAGCCCTCGTATTCGTGCAGGCCCGGCCGGGGGACGAGGATCGTCGCCCCGCGCGCCTCCCGGATCTGCGCGGCGTCGCGCGAGTGGTGGCGGTTGGTGAGGATCACCTTCTGCACGGCCCAGTCCCCGAACGCGGCCACGCCGCCCTCCGGAAGCAGCGGATCGACGGCGGCGCCGGCGTCCTCGAGGGAGTAGGAGGACACGGGTTGCTGGAGGTTCGGGTGCACCGTCGTCCAGTGCCACACCCCGGGAAGGATCTCGTCCATGCGGCGGGCGCTACCCGGCCTGGCGCCCGGCAGGCGTGAGCGAGAGCACCAGGGGCGCCGCCGTCCCGCACAGCCCGTCCGGGCCGCACTCCTCGCCGCCGGCCGCGGCCACCCAGCCGCGGTCGCGCGCGTCCTGGACGGCCCACAGCAGCTCGTCGCGCTGCACCCCGTCGAGCCGTGCGGCCAGCGCGTCGAGCGTCGCGACGCCGCGCCGCAGCGCGCGGGTGACCGCGTGGGCGTCGGTCGCGGTGGCCATCCCTGCAGGGTAGATCGCCACCGGCCGGGGTATCTTCAGCACGTGGCCCGTCCCGCCCGCGACGCCGTCCTCGCCGCCGGTGGCGCGGCCGTCACGCTGCGCGCCGCCCGGTCGCCGCAGGTGCGCTACGCCCGCATGGCGGGCTCCTCCAACGCCGCGCCCGCCGCGCCGTGGATCACCGACCAGCCCGCGCTCGACGCCTGGGTGGCCGACGCCGACGACGGCCTCCTGCGCCTCGGCCGCGACGAGCCGCCCGTCGCCCCCGACGGCGCGACGGCGCGGTTCGGACAGGACGCGCAGTCCGCGTTGTGGGGCATCGGGTCGCCGGCCGGATCCACGCTCCACCAGATCACGCTCGCGGTCGCGCCGGGTGCCTGAGGCCTTCGACGCCGTCGTCGTCGGCAGCGGCCCCAACGGCCTGGCGGCGGCGATCACCCTGGCCGAGGCGGGCCGCTCCGTGCTGCTGTGCGAGGCCGCCGACCGGCTGGGCGGCGGCCTGGCCACGGAGGAGCTCACGCTGCCCGGCTTCCGCCACGACGTCTTCTCCGCCGTGCACCCGGCCGGCGCCGCGTCGCCGGTCTTCGCCCGCTGGCCGCTGGCCGAGCACGGACTGCGGTGGGATCACCCCGACCTGCCGATGGCCCACGTGCTGGAGGGCGGGCGCGCGGCGGTGCTCGCGCGCGACCTCGACGAGACCGTCCGCTCGCTGGACGCGCTCGGCGCCGGCGACGGCGAGCGCTGGGCGGCGTTCGCCCGGCCGCTGCTCGAGCACTTCGACGCCCTGCGCCACACGATGCTCGCCGGCTTCCCGCCCCTGCGCGGCCCGGCCCGGCTGCTCGCCGGCCTCGGCCTGGACGGCGTGCTCGAGTTCGCCCGCGTCCTGCTCGCGCCGTCGTCGGGGCTCGGGGCCGAGCTCTTCCGGGCCGACGAGAACGTCGCCTGGCTGCACGGGGCCGCGCTGCACGGCGACACGCCGCCGAACGCCTCGGGCAGCGCGATCGGCGGGGTCTACCTCAACCTGCTCGGCCACGCCGTCGGCTGGCCGTCCCCGCACGGCGGGGCCGCTCGTCTGGCCGAGGCGCTGGCCTCCTACTTCCACGCTCGCGGCGGGAGCTCGCGCACCGGCGCGCGCGTCGACGCGGTGCTCGGCGCGGCCGGCCGCGTGACGGGCGTGCGCCTGGCTTCGGGCGACCTGGTGCAGACCCGGACGGTCGTCTGCGACACGAGCGCGCCCGGGCTGCTGCGCCTTGCCGAGGGGGTGCTCGACCCAGGCTACGTGCGCAGGCTGCTGCGCTACCGAGCCGGGCCGCAGACCGTCAAGCTCGACTGGGCGCTCGATGGGCCGATCCCGTGGGCGGCCGCCGAAGCGCGGCGGGCCGGCACGGTCCACGTCGGCGGCACGGGCGCCGAGGTCGTCGACGCCGTGACGCGTGCCCACCTCGGCGACGAGGTCGAGCGTCCGTTCCTGCTGCTCGGCCAGCAGTCGCTGGCCGACCCGACGCGCGCGCCGGCCGGCAAGCACACGGGCTGGGCCTACACCCACGCCGGCTCCGGGATGGACGCCCCCGGGGCACTCGATCGCTGGACCGCCGCGGTGGAAGCGCAGGTGGAGCGCTTCGCGCCCGGCTTCCGCGACCTCATTGCCGGTCGCTCCGTGCTCGGCCCGGGCGAGTTGCAGGGGCGCGACGAGAATCTGGTGGGCGGCGACGTCGGTGGGGGCTCCTACTCGCTCGAGCAGCTCGTGTTCCGGCCCGTGCCGGCGCTCAGCCCGTACCGGACGCCGCTGCGCGGCCTGTGGCTCGGCAGCGCGGCGACGTTCCCGGGCGGCGCCGTCCACGGCGTCTGCGGCCACGCCGCCGCGACCCAGGCGCTGCTCGCCGACCGCCTCGGCGCTCCCGGCCGGCGGCTGCGGGGCGCCCGCGTCTCGGAGTAGGGTCCCGCGTCATGGCCTACGGCGTCGCCCGGCAGCAGGCGATCTTCCTCGCGGGCGTCGCCGGCCGCAAGCCGCGCGTGCCCGTCGACGCCGGCCGGCTGGAGGCGCGCGCTCGCAAGGTCATGAGCGCGGAGGCCTTCGCCTACGTCGCGGGCGGCGCGGGTGGCGAGGCGACCGTCCGGGCCAACCGCGCCGACTGGGACGACTGGCGGATCGTGCCGCGCATGCTGCGCGACGTCTCCAGGCGCGACACGTCGGTCGAGCTCTTCGGCCGCCGCCACGCCTCGCCCTTCCTCCTCGCTCCCGTCGGGGTGCTCGAGCTCTGCCACCGCGGCGCCGACACGGCCGTCGCCCGCGCGGCGGCGTCCGAGGGCGTGGGCATGGTGCTCTCCAACCAGGCCTCGCACCCGATGGAGCGCGTCGCCGGCGCTCTCGGCGACGCCCCGAAGTGGTTCCAGCTGTACTGGTCGACGAACGACGACCTCGTCGAGAGCCTCGTCGCCCGGGCGCAGCGCTGCGGCTGCGAGGCGATCGTCGTCACCCTGGACACGACGCTGCTCGGGTGGCGCCCGCGCGACCTCGACCTCGGCTCGCTCCCCTTCCTGACGGGCAAGGGCATCGCCCAGTACACGAGCGACCCGGTGTTCCGGGCGCTGCTCGACGAGGCGGCCGAGGAACAGGCGCCCGCGCCCCGGCCGACGCCGGCGGCGATCTCGGCGCTCGTCCAGATCGCCCGCGCCTACCCCGAGCCGTTCCTGCGCGCCCTGCGCTCGGGGCACGCCCGCGCCGCGGTGCAGCGCTTCGTGCGCATCTACTCGCGGCCGTCGCTGACGTGGGAGGACCTCGCACGCCTGCGCGAGATGACCTCGCTGCCCGTCGTCCTCAAGGGGATCCTGCACCCCGACGACGCGCGCCGCGCGGTCGAGGTGGGCGTCGACGGCGTGCTGGTCTCCAACCACGGCGGCCGCCAGGTCGACGGGGCCCAGTCCACGGTCCGCGCCCTCCCCGGCGTCGTCGAGGCGGTCGACGGCCGCGTCCCGGTGCTCATGGACTCCGGCGTGCGCGGGGGTGCCGACGTGTTCAAGGCGCTGGCCCTCGGCGCCACCGCGACGCTCGTGGGCCGCCCCTACGCCTACGGCCTGGCCATCGCCGGCCAGCAGGGTGTCCGCGACGTGCTGCGCAACCTCGCCGCCGACGTCGACCTCACCTTCGGCCTCGCCGGCTGTCGCAGCGTCGAGGAGGTCCGCGCCACGGAGCTCGTCCCGGCCTAGGCGGCCGGGCCGAGCACGGGCTGCACGTGCGACACGAGGCGATCGCCGGCCAGGGCGTGGACGAGCAGGGCGGGCGGCTCGCGCGTCATCGTGTACTCGGGCGAGCCGAGCTCGAGCTTCGCCTGGACGTGGACGCTCGGAGCGGTCAGCAGGGGCCGGCCGGCGAAGGTCGTCGCCGCCGCCCGGTGCACGTGCCCGGCCACCACGGCTCGCACCTGGGGCGCGGCCTCGAGCCGGGCGGCCAGCCCGGCGGCGTCCTTCGCGGCGAGGCCGATGGCGTCCAGCGCGGGCAGGCCGATCGGCGCCGGCGGGTGGTGCAGGGCCACCACGGTCGGGACCTCCGGCGCCTCGGCCAGCGCCGCGGCGAGCCAGGCCAGGCCCGCGGGGCCGAGCCCGCCGCCGTCGTGGCCCGGCAGCTGGGTGTCCAGCGCGACGAGCCGCAGGTCGCCGCACCGCGCCGTCCGGTGCAGCGGCTCGCCCGGCTCGCCGCCGAGCCCGAAGGCCTCACGCAGGGCCTGGCGGTTGTCGTGGTTGCCGGGGATCACGTGGATGGGGATCTTCAGCGGGGCAACCAGTTCGCGGACCCGGCGCGCCGAGGCGAGGTCGCCGTCGTGGGTGAGATCGCCGCTGACGAGCACGGCGTCGGGCCGCGGGCGCAGCCCGGCCACCGTGGCGACGGCCGCGGCGAGCGCCGGCTCGGCGTCCGGGTCGCCCGCCCGCACGTGCGGGTCGGAGAGCTGGGCGAGGCTCACGCCGAGTGCGCCGGGCGGCGCAGGATGACGAAGCGGTCGACGACGCCCCAGGCGAGGTAGAGGAAGGCGCCCATCGTCCCGGTCGCGGTGAGCAGCACGCCGGCCGCGGTGGTGACCTCGAGCGCCGCGTCGCCGCTGATCCCGAGCACGAGCCCGACCGCCGCCGCCCCGACGGTCGGCCCGATCGGCAGCTGGCTGAGCCCGACCTGGAGGATGAGCACGGCCACGGCGTCGAAGAAGCCGGCGTTCGTGCCCACGGCGTGCAGCATCAGCCAGTTACGGGTGATCTGCGCGAAGGTGGCGAGCAGCACGAGCGCGAAGATCTTCCAGCTCCCGTCGAGCTCCCGGAGGACGGCGAGCCCGCTGGCGAACCCGGTCGGCCGGCGCCCCGCCAGCCGCACGAGGCCGCCGACGATGGCGACGGCGACGGCGATGACGACGAGGGGCGCCCACCAGGGCGCGTCCAGCGGTCCGATGAGCGTGAAGCACGTCAGCGCCGCGAGGCTGCCCTCGATGGCGAGGATCGGCACCTCGGCCGCGATCAGCGGCGCGACGCCCGGCGCGCCGCCCGGCGCCTCGCGGCGCAGGATGGCGATCCGCGCCGCCGTGCCGACCTGCGAGTTGAGCTGGCTGGCGAGCGAGCCGAGGCTCGAGGCGTGGTAGAGCGGCCGGCGGCCGCACGTCGCCCCGGCGGCGGCCACGCAGATGTACCACGCCTCCGTGCGGACCACGAGCGCGAGGAGCTGCAGGAGCACGGCGCCCACGAGCGCCGGGACCGCGACCTGGCTCACCGCGGCGGAGAAGCCCTCCCGCCGGTCCAAGATGACCCAGACGAGCGCGGCCGTGGCCAGCACGGAGATCGCCACCCCGACGATGACGCGCCGGCGGCGGCTGGGAGCGGGTTCGAGGTCGGTGAGGGAGACGCGGGCAGGCTACCGGCCGGCTACTGCGCCTCGGCGGCGGATGCGTCGTCCAGGAAGGCCTGCAGGTCCGCGTTGAAGCGCTCGGGCCGCTCGAGCATCGGGAGGTGGCCCGTCGAGCGGTACAACAGCTTGCGCGAGCCCTGGATCCGCTGCGCGTAGCCGCTGGCCCCGGACACGGGGACGAGCCGGTCCGTGTCGCCCCAGACGATCATCGCCGGGCACTCGATGTCCCCGACCCGCTCGCGGAAGTCGTAGCGGGCGAGCTCGCCGACGAGCTTCGCCGCCGCGGGGCGGCCGGCGAGCCGGGCGATCTCGTACACGAGCGCGGGATGCAGCCGCCCCGGATGGGCGCAGACGACGCCGAGCGCCAGCTCGCGCCCGCGCGGTCGCGTCACGAGCGCCCGCAGGACCGGGTCGGGCGCCCCGAGCCCGCCGAGCCCGGCCGGGGTGAGCACGTCGAGGCGGGGGTCGCGCAGCACGGCGGTCGGCAGCCCGATGTAGCGGTTGGCCAGGCCGGCGGCGGCGAGCAGGACGAGCCCCTGGACCCGGGTGGCGAAGGCGATGGCGAGCTCCGCGCCGACGAAGCCGCCCATGGAGCTGCCGATCACCGTGACCCGGTCCACGCCGAGCTCGCCGCAGAGCCGGTTGAGCGTCGCGGCGTACCCGGTGATCGTCAGCTCGCCGTCGACGGGCTCCGCCGAGGCCCCGAAGCCCGGCAGGTCGACGGCGAGCACCCGGTGGGTGCGGCTGAACGGCAGGACCTGCTCGAGCCAGTGCTGCCAGCCGGCGGACCAGCCGTGGACGAACAGCAGCGGCTCGCCCTCGCCCATGTCGAGGAGGTTGACCCGCGTGCCGCCGAGCTCGAGCGTGCGCAGGTGCGCCGACCAGTCGACGTCAAGCCACGCCGGGTGCGGACCCGAGCCGTAGGGGCCGGCGTCGACGGTCTCCAGCCGGTGGGGCAGCAGCCGCCTCACGCCGCGGCGGTCGTGAGCGCCTCGGGTCCGGCGGGCGGAGGGGCCATGGCCGGGACGCTACGGGAAGGGCCCGGGACGCGGTGTGGGATGCTTGCTCCCATCATGACCGACGCGAGCGAGCTGCGCACCACCCGCCGCCGGCTCGTGGCCGGCGCGCTGGCCACGGGCGCCGCCGCGGCGCTCCCCGACGCCGCGTGGGCGGGCCGGCGCCACCAGCCCCGCGACCGGCGCACGCGCCGCGCCGACGTCGTCGTCGTCGGCGCCGGCCTCGCGGGCCTCACGGCCGCGCGCCAGCTCACCCGGGCAGGCAGATCCGTCGTCGTGCTGGAGGCCCGCGATCGCCCCGGCGGCCGGGTGCAGAACAAGGCGCTGGGCGGCGGGCGCGTCTCCGAGCGCGGCGGCGCCTTCGTCGGGCCCACGCAGGACCACGTCGTCGCGCTGGGGGCCGGCTACGGGATCGGGACGTTCAAGACCTACGACAGCGGCGACAACCTGTACTTCCAGGACGGCGGGCGCCTGGCCTACCCGTCCGACGGGCCCAGCGGCTCGGCGCCGCTCGATCCAGTGCTCATCCCCGACCTCGTGCAGACGGTGGGCGGCCTCGACGAGCTCGCCGCCGCCGTGCCCGTCGACCGCCCGTGGAAGGCGCCGCGCGCGGCGCAGCAGGACTCCCAGACGCTGCAGACGTGGCTCGAGGCCAACGCGCTGACGCCCCAGTTCCGCGACCTGGCGTCGGCGGCCGTGCGGCCGATCTTCGGCGCCGAGCCGCGCGAGCTGTCGCTGCTGTTCACGCTCTTCTACATCGCCGCGTCGGGCGACGAGACCCATCCCGGCACGTTCGAGCGAAACTTCAACACCGCCGGGGGCGCCCAGGAGTCGCGCTTCGTGGGCGGCTCCTACGCGATCGTGCGCGCCCTGGCCCACGAGCTCGGCCGGCGCGTCGCCTACGGCACGCCGGTCCGGCGCGTGCACCAGCACGGCCGCGACGTCGAGGTCGTCTCGGACCGGGTCACGGTCAAGGCCCGCCGGGCGATCGTCGCCGTGCCGCCCACCCTGGCGGGCCGCATCGCCTTCCGCCCGAACCTCGCGCCGGCCCACGACGCGCTCTTCCAGCGCGTGCCGCAGGGCCGGCTGCTCAAGGTCGCCGCGGTCTACCGCAGCCCGTTCTGGCGCGACGCGGGCCTGACGGGCCAGGTGCTGTCCACCGCCACCTACGTCAGCGCGACCTTCGACGACTCACCCGAGGACGGGTCCCGCGGCATCGTCTTCGGCTTCATCGGCGGCGACCGGGCGCGCGCCTACGCCCGGCTCTCGCGCGCGCGCCGGCGGGCGGCGTTCGTCGCCGAGCTGACCGGCTTCTTCGGCGAGCGTGCGCGCGACCCGCTGCGCGTGTTCGAGACGGACTGGACGCGCGCGACGTGGACGCGCGGCTGCCCCGTCGGCATCTACGGCCCGGGCACGCTGCTGTCCTACGGCGCCCGCATCCGCCGGGTCGAGCACCGCGTGCACTTCGCCGGCACGGAGACCTCGACCTACTGGAACGGCTACATGGAGGGCGCGGTGCGCTCCGGGCGGCGGGCGGCGGCGGAGGTCCTGGCGGCGTAGGGCGCTCAGCGGCGGCCGACCACGACGGGCAGCCCGGCCCTGGGCCCGAGCGTCGGTGTCTGGCGGATCTCGAGGCGGAAGTCCGCCGGCACGTCGAGGACCCAGTCGCGCAGCAGCCGCGAGGCGAGGGTGCGGATCTCGAGCTGGCCGAAGCGCATGCCGAGGCAGATGCGCGAGCCGCCTCCGAACGGCACGTAGGCGCCGCGTGGCAGGGCCGCCTTGGCCGCGGGGGTCATCCGGTCCGGCTTGAAGGCGTGCGGGTCCGCGAAGACGTGCGGCAGGCGGTGGGAGACGTAGGAGGAGTAGTTGACCGGCATCCCGGCGGGGACGACGTGGCCGGCGAAGGCGACGTCGCGGACCGCGCGGCGCGGCCCGATCCAGGCCGGCGGGTACAGCCGCAGGGTCTCGTCGAGCACAAGCTCGAGCCGCTCGCGCGTGCCGCGCTGCAGCTGCTCGGGGGTGGCCGGGCCCAGCGCGTCCTCGGCCTCGACGAGTCGCCGCCGCTCCTGCGGGTGGCGCGCGAGCTCGTGGAAGAGGAAGGCGATGGTGGCCGTGGTGGTGTCGTGGCCGGCGAAGAGCAGGGTCATCACCTGGTCGCGCAGCTGCGCGTCCGAGAGGACCGTCCCGTCCTCGGCGCGCGCGTCGAGCAGCAGGGAGAGGACGTCCTCGCCGCGCTCGCCGCTGCGCCGCCGACGGGCGAGCTCGCCGTGCACGAGCCGGTCCAGCCGTGCCCGGGCCGCCTGCATGCGAGCCCACGGCGTGCGCGGCCCGCGCAGGGCCTGGAGCGCGAAGTCGTGGCCGTAGAAGCCGAGCGCGACCTCGAAGTCGCGGGCGGCCTCGCCGTCGGGGCCGCCCCGGCCGGGGTCGAAGCCGAACAGCGCGCGCATGGCGATGGTCAGGGCCAGCCGCCGCGTCCAGGCGTAGAGGTCGAATCGCTCGCCGTGGCGCAGGGCGCCGACGGCGCGCTCGGTCTCGGCCGCCACCACGGCGCTCGTGGCGGCGAGCCGCTCGCGGTGGAAGGCCGGCAGCACGATCCGGCGCGCGCGCCGGTGGTGGTCGCCGTCGATGGTCAGCAGGCCGTCGCCGAGCAGCGGCACGAGCTGCCCGAAGCCGCCGTCGCGCCAGCGGAAGTCCGCCGCGTGCGAGACGAGCACGAGGTGGTTGGCCTCTGGGCCGATGAGGAACACGTTGCGGCTCGCCAGCACCCGCAGCGTGAAGACCGGGCCGTGGCGCGCGTGGGCGTCGAGCAGCAGCGACAGCGGGTCGGTGGCGATCCGGTGGGTGCGCCGTGGGTTTAGCCCGTTGTCGCCGGGCGGCCAGGCCTTGCCGCGCCCGCGCCGCTCCGCCCGCAGGTCGCGGGCGGCGAGGCGCAGCGGGTTGCTCGACAGCGGCCGCGGAGGCGCGAGCGACACGTCGGGTCAGGCGCCCGTGGTCAGCACGACCTTGCCCGTCGCACCGCGGCCGGCGATGAGCTCGAGCGCCTCCGCTCCGCGCTCGAGCGGGAAGCTCGCACCGACGAGCGGCCGGACCGCCCCGTCGGTGATCAGGGACTCCACCGCCGCGCCGATCTCGCGGTTGACCGCCGGCTTGCCCATCACCCAGGCGCCCCAGCCGGCGCCGATCACCTCCGTGTTGCGCAGCAGCAGGCGGTTGACCTTGACCTCGGGGATGGAGCCGCCGGTGAAGCCGACGACGACGAGCCGGCCCCCCTCGCGCAGGCAGCGGAGGCTGTCGAGGAAGCGGTCCCCGCCGACGGGGTCCAGGACGAGGTCGACGCCGCCCGACTCGAGGACGGCGTCCTTCCAGGCCCCGTCGGCGCGCACGACCTCGTCGGCGCCGGCCTCCCGGGCGACGCGCTCCTTCTCGTCGGAGGACACGACGGCGACCGTCTCGGCGCCGAGCCCCTTGGCGACCTGCAGCGCCGCGGTCCCGACGCCACCGGCGGCACCCTGGACGAGCACGCGCTCGCCCGCCTGCAGGCGCCCGCGCAGCTTCAGGCTGAAGTACGCCGTGTGGTAGTTGAAGACGAGTCCGGCGCCGGCCTCGAAGCCGAGCGCGTCGGGCAGTGCGAAGGCCATGAAGGCCGGCGCGACGGCGACCTCGGCGAACCCGCCGAGGTACGTGCAGGCGGCGACGCGGTCGCCGGCCCGCAGGCCGCCGGCCTCCGGCGCCGCGCGCACGACGCCCGCCACCTCGGCCCCCGGGACGAACGGCAGGTCGGGCTTGAACTGGTACTCGCCGCGGGTCATGAGCACGTCCGGAAAGGCGACGCCGGCGGCGTGGACGTCGATGAGCACGCCCTCGCCCGGGGTCATCGGGTGCTCCGCGGGAGGCTCGGGGAGGTCGGTGAGGGCCAGGCCGCGTGGGCCGGTGAGCTCGGAGATCTGCAGCGCGCGCATGGGCAGGACCCTTTCAGACGCGCAGGGCGAGCCCGAGCGCGAGTCGGGCCCGGGGGTCCTCGAGGCGCGGTCCGAAGGCCTCCCGCAGCTGTCCGACGCGGTAGCGCACGGTCTGCGGGTGCACGCCGAGCGCCGCCGCGGTGGGCTCGACGCGGCCCTGATGATCGAGCCAGGCGCGCAGGGTCGCCGTCAGCTTGGCCTGCGGGCCCGCGCCGAGGCCGGCCAGCGGGGCGAGGGCGGCGGCGGCGAGGTCGGCGGCCAGGCGCGGGTCGGCGTGCAGGACGAGCTCGGGCAGGTGCTCGTCGCAGACCACGAGCGCGTCGTCGAGGCGACCCTCGGTGAGCAGGCGCAATCCCAGGCGGGCGCGCCGGGCGCTGAGCGCGGCCTCCGCGGGGGCGACGGCGGGGCCGAGCGCCGCCTGCCGGTCGGCGAGCGCGCGCCGCAGCCGGTCGCGGCGCCCCGGCGCGTCCGGGTCGCCGAGCAGCACGAGCACGCCCGCCTCGTCCTCGACGGCGAGGGCCTCCGGCCCGAGCCGACCGGCCACGACGTCGGCGTCGTCGCCCGTGGCGGCGAGCGCCGCCACGGCCTGGGGGAGGGGCCAGCCCGCGCCTTCGGCGGCGGCGCGCAGCACCCAGTCGTCCGCGGGCGGGTCGCCGAGCAGCAGCGCCAGCAGGCGCCGGCGCTCGCGGGCGCGCTCTCCGGCCGCGGCGGACTGGGCCGCGGCGTAGCCCTCCGTGGACTCGGCGGAGAGCCCGTCGATGTAGGCGAACATCGCCTCGCCGACCTCGTAGAGGACGTCGGGCTCGACGCCCGCCTCGCGGCCCACGTCGACGAAGCGCCGCCACGAGAGCCGGGCGCCGGTGCGGTAGGCGCTCAGGAGTGCGTCGAGGCTGCGGCCCTCCCGGAACTCGCCGCGGCCGAGGCCGACGTAGACGCCGCGGGCCGCGCCGGGCGGCCCGAGGGCGGGGGCCGCGCCCGCGAACTCCTCGAGGAAGCGGCCCAGCGCGAGCTCGACGCCCGTGCGCACGTTGGCGCCGAACGCGCCGGTCAGCGGGCGCGCGTAGTCGGCCACCTCGGCGCGGATCGCCGCGATGACGTCCTCCGCGATGGAGGGCAGCTCGGGGCGCAGGGCCTCGGCCAGGGCGGCGCGGTCACCGGTCACTTGTTGAGAATCTACAAATACCCGACCTCTGGGGCAAGGAAGACGACAACTCGCCCGCGGTTTCGTGCGCCATCCTGTCAAGCATGAATCGTGCCGAGAAGACCGCCAACCTCGTCGGGGTGATCGTCCCGCCGCTGGGCGTGCTCGTCGCCATCGTCCTGCTCTGGAACCGGGCCGTCGACTGGACGGACCTCGGGATCTTCGCGTTCTTCTACGGCATTACCGGCTTCGGCGTGACGCTCGGCTACCACCGGATGCTCACCCACCGGGCCTTCCGGACGCACAAGCCGACGGAGTACGCCTTCGCCGTCGCGGGCTCTCTGTCGCTGCAGGGCTCGGTCATGGACTGGGTCGCCGACCACCGCAAGCACCACGCGCACACCGACCAGGAGGGCGACCCGCACTCCCCGCACGTCGGCCACGGCCACGGGCTGCGCGGCCTCGTCCACGCCCACGTCGGCTGGCTGTTCGAGACGCAGGGCCAGGCCAACTGGAAGAAGTACGCCCGCGACCTCTACGAGGACACGGGCATGCGCCGCATCGGCCGCGCCTTCCCGTACCTGGCGCTGCTGAGCGTCGCGCTGCCCGCGCTCGCCGGCTTCGTCCTGCACGGCTTCACCCTCGAGGGCGCCCTGCGCGGCCTCGTCTGGGGCGGCCTCGTCCGCATCTTCCTGCTGCACCACGTGACCTGGTCGATCAACTCGATCTGCCACTTCTTCGGTCGCCGGCGCTTCGACGTCGAGGACCAGTCCACGAACGTCGCCTGGCTCGCCCTGCCGTCCCTCGGCGAGGCGTGGCACCACAACCACCACGCCTTCCCCCGCTCCGCCGTCCACGGACTCAAGTGGTACGAGGTCGACGTCTCCGGCCTCATCGTCTCCGCCATGGAGCGCGTCGGGCTCGCCTGGAACGTCGTCCGCATCACGCCGGAGCGCCAGGCGCAGAAGCTCGCCGCGCCGCAGCCCGAGCGCGAGAAGGTCGCCGCCTAGGCGGACCTGCGGGCCGAGCGGGCGGTGATGCCCGCCTCCTGGCCGGCGGCGTGCAGGAGCACCGTCGCCCACGTGCGAAACGGGCGCCACGCCTCCGCCAGCTTCTCGAGCTGCGCGGCGGTCGCCGGCCCGTCGAGCCCGTAGAAGCGGCCCACCGCGGCCTGGGTGATGGGCTCGCCGCGCACCAGGGCGTCGGCGTGCCCCGTTGCGCGCACCACGATCAGGGTGGCGTAGAACGGGCCGATGCCCGGCAGCCGCTGCACGTGGGCCTCCGCGTCGGCCGGGGCCATGGCCAGCAGGGCCGGCTGGTCGAGTTCGCCCGCCAGCGTCGCGTCGGCGAGGGCGTGCAGGCGCTCGACCTTGACCTCGGGCAGCCCGGGTCCCGGCCGCACCTCGCGCAGGCGCGCCGGGGTCGGGAACGCCGTCAGCCGCTCGCCGTCGAGATCGAACGCCGCCCCGAGGGCGGCCGCGATCGCGTCACGCGTCCGGGCGGCCTGCGCCGCCGGGCGGCGGGCCGAGATCACGGCCCACGCCGCGGCCTCGTAGGGGGAGTGGAAGAGCACGGGGCGCATCCCCGGCCGCCGCGCCCGCAGGTCGCGCAGCACGGGGTCGGCGTCGGCGACGGCCGCCCACGCCTCGCCGTCGTGGTCGAGGGAGAGCACGCGCGCCACCTGCCGGCGCACGGCCCGGGGGTCGGCGTCGCCCTGCACCTCGCCGAGCACGGCGCCGTCGTCGGACTGCCGCAAGGCGACGCCGGCCAGCGCCGTCTCGCCGTCGACGCAGAACGCGAGCGCCATCCGCCGCGGGCCGTCGCGCCCGGCCGCCGCGCGCGGGCCGAAGCCGAACGCCGCGGCCTCCGCGAGGTCGAAGGCGCCGCGCGGTCGCAGGCGGAATCCGTCGGGGGTCATCCCCGACAGGATGCCGTCCCGGCCGCTCAGCCGCCGCGCGAGCGGCTCGTGCCGTCCGTGGTCGCGACCGCCGGGGGGTCGACCGGGCTGAGGTTGGAGCCGCCCGGGTGCGCGCCGACGGTGTGCACGTCCGTGGTGCCGTCCTTGAAGATCAGGACCATGCCGACCACCATCAGGCCGGTGACGAAGAGCCCGAAGACGAACAGGGCGACGACCATGTCAGCGGACCGGCCGCACGGAGGCGATCCAGAACGCGCCGCCGGCGAGGATCGACGGGACCCAGAGGCCGACGAAGACGCCCTCCTCGCGTGAGTCGGCGAACCAGAGGCTCACCGACAGCACGAAGGACAACAGGGCCGCGAGGAGGATCAGCGCGCTCCCCTTCTGCTGTCGCGTGAGCGACCGCAGCTCCGGCCTCCTCGGGGTGCTGCGCTCGGTGGGCGTCTGCATGGCGGGGCCTTTCGCGTCGGGCGGCGCAGGCGTTCCCGCGTCTGCCTCGGCTACGGGCGCGGGCCGAGGGCGGGATGAGGGCCGCCGTAGGGTGGCGCCGATGAGCTCCTACGGCGTCACGTCCATGGTCGCCCCGCTGCGCCGGGTGCTCGTCCGCCGGCCCGCCACGGAGGGCGACTGGGCGGGCGCAGGCTGGCGCACGCCCGATCCGGTCGGCCTCGCGCGCCAGCACGAGGCGTTCTGCGCCCTGCTCGAGGGCCTCGGCGTGCAGGTGGAGGTCGCCGACGCCATCGACGACCTCGTCGACGCGGTGTACGCGCACGACCCGGTCATGCTCACGACCCGCGGCGCGATCCCCATGCGCATGCGCAAGCCCGTCCGGGCCGCGGAGCCCGAGCACCTGGCGGCAGAGCTCGAGCGGCTCGGCGTGCCGGTGCTCGGGACCCTGCCCGAGGGCGCGTGGGCCGACGGCGGCGACCGCTTCTGGCTCGACGAGCAGACGATGGCCGTCGGGATGGGCTACCGGACGACGCCGGCCGGGGTCGCCGCCCTGGCCGCGCTCGTCGCCCCGGAGGGCATCGAGGTCGTCGGCTACGACCTGCCCCACGACGCGGGCCCGGATCACGTGCTGCACCTGCAGTCGCTGCTGTCGGCCGTCAGCGACGACCTGCTCGTCGTCTACGAGCCGCTCATGCCGGTCCGGCTGCTCGAGGACCTGCGGGCCAGGGGCTTGAACTGGATCGCCCTGGACCGGGAGGAGTACCTCGCGATGGGCTGCAACGTCCTCTGCGTGCGCCCGGGGGTCGTCGTCATGGTGCACCAGGCGCCTGGCGCGCGGGCGAAGCTCGAGGCGCGCGGCGTCGAGGTGCACGCCTACGACGGCTCGGAGCTCTCCCTCAAGGGCGACGGCGGCCCGACCTGCCTCACCTGCCCGGTGCTCCGCGCGGCCTGAGCCGCGGCGAGCGTCCGTTCGTCGACTACCGGCGCGCCGCCGGCGGTCCGCTTTGTAGCCTGCCCGGCCATGCGGAAAGCGCTGTCCCTCCTCGCCCTGCTCGCCTTCCTGCTGACTCAGGGCGTCGCGACGGCCGACGCCAAGGCCAAGCGGCTGCCGAAGGTCCCCCGCAGCTGGGTGGGCGTCATGGCCGACGGGCCGCTGACGGCCGCGGGGAGCCGCTTCGGCGGGGAGTTCAAGCGCATCCGCCGCAGCGGCGCGAGCTTCGTCCGCGTGCCGTTCTTCTGGAGCCAGCTGCAGCCGGCGGCCGACCGGCTCGACTGGTCCGCGTCGGACGCGGTCGTCGGGGCGGCCGCCAAGCAGGGGCTGGACGTCATTCCGGTCGTCGTGGACACGCCGAACTGGGCGGCCAGCGCCCTGGACGTCGCCGGCTCGTCCCCGCGCGACACGGTCAACTACCCGGCCTTCATGTCCCAGCTCGTCAATCGCTACGGGCCCAAGGGCGCGTTCTGGGCCGCCCGGCGCGACGTCCGCAAGCGGCCCGTCCGCAACTGGCAGATCTGGAACGAGCCCGACCTCCTGCAGTTCTGGGTCGACCAGCCCTTCGCGGCCCGCTACGTGGCGCTGCTGCGCGCCGCCCACGTGGCGATCAAGGCCGCCGACCCAGGCGCGAAGGTCGTGCTCTCGGCCTTCCCGAACAAGTCGTGGGTCGGCCTCGAGCAGGTCTACCGGGCCGGCGGCAAGCGCTACTTCGACGTCGCGACGTTCAACGTCTTCACGGCCAAGCCGGCCGGCGTGCCCGTCGTGCTGGCCCACGACCGGCGGGTGATGCGCCGTTACGGGGACGGGAGGAAGCCGATCTGGGCCTCCGAGCTCGCCTGGACCACGGGGGGCGCCGACGCCGGGGCCGGCGTCACCTGGCGGGTGTCGCCGAGGGTCCAGGGCAAGCGCGTGCAGCAGGTGCTCGAGGTGCTCGCCCGCAAGCGCAAGGCGCTCAAGCTCCAGCGCGTCACGTGGTACACGTGGCTCAGCCGGCCGAACCCGAGAACCTGGACGACGTACACGAGCCTGCGCCGGCTGAAGGGCAACCGCGTCGTCACCATGCCCGCCCTGAAGGGCTTCACGCGGGTCGTCCGGCGCCTGCGCTGACGCCCGTCAACGGACCGGCCGGTCGCCGCGGCCGCCGCTAGCCTGAGCCGGATGCGGCGGGTAACGGGCCTCGCTGCCGCCCTGGCGCTGCTGGTGCTGCTGGGCGGCGTGGCGCAGGCGGACGCGAAGACCAAGCGGGCGCCACGGGTCCCGGCGAACTGGATCGGCATGATGGCCGACGGGCCGATGACCGCGCCCGCAGCGCCGTTGAACCGCCAGTGGCGCGACGTGCGGCGCAGCGGCGCGAGCTTCGCGCGGGTCGCCTTCTACTGGCCGCAGCTGCAACCTGCGTCCGACCGGGTCCTGGACTGGCGGACATCGGACGCGCCCGTGCTCGCCGCCGCGCGGCGGGGCCTGCGCGTGCTGCCGGTCGTCCTCGGCACGCCGGATTGGGCCGCCGCCCGCCCCGGAGTGGCCGGCAGCCCGCCGCGCGCGCCGGCCGACTACGCCGCCCTGATGCGCGCCCTCGTGGCGCGCTACGGCCCCGGCGGAGTCTTCTGGAGGGCCCATCCGGAGGTGGCCGCGCTGCCCGTGCGCGCCTGGCAGGTCTGGAACGAGCCGTCCCTGCCGTCCTACTGGGCGCAGAAGGACTGGGCCGGCGGCTACGTGGCGCTCCTGCGTGCCGCGCACCGCGCGCTCAAGGCCGCCGATCCGCGCTCGACGGTGGTCCTGGCCGGGCTGCCGAACTTCTCCTGGCGCGACCTCGGCCGGCTCTACCGGGCCGGCGCCCGCCGCGCCTTCGACGTCGCGGCCGTCCACGCCTACACGGGCTCGCCGAGCGGCGTGGTGGAGATCCTGCGGCGCAACCGCCGGGTCATGCGCCGCTACGGCGACGCCCGCAAGCCGGTGTGGCTGACCGAGCTCGCCTGGCCGTCCTCCAAGGGGCGGCGGCCGGGGACGCTCGGCTGGGAGGTCACCGAGCGCACCCAGGCCGCCCGCATCCGCGCGGCGCTGCCCATGCTCGCCCGCCACCGCGCCGCGCTGCGCCTCGGGCGGATCGTCTGGTACACGTGGCTCTCCGTCGAGGACCATCGCACGTGGCAGAGCTACGCCGGCCTGCGCCGGCTGCGCCACGGCCGCGTCGTCAGCACCCCGGCCTACTACGCGTTCCGCCGGGCCGTGCGGCTCCTGCGCCGCTAGCGGACGGCCCCCGTCAGCCGCCGGTACGCGGCCTGCGTCAGCGGCCGGTAGCCGCGAGCGGTGCGCCCGAGCGTCCGGTCGCCGTCCGGCGCGGGGACGCCCGCCGCCCGCAGCGGCCGCACGTCCGGGCGGTACCAGCTCGTCACGGGGATCTCGTCCACGACGCGGACGACCACGGGCCGCAGCACCGCGTCGAGCGGGGCGAGCGCGCGCGTGACCTCGGCGGTCGCCACGGCGCAGCCCGGCCGCAGCGTGACGGCGGCGACGAGCAGCTCGTGGCGGCCGGCGGCGTCCGGGACGCCGTAGGCGACGGCGAGGTCGACCGGGTCCAGCGCGGCCAGCGCGACCCGGGCCGCCGACGGGGCGACGTGGGCGTCGGCGGTCGGGACGAGCGCGGCGATCGGGTCGAGGAACCACCAGTCGCCGTCGGCGTCCCGTTCGAACAGGTCCCCCGTGGCCAGCCAGGCGTCGCCGCGGGCGAAGACGGAGCGCAGCGCGAGCTCCTGCGCGTCACGCGAGGCGCCGCTGTCGCGGGAGAGCAGCATCCCCGGCTCGCCGCGGTCGCATTCGCGGGCGAAGCCGTCCGGGCCGAGCTCCAGCCGCCCGTGGTCGACGTCCCAGCCGGCGGCCCGGACCTCCGCGGCCCCCGGGAGCGGCCGGCCCACGCAGCCGGCCTTGGCGCCCGTGAGGTTCACGAGGATGGCCTCGCCCTCCACGGACGCGTAGAACTCCACCACGCGGGCCGGCTCGAAGCGCCGTTGCACGCGCTCCCACAGCCCGGCCGGCATCCCCGAGCCGACGAGCAGGCGCAGCGCGTGGCCCCGCTCGGCGGGGTGCGGCGGGGCGTCGACGAGCTCGCGCAGCATCGTCCAGGTGTAGGCGGCCACCGTGACGCCGTAGCGGCGCGTCTCGGACCAGAACGTGTCCGGGTCGAAGCGGGGCGCCAGGGCGACGCGGGCGCCGCCCGCGACGGCGCCGCCGAGGCTCATGAGCAGGGAGGAGGAGTGATACAGCGGCGTGTCGCAGTAGACCGTGTCGCCCTCCCCGAGGGCGGCGGAGGAGGCGGTGCCGAAGGCCGAGAGCGCCCAGCGCCCGTTCGTGATCCGGTTGACCCGGGTCGCCGGGCCGGAGCCGGTGAAGAGCACGAAGGCGAGGTCGCGCGCCCGCCCCGGGTTCGGCGCGTACCACTCGGGGGCCACGACGGCGTCCGGGTCGATGCGCTCCATGTCGGCGACGGCCGTGCCGAGGTCGCGCTGCCCCGCGCCGCCGCCGAGCACGAGGACGCCGAGGCCGGTGTCGGAGGCGGCCGAGGCATGCTCGGGGTCGGCGACGACGCGCCTCGCCGCACCGAGCCGCGCCTCGAGCCGCGCGTCCCCGTCCGGGCGCAGGAGCACGCCGATCGCCCCGATCCGGTTGAGCGCCGCGGCGACGACGAGCGCCGACGGCCGCGTGGCCATGAGCACGCCGACGTGCTCGCCCTGGCGCACGCCGACGGAGAGCAGGCCGGCGACGACGGCGTCGATGCGGAGCTTGGCCGCCGTGTGCGTGTGGGCGCGGTCCTCCCAGAGGAAGAACACGCCCTCGGGGGCGCGCTCCTGCTGCTCGTCGAGCAGCAGGGCGAGCGAGATCCGGGTGGTCTCCGACAGCCGTCCGAGCCGGGACAGGCGCGGGAGCTGTGCGCCGGAGGCACGGGCGAGGTCGCGCAGGCCGCGCACGGTGCGGGCGGCCGACCCGGCGGCCACGCGCGCGAGGCCGAGCGAGGCCCCCACGGCGAGCTCGGCCACTCCCTCGCCGCCCTCGGGCTGGCTGACCGCGGCCTCGGCGGCCGGACGCGCGAGCGCGGGCCGCGTGCCGTCGCCGGCCACCCAGCGCGACCAGCCCGCGACCGTCGGCCACGTCGCGCGGGCCGCCGTCGAGCCGACGACGAGGCCGAAGTGCCCGGCGCGCAGCGTGGCCTCGTAGACCGCCGCCCGCGGCGCGGCCCGCTCGATCGCCCGTACCCCGGCCGCGGGCGCGATCTCGTCGAGCTCGCCGACGAAGGAGAGGATGGGCACGTCGATGTCGGCGAGCGTCACGAGCCGCTCGTCGATCACGAAGCCGCCTTCGAGCATCCGGTTGTGGGCGATGAACTGCACGAGGAAGTCCGCGAGCGCCGGGCCCGGCCAGGCCACCCAGCCCTCGCCCTCGAGGAACCGGCGCTGGCGCTCGCGCGGGAGCAGCGCCTCGCGGTCGTGCAGCCGCAGGAGGAAGTCGAGCCGCTGGCGTGCCGTCTTGGCCGGGTCGAGCAGGCGGAACCCGTTGCGGCTCGCCCACGCGGGCACCATCCAGCCGCCGACGAGCGGGTTGGCCGCGAGCGTCCGGGCGATCCACCCCGCAACGTCGTCCGGGATGCCGAGCGGCATGCTGCCGCGCGTGTCCACCGGGCTGCCGAAGGTCACGAGCGACGCGATCTGCGCGTTGCGGCGCAACGCGCAGGTCTGGTAGCAGAACATGCCGCCCTGGGAGTAGCCGGCGAGATGGACGTCCTGTCCCGTCGCGCCCCGGACGCGCTCGACGACGTCGGAGAGGGCGAGCACGTGGTCGGCGAGGTCGCGCTCGAGGCCGCCCTCCTCCCGGTCGGGCCGGCCGAAGTCCACCACCCACGGGTCCGTGCCGGCCGCGTGCAGCACGGCGACCGCGCTCGCGGCGGGGGAGACGTCGTAGACGTCGGCGTCGATCATCATCGGCGGCACGAGGACGACCGGCGGCCCGGCGGCCGCGGCGTCGGGGAAGTAGCGGCGCAGGCGGTACACGCGCTCCGTGGCCACGACGTCGTAGGGCGACGGCTCCTCCCCGGTGTCCAACCCGCCGAAGCGGGCGATCTCCAGCGCGTTCTGGGCCGCGGCGCGGCCCCGGGTCAAGGGGGTCGCCAGCCGGCGGAGCTTCTCGGCGGCCATCTGGCGGGGATGTTGGCAGGCCGGTCGTGGATCCGGCGCGCCGCCGTCCGGAGGACGGTCGTCTCCGTCACGAAGCGCGAGGACCCGGAGTTCGCCGCGACGTGACAGGCTGCGGGCCATGGCCACGGTCCGCGAGGCCGCGCTCGAGCTGCTGCGCGAGCACGGCATGACCCACGTCTTCGGCAATCCCGGCTCGACGGAGCTGCCGATGCTCGCGGACCTGCCGGCCGACTTCACCTACGTGCTCGGGCTGCAGGAGGCGGTCGTGGTCGGGATGGCGGACGGTTTCGCGCAGGCCAGCGGCCGCGTCGCGCACGCCAACCTCCACACCGCCCCGGGCCTCGGCAACGCCATGGGCGCGCTGTTCAACGCCCAGGCCAACAAGGCCCCGCTGCTCGTGACGGCCGGCCAGCAGGTGCGGCCGCACATGACCATGCAGGCCAACCTCACCCATCGCGACGCGATCCGGGTCCCGCACCCCTACGTGAAGTGGGCCTTCGAGCCGCCGCGCGCCGAGGACGTGCCGGCGGCGCTCGGGCGCGCGATCCACCTCGCCTCGCTGCCGCCGCGCGGCCCGGCCTTCGTGTCCGTGCCGATGGACGACTGGGACGTGGCGGCCGATCCGGCCCAGACGGCGCTGACCGTGGCCCGGCGCGTCGGTGGCCGCGCCGCTGCGGACGCCGAGACGGTCCGGGCGCTCGCGCGCCGGCTCGAGGCGGCGCGCAGTCCGGTCATGGTGGCCGGTCCGGACGTCGACGCCTCGGGCGCGTGGGAGCTCGGCGTGCAGCTCGCGGAGCGTCAGCGGCTCGGCGTGTGGGCGACGCCGGCGCCCGGGGGCGGCCGGCTCGGCTTCCCCGAGGACCACCCGCACTTCCGCGGGCCGCTGCCGCCGGCCATCGGGCCGGCCGGCCAGGCGCTCGAGGGCCACGACCTCGTGCTCGTGGTGGGCTCCTCCGTGTTCCCGTACTACCCCTACGTCCCGGGGCCGGCGCTGCCGCAGGGCTGTGAGCTCGTCGCCATCACGAGCGACCCGGACGAGGCGGCGCGGGCGCCGATGGGCGAGGCGATCGTCGCCGACGTACGCCTGACGCTGGAGGCGCTGCTCGCCGAGCTCGGCCCGGTGCCGGAGGACCGGGTCGCGCCCGCGCCGCGGGACCCGCCGCCGGCGATCGAGGACGCCGACCCGCTCGACGCCGGCGCCGTGCACGGGGTGCTCGCCGAGCTCATGCCCGAGGACGCGATCCTCGTGCTCGAGTCGCCCTCGAGCACGATGGCGCTGCGCAACCGGCTGCGCCTGGCGCGGCCCGGGTCCTACTACTTCGGCGCGGCGGGCGGTCTCGGCTTCGGGCTCGCCGCCGCGCTCGGCGTCCAGCTCGCCGAGCCTTCCCGGCCCGTGGTCTGCGTGCTCGGCGAGGGCTCGGCCCAGTACGCGATCACCGGGCTGTGGACCGCCGCGGCCTACCGGATCCCCGTCACCTTCCTCGTCCTGCGCAACGCGGAGTACGCGATCCTCAAGTGGTTCGGCCAGCTCACGGGGTCGGCCGGCGTCCCGGGCCTCGACCTGCCCGCCCTCGACACCGCCGCGCTGGCCCAGGCCTACGGCGTCCCCGCCGCCGCTGTGGAGGGCCTCGACGCGCTGCGCCCGGCCCTCGCCGACGCCCTCGCCACCGACGGCCCCCGGCTCGTCGAGGTCGGCGTGGCGCCAGGCATGTCGGCGGAGTGAAGGGCGTGAAACCGGCCGCCGTCCGCGCGGGCCTCGGGGCGAACGGCAACCGCCCAGGGCGGGACGTGAGCCGGCGCCTGCCGGAGCTCGCCGGCCGGCGTCAGGCGCGCTGTGGTCGTCCTGCTGTGCTCGCTGCCGGGCGGGGTCGGGCGACCAGAACGCGACTGACGCTCGGGGGGCCCGCGGCCGGCGGGCGCCAGTCGCGGTGGGGTCGTCCTGGCGACCAGCGCGCGACTGGAGCTCGCCGGGCCGGCCGAGATCCGACCGCGCGCCCGCCTGGAGCTCGCCGGGCCGGCCGACACCCGACCGCGCGCCCGCCTGGAGCTCGCCGGGCCGGCCGAAACCCGACCGGGCTCCCGATCCGTCCCTTCACCAGCCGCCGTCGCCGTTCGGCGTCTGGCGCTGCGCGCCCTCAGCCCAGCGCCTGGCGCAGCACGCCGGCGACCTGCAGGACGCTCTCGCGGGCGCTGCGGGCGGCGGTCTGGTTGAGGAAGCCGTGCAGCAGCGGGTGGCGCTGGAGCGTGACCGGCACGCCGGCCTCGCGCAGGCGCGCGGCGTAGGCCTCGCCCTCGTCGCGCAGCGGGTCGGCGAGCGCCGTGGTGACGTGCGCCGGGGCCAGGCCCGCGAGGTCCGTCGCTCGCGCGGGACTGACGCGCGGATCCGCGCGCAGGGACGCGTCGGGCACGTAGGCGTCGAAGAACCACGCCATCCGCTCCGCCGTCAGGGAGAAGCCGTCGGCGAAGGTGTCGTAGGACGGGTGGGCGCCCGGGACGTCGCACACGGGATAGAGCAGGAACTGGAAGCACGGCGGCGGCGCGGCGCCGTCGCGGGCCAGGCGGGCCACGACGGCGGCGAGGTTGCCGCCCGCGGAGTCGCCGCCGACGGCCACGCGGCCGGCCTCGGCCCCGTAGGCGGCCGGGTGCTGCGCGATGTGCGCGTAGGCGGCCTGCGCGTCGTCCAGCGGCGCGGGGAACGGATGCTCGGGCGCGAGCCGGTACTCCACGGACGCGATCCGCACCGCCGCGCGCTCGGCGAGCAGCCGCAGCGCGGCGTCGTGCGTGTCCACGGAGCGCTGGACCCAGCCGCCGCCGTGGAAGAAGACGAGCAGCGGCCCGGCTGCACCCGCCGCGGCGGCCGGCGTGTAGAGCCGCACGGGCACGGGAGCGTCCGTCTGGTCCGCGGCGGCGACGTGACGGGCGAGCCGCGGCGACAGCGGCAGCCCCTGCGCGTCGGCCCGGCGGCGTGCGGTCGCGACGGGGACCTCGTCGTCGGGGTCGCCCTCGAGCCGGGAGAGGCGTGCGAGCAACCAGGCGTCCGGGGCGAGGCCGGCCGCCTCGGGCGGCGGGGCGCCGCAGGCCGCGCGCAGTACCGGAGCCGGCAGCCGGCACAGCGCGGCGGCGAGCTGCCCGCTCGCCCGGGCGCGGAGCAGGCCGGCGTCCATGCCGGTCAGGCTAGGCGGCGCTGGACGGACGTCCGAGCCTGCCCCACCACGGGGTGTGGCAGGCTGCGCCCGGATGGTAGACCTGATCGAGCGGGAGGGCGACCTGCGCACCCTCGGCGATCAGGTCGACGCCGGCCGCCGGGGGGACGGGTCCCTGACCGTCGTCGAAGGGCCTGCCGGCATCGGCAAGACGTCGCTGCTCGACGCCGCCTGCGCACATGGGCGCGAGCTCGGCATGCGGGTCCTGCGCGCCCGCGGCGGCGTGCTGGAGCAGGAGCTCGAGTACGGCGTCGTCCGCCAGCTGCTCGAACGGCCGCTGCGGCTGGCCCCCGAGCCGCAGCGCACCGCCCTGCTGGCGGGCCCCGCGGCCGCGGCGGCCGGAGTGCTCGGCCTCGGCCCCGTGGCCCCCGACCTCGGCCCGGGACGCGACCCGGCACCGGACATCTGGCACGGCCTGGCCTGGCTGGTGACCAACCTCGCCGCCAACGAGCCGCTGCTGATCTGCCTCGACGACGCGCACTGGGGCGACACGGCGTCCATGCGCGCGGGCGGCTACCTCGCGCGCCGGATCGGCGGCCTCCCGGTCGCCATCGTCGTCGGCGTGCGCGACGACGAGCCCGGCTCGGGCCACGAGCTGCTGGGCCAGCTGTTCGGCGCCGCGGACCCCATCTACGTTCGTCCCGAGCCGTTCAGCGTGGTCGCCGTCGCGCGCACGCTCGCCGACGCCTTCGGCGACGCCGAGCCCGGCGCCGACCTCGTGGCCGCCTGCGCCCACGCGAGCAGGGGCAACCCGTTCCTCTGCCTCGAGCTCGCTCGCGAGCTCGCCGCCGGCCATACTGCGCCCGCGGCCGTGGGCGTTGCGGAGGTGCAGAACGCCGGCCCCCTGGCGGTGCGGCGGGCCCTGTTGCTGCGGCTCGGGCGCCTCGGCGGTCCGGCGACCCGGCTCGCCCGCGCGCTCGCCGTGCTCGGCGGCGACGGGGAGCTCCGCCACGCGGCGGCGGTCGCCGGACTCGAGGCCGGCGCGGCGGCGCAGGCCGCGGACCTCCTCGTCGGCGCCGGCCTGCTGGCCCCGGAGCGGCCGCTGCGGCTCGTGCACCCGATCGTGCGGGCCGCGATCGCCGAGGACACGCCGCCCTCGGACCGCGCGCGCGGACACCGGGCGGCACTCGAGGTCCTTCGCGCCGAGGCCCTCGCGGACGATCGCCTGCTCGTGCACGCCAGCAGCGCCGAGCCGGCCGGGGACCCGGCCGGCGTGGCGCTGCTGCGCCGCGCGGCGCAGCGCAACCTCGGGACCGGGGCCCCGCGGACAGCCGCCGGTCACCTCACCCGCGCGCTCGCGGAGCCCCCCGGCGCCGCCGATCGCCCCGGAGTGCTGGCCGAGCTCGGCCGGGCCGAGGTCCGCGGGGGCGGATTCGAGATGGGGCTCGCGCACCTCGACGAGGCGCTCGGGGCGCTGGACGATCCCGTCCTGCGGCTCGCCGTGCATCGCGACCGGGCCTTCGCGGCCTTCGCGGCGCGCGGCATGGTCGCCGCACGCGAAATCGTGCGCGGATCACTGGCGGGGACCGGCGGGGACGACGCGCTGCAGCTCGAGGTCGACCTCGCCCTGCTCGCCTGGCTGTCGGGAGCCGAGCACGGTCTCGACCTGCGGCGCCACCGCGACGTGGACGGAGACACGCGCGCGCAGCGGACGGTGCTGGCGCTGCTCGCGCAGGAGGAGCACGCGCGCGGAGCGCCGCCGGACGCCGTCGTGGAGCTCGCCCGGCGCGCGCTCGGCGGCGGCCGGCTCGTCGAGCACGACACGTCGGAGGCGCTGTCGTGGTACATGGCGGTCTACGCGCTGTTGACCTGCGAGGCCCACGCCGACGCCCGGGCGACGATCGAGCACGCGCTCGCGGACGGCCGCCGCCGCGGCTCGGTCTTCGCCCGGGCCGGCGCGCTCGGAACGCGCGCGGTCCTCGCGCTCAACGAGGGCCGTCCGCTGGACGCCGAGGCCGACGCTCGCACGGCCGCCCGCGCCATCCCGCCGGCGATGGCGGCCGTCAACGGCGCCTACGTCGTCCTTGCCCTGACCGACCAGGGCGACCTCGACGGCGCCGGCGACGCCCTGCGCGCGGGCGGCCTCGAGCATGGCCCGGGCGGTCCCACGGTCATGCGCTGGGTGCCGTGGGCGCGGGCGCGGCTGCGCGAGGCCCAGGGGGACGCGCGCGGCGCGCGCGACGACGTGCAGTGCCTGCGGGAGGACGAGACCGCGGGCGCTCCGATGCGCGCCCTGGCCTGGCGAGCCCTGCTCGCCCGGGTGCTGGCCCGCGGCCCGGACGCCGGGGAGGCCGCCGCGCTCGCCGAGGCGCACCTCGGCTGGGCGCGCTCGTGGGGCCGTGCCGGGGCGCTCGGCGTCGCCGAACGCGCCGTCGCGCTCGCCGCCGCTCCCGACCGGCGGGGGCCGCTGCTCGAACGGGCCGTGGAGACGCTCGCGGCCTCCGACCTCGGCACGGAGGAGGCGCGCGCCCGGGCGGATCTCGGTGTCGCGTGGCTGCGAGCCGGGCGCCGGCGGGATGGGCGGGCGGCGCTCGAGGGGGCCCTTGAGCTCGCGCTGCAGCGGGGCATGCGGCGCACCGGCCGGGCGGTCGCCGCGGAGCTCGAGGTCGCGGGGGCGCCGCCGCAGCGGCTGCGCTTCGACGAGCTGACGGCCTCGGAGCGGCGCGTGGCCGAGATGGCGGCCTCCGGTCTGACGAACCGCGACATCGCTGAGGAGCTGTTCGTCACGGTCAAGACGGTGGAGAACCACCTGACGCGGGTCTACGGCAAGCTCGGCGTGCGCGCCCGCGGGGAGCTCGCGCCGGTCCTCTAGGCCCGCTGGGACCCCAGGGGGTGAGACAGGGGGTGCACCCCCCGTGCCGCCGGCGCGGCGCGGCGGCAAGCTCGGTTCATGTCCCCTGCCGAGCCGCCCCGGATCCGCTGCGACTTCGACTCCCTCGAGGAGCCGATCCGCGGGTGGATCCGCGACGACCGCGGACGTGCCCTGCCCTTCCAGGGATGGATCGGGCTGGCCGCCGCCGTGCGAGCCGCGGCGGACGGGGACGTCCAGACCACCACGGAGCCTCCAGGAGGCCACCCAGCATGAGACTGCCCTCTCCCTCAACCGCCCTGGCGACGGTCGCGGTCTTCGCCGCCCTCGGCGGGACCGCCACCGCGGCCAAGCTCGTGACCGGCAAGGACGTCAAGAACGCGAGCCTGACCGGCAACGACCTGCGCAAGCGCTCGGTCCCGGCGTCCAAGCTCACCCGCAAGGCGCGCAGGTCCCTGCGCGGTGCCACCGGCCCGGCCGGCGCGGCGGGGCCGAAGGGCGCCACCGGCGCCACCGGCGCCACCGGTGCGAGCGGACCCAAGGGCGCGGCCGGGCCGGCGGGGCCGGCGGTGCTGCCGAGCCTGCGCACCGCGTCGCTGGCCTCGGAGAACCTCGCCCAGGACGTCGAGAAGACCGTGCTCAAGCTCGCGCCGGCCACCGGCAAGTACTTCGTCAGCGCCAAGCTCACGCTCTTCACCCTGGGCACGGGGATCGGCGAGTGTGCGCTGACGCGTGGCGGGACGACGCTCGACACCAGCCAGACCAAGCCGGCCATCGCCAGCCAGCGCACTCCGATGAGCCTGCAGGCCGCCACCACCGCCGGGCCAGGCGTCCAGGCCATCGAGCTGCGCTGCCTGACCCCGGGGGCCGGTGGCGCCGCCCTGAACAGCCAGCTCACGGCGATCCCCGTCGGCTCCATCAGCTAGCCGATGCGCCGCCCCTCCCCGGCGCTCGCTGTCGCCTTCGCCGCCCTGCTCGTCTCCCTCGGAGGGACGGGTTGGGCGGCGGCGACGCTCCCGCGCAACAGCGTCGGGCCGAAGCAGCTGCGGCCGAAGGCGGTCATGCGATCGGATCTGGCCCGCGGCGCCGTCACCACCAGCCACGTCGCCGACGGCACGCTGCTGGCCCGTGACTTCCGCCGCGGCCAGCTGCGGGCCGTCAGTGGCGGTCCGGCCGGGCCCGCCGGGCCGGCGGGTGTGGCCGGGCAGCGGGGTTCCGCGGGTCCGGCGGGTCTGGCCGGACCGGCGGGCGCCACCGGCCCACAGGGGTCCAAGGGCGTTGCCGGCCCCAAAGGCAGCCCGGGCCCCAAGGGGGCCACGGGCCCGGCCGCGGCGGTCGCGCAGCAGATCGTCAAGGGCGCCGGCGTCGGGCTTCCGGGTCAGACGCAGAAGGGCGCGCTGGCCTCGTGTCCGGCGGGCAAGTTCGTCGTGGGCGGGGGGGCGTTCTCCGTCGGCGGCACCGACGTCGCGCTGAGCTCGAGCTATCCGAACTCGGCGACGACGTGGCGGGTGTACGTCAACAACACGGGCAACGTCGACACCGCGTTCGAGGCCTACGCCGTCTGCCTCTGACCGTGCCGACCGCCGGCCGGGCCCGCGGCGGCGGTCAGCCGCCGTCGCGGGCGAGACCCTCGGGCCGGCCCGTGGTCCGCTCGCTCGCGTGCTGGTCGGTGTCGCCGAGCGGCGTGGAGCGGTCGAAGCCCTGGTTGGGAATGGCCCCGTCGGAGGAGCGTGAGCCGTCGCGGCCGCTGCGGCCGCGGGCGCCGCCGCGGGCGACCGCCACGAAGCCGACCCACAGCAGGGCGGCGAGCACCCAGGGGATGAGGAAGATCGGACCGGCGGCGATGGCCGTCAGGATGGCCAGGACGACCACCGCGACGGCCACGGGAGCCACCAGTCGGGGGAGGGAGGTCATACCTCGTTTCCGGCCGACCGCGCACGGAGGCTCACTCGCCGGACCCGGCTGGCGCGCCGGGACTCTAGGTCGCGACGGGGCGCTCGTACATCTGGAACGCCGTCAGCGTCGCCACGGCGTCGTAGAGCGAGCGGGCACGGGCGTTGTGGTCCTCCGTGTGCCAGTAGACCTTCTCCGCGCCGGCCTCGGCGGCGTGGGCGGTGACCGCCTCGATGAGGGCGCGGCCGGTGCCGGAGCGCCGGCCGGTCTCGGCCACGAACAGGTCCTCGAGATAGGCGTAGCTCGTGCGGCTCCAGGTCGACGGGTGCACGACGACGTGCGCGAAGCCGAGCAGGCCGCCGTCGTCGTCGACGGCGACCAGGCCGGCCATCCCGTCCCGGCGGGCGCACAGGCGCTCGAAGGTCGCCAGCGTGGTCGCCTCGGGGAGCTCCTCCCGGTAGAACCGGAGGTAGCCGTCCCACAGCGGGCGCCAGGCGTCGAGGTCGCCGGGCTTCAGCGCGCGGATGGTCATGCCGCGAACCGTACGCCGTGGGCGTCCAGGGCGCCGGCGAGCTCCTCCGCGTCGAACGCCTCGGCGGGCGCGAGCGTCCCGCGCCCGGCGAAGTCCGCAGCCGCGAGTCGCTGCACGCCCTCGGCGATCGTGGCGGCCGTCAGCCCGTAGACGTCGCTGCCGGAGACCCGCCCCTGGGCGAGGCGCCCGTGCTCACCCCGCGCCAGCGCCGCGACCGCCCAGCGCACGCCGCGCCGGGACGCCTCGTCCGGACCCTCCGGGAGCCGCCCGATCGCCCGTTCGAGCCCGGCGCGCAGCGGGGTGGCCATGAGGGCACGCCCGAGCGGGAGCAGCGCGCCGAGCACGCCGGCCACGGCCGCCGGCGCGAGCGAGCGGGCCGTGATGAAGACGCGTGGCGGCGGCGTGCGCAGGTGGCGCGGTGCGGTGACGACCTCCCCGCCCGGGTAGGGCACCACGGCCTGACGGCCCGCCGGCGCGGGCAGCCGCACGGCGGCGCGCCGCGGTGCCGGCGCCGCGGCGCCAGAAGGCTCGGCGAGCATCTCGAGCCCGGAGCGCAGCGTTCCGCGCGTCATGGCGAAACCCTCGAGGTCGTAGACCACCACGAGCTCGGCGAGCGGCTGGACCCGTCGCCCGACGAGCGCGCAGAGCAGGTCGCCGGGCAGGTAGTCGAAGCCCATGGCCGGCACCGCGGCGACGCCGGCGTCCGCGACGACGGCGTCCAGCGCCCCGAAGGCGCGGCGCATCCACGGCCGCTCGCCCGTCGTGTCGAGGTAGTGCGCGCCCGCCGCCGCGGCGGCGCGCAGCACGGGCTCGCCGGTGCGGTGGAAGGGTCCGGCGCAGTTGGCCACGACGGTGGCGCCCTCGAAGGCGGCACGCAGGGCGCCGGCGTCGCCGAGCCCCGCGACCGCGATCCTCGTCGCCCCCGTCGCCCGCAGGCGGCGCGCGTCGCGACCGCAGGCGACGGCATCGATCCCCCGGCGCGCCAGCTCGGCGAGCACGAGGCGCCCGGTGAACCCGCTGGCGCCGTAGACCGCGACGGTCGGCATCCGCAGGAAGCTATCCGGCTCAGACCTCCGGCTCGAGCCGGTTCTCCTCCAGGTCGAGGTCGTACTCGACGCGCCCGGCCACGTCGCCGTCGATGCGGCCCTCGTCGCGCATCGCGGCCAGCGTGCGCCGCTCGGCCGCGAGCAGCTCGCGGCGCAGGCGCTGGAAGTCCTGGGAGCGCTCCTCGTGGTGCTCGCGGCCGTTGCCGTCCATCCGGGCGGCGTAGCGCTGCTCCCGGAACGCGTAGAGCTCGGCGAGGCGCTCGGCCGTCTCATCGCGCACCCAGGGCTCGTCGCGCAGCTCGCCCAGCCGGTCGTGCGCCGCCCGGGCCACCTCGAGGCGGGCCTCCGTCTCCTCGCGTTCGACGGTCTCGTCCCCCTCGAGCCCGAGCCGGCGCAGCAGCGTCGGCATGGCCAGCCCCTCGCCGGCGAGGGTCAGCACGATGACGCCGAAGGTGACGAAGATCAGCAGGTCGCGCTCCGGGAAGGCGCCGCCGTCGGCGACCTTCTCGGGCAGCGCCAGCACCGCCGCGAGGGAGACGCCGCCGCGCATCCCGATCAGCCCGACGACGATGGCGAAGCGGTTGGAGAGCGCGCCCTTCGGCGTGCCGCGCCGCTCCACGAGCCGCAGCGCGCTCGTCGTGCTTCCCACCCAGGCGACCCGGACGGCGACGATGACCGCCGTGACGAGCAGCGTGCCGCCGATCAGCGTGCCGAGCGAGCGCTCGTCGAGCGCCCCGACCACCTGCGGGAGCTGCAGGCCGATGAGGACGAACAGCACCGCGTTGATGAGGAACGTGAGCATGGACCAGAAGGAGAAGGTGTGCAGCCGGGTCCCGGCCGAGATCCACTGGTGCTGGCGGCGGCCGTGGTAGAAGCCGATCACCACCGCGGCCAGGACGCCGGAGGCGTGTACGGCGTCCGCGGCGAGATAGGCGACGTAGGCGGAGCCGATCGAGAGCGCGAGCTCCTCCGGCGCCGAGTCCACGCGGGCGCGCACGTTGACGACGAGCCAGCCGAACACGAGGCCGATGGCCACGCCGCCGGCCACGCCGCCGAGGAACTGGCCCAGCACGTGCCCCGCCGACAGCTGCCCCTCGACCACGAGCATCAGGGCCGATGCGTAGAGCGTCAGCGCCATCGCGTCGTTGATGAGGCTCTCGCCCTGCAGGACGGCGACGAGCTCGCGCGGCACGTGGAGGCGGCTGGCGATCGCCTCCACCGCCGTGGGATCGGTGGGGGAGAGGATGGCTCCGAGCACGAAGGCGACGGGCCAGGAGATGCCGAAGGCGACGTGAGCGGCGACCGCCACCGCACCCATGGTCAGGCCGGTGACGACGATGGCGAGCAGCCCGATCGGCCGCGCGTTGCGCTTCAGCGAGCCGAGCGGGAAGAAGAACGCCGCGGAGTACAACAGCGGCGGCAGCAGGACGAGCAGCACGACGTCGGGCGAGACGACGACATCGGGCATGCCGGGCACGATCCCGAGCGCCGCGCCGCCGAAGAGCACGAGGATCGGATAGGGGACGCGCAGCTTCGGGGCCAGCACGACGAGGCCGACGCCGGTCAGCAGCACGATGAGGAGGGGAAGCGCGGGCTCGTCCATGGGGCAGCCCGGGGGCGCTACCCGGATCGGGCTAGAAGTCGACCCGCGAGCCGACGGTCACCACGCGGTCGCCCGGCAGGTGGAAGTACTCCGCGGCGTTGGCCGAGTTGCGCGCCATCAGGGCGAACAGGCGCTTGCGCCAGGGCCGCATCCCGGGCGCGCGGGTGGGCACGATGGTCATGCGCGAGAGGAAGTACGAGGCGTCGTCGACGTCGATCGGGCGCTCGAGGCCGTGAAGCTCGGCCGTCCGCAGAATGGCTGGGATGTCTGGGCGGTCGAGGTAGCCGAAGCAGGCCTTGACGTGGGAGATGCCGTCGTCGCCGAAGCCGAGCTCGTCGACGAAGAGCCGGTCCTCGGGCGGCACGTGGGGCACCCGCTCGACCTCCACCGAGACGATCACCACGCAGTGGTGCAGGACGTGGTTGTGCTCGACGTTGGCGCGCAGGGCCAGCGGCGTCGTGACGTTGGACGGGTGCAGGAAGACCGCGGTGCCCGCCACGCGCTCCACCGGCATCTCGTCGTCGTGCAGGGACTGGATGAAGTCGCGCAGCGACCCCTCCTCCTCCTCGCGCTCGCGGGTGATGAGCTTGCGGCCCCGCTGCCAGGTCATCAGGACGGTGAACACGATGGCCGCGATGGCGAGCGGGAACCAGCCGCCGTGCGGGATCTTCGGCACGTTGGCGCCGAAGAACGCGAGGTCGACGGTGAGAAAGGCCGCGGCGCCCGCGAGGGTCAGCGGGAGCGAGCGCTTCCACAGGGTCCGCACGACGACGAAGAAGAGGATCGTGTCGATCGCCAGCGTGCCGGTCACGGCGATGCCGTAGGCCGACGCCAGCCGCTCGGAGGTTCCGAAGCCGATGACCAGCGCGATGACCGCGGCGCAGACCGTCCAGTTGATCGCCGGCGCGTAGACCTGTCCGACCTCCTTGGCGGACGTGTGGCGGATGGCGATGCGGGGCACGAAGCCGAGATGCATCGCCTGGCGGGTGACGGAGAACGCGCCGGAGATGACGGCCTGGGAGGCGATGATCGCCGCCACCGTGGCGAGGACGACGAGGGGGATCCGCGCCCACTGCGGCGCGAGCGAGAAGAACGGATGGTCGATCGCCGAGGGGTCGCGCAGCACGAGGGCGCCCTGGCCGAGGTACTGCAGCGTCAGGGCGGGGAACACGACGGCGAACCAGGCGCGGCGGATCGGCGGCCGGCCGAAGTGGCCCATGTCCGCGTACAGCGCCTCGGCACCCGTCACGGTGAGGACGACCGCGCCGAGCGACAGGAACGCCACCCCCGGGCGGTCGAGGAAGAAGGCGACCGCATGGTGCGGGGACAGGGCGCCGAGGATCCCCGGGTGCTGGACGATCTCGGCCAGGCCGGTGAGGGCGAGCACCGTGAACCACCCGGCCATCACCGGGCCGAACAGGCGCCCCACGGCGCCGGTGCCGAAGCGCTGGACGAGGAACAGCCCGCTGATGATGGCCAGCGCGATCGGCACCACGAGGTGGTCGAGCCCCGGGTCGACGAGCTCGAGGCCCTCGACCGCGGAGAGCACGGAGATGGCCGGGGTGATCATCCCGTCGCCGTAGAACAGCGAGGCGCCGAAGACGCCGAGCGCCACGAGCCCGAGCCCGGCGAGCGGGCGGCGGGCGCGGTGGGACTGCACGAGGGCGATCAGCGCCATGATGCCGCCCTCGCCGTCGTTGTCGGCGCGCATGATCAGCGTCAGGTACTTGATCGAGACGACGATCGTCACGGCCCACACGACGAGGCTGATGACGCCGAAGACGTCGCCGCGCGTCGGCGAGACCGGGCTCTCGTCGCCGGTGAAGATGGCCTGGACGGCGTACAGCGGCGAGGTGCCGATGTCACCGAAGACGATGCCGAGGGCGCCGAGCGTCAGCGCCGCCGTGCCGGCCCGGTGCACGGGCGTGGCGGCGACGTCCGGCGTGGGGCCGCTCGGCGACTGTGCGTGAGCCGGGGGATCCTCCGGACGTGGCGTCGCGTCGCTCACTGCGGCGACAGTGTGACGGCTGGAGCGGCCGCGGGCAGCGCACGGGGATGACGGACGCCGAGGCCGTCCTGCGCGTCTCGGTGGCCGAGCAGCTCGCGCGGGTGCGCGGCGACGCGCCGGCGGCGCTGGCCGACGTCGTGCTCCAGCGCGTCGAGCTGCCCGGCGGGCCCCTGTTGCGGGCCCGGCCCCGGTCCTTCGACGCGGTGCGCGAGGCCGAGGCGCTCGCCGGGGCGGGGCGCCCGACGCCCTACTGGGCGTCCGCGTGGCCGAGCGGGACGGCGCTGGCCCGCGCCGTGGCCCGAGCGGGCTCGCTGACCGGCCGGCGCGTGCTCGAGGTCGGCTGCGGCCTCGGGCTGCCGGCCGTCGCCGCCGCGCGCGCCGGCGCAGAGGTCCTGGCCACCGACGCCGCTGTCGAGGCGATCGTCTACGCGGCCCACAACCTCGCCCTCAACGACTGCCGCGGGGAGGTCGCGGCCACCGACTGGGCGCGGGCCGACGGCCTCGGCGACCCGTGGGACCTGCTCCTCGGCGCCGACGTGCTCTACACGTTCGCCCAGGCCGGCACGCTCCACGCCCTGGTCGACCGGGTCGTGGCGCCGGGCGGCGAGCTGTGGCTGGGCGATCCGGGCCGCGCGGGCTGCACGGCGTTCCTGCGCGCGGTGAAGGCCCAGTGGCTCGCGACGGCGTCGGGCGATCCAGGTCCCGGGAAGGTGACGATCCACCGCCTGCGCCGGCGGCCGCGACGGACGCGCTGAACTTCGCTTGCAGGAACATCGCGACGCGGGGTGAACTCCTGGTTCCGGCATGACCATCACCGCCGCCGCCAGCGTCCGGCTGGACACGAACTTCCTCGACTACGCGATCGTCGCGATCTACTTCGTCGTCGTGCTCGGCATCGGCTTCGCCGCCAAGCGCTACATCAAGACGAGCCTCGACTACTTCCTCTCGGGCCGCTCGCTGCCCGCGTGGATCACCGGCCTGGCCTTCGTGTCGGCCAACCTCGGGGCGCTGGAGATCCTCGGCAACGCCGCCAACGGCGCCCAGTACGGGATCGCCACCGTCAACTACTACTGGATCGGCGCGGTCCCGGCCATGGTGTTCCTCGGCCTGGTGATGATGCCGTTCTACTACGGCTCGAAGGTCCGCTCCGTCCCCGAGTACCTGCTGCAGCGCTTCGACAAGTCCTCGCACATCTTCAACTCCGTGACCTTCGCGCTGGGCACGGTGCTGATCGCCGGGGTCAACCTCTACGCGCTCGCCCTCGTGCTCAAGCTGCTGCTCGGCTGGCCCATCTTCCTCGGCATCGTGGTCGCCGCGATCATCGTGCTCAGCTACATCCTGCTCGGCGGGCTCTCCTCGGCGATCTACAACGAGGTGCTTCAGTTCTTCGTGATCGTGGCCGCGCTCGTGCCGCTGACGCTCGTGGCGCTGCACAACGTCGGCGGCTACTCCGGGCTGACGGACAAGATCAAGGGCACGAAGTCGCTCGGTGAGGCCGGCCTGCACGCGCTGCAGGGCACGGCGCCCGGCGACGTGACCAACCCGATCGGGGCGACGTGGATCGGCCTGGTCTTCGGGCTCGGGTTCGTGCTCTCGTTCGGCTACTGGACGACGAACTTCGCCGAGGTCCAGCGCGCCCTGAGCGCCCGCAACCTCTCCGCCGGGCAGCGCACGCCGCTCATCGGCGCGTTTCCGAAGATGTTCATCCCGTTCATCGTGATGATCCCGGGCATGATCGCCCTGGTCGTCATCCCGGGCATCGGCGGGTCGGACGCGAACCTCCAGTACAACAACGCGATCCCGCTGCTGATCAACAAGTACCTGCCCAACGGGATGCTCGGCATCGCCATCACCGGCCTGATGGCGTCCTTCATGGCCGGGGTGGCGGCCAACGTGTCGGCCTTCAACACGGTCATGACGACGGACCTCATCGAGCCCTACATCCGCAAGGGCCGGCCCGACGACTACTACGTGCGCATCGGCCGCTACGTGACGCTCGCCGGCATCGTCGTGGCCATCTCGACGGCGCTCATCGCCTCGACGTACTCCAACCTGCAGAACTACCTGCAGGCGCTGTTCTCCATCTTCAACGCGCCGCTGTTCGCGACGTTCATCTTCGGCATGTTCTGGAAGCGGATGACCCCGAAGGCGGGTCTGTGGGGCCTCGTGGCCGGCACGGTGGCCGCCCTCGTCGTCTACGTCGGCTACAAGTTCACGGGGACGTTCAACTTCGGCTCGGACCTCGACGAGTCCTTCTGGGGCGCCGGCTCGGCCTTCGTCGTCGACGCGGTCGTCACCGTGGCCGTCACGCTCTTCACGGTGCCCAAGCCCGAGTCGGAGCTGCAGGGCCTCGTGTGGGGCTCGGCCAACATCGAGGAGCCCGAGCGCCCGCCCAAGTGGTGGGAGTCGCCGAAGCTGCTCGGCTTCACCGCCCTGGCGATGGCCGCCGTCCTGACCATCATCTTCTTCTAGGAGCCCGGCATGAGCGACGAGCACATCGAGACCGAGGCCGACCACACGGAGGGGGGACGGGAGGCCCAGGCCGCCAACCTCTTCGACCTGCGCCGGATCATCGGCGGCCTCTTCCTGCTCTACGGGGTGATCCTCGTCATCGTCGGGCTGACGGACGGGCAGGCGGAGATCGACAAGGCCGGCGGCGTGCACATCAACCTGCTGACCGGCATCGGGATGCTCGTACTCGGCGCGCTGTTCGTGGCCTGGGCGCTGTGGCGGCCGCTGGGCGAGCAGATGACCGAGGCGGAGTCCGAGGGCTAGGACCAGTCGCGTCCCGTCGCTCGGACTCGCCGGCGACAGAAGCGGACGCCCAGGTCGGGCTCGAGACGGTGCGCCAGACGGCGCACGGATCCCTCCGCGTGACGTGGTCCGGCTCGCGGCCCCCAACGGTTCCCCGCCCGCTCCACGTGCAGTGAGGCGCCACGTGGGTGCAGCGGTGGCCCGCGACCTGACCCTCTCCGCGGAGCCCGCGTGGCCCGGGCGTCGGTCGCGCCGGGACGGTCTGGTCCGTGGTGATCGACCGCTAGAGCAGCCGGGCGCCGGGACCGGGGGTGACGACCGTCGCGTCCGCGGGCGTCTCGGCGCCGGGCATGAGCAGGCCGAGCACGTGGCCGCCGAAGCCTCCGCCCATCATGCGCGCGCCCGCTGCGCCCGCCGCCGTGAGCCGGGCCACCGTCGCCTCGACGGCGTCCGTCGAGGCCTCGTAGTCGTCGCGCAGGCTCGCGTGCGAGGCGTCCAGCAGCCGTCCCACCGCCTCGAGGTCGCCGTCGTGCAGCGCCGTCACCGTGGCGTCCACGCGCGCGTTCTCGCTCATGACGTGCCGGACGCGCCGCGCCAGCACGCCGTCGAGCCGGTCCACCGCGTCGGGCGGGGCGTCCCGCAGGGACTCGATTCCGAGCGCCTCGCACGCCGCCCGGCACTCCCCGCGGCGCTCGTTGTAACCCGAGGCGGCGATGGAGTGCGCCTCACCCGAGTCGACCGTGACCAGGCTGAAGCCGCCGAGCTCGAGCGGCACGGGGACGACGTCGAGCGAGCGGAAGTCGATGCGCAGGGCGGCGCCCTCGCGGCCGAGCAGCGACGCGAGCTGGTCGAGCAGCCCGGAGTCGGCGCCCACCCAGTCGTGTTCGACGCGCGAGCAGATCCGGGCCAGGGCGACGCGATCGGCGTCCTGCGCCCCGCTCAGGCCGAGCAGGGCGAGGCACAGCGCCACCTCGAGCGCCGCGGAGGACGAGAGCCCGGACCCCTGGGCGAGGCTGCCGCTGATCTCCAGCCTGGCCGGGGCGACCGGCAGCCCGGCGGCGCCTAGCTCGGCGGTGACGCCCCGGACGAAGGCGCGCCAGCCCTCGGCCGGCGCCGGGGCGTCGAGCTCGAAGGCGTCCTCCTCGCCGAGATCGGCGGCCAGGGCCTCGACGCGCGTGCCCGGCAGCCGCTGGGCCGTCACGGTCACTCCGGCCCGAATCGCAAGTGGAAGGCTCAGTCCGTCGTTGTAATCGGTGTGCTCGCCGATGAGGTTCACCCGCCCGGGGGCGAAGGCAACGACGCGGTCCGGCGGCACCACCGGAACCTAGCGTCTTGGCGCCCCCGATCCCGTAAGGTGACCCGGATGGAGCAGGACCAGCCACGGACGGCGCTCGTCCACGACTTCCTGCTCGATGTCCGCGGCGCCGAGCGCGTCTTCCTCGCGCTCTGCGAGCTGTTCCCGGACGCCGACCTGTTCACCGCGGTCTACGACGCCGAGGGGACGCGCGGCTGCTTCGAGCATCGCTCCGTGACGGCGTCCTACCTCCAGCGCCTGCGCCCCAGCGCGCGGACCTTCCGCACGCTGCTGCCGCTGTACCCCGCGGCGATGGAGCGCCTCGACCTGTCGGGCTACGACCTCGTGATCTCCAGCTCGAGCGCCTGGGCCCACGGGGTCAGCGTCCCCGACGCCGCGGCACACGTCTGCTACTGCCACAACCCGTTCCGCTACGCCTGGGACGAGCGCGAAGCGACGCTCGCGGCGCGCGATCCGCTCACGCGGCTCGCGCTCGGCAAGATCTTCGACCGCTGGCGCGACTGGGACCGCCGGGTCGCCCGGGGGGTGGACCGCTACGTCGCGAACTCCGTCACGACGCAGGAGCGGATCGCCCGGAGCTTCGACCGCGTCGCCGACGTCGTCTACCCGCCCGTCGACCTCGACCGCTTCGGGCCGGGGCCGGTCGGCGACTACCACCTCGTGCTCTCCGAGCTCATGAGCCACAAGCGCCTCGACGTCGCGGTCCGGGCCTTCAACCGGCTCGGCCGGCGGCTCGTGGTCGTCGGCGACGGACCCGACTCCCGGCGCCTGCACTCCATCGCCGGGCCGACCGTCACCTTCACCGGGCGCGCGACGGACGCCGAGGTGGCGTCGTTGCTCGCCGGGGCCCAGGCGCTGGTGGTCACGGGCACGGAGGAGTTCGGCATCGCCGCAGTCGAGGCCCAGGCGGCCGGCCGGCCGGTGATCGCCAACCGCGCCGGCGGCCTGCTGGAGACCGTCGTGGACGGCGTGACGGGCACGTTCTTCGAGCCCTCCGACCCCGAGGCGCTCGCCACCGTCGTGGCCGGCTTCGACGCGGGAGGGATCGATGCCGACGCCTGCGTCGCCAACGCCCGGCGCTTCGGGCGCGAGCAGTTCGCCGAGGGCATCCTGCGGGCAGTCGGCATGACGAGGCCGAGCGGGTTCCCCGTACTGGCCGAGGCCCTGCGCTGAGCCGGCTAGCCCGCGTGGCGGGACGGATGGCCGCCCGCGCTGCGGCCTCGGATCGGCCGTGACGGGATGACGTCGTCGATGGCGACGACGGCCGCGGCGCGCAGCGCGCGGCGCTCGCGCACGAAGACCGGAAGCAGCGGCAGCGCCATTCGCGTGCCGGCCACGTGCTCGCGCAGCGCGCCGGCGCGGGCGGCGCGCCAGGCCCAACCGAGCTGCCGGTAGGCCACCAGCGGCAGCCAGCGCTTGCGGAAGGTGCGCGCGACGAGCAGCAGCGTGTTCCGCTGGACCCAGGCGCCGGGTCCGTGCCGCAGGCCGGCGCTGGACCCACCGCCGGCGTGGCGCGCGACCGCGCGCGGCTCCCAGGCGCACGTCCAGCCGGCCAGGCGCAGGCGCAGGCCGAGGTCGACGTCCTCGAGGTAGGTCCCGAAGCGCTCGTCGAAGCCGCCGGCATCCAGCACGGCTCCCCGCCGGTAGAGGGCCGCCCCGGCGCAGGCGGAGAACACGGCGCCGGGTGCGTCCCAGCGACCGCGGTCGCGCTCGAAGCGTCCGCGCTGCTCGCACGCCCCGTCACGGCGGAGCACGTCGCCCGCGTCGTAGAGCAGGGAGGGATCGGTGAGATCGACGAGCTTCGTGGCGACGGCGGCCGCCGCCGGCTGCTCGGTGAGCGCGTCGTGGGCACGCTCGATCCAGTCCGGCGCCAGCACGACGTCCGTGTTGACCAGCGCGACGGCCTCCGCCGTGGTCGCCCGGACGCCGGCGTTCGCGGTCCGGGCGAAGCCGCCGTTGTCGCCCAGCGCCACCCGGCGGACGTCCGGGAACCGGCCGGCGAGCAGGGCGAGCGACCGATCCGTGGAGCCGTCGTCGACCACGAGCACCTCGACCGGCGGGCGGGTCTGCACGCGGATGGACTCCAAGAGTCCGGAAAGCCAGCGCTCGCCGTTGAAGTTGGGAACCACGATCGCCACGTCCACGGTCGCGACGCTACCGGCTGACGGCGCGCCGATACCCTGATCGCCCATGCGCCGCGCCGTGCTCGTCCTGGCCACGGCCTGCCTGCTCGCCACCCCGACCGTCCTCGCCTTCTTCTCCGGCGGCTTCTACGCGCAGCCGCGCGTGGTGGCGGCGCTCGTCGTCTGGGTCCTGGTCCTCGCGCTGGTCGTCACCGGACCCGCGCCCCTGCCGCGCAGCACCGCCGGCCGGGTGGCGCTCGGCGGCCTCGTCCTCATGACGGTGTGGACGGCCGCATCCCTCGCCTGGGCGCCGCTGGGCGGCCCAGCCAACGACAGCGTCCAGCGGCTCACGCTCTACACGGGCGCGTTGCTGCTCGCGATCGGGGTCATGCGGGCGCCCTGGGCCGTTCGGCTCGTCGAGCCCGGTCTGGCGGCCGGGGCGACGCTCGTGGTGGTGTACGGGCTCGCCGGCCGGCTGCTGCCCGGTGTCGTGCACCTCGCGCACTCGCGTAGTGCGGGCGGCCGCCTGGAACAGCCCCTCACCTACTGGAACGCGGAGGGGGCCCTGGCCGCCGTCGGCCTGATCCTGTGCACGCGGCTGATCGGTGACCGGTCCCGACCGCCGGCGCTGCGGATCCTTGCGGCCACGGCCATCGTGCCGTTGGGAGCCGGGGTCTACCTGTCCTTCTCCCGCGGGGCGATCGCGGTGGCCCTCGTGGGGCTCGTCACGCTCGCGGCGCTGGCGCCGTCGCGCGCGCAGCTGCGCGCGTGCCTCGCCGCGCTGGTGACCGCGGTCCTCGCCGCCGTCGCCTGCGTGCCGTTCGACGGCGTCACCGCCCTGCAGGGCACGACGGGCGGGCGCGAACGCGACGGCGCGGCCCTGCTCGTCCTGTTCGTGGGGCTGGCCCTCGTGCTCGGCTGGCTGACCGCTCGAGACGTCGGCCGCGGAGGCGCGGTGTCGGACGCGCCTCCCGCGTGGGCCCGTCGGCTCGCCCCGGTCGCCGCCGTCCTCGGCGCCGCGGTCGCCGTCGGGCTGGTGGTGGGCGGACTGGCCGAGCGCCCGACGGCGGCCGAGCTCTCGGCGGGCGCACGAGCCACCCGGCTGACCACGGTCTCCTCCAACCGGTACGAGTACTGGCGCGTCGCCTCGCGGGTCTTCGCCGAGCGACCGCTCGTCGGCGGAGGCGCGGGCAGCTTCCGGGTCGCGTGGCTGCAGGAGCGTTCGATCCACGAGGCCGTCCGCGATACGCACTCGCTGGAGTTCGAGATGGCCGCCGAGCTCGGGGTCGTCGGGCTGCTCGCCCTGGCCCTGCTCATCGGCGGGGTCGCCGTAGCCGGCCGCCGGGCCCTGTCGCGCGACCGCCGGCTCGCCGCGGGTCCGTGCGCCGCGCTGATCGCCTGGGTGCTGCACGCGTCGATCGACTGGCTCTGGCAGCTCCCGGCGGTGTCACTGCCGGCGCTCGCGCTCGCCGGAACGCTTCTGGTGTTGTCCGAGGACCCTCAGCGAGGCCGGACGCTGAGCGGGTCCAGCCGGCGTTGCGCGGCGCCCGCCCGGACCAGCGCCGCAGGGTCGCGGTCGCCCGCGTAGACGCCGACCAGCCGCCAGGCAAGCAGGTTGTCCGGCTCGCGCCGCACGACGTCGGCGACGAGCGCGGCCGCCTGTCGGTCGCGCCCCTGTGCGCGCAGGACGACGGCCCGGGCGACGTCCGGCGTGGTGTCGGGGTTCAGGAGCCCGGCTCGTCGGAGGTCTGCCGCGGCATGGGCAAGTTGTCCCGGGGTGCCACCGTGCCGCGTGGCCGCTGCGGCGCGCGCCTCCAGGTGCGCGTTGTGCGCCATGACGGCGAGCCAGGCGACGACCAGGACGCCGACCACCCCGAGGCCTGCGCGCGCCACTAGAGCTCCTCGGCGATGCGGGGCGCCTCCCGGCGGAACACCCGGACCGCCAGGACGCAGGTCCCCACGTAGATCGCGACGGGCGCCAGCAGCCACAGCGGGTTGCTCACGAGTCCCGTGAGGCTTGGGGCGGTCGGATCGATCACCCACCGCCGAGCCAGCTCGAGCAGCAGGGATATCGGGTTGAGCATGAGCACGTCGCGGAGCGCGGCCGGCACCTTCTCGAGTGGATAGAGCACCGGACTGGCGTAGAACAGCACGGTCGACAGCACCGTCCAGATGATTGCCATGTCCCGGAAGCGCGGGTACAGCGCGGAGACGATCATGGACACCGCGGTCGTCAGTCCGGTCAGCAGGGCGAGGATGAGCGGGAATCCGAGCCACGTCCAGGTCGGCGTCACGCCGAAGGCGACGAGGAAGACGGCGACCGCAACGAGGTTGAGGGCCAGGTTGAACAGGCTGGTCAGCACGACCGCCAGCGGCACCACGAGGCGCGGGAACTGCGTCTTGCGGATCACGGACTCCTGAGCGACGATGGAGGTGACGGCCGTGCCCGTGGCCTCCTGGAAGAACCCGAACAGCACGATGTTGAACAGCAGCAGCACCGGATAGTGCGGCACACCGGACCCGATCCGGAACACCTGCGTGAAGACCGCGAGGAGCACGCCGAAGAGCAGCAACGGCCGGGCGATCGACCAGAGATAGCCGAACACGGTCCCGAAGTACGTCTTCTTGAAGTCGGTGACCGCGATGAGCCACAGCAGCTCGAGCGACCGGCGGCGCCCGCCGCCGAGGAGGCTCGGCCCGGGGATCGGGCGCAGGCCCGCGGTGGCGCTCATTGCCGCGAGGGCGCCTCGAGGCGCGGGTCCAGGTCGGCCTTGACGGAGACGAGGCCGTGACGCGGTGCCGTTCCGTAGATGACGAACTGCAGCAGCCGCAACCCCTGCACCGCGATCTGGCCGCCGTCGGGGTCGTTACGGACCCAGCAGTCCAGGAAGTAGCGGCCGTTGACCAGCGGATTGTCGATGCTGCCCGTCAGCACGATCCGCTCGCCGGCCGGGACTGACTCCTCGAGCTTGCGGGCGAAACCGAACACGATCGCGCCGTCCTCGTTGAGGACGTTGATGGTGAAGCTCACCTCGTCCAGATCCCGCGTGGCCACGAGTACGACGTCCAGGACCAGCGGCTCGCCCTGCTCGACGTTGTCGACCGGATCCCCCTGCCGGTCGCGCAGCTGGGCATGGAGGGTGCGAACGTTGAACTCGGGTACCGCGGTGGCGGCCACGTCGAAGGCCGTCCGCTCTCCCTCCGGCTCCGCCTCGTCCTGGTGACCGCCGAAGTTCAGCCGGAGATACTGCAGTGCGGCCTGCTCCGGGTCACCGACGAACCGCAGCTCCCCGTCGTGGATGAGCATCGCCCGGTCGCACATGGCCTGGACCGTCGCCATGTCGTGCGTGACGAGCACGATGGTCTTGCCCGCCCGGCGCCGCTCGTGGAAGACGTCCATGCACTTCTGGGCGAAGGCCGCGTCGCCGACGGCGAGCACCTCGTCGACGAGCATGACGTCGGCGTCGGCCTGCACCATGACGGCGAAGGCCAGCCGCACCATCATGCCGGATGAGTAGTTCTTGAGCTTGAGGTCGACGAACTCCTGAAGCTCCGCGAAGTCGAGCACCGCGTCCAGACGCCGGCGAGCCTCCCGCAGGGTCAGGCCCAGCAGCACGCCGTTGAGCACCGCATTCTCCCGGGCGGTGAGCTCGGGGTTGAAGCCGACACCGAGCTCGATGAAGGGCGCCACCCGTCCGGCCGTGCGCACGGTCCCCGTGTCGGGCTGGTAGATGCTGGCGAGGATCTTGAGCAGCGTGCTCTTGCCCGAGCCGTTGCGCCCGGCGATCCCGAAGAACTCCCCACGGCGGACATCGAAGGAGATGGCCTCCAGCACGCGGTGCTCGCGGTAGTCGACCGTGGCGAGGGGGCGGGTCACGCGCTCCTTGAGCGAGTCGACCCGGTGGGCCGGGACCCGGAAGGTCTTGGCGACGTCGCGGACCTCGATCGCGACCGGCGAGGCTTCCGTGGAGGGACGGGTCCGCGCCTGCCAGGTGTCGTCGTCGGCGATGATCGGGCTCGGCATACGGTTGCGCGGCAGCGCTGAGCGGGTGGCTCAGCGACCGGGTGACTATAGGATTGCACCGCGATGGCACCGTCTGCGGCGGACATCAGCCGCGAGCGCGCAGACGCACGCACCGCTTCCGCCGCGGCGCCGGAACGCGCCCGGGCGCCCCTGTTCGCCGCCGTGGCCCTCGCCGTGGTGCTCGCCGCGGCCGGCTGGGGGCTCGTGCTCGGGCTCGTCATGGTGCTCGACCGCCCGACACCCCTGCCGGCGCCGTTTCCGCCGCAGAACCAGGACGCCGAGACGCTCGTCCTCCTGCTCGCCTACGTGGTGGTCCTGCCGGCCGCCCTGCTGGCCGGCAACCGGCTGGCCGACGCCGCCGCCGGGCGCGTGGGCGTCGGGGCGCTGTCCGTCCTGGTCGCCGGGCTCGTCGTGACCCTCGTCGGGGGGCTGGTCCTGGTCCGCGCCGCCGGCGTGGTCGGCGCCCCGGACGGTGTTCGGACGGTGCTCGTCGTCGCCGTCGCCTGGTCGCTGGCCGCCGCCGCTGTCCTCGTGCGGGCGTGCCGCGCCCCACCGTGGCGGGCGCTCGAGCGGCTCGCCGTCCACGGCACGGGCGCCTGGGCGCTCGCGGCCGTGGCGATCCCGGTCGCCGTCGCCTGCTTCGCCCCCGTGCGCTCCATCAGCCCCGTGGGGCTGGCGGTGGGCGCCCTCGTCGCCCTGGTCGCGGTGGCCGCCGACCGGCGAATGCGGCTCCCGCGCGCGTGGCGCATCGTGCTGGAACTGCTGGCCGTCGTGCTGCTGCTGCTGGCGGTCCCGGATCTGCGCATCTTCCGCCCGGAGGATGCCCCCGGCAGCGTGGCCATCTCGCTCGAGACGTCGATCATCCGCTTCCACCAGAACTTCCTGCTCGGTCCGGCGAGCGAGGTGCTTCACGGCGGGGCGATGCTCGTCGACACCGCATCGCAGTACGGCGTCGGCAGCATCTACCTGGTGGCCGGATGGTTCCGGCTCCTTCCCATCGGCTACGGGACGTTCGGTCTCCTGGACGCGGTGCTGACGACGCTGTGGTTCGGAGCCGGCTACGTCGTGGTGCGCGCGGCCGGGGCGTCGCGCGCCGTCGCGCTGCCCGCGCTCGGCCTGGCCGTCGTCACCATGGTCTTCGCACTGGCCTATCCCGTCGGGGCGCTTCCCCAGTACGGGCCGCTGCGCTTCGGGATGCCGATGGCGGTGCTGCTGGCCGTGGTGGTGGCGCATCGCTGGCCGGGCGCGAGCCGGGTGGCGCGCGTCGGCGCCCTCGTGGTCATCGGCGTCTCCGCCATCTTCTCGCTCGAGGCGCTCGTCTACACGGCCGTGGTCTACGCCGCGGTGCTCGTCACGGAGGCCTGCCTGCGCCCGCGGCCCGGACGCGTGCGCTGGCTCGTCGTGCAAGGCGCCTGGGCCGTGCTGGCCGGCGTCGTGGCTCATGTCCTCTTCGCGAGCCTGACGCTCGCCGCCACCGGCCGGCTGCCGGCCTGGGGCCAGTACCTCGACTACCTCCATGTCTTCCTGGCGGGCAAGATCGGCAATCTGACCTACGACGTGCCGCGCTGGTCGGCCGGCGTGCCGATCGGCGCCGCGTACCTGGCTTCGGCCGCGACGGTGGTCGAGCTGGTGCGGCGCCGGCATCCGCTCGTGGCGCGCGAGCCGACGGCGCTGATCGCGCTGGCCGGACTCACCGTCTACGGCGTCGCGCTGCTGTCCTACTGGGACAATCGCTCCTTGACGCACATCCTGCAGCACGTGGCCTTTCCGGTCCTGCTGCTGGCCGTGGTGTGGCTCGGTGTGCTGCGGCGCGACCGAACGCTGCCGCGCGAGGCCAGGATCGGGGGCTTCGCCGTCGCCGTCGCGATCGGGCTGCTGGCGCTGGCGGTCGCATGGCCATCCGTCGGCGACCGGTTCGGGCGGTCGGCGCTCGCGCACGTGGTCCCGGGGGGTCCGTCGCTGGGCGGGGCGCTGCGGCGACTCCGTCACCCGCCGCCGATGGACGCCGCGGCGGCGTCCGGTCAGCAGGTGCTGACGCGCTACCTGCCGGGTGAGCAGCGCAGCCTCGTGATGACGGCGCCGGACGTCGGACTCGAGATCCTCGTGCGCAGCGGGCGCGTGAACCGGCTGTTCCTCGGCGACCCGCAGGAGACGAGCTTCGTGGCCGGCGAACGGCTCCCGGACCTCCGTCGCCAGCTGGCGAGCCTGCGACCCGGTGAGCGCATGCTGCTCGACGCGTCCGGGCTCGCCGCCCTGCGCGCGCTCGCCGCGTTTCCGACCGCTGACCCGCTGAAGCTGCCGCTCGCCGGCATCGCACCGCTCCAGGTGTGGGCGTTGCGGCAGATCTCCCGGCGCTTCCGGTTGCGCACGGTCGCCCGCGCGCAGGGCTTCACGGTCGTCGCGCTGACGTCCCGGCGGCCGTGAACCGGCGCGAGCGCAGGAGGCCACGACGGTGCAGGATCAGCCGCAGGCCCGCCCACAGCGTCTTGGCGCCGTAGATGGCGCCGGTGCGGAAGCCGACGGAGGACATGCCCTCGAAGTAGCGGCAGCGCGCGGGCACCTCGGTGATGGCGAAGCCGAGGTGCGACGCCTGCATGAGCAGCTCGGAGTCGAAGACGAAGTCCAGCGAGTTGCGCAGGAACGGCACCGTGAGGAGCAGGTTGCGCGAGTAGGCGCGGTAGCCCGTGTGGGCCTCGGAGAGCTGCGTGCCCATGATGCGGTTCTCGATGGTGGTCAACAACCGGTTGGCGAGGTACTTCCACCGGGGCATGCCGGCGGCGAGCGCCGCGCCCGGTTCGAGCAGTCTCGAGCCCAGCACGAGGTCGGCCTCGCCGCGCAGGATCGGGTCGAGCATGCGCGGAATGAGCTCCGGCTCGTACTGCCCGTCGGGGTGGAGCATCACGACGATGTCGGCGTCGCGGTTGAGCGCCTCGAGGTAGCACGTCTTCTGGTTCCCGCCGTAGCCGACCTGGTGGGGGTGCCAGACGAGGTGGATGGGCAGCTCGCGGGCGAGCGTCACCGTCTCGTCCGTCGACGAGTCGTCGACGAGGATCACCTCGTCGACGACGTCCTGCGGGATGGCGTCGAAGGTGGCACGCAGCGTCAGCGCCGCCTGGCGCGCCGGCATGACCACGACGACCCGCGGTGCGGCGGCGTCAGCCACGACGTGCCTCGACGTACGTGGTGCCCGGGCGACCGAGGGCGACCTCGAGCGCGGCGCCCGCCAGGGCCAGCGGGGACAACGCCGCGCCGGCGGTGAGTGCGAAGGCCCGGCGGCCGGGGGACATGGGCGCGCTGCGCGCCTCCGGGCGGCGCAGGGCCTGGTAGAGGTCGGGCTCGCCGGGCAGCGCACCGACGAGCCCGTCGAGCCAGCCGATGGCGATCTGGCCGCCTCGCACCGGCGAGGTGCGCTCCGTCCGCAGCCCCGCACGGTCGAGCCCGGCCACGAGCGTCCTGGTGGACAGGTGGACGAGGTGGCGCGGAGGGTCGAGATGCAGCCAGTCGGGGCCGAACAGCCGTGCCTGAAGGCTGTCCGTGTTGGGGACGGCGATCACCACGACGCCCCCGGGGACGAGCAACCGCGCCGCCTGCCGGATCGCCTCGCCGGGCTCGGGAAGGTGTTCGAGGGCGTGCCAGAAGACGACGGCCGCCCAGCCCGGTGCCAGCGCCTCGAGTGGCTCGTCGCGGAGATCGGGACGCCGCGGGTCGCGCTCCAACCCGACGGCGTCGCGCCCTCGAGCCCGCAGCGCGTCGATCAGGACGCCGTCACCGGCGCCCACGTCCAGGACGGCGCCGGGCGGGGCGATGGCGTCCACACGGCCGGCGAGGGCGGCGCGCGAGTGGCGCAGGACCGCGTCGCCGACGAGGCCGAAGCGGCGTCCGGAGGCCGGCCGGTACCAGTCGGCGTAGGCACCGGCCAGCACCGCCTCGCTGGGTACGGGGTCGGTGGTCGCCGCGCCGCATCGCCGACAGCGGACGCGGCCCGCGAGCCGGGTGTCCCGGCTGTCGAGCGCGGCGCCGCACCAGCGGCACCGCGTGGCAGCGTCCCGGCTGGGGGCCGTGCAGACGGCGACGACGTCCAGCGCCGTCTCCAGGCGGGTCTCGGCCAGGAAGAAGTCCTCGGGTGCGATCTCCGTGGCGCGGGGGTCCGCCGTCCGCCGGTGGCCGCGCAGCAGGAGATCGTAGAGTCGGCGGCGCACCGCCATGGGGACGAGCCGGCGGAGCCGCAGCGGGTCGAGCGCCAGCAGCCGGTCGAGCTTCGCGCGCTCCTCGTCGAAGAGCGCCATGTACCGGGCGGAGCCGAAGATCCCGGCCACGCCGACCCCTGCGAAGTGCCGCTCGCACAGCTCCCGCAGTTCGCCGGCGTCGAACTCGACGTGGTGGTACGGGTCGATGATCTCGTCCGGGCGACCCAGCGTCAGGCGGTTGGGCGTGACGAAGATGGCCACGCCGCCCGGCTCGAGCACCCGGGCGACCTCGGCGACGGCGCGCTCCGGGTCCGGCACGTGCTCGAGGGACTGCACCGACACGACGGAGGCGAAGCTGTCCGCTTCGAAGGGCAGGTCGCGCATGTCGGCCACCACCGTCGGGCGCTCCTGACCTGCCAGCGCCTGTGCGTCGACGTCGACCCCGACGGTCTCCCGCGGGTGCAGCAGGTGGTAGGAGTGGCCAACGCCGCACCCGAGGTCGAGCACCCGGCCCGGTCCGAGGTGGGCCGCGGCGAGCCCGTAGGCGGCGACGTGTCGCTGCCAGGTGGGGTTGAAGCCGCCGGCGGGACTCGACACCCGCTCGCCGGTGATCCGGGCGGGTTCGGAGGGGCGCGGAGGACTGGGGACGGCCATCGGCGCGACATCGTAGGGTGCGCGGCCATGGGGAGGCGCCGCGTCGATCCGACCGTGGCGGCGCTCGTCGCCCTGACCCTCGGCGGCCTCGTGCTCCGGGTCGTCTTCGCGACCCAGAGCCTGAACGCGGACGAGCTGTCGACGCGCTGGATCCTGGCCGGCCACGGGCTCCCGCACGTGGTCTCGACGGTGCACACGGACGCGGAGATCACGCCGCCGCTGTACTTCGCGCTCGCCTGGCTGACCACCCAGCCCGGGCTCACGCCGGAGCTCCTGCGGGCCCCGTCGCTGGTGGCGGGCGTCCTCACCATCCCGCTGGTCTACGCCGTGGGGCTGCGCAGCGTCGGCCGTCGGGCGGGGCTCGTCGCGGCGGCGCTGACGGCGCTGTCCCCGTTCATGGTCTTCTACTCGGCCGAGGCACGCGCGTACGCGCTCGTGATGGCACTCGTGGCCCTCTCGACGCTCGCGCTGCTGCTGGCGGTCGAGCGCCGCCGCGCGCGCTGGTGGGTGCTCTACGCCGTGGCCTCCTGCCTGGCCATGTACAGCCACTACACGAGCGCCTTCGCGCTCGCGGGCCAGCTCGCCTGGGTGCTGTGGGCCCATCCCGCGGCTCGGAGGCCGGCGCTGGTGGCCAACCTGGCGGCTGCGGTCGCCTTCGCGCCGTGGCTTCCGGGGTTGCGGGGCGATCTGGGCTCGCAGACGACGAAGATCCTCTCGGCGCTGCAGCCGTTCGACGTCCACTCCACGGTGGTCGGCCTGTCGCACTGGGTGATCGGCTATCCCTACGCCAGCGAGGGCGCAAGCCTGCGCGCGCTGCCCGGCCTCGCGGCGCTGGTCCTCCTGGCGCTCGCGATTGTGGTCGCCGCCGCCGGCCTGATCGCCCGCCGGAGGAGCGTCACGCGGCAGCCGTCCGTCGGCCTGGTCCTCGTCCTGGTGCTGGCCTGCTCGCTGCCCGTGGGCGAGGCGCTGGCGAGCGCCGTGGGGTCCAACGTGTTCGGCACCCGCAACCTCGCCGCGTCCTGGCCGGCACTCGCCCTCTGCCTGGGGGCGCTGCTGACCGCGCCGCGGCCGAGGCTGGCGGCCGGGGCGACGGCGCTCGGGCTCGCCGCCTTCGCGATCGCCGCCGTCATCCTGCAGCGGCCCGCCTTCCACCGCCCGAACTACCGCGCCGTGGCCGCCTTCATCGATCGCCGCGCCGCGCCGGGCGACAGCGTCATCGACGGCGCCAATCTCAGTCCCGTCGGCGTTCCCGGCTCGATGGAGGTGTCCTTCCGCCGGCCCCACCGCGTCTATTCCGTCGGTCGCGCGGACGCGAAGTACGACCCGTTCCGGTTCGTCTCGCTGCCCCAGCCGACGCCCGTGGTCGTGCGGCGCGCGGCAGCCGCCGCCCGGGGCGGCCGCCTCTTCGTCGTCCTCGTCGACGGGCTCCCGGCGGCTCGGGAGACGACGAACGCCGTCCCGCCCGGCTTCCGCCCCGTCGCGCGCCGCACGTATCCCGGCAGTACGCGGCTGGCGCTGACGGAGTACGCGGAGCGCGGCTAGCGCTTCGTGGCCCGCACGACGTTGTGCGCACACAGCCGGCGCAGCCCAGGTGTGCGCTCGGCGAGGCGCTCCGCGGCCACGGCGGCGCGCAGCGCGGCGGGCGGGACGAAGTCCGGCACGAGCCCGAGCGGCTCGGAGGCGAGGACCTCGCCACCGCCGGCTCGCAGACCGCGAAGGACCTCTGCTTCGGGAATCAGCCGTTCCGATCCGTCGTCCTGCGGCACGCGGGCCATCAGGTGCTTCCAATAGGGGTTGCGAGGGTTGTGGTCCCAGACGACGACGTGGCCGCCCGGCCGGCAGACGCGGACCATCTCGCCGAGCGTGGCCAGTACGGCGGCCGGAGCCGCGACGTGGTGCATGACGGCCACGCAGTAGACGAGGTCGAAGGCGTCGTCGCCGAACGGCAGGTCGGTCCCGGAAGCGACCACGGCCTCGACCGCCGGGGTCGCCGCGCGCATGACGTCGAGCATCCCGTCGGACGGGTCGCATCCCGTCATCGCCCAGCCGGCCCCGGCCAGGCGAGCGGCGAGCACGCCGGTGCCGCAGCCGACGTCGAGGCCGCGGCCGGGCGGCGCCAGCCCGGTCAGGTAGCGCGCCCGCTTGACGAGGTAGTGCTCGACCACATGGGGTGGCAGCGACTCGTCGTACTCGGCCGCGATGCGATCGAAGTGCGACGCGCTCACGGGGCGTCCGCGATCGGACGCCGTTCCACGACGAAGGGCGCCGCCCGTGTCAGCTGTCGGGGCATCAGGCGGCGGAAGCGGACGATCAGCCCGAGCATCTGCACGCCGACCTTGATCGCCTCGAGCCGCTTGCCGGTGACCGCCGAGACCCCGACCCGGGGCAGGTAGTTGACGGGCACCTCCACGACGCGCGCGCCTGAGGCGATGGTCAGCAGCATCACCTCGACGCCCGCGTGGCTGCCGCCGACCGTCATGCGCTCGGCGACGTACTCGGCGGTCGCCCGGCGCAGCACCCGGTAGGTGCAGCCGACGTCGGAGAGGTGGCTCGTGTTGTAGAGCAGCTCGAGCACCTTGGCCACCGCCCAGTTCCCCCAGCGCAACCAGCCGTCCATGTTCGCCTCGGCCCAGATCAGGTCGCGCGTCGTGCGGGTGCCGAACACCGCGTCGCACTCCTCCGCGTACACGAGGAGCTTCGTGATGTCCTCCGGCAGGAACGTGCCGTCGGGCTCCGTGAGCACCACCAGGTCCCCCGTCGCCTCCCGCAGCCCGCGCCGGGTCGCGTGCCCGTAGCCCTGCTGCGGCTCCTGGACGAGCCGGGCCCGCGTGCGCCGCACCTCGTCGGCTGTGCCCTCCTGGGCGTTGTTGTCGATCACGACGACCTCGTCGACGAGGCCGGTGGCGTAGAAGCGCTCGATGACGTCGCGGATGGAGAAGCGTTCCGCGTAGGTCATCAGCACCACGGAGACGGTCTTGTCGTTCCACATGGTTGCGGGCGGGGACCATACCCTGCGATCCGCCGTGATCGCGTTCGCCACCGCCGTGACCAAGCCCGACGTCCACGCGCGCTGCGCGCTGCCGGGGATCCGCCGGGCGGCGGAGCCCGACAGCGTGGTGCTCGACGGGCCGGCCACCGGGACGATCTTCGAGAGCTACAACGCCATCCTCGACCGCGCCGCGGGCCTCGAGGACCTCGAGGCGCTCGTGCTCGTGCATCAGGACGCCGAGCTCGTCACGGACGGCTTCTGTGCGATCGCGCGCCGGGCCTTGGAGGATCCGGAAGTCGGGCTCGTCGGGTGCGTCGGCGCCATCGGCGTGCGGTCCATCGCCTGGTGGGAGGGATCGGTGACGCAGGCGTCCTTCGCCAACCGCTACGACGAGCACGGCGGGGGCGATCTCCCCGCCTTCTCATGGGACTGGTCCGACGCCCCGCCCTACGCGCGGACGGGCGAGGTCGAGACGCTGGACGGCTTCGTCCTCGTCCTCTCGCCCTGGGTCGCCCGCGAGGTCCGCTTCGACGTGGCGCTCGGCGGCTTCCACGGCTACGACCTCGACTTCTGCCTCCAGGTCCGCGAGCGCGGACGCAAGGTCGTCACGGCGGACTTCCGCGCGATCCACCATCGGCCGCTGCAGATGATCCCCGACCTCGACGAGTGGACTCGGGCGCACATCCGCGTCGGGGAGAAGTGGGATGGGCGGATGGCGCACGTCGGCGAGGGCGCCGGCAGCTGGCAGGATCGGGCGCTGCGCGCCGAAGCCGAGACGGCCGCCGCGCGCGTGGTCGCGCAGTGGCGGGCGCTGGAGGCCGAGGCCCGCGTGCTGCAGGCGGAGCGCGCCCTGGCCGAGGCGACGAACAGCCTGGGTTGGAAGCTCACCGCCTCCCTGCGCCGCTCATGATCGCCTTCGCCTGCTCCATGATGGACGCCGAGGCCTATCGGCGGTACGCGGGACCGGGGATCGCGCGCGCCGCCGAGCCGGGCTCGGTCATCCTGCCCCTTGCCAACCCCGCCGGGCCCGCGCGCGGGGCGAACCTCGCGCTGGAGACGGCGGCGCGGCTGCCGGACCTCGAGGCGCTCGTGCTCGTGCACGAGCGCATGGAGCTCACGGATCCGGACACGTGCGCGACCGTGCGCGCGGCGCTCTCGGACCCCGAGGTCGGCCTCGCCGGGTGCGTCGGCGCCACGGGCGCGCCGGGCCTGGCCTGGTGGGAGGGGCAGGTCGTCTCCGCGCCGATCGTGCACCGCTACCACGAGCACGGCGGCGGCGACCTGGCGGCCTTCGCGTGGACGCACCCCGCCCCGGCCCCCGGCGAGGTGGACACGCTCGACGGCTCGCTGCTCGTCCTCTCGCCCTGGGCGGTGCGCGAGATGCGCTTCGACGAGGGCCTGCACCTGCCCCACGGTCACGACCACGACCTCTGCCGCCAGGTCCGGGCGGCGGGCCGCAGGCTCCTCGTCGCCGACCTGCCCGCGGTGCGCCACCACCCGCTCAAGCTCATCGACGACCTCGACATCTGGGTCGAATCGCACGTCGCGGTGGCCCGGAAGTGGGCGGTTGCGCAGGACGACGAGGACTGGCGGGCCCGAGCGCGGCGTGCCGAGGCCGAGCGCGAGGCGGCGCGCACCGTCGCCTACTCGAACGCCTCCCTGTTGGAGGCGCGCGTGGCCGAGCTGGAGGGACGGCTGGCGGCCGTCACCGCAAGCCCGTCGTGGCAGCTCACGGAGCCGCTGCGGCGGCTCAACGCGGCTCGTCGAGCGCGCGGCGGATCTCGTCCCGGCTGACGACCGTCGCCCCGGGCGCGACACCGGCGCGCCGGCGCAGGCGGGAGAGCCGCTCCGCGAGGGCGAACGCGCTCGAGTCCAGCAGGCGCCGCAGCAGGACCTCCTGGCGGCCACGGCGCTCCTGCTCGGCCCACAGCTCGCGCAGCCGGGTCTGGCCCAGCGCGAGGTGGTGCACGCGGTTGGCCTCCAGGCGCTCGAGCAGCGGGTGTCCGTCCCAGGGATCGACGACGGCGGCCACGGCGTCGGACCACGGCGCCTCGCGCGACCACGCCACGCCGAAGCCGAAGAACGACGGCACCCGGGCGAAGCGGACGTCCTGGCGGCCGGCGGCGAAGTCCTCCACGGCCGTCCGCACCCCGTTGCGCGGGCCGCCCTCACGGGCGGCGGAGTTCGGGTACGGCAGGCCGCCGCCGGGGCGGAGGCCGGGCTCTCCCGGGAAGATGCCGCCGTCGGCGCCCGCGACCTCGTGGCGGTGCTCAGCCGGGATCGCGCCGGCCTCGTGGTAGTCGTCGCGGCGAGCGTGCGGCCACGACACGTCGTGGAAGAGCAGGAGCGGCAACCCGCCGCCCGGTGCGCGCTCGTCGATCAGGCGCAGCTCCTCCGAGACCGTGTACCAGTTGTGGTCGCCGTCGATGACCACCGCGTCGGGGAGCCCGATCTCCGGCAGCGCCGCGAGGCTCGTCCTGCGCACCAGGCTGAGCTCCGGATGCTGGTCGGCGAGCGCCTCCAGTGCGGGCTGTGGCGCCGGATCGATCGCCCCGACGGTCGCCCCCGACCGAGCTGCCCACGCGACGAGCACGCGGGTCAGGTCGCCGGCGAAGGCGCCGATCTCCACCACGGAGCGCGCGCCGGCGGCGTCGAGGCAGGGGAGCATGAGCTCCGCGGACTGGGACAGGGAGACGCCCCAGCGCTCGGGGTCGTGATCGTACGGGTCGAAGCCATGCAGGGACGCGGTCATGCGGCGGCGCAGACTAGTGCTCGGCGGCCCGGCGGGCGAAGGCCCACACCTGCACCGGCCGATCCGGCCAGTTGCCCAGCGGCAGCCAGCGGCGGCGGGCGGTCCAGCGCGTCAGCTCCGCGTTGATGACGGCCCGATTGCCCCACGAGTCGACGTGGTCGACCTCGAGGCCGGCCGCCTCGAGCAGGGTCCGCAGGCCCCGCGGGGTGAAGCGCCAGCGGTCCTGCATGCCCCACAGCTCGTGGACGCGGATGAGGAAGGGCGTCGAGACCACGACGTGACCTCCCGCCCGGGTCAGCGCCGCCAGCGTGCGGGCCGCCAGGAACGGGTCGACCACGTGCTCGAGCACCTGCTCGCAGACCACGACGTCGTAGCTGTCGTGCTCGGCGGGTGGAGCGCAGAGATCGAAGGCGGGGTACTGCAGGGCCTCGAAGGCCTTCCATGGACGCACGGCCTGGTCGGCGCCGCTGATCTCGGCGCAGGTCAGGCGCTCCGGACCGAGCGCGTCGAGGTGCGCACCGACCGCTGCGCGCAGCGGGACACGCTGCCACTGCTCGGCACCCGCGCGCGCCTCCGGCAGCAGGCCGTCCCGCAGGCGGTCGAGCATCCGGGTCACACCACCTCCCGCCAGTTGGACCGGATCGGTTCCAGGCGGATCGGGAACCCCTCGATGCTGCTGTCGGTGAAGAACCAGCGTGCGAACGCCTCGTCCTCGGTGATCTGGTTGTGCACCGCCCAGCGACGGTCGGCGTCGGCGGCCGCCCAGCGGCGACGCGCGCGCGTGCGGTGGCGTTGCAGGCAGAGGTCGAAGTCCATGCGGTGCAGGTGGATCAGGCGGAGATCCGGGTCGAGGTCGTATCGGAAGTCCTCCCGACCGTGGAAGCCGGGCCGCCACGTCATCGGGGCGGACGCCACCGCTGCCTTGTCGTAGGCGCCGTTGGGAAACCAGTGACCACGCTGGGTGAGCACGGGCCTGGAGAGCTCCAGCGGCGGCTCGGCCGCCGGCTGGTGCAGGACCTCGTAGCCGAGGCAGTTGACCCACTCGGCACCGAAGCCGTCGAGGTACCCGCCCAGGTCGCCGAGCTCGGGCACGGGCGCGATGATCTCGTCGACGTCAGTGACCACGACGACGTCGTAGCCACGATCCAGCAGGTCGTGCTGCAGCGCTTCGACCGTCCGGACCATCCAGGTGTGATCGACCTCCGCCCGGGTCACGGGGATGCGCACGAAGCCGTCGCGCTCCGTCGAGCCGTCCGTGGTCTCGTTGTCGAGCACGTAGATGTCCCGTGGATCGAAGAAGCGCCCGTAGTAGCCCAACCAGATCGGGAGGAAGACCGGTTCGTCGTGGACGATGGTGATCACCGCGCGACGGGGCGGCACGCGCGGTACCGGGCGCGCACGCTGTCGCCGCCGCGCGTCGGCCACGTACGGCGCCATCGGATGCGCCGGGCTGTCCTGGGGCGCGAGGTCCGGTTCGCGAACCGCCACGACCGCCGGCTAGACCGCGATCGGGACGTACTCCGGGAACGCCGAACCCCCGAAGAACCAGCTCTCGATGGCGTAGCGCGGGTTGGGCATCGACGGATCCGAGGCGGTCTGGTGCAGGCACTTCTCGTCGAAGAAGAGCGCGTCGCCGGGCTCGAAGATCGGGCGCACGATCGTCGTCGCGCCGGCGGCGGACTGCGCCGTGGCGTCCGTCACCTGGTAGGAGAGCATGGCGCCCTCGCCGCCGGCGTCGACGTAGTCGTCGAGGCGGCGCGGGACGACGTCGAGTCCCGGCGACTCGTCGCCGCAGCGCGACAGCGACAGCCAGAGGTTGAGGGCGCGCACGGGCCCCATGAACGCGCCGTCCTGGTGCCAGGCGCCCGCCACGTCCGGCGTGGCCTTGCGCAACGTCGTCTTCTCGAAGGAGATCAGCGGCGGCTCGCCGAGGTAGGCCTCGACCACCGGCATGAACCCGCCGGCGCGGAAGAGCTCGAGCATCTCGAAGGCGAGCTTCGGGGAGTCCCCGGCCAGCACCCCGCCGCCGGCGCGGATCCAGGGTCGGCTGCCGACGTCGCCGAAGCGGCCTTCTCCGGTCCACTCCTCGTAGTAGCCAGGTGTCGCCGGCTGGCCGTCGAGGACGAGCTCGCGCTCGGTGAACGACTGGTCGATCTGCTCCGCGAAGGCGAGCGCCGCATCCCGGGGGACCAGCCCGCGCACGAGCAGGGCACCGTCGCGCAGGATGCCGGCCCGGATCAGCTCCGGCGTGAGGTCGGCGGCGTCGATCTCCGGGAGCTCGCCGGTGAACTCGGGCAGGGCGGCGCGGGACGGGTCGGGGTGCTGCGGGTCGCTGGCCGCCTCGTCGATCCGGCGCTGGGCCAGCAGGTGGCGGACCGTCAGCAGGCGGCGCTCCGTGTCGAGGTCACGGGCGGCGCGGTTGGCGGCCGTGAGGCGCTCGATCTCCGCATGCAGGTCGTCGGCGCCGGCGTGCTCGAGCGGATCCTGGGGTCGCTCGGCGACCGCGGTCGCGCCCGACGGCTCAGGGGTGGATTTACGGTTGAACGGCCACATCGGCCGAAGGGTACTAGCGCCCGTCGGCTCTAGTGACCGACGGGCCGGGCCGGCGCTCCGACGACCGTGGCGCCCGGCGCCACATCGGCGACGACCACGGCGTTGGCCCCGACCTGGGCCCCGGCGCCGATGGTCACCGGACCGATGACCTTGGCCCCCGTGCCGATGGAGGCGCCCGCCTCGATCGTCGCGCCCTCGACGACGCCGGCGCGGAGCCCGATCGTCACCCACGGAGCGATCACGGTGCCCGGACCGATCTCGACGAGGCCGTCCGCGACGACCTGGCCGTGAATGAGGTAGACGCCCGGATGCATGAGCACGGGGTCGCCGATCGACACCTGGGCGAGTGCCATCGCCGCTCGGTGGGCCACACGGGGCAGTACCGGCACCCCGCGGCGCTGCAACGTGGTCTTGACGCGGTAGAGGACCTGCGCGGCGAACGCGTCCGAGGTCCAGGCGAGCCGGGCGATCTGCGCGAGGGCATCCGCCGTGGAGCGGAACTCATGCCGTTCGCCACGGAAGTGGGCCGTGATCCGCGCGTCGGCGAGGACCGCTTCGCGCAGACCGGGGTGACGGGCGCGCAGCGCCGCCCAGAACGCCTTCTGCTCCGACATCGGGGGCTCACCCTACGGTGCCCGGGCATGGCGGCGCCGCTCCACGTCCAGCTCGACACGCCGCTGCCGCCCTCGCTCGCGGTCGGCGCCGGGACGGCGCTCTTCGTCGCCGGCTGGTGCGCCGAGCGCGTCGAGACGCTCGCCCTGCTCGTCGACGGCGAACCGCAGCCCCTCACCGCGCACGGCATGCCCCGCCTGGACGTGTTGCGCGGTCTGCGCCCGGAGGAGGACCCCTACGGCGCCGGGTCCCCGGACGGCTATCGCAGCGGCTTCTGGGGCACCGCGGCCATCGGTCCGCGGGCGCCCGGCGACGTGGTCACGATCGGCTTGCGCAGCGACCGCGGCGACGTCGGGCTCGGCGCCGTCGACGTCGTCGCGCTGCCCGGACCGGTGGCGCTCCCGGCCGCCGTTGACGGGGACGGGCCGCTGGTGGCGATCTGCATCGCCACCTACGAGCCGCCGGCCGAGCTGCTGCGCCGCCAGCTCGACTCCATCCGGGCCCAGACGCACGGTCATTGGGTCTGCGTCATCTCCGACGACGGCTCGAGCGCCGAGGGCCGGGCCGTGGTCCGGGACGCGGTCGGGGACGACCCGCGCTTCGTGGTCACGGACTCCGGCGGGCGGCTCGGCTTCTACCGGAACTTCGAGCGGGTGCTCGCCCTTGCGCCGGCCGAGGCGCCCTTCGTCGCCCTCGCCGACCAGGACGACGAGTGGCACCCCGACAAGCTCGAGGCGCTGCTGAGCGGGATCGGCGACGCCGAGCTCGTCTACTCGGACGCGCGCGTGGTCACCCCGGAGGGCGCGGTGCTGGCCGAGACGTACTGGGAGCGCCGCCGCAACAACCACGCCGACCTGCTCTCGCTGCTCGTCGCCAACGCCGTCACGGGTGCGGCGTCGCTGCTGCGGCGGGAGCTGCTCGCCGACGCGCTGCCCTTCCCACCGGGCCAGTTCGCGCACTTCCATGATCACTGGCTCGGCCTCGTGGCGCTCGCCAGGGGAGACGTCGCCTACGTCGACCGCCCGCTCTACGACTACGTCCAGCACGGCGAGGCGTCGCTCGGGCACGCCGCCGCCAACCGCATGCCGAGTCTGCGCGACCGGTTCGGCGCCGTGCGGCGCGACCCTCGGGAGCGGGTGCGTCAGTGGCGGATGCACTACTTCGTCGACGTCTGCCGCCTCGTGCAGGTCGTGACGGTGCTGCGGCTGCGCGTCGGCGAGCGGATGGCGCCGCCCAAGCGCCGGGCGCTGGCGCGCTTCACCACCGCGGAAACCTCGTTGCCCGCGCTCGGGCGCCTCTGGTTGCGCGGCGCCCGGGAGCTGACCGGCCGGCCCGAGACGCTCGGAGCGGAGTGGATGCTGGGCTACGCCTTCATGTGGCGGCGCCTGCTCCGCGCCACCGCGCGTGACCGCCCCGCGCGCCGCGTCCGGCTGGACGCCGTACCGCCGCCGACGCTCCACCAACCCCCGGGCCGGGGCGGACCGACCCTGCCCGAGCTGCGGGTCGTCGAGGAGAAGATCCTTCCGCTCCGGCTCACGGCGGGAGACCAGCCGGGTGCCCCGCGCGTGAACCTCCTCGTCCCGACGATCGACCTGGCGCACTTCTTCGGCGGCTACATCGGCAAGTTCAACCTCGCCCGCCGTCTGGCCGAGCGCGGCGTGCGCGTGCGGATCGTCACGGTCGACCCCGTCCCGCCCCTGCCGGCAGGCTGGCAGCGCACGATCGAGGCCTACGACGGGCTGGAGGGGTTCTTCGACCGCGTCGAGGTCACGTTCGGCCGCGAGTCCGGGCCGGTGGAGGCCTCGGCCGACGACCGCTGGATCGCCTCGACCTGGTGGACCGCGCACCTGGCGGACGCCGCGGTGCGCGAGCTGCGGTCCGCGCCGTTCCTCTACCTGGTCCAGGAGTACGAGCCGTTCACCTTCCCCATGGGCACCTGGGCCGCGCTGGCGGAGGCGTCCTACCGCTTCGAGCATCGTGCGCTGTTCTCCACCGAGCTGCTGCGGGACTTCTTCCGGCGTCGCGGACTCGGGGTCTTCGCGGCCGGCGCGGACGCCGGCGATACGGCCTCGGCGGCCTTCCGGAACGCCATCACGCCCGTGAGGCCGCCGACGGCGACCGAGCTGGCGGCGCGCACGCAGCGGCGCCTGCTGTTCTACGCGCGCCCGGAAGCTCACGCTGCGCGCAACCTGTTCGAGCTCGGGACGCTCGCGCTTCGCGAGGCGAGCCGGCGCGGGCTGCTGCGCGGGTGGGCGCTGCGCGGCGTGGGCACGACGGCGCTCGGGCGCCGGCTCGACCTCGGGACGGGGAAGACGCTCGAGCTCCTGCCGCGCTCGGGCCAGGCCGCCTACGGGGAGCTGTTGCGCGAGCACGACGTCGGTCTGGCGCTCATGCACACACCGCACCCGAGCCTCGTGCCGATCGAGATGGCCTCCGCGGGGATGGTCACCGTCACCAGCGCGTTCGAGAACAAGACGCCGGCCGCGATGGCGGCGATCTCCGCGAACCTGCGCGCCGCCGAGCCCGCGATCGAACCGCTCGTGGCGGCGCTGGGCGGGGCGGTCGCCGCCGCCGCAGACGTTCAGGCGCGAGTCGCGGGAAGCGCTGTCGACTGGCCGCGCGACTGGGCCGCAGCCTTCGACGACGCGGTGCTGGACCGCGTGGAGACGTTGCTCAGCCTTCCCGGCTGACCCCGCCCGCGAGGCGCGCCGCGGTCACGGGGTCTGCGTCGAGGTGCCCGAGCGGCCGACGCGGCGCAGCAGAAAGCGGGCGCCGACCGCCAGCACGGCGATGGCGACCACGACGATGGCGATCAGCCCGCCCGTGCCGAGCCCGCCGTCGTCGCCGCCGTGGGTCGCGGCGGCCGCGGCCTTCGTCGGCTCCGCGGTCGGGGTCTGCTCGGCCTCGCGGCGGGCCTTGCGGCGCGCGGCGCGGCGGCGCTCGGCGGCGCGGGCCTTGCGGCGGCGCTCCGCTCGCGCCTTGAGCCGGCGCTC
>JBBSPV010000008.1:0-99630 GCA_038258425.1 Solirubrobacterales bacterium | reverse complement strand
GGCTCGCCGGCCGCCGGCCCGGGGGCGGGAAGCTCCGGCAGCACCGCGCCGGGCAGCGTCGCGAGCTCGGCGGAGACCGCGGACGCCCACAGGCGCGCCTCGGTCGACTCCGCGAGCCGGGTGCGGGTCGCCTCCCGCTGCGCGTCGGCCTGCTGGCCGAGCAGGAAGTCGGCGAGCTCGCCGCGCACCTCAGGGCCCAGGTCCCCCGGGGCGGCGAGCCGGTCGAGGCCCCGGCGGGCCCGCTCGCGGACGCCGGCCTCCGAGCCGCCGAGCAGGGCCGAGAGGCTCGCGTAGCCGCGTCCCTGCTGGAGGACGAGCTCGACGACGGCACGCTGATCCGGAGCGAGGGCGTCGAGGCTCATGCGGGGCCGAGGCTAGTCCACCGGCGACTACGATCCCCCCGCATGGAGGCCGCTTCACGCACGCTCAACGGCGAGTCGCCGTCCGGCTTCGACAGCCTCTACGGGCTTTGCTACGACCACGTGGACGGCCACGGCGCCCGCGCCCACGTGGTGATCGGGCCACAGCACCTGCAGCCCTACGGGCTCGTCCACGGCGGGCTCTATGCGGCCATGGCCGAGTCCATGGCGTCCTACGGGACGGCGCTCGGCGCGGAGGAGGGCAAGGCCGTCGCCGGGCTCTCCAACCACACGAGCTTCCTGCGGCCGGCCTTCGAGGGCGACACCGTCACGGCGGTCGCCACGCCCCGCCACCGAGGCCGCACCACCTGGGTGTGGGAGGTCGAGCTGTGCGACGGGCGCGACCGGCCGGTCGCGCTCGTGCGCGTGACGATCGCCGTACGCGACGCCCGCTGATACCCGTCGACCGTACGTCCTTGCGGAGGCGGGGTACTAGCGCGGCCGGCACACGGAGCGCAGGACGAGATCCGCCGTCGCGGCGCGCAGGGGCACGGCCGTGGCGCGGCCGGCGCGCGTGTGCCTCGAGGCGAGCACCGTGCCCGACACGGGCGGCCGTGTCGACACGTCGCGCTGCGGGAGACGCAGTCGCCAGGCCACGGCCTGGCGCTCGAAGGGGCTGGCCCAGACCGGGGCACAGGCCCGGACCGCCGAGGCGCCACCGGCGACGGCGATGAGGTGCGGCAGCTCGACGCCGTAGACGTGCTCGTCGTGCGCGAGCCGGAGGCCGCCGGAGACGATGATCGCGAGGCTCACGACCGGCGCGGCGAGCGCCAGGGCGCCCACCGGCCACAGCAGCCAACGCGGGCTCCGGCCGCGCACGGCCTCGACCACCGGCGGGAGGCCCAGGCCGCCGAGCACGCAGAGGCCGGCCGCCGGGAGCGTCGAGTAGCGCAGGTTGCCGGTGAAACCGACCTCGGACAGGCCGGCGACGGTCAGCATGAGGACTGTCGCCCCGGCGCCGATCAGCAGCACCGCCCGGTCGTTCGCGGACCGCGGGCGCGCGCGCCAGGCGGCGACCACCCGGTACACGGCGCCGGCGTAGACCGGCCAGACGAGCATCGTCGAGGCGACCGCGAACGTCGTCAGGAAGGGGAACCGCGACTCTGCGGGCGAGCCGGGCACGGGGTTGCGCGCCCGCGTCGCGGCCCGCAGCGCCTCGCCGGAGCCCACGAGCTCGGGGCCGATCCAGAGGGCGACGATCGCCGCCCCGCCGCCGAGGACGAGCAGCGCGGTCGTCGCCCGCGGGCGGGTCCAGAGCAGCCAGGCCCCGTACGCCGCGACGAGCGGCCACACCTCGGGGCGCAGCAGCGCCGCACCGACGCCGAGCGCGAAGCCGGTCCGGTGGCGGCCGTCGAGTGCGGCGAGGATCGCCGCGAGGACGAGCGCGACGAGCAGGCCCTCCGAGTCGCCGCGGACGCAGTTGTAGAGGAAGTCGTTGGCCAGGGCGAGGGCCGCCGCGGCGAGGATCGCCGCCCGGCGGCTCCCCAGGCGGCGCGTGACGAGGTAGGCGAGCAGCACGGCGAGCAGGCCGGCCCAGCGAGCGACCACGAGCCAGAGCCACGAGGCCGCCGTCGTCCCCGCGAGCGAGAACAGCGTCGTGACGACCACCGTCAGCGGCTTCCACGACGGCCCACCGACGGTGTCGAGCGATCCGTGCACGAGCTGCCGTCCCCAGATCAGCCACGCCGTCGGGTCGTAGCCCGGCTGGCGCAGCGCGACCAGCGAGAGGACGGACACACCGAGGGCACCGAGGACGAAGCGGCGGGTGCGGAGCTCCGCGCGAGAAGCGGTCCGTGCCACCCGGCCGGAGGGTACTCGGGTGCTCACGGCCGGAGCACGCAGGTCGACGACACCGTCCACCGGCGTGACCTCGCGCGCGGCGGGAACGCGGGATCGAGCCGGGGCGTCAGCGACGCAGGCCAGACACGCGTGCCCGGCGGCCGGGGGTGGATGCCGATCCGTCGTGACGGCACGTGGAGCTCCCAGGCCAGCACCTGGGTCTGGTACGGCCCGGTGTAGACCGGTGCGCAGGCGCGCACGGCGGCGGCCCCGCCCGCCCTGCGCAGGACGCTCGGCAGCTCGTCGTAGAGCCGCACCGCGGCCTGCGTGGCCCGCAGCTCGCGGCCCGTCCGCAGTGCGGCGAGCACGAGGAACGGCACCACCACGCCCGTGGCCACGAGAGCGGCCGCGAGGGCCCGGCGGGGCGTCGCGCGCTCACGGGCGATCTGCCAGAGCCACCCCCAGCCGACACCGCCGAGCACGGCGGTGAGCGCGGCGGGCAGCGTGACGTAGCGCAACGTGCCGGTGAAGCCCCCCTCGGCGAGCACGGCGACGGTGATCATGTAGACGGACGCGGTGCCCGCCAGTGCGAGCACGACGCGGGCAGCACGTTCGCGCGGGCGGCGGGCGGCCAGCGCGACGGCGAGCACGGCGCCGGCGTACAGCGGCCAGGCGAGCGCGCGGGCGCTGTTGGTGAACACGGCCACGAAGGGCCTCGACGCCTGCGCCGGTGTCCCGGCCACCGGATCGAGCGCTCGTGAGGCGGCCCGCAGGGCCTCACCCGATCCGAGCTGCTCCGGCAGCAGCCAGGCGGCCAGAACCAGGACTCCCGCCCCGGTCAGGGCGGCGAGCCGGTGCGCCCTGGCTCGTCTCGTCGGCGCCGACCACACGAGCCACAGGCCGCCGGCCGCCATGAGCGGCCAGACCTCCGGCCGCAGCAGGGCAGCCAGGACGATCAGCCCGCAGGCGCTCAGCCGACGATCGTCGAGGAGCAGCAGCACCGCGCCGAGCACGAGCGCGACCAGCAGCGCCTCAGAGGTCCCCCGGCTGCAGAACATGGCGACGTCGGTCGCGGTCGCCAGGCCCGCGCACGCGACCACGCCGCCGACGATTCCCGACAGCCCGCGAGCGAGCCGGAAGGCCAGCACGAGAGCGAGCAACCCGGCCGTGCGTGCGAGCACGAGCCACAGCAGCCGCGCGGCATCGTCGCCGAGGACCGACAGGCCCGTGGTCGCCAGGACCGGCAGTGGCTTCCACGACGGGCCGCCCGTCGTGTCGAGGCCACCGTGGGCGATCTGACGTCCCCAGTTGAGCCAGGCATAGACGTCGTAGCTCGGCTGGTCGGCGATCAGGAGCGTCAAGCTCGCGAGCACCACGCACACGCCGATCGTTCGCACCATGCCCGCCACCGCGCGAGCCTAGAGTGCCGGTCCGCCGGCAATCACCGCGGCCGAGCCGCGACACCGATGGAGGGCCGTGGGCACGACCAGCGTCAAGACGCGCACCCCGTACGCACAGCAGGTCCGTGACGAGGCCGTCCGCGCCTTCGCCGACGCGCACCCCGGCCTGCGGCTGCCGGCGGTCGTCGCCGTGATCGCCGCGTTGGACGAGGCTCCGGCGATCGCGGGCGTGGTCGGTGAGGTCCCCGCCCAGGCCTGCGGGCTGGCCGTGCGGACGCTCGTCGTCGACGACGGCTCCGCGGACGGGACCGCGGCGGCCGCGGCTGCGGCGGGGGCGCTCGTCGCCCGCCTCGAGCGCAACTGCGGGCACGGGATCGCCCTCCGCGTCGGCTACGAGCTGGCCCGTGACCACGGGGCCGAGTACATCGTCACGCTCGACGGTGACGGGCAGTGGAACCCCGCCGAGCTGCCCGGGGTGCTGGCGCCGGTCGCCGCGGGCGAGGCGGACCTCGTGATCGGGTCCCGCGTGCTGGGCGCCACCGAGGACGACGACGCGCTGCGCGGCGCCGGGGTCCACGTGTTCGCGTGGCTCATCCGCCGCCTGACCGGGACGCGGGTCACGGACAGCTCCAGCGGCTTCCGGGCGATGCGGGCCGAGCTGACGGCGACGGTCCGCCAGGAGCAGGTCCAGTACCAGACGTCCGAGCTGCTGATCGGGGCGATCGCCGCCGGCTACCGGGTGACCGAGCGTCCGGTCGTCATGCGCAAGCGCGTCGCCGGCCAGTCCAAGAAGGGGCACAACGTGCTCTACGGCGCGCGCTACGCCCGCGTCATCCTCGGGACCTGGTGGCGAGCGCGCCGCCCGCAGCCGGCCGCATGACCGTCCGCCGGCTCGTCGCCCTCGCGCGGGCCGTCGGCTACGTCGTCGCGCTGGCGCTCGTGGTCTCCGTCGCCGTCACGGCCGTCCGCGACGCCTCCTTCGCCGACCTCCGGTGGCCGTGGCTGCTTCCGGCGCTCGTCGCCGCCCTCGTGTGGTGGAGCCTGCTCGCGGCCGGCTGGGGCGTGCTCGCCGACGGGCGCGCCTCCCGGGCCGGTGCCAGCCTGTGGTGCCGCACGCAGGCGCTGCGCTACCTGCCGGGAGGCTTCTGGGGCCCGGCCTCCCGCGTCGTCTCCGTATCCGGCACGGCGACCGACCGCCTGCTCACGGTCTTCACCGAGAACCTCGTGTCCCTCTGCGCCGGCCTGGCCGTCGCCGGCGTGGCGCTGACCCTGGCCGGGCGGCCCGAGTGGCTCGCGCTCGTCCTCACGCCGGCGGCGCCGTTGGTCCTCGCCCGGCTCGCGGCGGTCCGCAGCCGGGTCGACGGATGGCGCACGGGTCGCACGACCGTGCTCTACGTCGGGGCCTTCGCCGCCTACGCCGTCGCCGCGATCTTCGCCCAGAGCGCCGTCTCGGGCTTCGCCGACCCGGCGGCGATCGCCGGTGCGGCCACCCTGGCCTGGGCCGCCGGCCTCGTCGTCGTCATCGCGCCCGGCGGCCTCGGCGTCCGGGAGGCGGCGTACCTCGCCCTCATGCACGGACAGCTGGGACGGGGGGACCTGGCCGCGGGCGCGGTCGCGCTGCGCCTGGCGACGATCGGCGCCGAGCTTCTCGTCCTCGTCCTCGTCGGACGCCCGTCCAGCCCGGGTGTCGAAGAGACCCGAACGGGCTCCGAGCCCGTCACGCCATAAGCTCCGGGCGTGCACGTCCTCGTCCTCGGTGGTGATGGCTTCTGCGGGTGGCCCACGTCGCTGCACCTGTCGGCGGCCGGCCACGCCGTGACCATCGCCGACAACTTCGCCCGCCGGCAGGCCGACGAGGAGCTCGGCGTGACCTCGCTGACGCCGATCCGGTCGCTCGGGGAGCGGGTCGCGGCCTGGCGGGAGATCTCCGGCCGCGAGATCGAGATCCAGGAGCTCGACGTCGCGCAGGACTTCGACGGGCTCCTGCGGGTGCTCAGCGAGCGTCGCCCGGACGCGGTCGTGCACTTCGCCGAGCAGCGCGCCGCCCCCTACTCCATGAAGAGCGCCCGGCACAAGCGCTACACGGTCGACAACAACGTCAACGCGACGCACAACCTCCTGGCGGCGCTCGTCGAGGCCGACCTCGACGCCCACGTCGTGCACCTGGGCACCATGGGCGTCTACGGCTACGACGCGGCGAGCCTGACCCTGCCGGAGGGCTACCTGCACGTCCGCTTCGACTCGACCGAGGGCGAGATCGAGCGCGACATCCTCTTCCCGGCCAGCCCGGGCAGCGTCTACCACCTGACCAAGTGCCAGGACCAGCTGCTGTTCGCGTTCTACAACCGCAACGACGGCGTGCGCGTCACGGACCTGCACCAGGGCATCGTCTGGGGGACCCAGACGAACGAGACGCGCCGCGACGATCGGCTCATCAACCGCTTCGACTACGACGGCGACTACGGCACGGTCCTGAACCGTTTCCTGATGCAGGCGGCCGTCGGTCACCCACTCACCGTCCACGGCACCGGCGGACAGAAGCGGGCCTTCATCCACCTCCAGGACAGCGTCCGCTGCGTGCAGCTCGCCGTCGAGCACCCGGCCGCCACGGGCGAGCGCGTCCGCATCTTCAATCAGATGACCGAGGTCCACCGCGTCCGCGAGCTCGCCGAGCTCGTGGCCGAGATGTCGGGGGCCGAGGTCGAGCTCGTCGAGAACCCGCGCAAGGAGGCCTTGGAGAACGAGCTGGCGGTCGAGAACCGCCAGCTCCTCGCCCTCGGCCTGCAGCCGCTGACGCTCCGCGACGACCTCCTGCAGGAGGTCACCGAGATCGCGAGCCGCTACGCCGACCGCTGCGACTGGAACCGCATCCCGGCCCGCTCGCGATGGGTGCGCGACGCCACCTCCAGCGGCTCGCCGACGACCATCGCCTGAGGCGCCTCAGCCGGCCGCCGCCTCGAGGCCGCGGTGCTCGCAGCCGAGGAAGCTGTGCCTGGTGGCGTCCTTTCGGTGGTCCGCGCGGGAAGGTTCTGGGTGCCTGCGCGTCATTGCCGGCATGCTCGACGACCGGCCCGGCCTGCGCATCGGGCGAGCGACCAACCCGACCAGCGGCGGCTTCACGACCGCGCTGGTCCCCTCCGGGACGATGTCGCTCGTCTTCAGCCGGACGGTGCGGGATGCTTAGGGACAGAACCCCGGTGGACGACCCACATCCCAGCGAGAGGCTCGAGGACCCGGTTGCCGGTGACCTGCCCGCCGAGCTGACGCCGCTCATCGGCCGCCGGCGCGAGCTGGCCGAGCTCGAGACCCTGCTCGTGGACACCCGGCTGCTCACGCTTACGGGCCCCGGCGGCTGCGGCAAGAGCCGGCTCGCGCTCGCGGTCGCGGCGGCGAGCCGCGACGACCATCCCGGCGGCGTCTGGTGGGTCGACCTCGCGGCCGTCGCGGACCCGTCGGTGCTCCACCAGCACGTGGCCGCCGGGGTGGGGCTCACGCCGCCGCTCGCCCAGCCGGCGCACACGGCGATCGCTCGGCGGCTCGCCGCCGAGCCGGCCCTGCTCGTGCTGGACAACTGCGAGCGGGTCGTCGACGCCGCGGCCGAGCTCATCGTCGCCCTCCTCGGGATCAGCCCGCGACTGCGCATCGTGGCGAGCAGCCGCCAGCCGCTGGCCATCGCCGGCGAGCAGCTCTTCCGCGTCGAGGGCCTCGCCGTCGCGGCCCCGGAGGACCCGGCCGGCGAGGACGGGGCGGTCGAGCTGTTCCTCGAGCGGGCCGCGCGGGCCGCGCCGTCGCTGGCGGTCACGGCGGACACCACGGCGGCCGTCACCCGGCTCTGCCGGCGCCTGGACGGCATGCCGCTGGCCATCGAGCTGGCCGCCGCGCGCGTCTCCGTGCTCAGCCTGGACCAGATCGCGGACCGGCTCGAGCACGACAGCCGCCTTCTGCGGCACGCCGACCACGCGGCCCCCGAGCGCCACTGGTCGCTGCACGCCGCGCTGGAGTGGAGCCACCGCCTGCTCAGCCCGGGCGAGCAGGTGCTCTTCCGGCGGCTGGCGGCGTTCCGGGGGACGTTCTCGCTCGACGGCGCCGAGACGGTGGGTGCCGCGGCCGGGGCGGAGCGGCTCGACGTGCTCGAGCTGCTCGCCGGGCTCATCGACCACTCGCTCGTGCAGGTCGTCAACGGCGGCGGGGGGGACACGCGCTATCGCCTCCTGGAGACCGTGCGCCAGTACGCCGGCGAGCACCTGGAGCGCAGCGGCGAGCGCGAGGCGGTCTTCGCCGCCCACGCAGCGTGGTGCCTCGAGCTCGCCGAGCGGGCGCAGTGCGAGCTCGCCTCGGGCGACCAGGCCGCGTGGCTCGCCTGCCTGCAGGCCGAGCAGGACAACCTCCGGGCGGCGCTGGCCCGCCAGTCGATGGATGAGCCCGAGCTCGTGGGGCGCCTCGTCGGGGTGCTGTGGCCCTTCTGGAGCGTGGACGGCAGCTACCAGGAGGCCCGTGCCTGGCTCGAGCGGTCGGTCACCGTGGCCGACCGGCTGGCGCCCGCCGTCCGGGCGGGGGTCCTGGCCGGCGCGGGGGTGCTCGCCTTCCTGCAGTGCGACTACCCGCTCGCCACGACGCGGCTCGAGGCGGCGCTCGAGCTGCGCCGGGAGCTCGGCGACCGTCCCGGCGAGGCCGGTGCCCTCCAGCGCCTGGGGTCGATCGCCCGCGAGCAGGGGCGCTACGCCGAGGCGCAGGTGCGCCACGGGGAGGCCCGGGCCGTGTGGGACGAGCTCGGCGATCCGCTGGGCGTAGCCGTGTCGGAGGACTACCTCGCCTTCGCGGCCTGGCTCGTCGGGGACCTGGAGCGAGCCGAGACGCTGGGGGCCGCGGCGCTCGAGCACTTCCGCGGCGTCGGTGCCGAGCAGGCGACGGCGGCGGCGCTCGTCAACCTCGGCGCGAGCGCCGGCTATGCGGGCGACCAGGCCCGCGCCCGGGAGCGCCTCGAGGAGGCCCTGGCCATCTCGGAGCGCGTCGGCTACCGGGAGGGCGTCGCGTGGGCCCGGCACGAGCTCGCCATCGTCGCGCGCCGTGAGCACGACCTGCCGCGGGCCGCCGCCCTGCTGCGCCTGAGCCTGCTGTTGCACGTCGAGCTCGGCGACCGGTGGCGCACGGCGAGCGTGCTGGAGGAGCTCAGCGGCCTCCTCGTGCGCGTCGAACCCGTCTGCGCGGCCGAGCTGCTCGGCGCCGCCGAAGCGCTGCGCGAGGCGCTCCTGGCGCCCGTGCCGCCGGTGGAGGTGGCCGACCTCGAGCATGTCCTCACCGGGCTGCGCGAGCGCCTGTCGCCCTCGGACCTCGAGCGCCACCGCGCCGGAGGGCGGGCGGGCGGGCTCGAGCAGGCCGTCCAGATGGCGGACGAGCTCGCCCGGCAGCTCGCCAGCCCCGAGGCGCCGCGGTGGCGCTCGGCGGTCTCCAACCTGCTCACGGACCGCGAGCAGGTCGTGCTCGCGCTGCTCAGCGAGGGCCGTACGAACCGCGAGATCGCCACCGAGCTGTTCATCAGCCCGAGCACCGCGGGGGTGCACGTCTCGAACATCCTGCGCAAGCTCGACGTCCGCAGCCGCGTGCAGGCGGCCACGCTGGCCCGCGGGCTCGGCGTGGGGGCCGAGCCGCCGGTCAGCCGCGAAAGCCGTTGGTGATCGGCATCCGGCGGTCGCGGCCGAAGGCGCGCTCGGAGATGCGCACGCCGGGCGGCTGCTGACGGCGCTTGTACTCGTTGACGTCCACGAGTCGCAGGATGCGCTCGAGCTCCGTCGCGGGACAGCCGGCGGCGAGCAGCTGCTCGGGCGAGGCGTCGTGCTCGATCGCGAGCTCGAGGATGCGGTCCAGGGTGTCGTAGTCGGGCAGCGAGTCGTCGTCGCGCTGGTCGGCGCGCAGCTCGGCGCTCGGCGGCCGGGTGATGATCGACTCGGGCACCGGATGGTCGGCATCGCGGGCGTTGCGGAAGGCGATCAGCTCGTAGACGAGCGTCTTCGCCACGTCCTTGATGACCGCGAAGCCGCCCGCCGTGTCGCCGTAGAGCGTCGAGTAGCCGACGCTCGTCTCGGACTTGTTGCCCGTGGTGAGCACGAGCCAGCCGAACTTGTTCGACATGGCCATCAGGAGGTTGCCGCGGATCCGGGCCTGCAGGTTCTCCTCTGTCGCGTCGCGCTCACGCCCGTCGAAGGTCTGCGCGAGCATGCCCTCGAACGCCTCGAAGGCCGGCTCGATGGCGATCTCGAGGAGCTCCACGCCGAGGTTGGCGGCGAGCAGCTCCGCGTCCGTGCGCGTGCCCTCGGAGGAGTAGCGCGACGGCATGGTCACGGCGGTCACCCGCTCCGGCCCGAGCGCGTCGGCGGCCACGGTCAGCACGAGGGAGGAGTCGATCCCGCCGGACAGGCCGAGGCACACGCGCTCGAAGCCGTTCTTGTCGACGTAGTCGCGCGTGCCGAGCACGAGCGCGCCGTAGACGTCCGCGAGGTCCTCGAGCGGCTCGTGGACGTCGGCGCCCGCCGCCGGATCGGCCGCAGGGTCGGGCTCGCGCCGCTCGAGCACGGCCAGGTGGTCCACGTGCTGCAGCTGGGAGCGCACGGACGGCCGCAGCCGCGCGTCGCGGAGGCGCGCCGTGCCGGCGGCGTGCAGGTCCACGGCGGCGTGCACGAGGCCCTCGGCGTACTGCGGCCCACGGGCCAGCACCGTGCCCTCGTGGTCGACCACGACGGAGTAGCCGTCGAAGACGAGCTCGTCCTGGCCGCCGACGAGGTTGCAGAACGCGAAGGCGCAGAGGTTGTCGCGCGCGCGCTGGACGACCATTCGCTCGCGCTGGCGGCCCTTGCCGCGGTGGTAGGGGGAGGCGGACGCGTTGACGATCAGCTGGGCGCCGGCCAGCGCCTCGGCCGACGCGGGCGGGCCGGGCGTCCAGATGTCCTCGCAGATGGTCAGGCCGAGCCGGGCGCCGCCGAGCTCGACCAGTCCGCCCGCCTCGCCCCGCTGGAAGTAGCGCTGCTCGTCGAAGACGGAGTAGTTGGGCAGGTCGCACTTGCGGTAGACGGCCTGAACGGCGCCGTCGGCGATGACCGCGAGGGCGTTGTAGACGTCGTCGGCGCGCTCGGGGAAGCCGACGAGCGCCACGACGCCCTCCGTCTCGCGCGCGAGCGCCTGGAGGCCCTCGGCGCAGGCACCCAGGAAGTGCTCCTTGAGCAGCAGGTCCTCCGGCGGATAGCCCGAGATGGCGAGCTCCGGGGCCACGACGACCTCGGCGCCCTCGTCGCGGCCCCGGTCGATCCAGTCCCGCAGCTTGGCGACATTGCCCTCGACGTCGCCCACGCGGACGTTGACCTGCGCGAGCGCGAGGCGCAAGGGGGGGAGGGAGCGGGGCATCACCCCGTTCTACCAGCGCCCTTGCCGAGCCACGCCTCGACGAAGTCGCGCAGCCGCGGGTCGGCGGGCCCGGTGGCCTCCAGGCGCCGCCTCCAGGCGAGCGCCCGCACGCCCGCGGTCCCCGGCCGGCGCACGAGGAGGACCATCGACCCGGCGGCCGCAAGCTCGGGGTCGAAGGGGCCGATGAGCGCGTCACGCAGCGCGGCGAGGGCCCGGGGTGGCCTGGCCGAGCCGTAGACGAACGCGACGTCGCCGAGCGCGAGGGCCTGCAGCAGGGCGGCGTCGTCGATGCGGCCCTCCCGCCGCGGGGTGCGGGAGGCGTGCGCGCCGCTGGTCGGCGCTGGGACGCTGAAGCGGCCGGCGCCGGCACCGGGGCGCGAGGCGTCCCCGCGGTCGGGCTCGAGCGTGCCCGGGCCGGCGGCCGCGGGGGCACTCTGCGCGCCGACGCCTGCGGCGTCGCGGTCGTGCACGATGGTCAGCAGGAGCAGGCCGCCGCCCACCACGACGACGATCCCCAGGAGGACGGGCAGCAGGCGGCGCACCGGCCTCAGTGTCGTTGCCTGACCGGGGGTTTGCCAACCTTCAACATTGTGTATAACCTTTGTTGAAAGTTATGACCGACTCGATCGACCTCACGGACGCCACGCAGTTCGCTCGCGCGTACGACGCGCATCATCGCTCCGTCTACGCGGCCGCGTACCGCGTGCTGGGCGACCACACCCAGTCGGGCGACGTCGTCCAGGACGTGTTCCTGCGGCTGTGGCGACGACCGCAGGCGTTCGACGCCCGCCGCGGCGACCTCGGCACCTACCTGCGCCTCATGGGCCGCTCGCGCGCCGTCGACCTGTGGCGGGAAACCCAGTCCCGCGGCCGGGCCACAGATCGCTTCAAGCTCTACATCGGCGACGAGGAGCCGCGCGTCGATGAGCGTCCGGAGCTCGCGGTGGAGCGCCGCTCCGACCGCTCCGGCGTCCGCGACGCCCTCCGCGACCTGCCCTCCGCCCAGCGCGAGGCGCTCGTGCTCGCCTACTGGGGTGGGATGACCGCGGAGCAGATCGCCGCGCGCGAGAAGATCCCGCTCGGGACGGCGAAGAGCCGTATCCGGCTCGGGCTCGCAAAGCTGCGCGGCGAGGTCACGCCGCAGGCGCTGACCGCCTGAGCGTGCGTGCGTCAGCTCACCCGGGCGAGCGAAACGCCTCGGGCCCGACGGCGTTGATCCCCTAGACGACCAGCCGAACCGGCCGCGCACCGAGTGCCGCCGGGCGAGGGATCCCTCGCCGCCCTCCACGGGCGGCCCGGGCCGTCAAGGACCGAGTGACCGCAGTAACGGACGCCCAGCGTCCGAGAGTGCGGTCACAGGAAGTCCGGCCGCTGCACGCCAGCGCGCCTCGCAGGCACCCCTGGTCCAGCACCGAGGAGTTCGCCGTTCCCACGAAGTCCCAGCGCGCCGGCCTGCCCGTCGCCGCTTCCATCCTGTCCGCCGGCGTCGTCGCCGCGACCGCCCTGCCCGCCGGCGCCCAGGCGCCGACGGCGAGCGCCTCGAGCTCCCCGGCCTCCGGCCCCCGGACGGTCCCGACCGAGCGCGGCGTGCGCATCGCCGCCCGCCGGCTGCACGTCCGTGTCGGCGGCCGGGTCGGCGTGACCGGCCGCGTGCTGCCCGCTGAGGCGGGCGTGCTCGTCCACATGCAGGTCCGCCGCCCGGGTCGCTGGGCGACGCTCGACCGCACCCGCAGCGCAGCCACCGGCCGCTACCGGCTGCGCGACCGCGTCGGGACGGCGATGAGCGCGCCGGCGCGGATCGTCGCCGGCGCCGGCTCGCGCCGTGGCGTGCGCCGGGCCGGGCGCCTCAACGTCTTCAGGACCGCCCACGCGTCCTGGTACGGGCCGGGCCTGTACGGCAACCCGCTCGGCTGCGGGGGCCGGCTGCGCTCGGGCACCCTCGGGGTGGCGAACAAGACGCTGCCGTGCGGCACACGGGTCACGCTGCGCCACGGCGGCCGCACCGTCCGCGTCCCGGTGGTCGACCGCGGCCCCTACGTCGGCGGCCGCGAGTACGACCTGACCGCCGCCACCGCCCGCCGGCTGCGGTTCCGCGGGCACGGTGGGCTGCTGGTCACGCGCTGAGGGGGGACGGCAGTCTCAACGGCGACGGCGGCCGGTGAACGGGGGCGCCGGTGCGGTTCGCGCTCGCTCCCTCACCGCCCGCAGCCCGCCTTCACATCAGCGTCAGCTGGGCCGGGTCCCCGGGCGCCGGCCGCTCCAGCGACGCGACCCGGACGCCGAGCAGGCGGACGGGGCGCTGCGGGGCGTACTCGCGCAGCAGCTCGAGCGCCGTGGTGGTGACCGCCTCCCGGGCGTTGGTGGCGCCGGCCAGGGTCCGGGCGCGGGTCACGGTGGTCCAGTCGTCGAGGCGCACCTTGATGGCGATGGTGCGGCCCCGGCGCTCGGCCCGCTGGAGCCGCTCGCAGAGCTGCTCGGCGAGCCGGCTGAGCTGGGCCTCGAGCTCCGCCGGATCGCGGATGTCGGCGTCGAACGTCGTCTCTCGCGACTCGGAGACGGCGACGTGCTCCGTCACGAGCCGGGAGGACCCGTGGAAGTGCGAGCGGCGCAGGAGGTCGCGGCCGAGGTTGGGGCCGAAGCGCGCCACGAGGAACGCCTCGTCGCAGGCCGCGAGCGCCCCGAGCGTCGTGAGGCCGAGGCCCGCGAGCCGCTGGACGGTCTTCGGCCCGATGCCGGGGATCAGGCCGGGGGAGGCGCCGGCGAAGCGCTCGCACGCCAGTTCGCGGCTGAGGGCGAGGAAGCCCTGCGGCTTCTCGGCGTCCGAGCAGACCTTGGCCACGAGCTTGTTCGGCCCGATCCCGACGGAGGCCCCCAGCCCGGTCGCCGCCCGGATCTCCGAGACGAGGCGGCGCATCGAGGCCTTCGGGGCGACGTGCCCGGACAGGTCGAGGTAGCCCTCGTCCAGGCCGACCTGCTCGACCACGTCGAGGTGGCGGCGCACGGTGTCCCACACGCGCGCCGACGCCTCCCTGTAGGCGTCGAAGTCCGCCGGGATCAGCACGGCCTGCGGACACCGGCGCAGGGCGTGCGCGGTCGGCATGGCCGAGCCGATGCCGAACACCCGCGCCTCATAGGTCGCCGTCGTGACCACCGCCCGCGGGCCGCTGCCGGAGACGATCACCGGCTTGCCGCGCAGGCCCGGCCGGCGCAGGAGCTCCACGGACGCGTAGAAGGCATCCATGTCGAGGTGAGCGATCACACGTCGCCCGGCAGGAGGAGCTTGCGACGACTGGAGGGCGACACCGTTTTCCACAGCCGTCACATCTTCCCGGGTACGGTGGACGCATGCCGACGCCCGAGGAGATCGAGGCCGCCGCGGGCATCCAGCCCGCGGACGAGCTGGAGCGCAAGCGCATCTGGGCCGCGGCCCAGGCGCACGCCGCCCCCGAGGGCCGGGCCCCGTCGGCCGCCGACCTCGGCCTCGCCGAGCTCATGCTCGCGGCCGCCAAGGCCGCGGGCCAGGAGCACCTGGAGGCGGGCCGCGGGCGGGCGACGATCACCCTGACGGACTCCCGCGGCGAGGACGAGGTCGACGTCGCCGTCGAGTTCGTCCCCCAGCTGGAGGAGCTCGCCGGCGACGAGGTCGCCGGGACCCCGGCCCAGCTGCTCGCGCTGGAGATCCTCAACGGCTCCTTCGGCGACGGGTCCGGCGACGTCCCGGCCGGCCCCAACGGCGAGCTCGCGCCCTAGACGGTCGATCTCGCGGCCCGGCGCCCGCAGGGGACCACGGATCCCACGCGATCGATACCTAGTAGAGCGCCGCGGCCAGCCTGCGCCGGGCGTCGCGCGCCAGCGGGTGGTCGACCCCCAGCCCGTCCAGCACGCCGACGACGGCCCGGCGCAGCTCGTCGCGGTGCTCGCCCGGCTCTGCGGAGGCGACCGCGGCGATGAGGCCGTCGAGGCCGGCCTCCGCGTTGCCGGCGTCGAGCTCGGCGAACGCGGCGCCGAGGTCCGGGTCGGCGTCCTCGAGGCGCAGCCGGGCGGCCAGGCCCTCCGCGGCGAAGCCGGGACGGGCCTCGAGCAGCGCGAGCGCGTCGGCCCGGTCGCCGCGGCCCACGAGCAGCCGGGCCAGCGCGACCGCCGCCTCCGTGTGCGCCGGCTCGAGCTCCAGCGCGCGGCGCAGGTCCGCCTCGCCGCCGGCGGCGACGAGCCGCTCGGCCTCCGAGGGCACGAGCGTGTCGAAGAACTGCTTGACCTGCGCCGGCGGCAGGGCGCCGGTGAACTCCGCGACGACCTCGCCGTCGCGGAACGCCTTGACGGCCGGGATGCCCTGGATGCCGAACGCCGCCGACAGCCGCGGATTGGCGTCCGTGTCGAGCTTGGCCAGCACGACCTCGCCGTCGCGCTCGCCCGCCTCGCGCTCGAGCACCGGCCCGAGCTGGCGGCAGGGACCGCACCACTCCGCCCAGAAGTCGACGACCACGGGCACCTGCTTGGAGCGCTCCAGGACCTCGGCCTCGAAGTCCTGCTCCGACACGTCGATCGCGGGCATCGCCCGAGGATAGGCTCGGCCCGCATGGACTTCGCGGTGCAGCACGCCGGCCCGGCGCTGGCCGGCGAGGAGGCGGGGGAGGGGACCCCCGTCGTGCTCCTGCACGGGCTGACCGCCACGCGCCGCTACGTCGTCATGGGCTCGCGGGCGCTCGAGCGCGCCGGGCACCGGGTCGTCGCCTACGACGCCCGCGGTCACGGCGCCTCGGCGCCGGCGGCGAGCCCCGGCGCCTACGCCTACCCGGACCTCGTGGCCGACCTGGGCGCCGTGCTCGACGATCGCGGCCTGGACCGGGCGGTGCTCGCGGGGGCGTCCATGGGCGCCCACACGCTGCTGGCCTTCGCGCTGGAGCACCCGGACCGGGTCGCCGGCCTCGTCGTCGTCACGCCGGCCTACGACCCGGACACCGGCCCGCAGGACCTCGACCGCTGGGACCGCCTCTCGGCCGGCCTGCGGGCGGGCGGTGTCGAGGGCTTCCTCGACGCCTACGGCGAGCCGCCGGTCCCCGAGAGCTTCCAGCCGACCGTCCGCCGGGTGCTGCGCCAGCGGCTCGGCGCCCACACGCACCCCGAGGCGGTGGCCGACGCGCTCGCGGCGGTCCCGCGCTCGCGGCCGTTTGCCAGCTGGGAGGACCTGGGCCGCCTCGACGTCCCCGCCATCGTGGTCGCCAGCCGCGACGAGGCCGACCCGGAGCACCCGCTCGCGACGGGCCGGCGCTACGCCGAGGCGATCCCCGGCGCCGAGCTGCGCACGGAGGAGCCCGGGGCCTCGCCGCTGGCCTGGCAGGGCGGCCAGCTCTCGCGGGTCATCGGCGAGCTGGCGTCCTGGACGACCACGGATGGGTCAAGCTGAGGGCATGAGCACCACGCTCCCGGAGGGCCAGCGCCTCGCCGACCTCTCGCCGCGCGCCTTCGAGCACCCGGCCGACCGGGCGGCCACGGCCGCGCTCGCCCGCATCCCCGGGCTCGACGCCGTGGTGGGCAAGCTCGCCGAGCTCGGCTACGAGCGCGCCCTGCGCCAGGAGCTCGTGGCGGGCTCGCTGCAGATCGGCCCGACGCAGCTCGGCGACGCCTGGGCCGATCATGTCGCGGCCTACGCCCGCCTGGACCTCGCCCCGATCCCGAACCTCTTCCTCACGCCGATGCCGCTGGCCAACGCCATGGCCGTCGGCGCGGGCACGCCGTTCGTGGTGGTCGCCTCCCGCGCGGTGGAGCAGCTCGACCGCGAGGAGCTGCGCACGGTGCTCGCCCACGAGGCGGGGCACGTGCTCGGCGAGCACATCATGTACCGGACGGCGCTCGAGATCCTCCTGCGCCTCGGCGCGAGCGGGCCGCTGGGTCTCGTCGGAGGGCTGCCGCTGCTCGGCGTGCGCCTCGCGCTGCTGGAGTGGTACCGCGCGGCGGAGCTCTCGGCCGATCGCGCCGCGACGCTCGTCAACCGCGACCCGCTCGTGACCTGCCGGACGCTCATGGTGCTCGCCGGAGGCGTCCCCTCCGCCGGCCTCGACCTCGGCGCCTTCGTCGAGCAGGGCCGGACCTACCGCGAGGCCGAGGGCTTCGACCGCCTGACGCGCCTGCGCACCGAGCTCAGCCTGACCCACCACCACCCGGTCAAGCGCGTGCACGAGCTGATGGCCTGGGTGCAGTCCGGCGAGTACGACCGGATCGTGGCCGGCGAGTACCTGCGCCGCGGCCAGGAGCCCGGCTGGCGAGAGGAGACCGAGGCAGCCACGGAGCACTACGCGGAGCGCTTCCGCGCGCTGCTGCGCGACGCGGCGGAGGGCGTCACGCGGCTCGGCGAGCAGGTCGCCGACGCGTCCGGAAAGGCGGGCGACGTGGTCGCCGACGCGTCCGGGCGCGTGCAGGAGTGGCTGCGGCGCGACCGCGGCTAGTACCCGCCGTCGACAGGTGCTAGCGGACGCGCAGCAGGCGCTTGATCGCCGTGCCCGGTGCCTTCAGCGTCACGCGGTAGGTGCCACGGGTCCGGGGACGGACGCGGGTCAGCAGGCGGCCGCTGCGCACCCGGACGCTGCGGCGCCGGACGCGCCGGTAGATCCGCCCGCGCACCTTGCGCTCGAACAGCAGCTTCAGGCGCGTCGGCCCCGGCTGGCTGACCGTGCCCGCCACGCGGACCCGGCGGCCGCGCCGGACGCGGCGCGGCCGCAGGCGCAGCGTGAGCTTCGGGACGACCGTGAAGCGCACGGCCTTCGCCGCGAGCTCGCCGTGGACACCGTCGTTCGGGAGGACCGCGCGGATGCGGCCGCCGGCGCTCACGGCCAGCGCCAGCGCCCAGCTGCCGTCGGGCCCGACGACGGCCGTGCCCACGGGCTGCCACGGCGCGCCGGGAACGGTCTGGTACTGCAGCTGCAGCGTGCGTCCGGCGCTCGGGACGCCGTCGGCGAAGGCGAGCCGGCCCGAGAGGTCCAGGAAGGCCGGGGTCACGAGCTTCGTCGATCGCGCCGCGAGGGTCAGCCCGGTGGCGCCCACGGCGAGCGCGGCGGTGCGCGTCCGTAGCGCGGGGAGCTGCCGATACAGCGTCGCTCCCGGGCAGTCCGTCGAGCACCCGTCGCGGTGGCCCGAGATCCGCTGGAAGCGGACGCGGGCGCCGGCGCGATAGCGGTTGGAGGCGCCCCCGAGTGACGTGACCACGACCTCGCCCTCGACCGGCGCGAGGTGCAGCGGCAGCTTCCAGGCCAGCAGCCGCGCCACGGCCTCGGTACCCGCGGCCGGAAACGGCTGGGACGTGAAGTCGCCGATGCAGGAGACGCCCGTGGAATGGGAGTTCCAGCCCTGCGCCTGGGCCCCGACGACCGCCACCTCGACCCCGCCGTAGCGGCCCTCGAAGATCTGGCCGTAGCGGTCGACGAGGAAGTTGTAGCCGATGTCGTTCCAGCCGTTGTGGTCGCGGTGGTAGCGCAGGATGCCGAGCACGATGGCGCCCGAGTCCTCCGGGCCGTAGACGTTGGCGGTCGCCGTGTGGTGGACGAAGCCGAGCTGCACGTCGCCCACGAGGGGGCGCTGCTTCGGCGGATAGCGGTCGCCGCCCCAGGCCTCCCGCGGGATGATGTCCGGCTGAGCCCCGCCGGCCGCCGCTCGGGCCCCGGCGGCGCGCGCCGAGCGGGCGTGGGCGCGGCGCGCGGCCGTCGCGGCCGGCTTGGCGCGCACGAAGCGGACGCGCAGGCGGCGCGGGGCGCCCGTGTAGCGCACCTGGACGACGTCCGCGGTGTCCGTCCACACCGGCTCCGAGGCCCGCGGGGCGCCCTCGCGGCCGCTGTCAGGCCCGTGGTCGCCCGGGGCGCGCAGCGCCGTCCACGGCGTCCACGGGCCGCGGCCGCGCCGGGCGCGGACCTCCACGTGGACGTCGCCACCGCCCCAGTCGACCCCGAGCAGGTCGAAGGGATGCGGGGCGCGGCGGGGCGCCAGCGTGCGCCGGCGGCCCGCGGCCACGGCGCCGCGCGACAGCTCGTCGCCGAGGTCCAGCGAGAACGTCGTCGGCCCCGGAGCGCCCGCGGCGAGCGCGGGACTCAGGGCGGTCGTGGTGGCGGCGGCAGCGCCGAGCTCGAGGGCTCGGCGTCGGGTCAGGCGGATGCGGGACACGGATCTGTGAACACGGTGTACCGCTTCAGGGTGGCGGTGCCGCGCCGCGCAACAGACCGTGCACGTCCGTGAACCGACGTCGGCCGGGCCGGGGAATACCATCGCCGCCGATGGTCCAGGTTCCGTCCCGACGCCGTCAGCCGCGCCGCCGGCACCGGCCCGCCAGCCGCCGACGCGCACGGCTGCTGGCGGCGGGCGGGTTGACGGCGCTGCTCGCGGTCGCCGTCGCCTGCCTCGTCCTGATCACCGCGGGCGGAGGGCACGACGGTGGCCGCATCACCGCGTCCGCCGCTGCGGCGACGGCCAGGCCGACGGCGACCGCGACGCCGCGCCCCGAGCCGCGCGGCCGGCGCCGGCCCTCGTCACGGCCCCTGACGCCGGCGCAGCGCGCCGAACGCGACCGGGCGGCGCAGATCGTGCGCTCGCGCGACTTCCAGGTCGTGCGGCTGCGGGACTTCCGGCCCGAGCGCATGCTGCAGGTGCTCATCGGCCGCTCCGCGGCCGGGCGCCGGCTGGCGTTCTTCTTCGTCGACGGCGAGTACGTCGGCAACGACTCGACGACCGCCTCCGGCGGCCTCGAGGTCCGCCCGGCCGGGCCCCCCACCGTGCGACTGCGCTACGCGACCTACGCGCCGGGCGACGCGGCTGCCGACCCGTCGGGGGACCCGGTGGACGTCCGCTTCCGCTGGGACGGCACGCGCCTGCAGTCCGAGCCGGCGCTGCCCGCCGCCGGCGTCCGCGTGGCGCAGGGCTGAGACCCGCGGCGGGTCAGCGCTCGCGCTCGGCGTCCCACGTGCGTGGCCCGGTTGCGGCTGCGCGCAGCCCCGCCTTCTCGAGCTTCTGGGTGGGCGTGCGAGGGAGCGCGTCGACGAGCTCGACGTAGCGTGGGACCATGAAGCGCGGCGCCATCGCGCGCAGGTGGGCGTGCACGCGAGCGGCATCGAGGCCGCTGCCGTCGCGCACGACGGCGCAGAGCATGACGTCCTCCTCCGTCAGCTCGCTGGGCACGCCGAAGGCCGCCGCCTCGAGCACGTCGGGATGCAGCTCCGCGAGCGCCTCGACCTCCTGGGCGGAGATGTTCTCGCCCCGCCGCCGGATGGAGTCGCCGAGACGGCCCTCGAACGCGAGCCAGCCGTCGGCGTCGAGGCTGCCGAGGTCGCCCGTGTGCAGCCAGCCGTCGCGCAGCGCCGCCGCGGTCGCCTCGGGCATCCCGTGGTAGCCGAGCATGGTGAGACCCGGCTCGCGACCGCGGATGAGGATCTCGCGCGTCCCAGCGTCCAGGCGGACCTCGAACTCGTCGACGACCCGCCCGGTGCGGCCGGGCCGGTAGGGCTCGTCCAGGGGCTGGTAGACGGGCATGCCCCCGTCCGTGAGGCCGTAGAGCTCGTACAGCGGGAAGCCGAAGCGCGCCTCGAAGCCGGCCTTCCACTCCGGCATGGGCACGCCCCACGCGAGCCGTACGCGATGGTCGCGGTCGCGCTCCGACGGCGGCCGCTCCCACAGCATGGACAGCGTGGCGCCCATGAAGTTGAAGACCGTCGCGTCGAAGGCCCGGATCTCGTCCCAGAACCCGGAGACACTGAAGCGGCGCCCGAGCGCGGCGGTGGCCCCACACGCGAGTGCGGCGCCGACGGTCAGCGTCGCCGCGTCGACGTGGAAGAGCGGGAACGGGCAATAGAGGACGTCACCGGCGTGCAGCCGGAGCTGGCGCGCGTGGATCTGGCCCTGCCGCGCGAGGTAGCGATGTGACAGCGCACAGGCCTTCGACGCGCCGGTCGTGCCGGAGGTGAACAGCAGCGTCGCCACCGCGAGCTCGTCGACCTCGGCGATCGGCGCGGGCGTCGCAGCCGCCGCGACGGTGTCGGCCGCGACGAGCACCGGCGGCGCCTGCGCGCCACCCAGCACGGCGTCCGCGGCCGGCCGGAGGTCCGGGTCCGCCACGAGCAGCTCGGGACGGGCGACGTCCAGGGCGTGCGCCAGCCGGTCCCCGACGAGGGCGGTGTTGAGCGGGACGTGTACCGCTCCGAGCCGCGCGAGCCCCAGCCAGCACTCCACCTGCCGCAACCCGTTGCGCATCAGCAGCGCGACCGGCGTGCCGCGCGCGACGCCCCTCGCCCGCAGGCCCCCCGCGAGGTGTCCGGCCCGCGCCTCGGCCTCGGCGTAGGTCAGCTCGCCCTCACGCGTGCGCACGAACACCGCGTCCGGGGTCTCCCGCACGCGCTCGGCCAGCAGTGCGGTGAGCGTGTCCGCCATCAATCCAGGCCGAAGAGGGCAGCCGCATTGTCGTGCAGCAGGGCCTGCAGCGTCGCGTCGTCGAGGCCGGAGGCGCGCCACTCCGCCAGCGCCCGGCCCGGCGCCAGCACCGGCCAGTCGCTGCCGTAGAGGACCTGCCCGCGCAGCACGTTGCCCATCGTCTGAAACAGCGGGTCCCAGCCGGTGCCCGGGCGCGCGACGTACTTCGGGGCCAGACCCCCGAACTCGAGGAAGACGGTCGGGTGGCGGCGCGCGACGGCGCACACCTCGGCGACCCACGGCCAGGCGGCGTGGCAGGCGATCAGCCGCAGGTCGGGGAAGTCGCAGGCCACCTGGTCGAGGAGCTCGGGCCGCTCGTGGCGCAGCGGATGCACGCGTGAGTAGGTGATGCCGGTGTGCACCGCGACCACCAGCGCGGACTCTTCCGCCCGCGCGTAGAGCGGGTACAGCGCCCGGTCGTCGAGGTCGAGCCCGAAGAAGGCGGGCTGGACGCAGACGCCGAGCAGGCCCTGCCGTGCCGCCGCCGCGACCTGGCGGGCCGCGACGCCAGGGCCGAAACCCGGCCCGACGTCGACGCAGCCGATGCCGACGAAGCGGTCGGCGTGCTCGGCCAGCACGTCGCCCAGCGCCGCGTTGAGCGCGTCCGCCGACTCGCCGCCCTCGGATTCGGCGTGCATGACCGCGCGCCCGATCCCCTCGGCGTCGAGCTCGGCCAGCAGCTCGGCGAGCCGCCCGGCGTTCAGCTTCCCGGTCAGCCCGAGCACGCGGTCGTACTGCTCCGTCTGGCGCGCGGGCGCGGCGTAGACCGGGGAGGGACGGCGGTCCTGCGGCAGGCGCACGCGGGCGTCGATCGTCATCCTGGCGCGCCACCGTACCGAGCCCGCGAGGCGAGGAGTAGCGTCCGGCCGGTCGTGAGCCTCGCCGAGGAGAGTCTGCAAGCGCGCGTCGCCGCCCTCGCCGCCGAGCGCGACGACAGCGGTCTGCGCAGCTTCGCGGCCGCCTACCTCCATCGCGACGCGCGCGAGGGCGAGGCGCCCGAGGCGGTCTTCGCCGAGCTCGAGGGGGCCTTCGACTTCCTCGCCGGGCGCGCGGACCGGCCCGCCGCCGCGCGGGCCTTCACGCCGACGGCCGAGCGCGACGGCTACGAGCGGCCCGGCTCGGTGGTCGAGGCCACCACGAACGACTCGCCCTACCTCGTCGACTCCGTCGAGGCCGCGCTCGAGGGCCGCGGGCTCGTCGTACGCCGGGTGGTGCATCCCATCGTCGGCACGGAGCGCGACGAGGCGGGCGTCCTGCGCCGGGTCACCGGCGCCCGGGAGGGTGTCCGCCGCGAGTCGCTCATGCACTTCGAGCTCGAGCGCCGCCTGGACGACGGCGAGCTGCCGGGCGTGGAGGCGGCCACGCTCGACGTGCTCGCCGCCGTGCACCGCGTGGTCGGGGACTTCCCGGCCATGAGCCAGCAGCTCGGGCGGATGATCGACGTCGCCCGCAGTGTCGGCGAGCAGCGCCCCGAGGCGGTCGGGGAGACGATCGCCTTCCTGCGCTGGCTCGGGGAGGGCAACTTCACCTTCCTCGGCTTCCGCGACACGGCCGCCGGCACCGGTCTCGGCCTGCTCGCCGACGGCGAGCCGGAGCCGATGGAGACCAGCGGCCTGCTGACCGTCGCCAAGACCCGGGCCCTCGCGCCCGTGCGGCGGCGCGCGCGCATGGACGACATCGCCCTGCGTGCGGAGGCGGGCGAGCTGCGGCTCGTCGGGCTCTTCACCCGCAAGGCCTACGCCGCACCGGCCGTCGACACGCCGCTCGTGCACCACAAGCTCCGTCGCATCCTCGACGTCGAGGACCTCATCGAGGGGTCCCACGACCAGCGCAACGCAGTCGCGATCTTCTCCTCGCTTCCCAAGGACGAGCTCTTCGCCGCCCCGTGGGAGAGCCTGCGCCGCATCGTCGCCGGCCTCCTCGCGCTGCCCGGCGACGCCACGCGCGTGCTCGTCCGCCGCGCCGACTCCGGCGCAAGCGCGACCCTCGTGGTCGCCGTGCCGCGCCGGCGCTTCGGCGCGTCGCTCGTGGACCGGGTGCGCGCCGTGGTGGCCCGCCACTACGGCGCGGTGCAGATCGAGACCCACCTCGTGGTGGACGAGCAGCTGCTGCACGCGCGGCTGCACGTCGCCGTCCACGCCACGGAGGGCGCCGAGCTGCCCGACGTGGACCCGGACGCGCTGCAGCGCGACGTCGCCGACCTCGTCGCCTCCTGGGAGGACGCCGTGGAGCGGGCGCTGCGGCCCCGCGTCGGTCCCGCCCGGGCGCGGCGGCTCGTCGAGGCCTGGGGCCCGCGGCTGCCGGACTCCTTCAAGGCATGGACGGTGCCACGGCTGGCGGCCGCGGACGTCGAGCGGCTCGCCGCGCTGCAGGCGTCCGACCGCGACCTGGCCGTCGGACTCGAGGCCGACGACGAGCGCTCCCGGCTCGCGCTCTACAGCCGTGACGGCAAGGTCGGCCTCTCCGAGGTGCTGCCGACGCTCGAGAGCCTCGGCCTGCGCGTCGACGACGAGCGACCGGCGGAGCTGACGCCCGACGAGGCCGGCAGCCGGCGACCGTGGGTGCAGGCCTTCGGCGTCCTCGGCCCGGACGGCGCGCCGCTGGACGTCAAGGCGGTCGGTGAGCGCCTCGCCGACACCGTGCTCGCCGTGCGCGACGACGCGACGGAGGCCGACTGGCTCTCCCGGCTCGTGGTCGTGGCCGGACTCAGCTGGCAGCAGGTGGCCGTGCTGCGCGCGTACCGCATCTTCCGCCAGCGGGCGACCGCGCGCTTCAGCCTGCGCCACGACGCCCGCGCCTTCGCCGCCCACCCCGAGCTCGCGGCGAAGCTCGTGGCGTACTTCGAGCGCCGTCACCGGGCCGACGGCGACGACGCCCACGACCTGCGCGAGGAGATCGTCGCCGGACTCGACGCCGTCGAGTCGCTCGACGAGGACCGCATCCTGCGCGACCAGCTCACGCTCGTCGACGCCACCCTGCGCACGAACGCCTTTCGCCCCGGCCGCGGCGCCCTGGCCCTCAAGCTGTGCTCGGGCGAGATCGCCGGCATCCCGCGCCCGGCCCCGTACGTCGAGGTCTACGTGCACGCCGTCGAGGTCGAGGGCGTCCACCTGCGCGGGGGCCCGATCGCCCGCGGCGGGTTGCGCTGGTCGGACCGCCTGGACTTCCGCACGGAGGTCTTCGGCCTCATGCGCGCGCAGATGACGAAGAACGCGGTGATCGTCCCCACCGGCGCCAAGGGCGGCTTCTACCTCAAGCGGCGCCCGGAGGACCCCGACGCGCTGGCGGAGGCGGTGGCGACGCAATACCGGCGCTTCGTCACCGCCCTGCTCGACGTCACGGACGACATCGAGGGCCGCGAGGTCGTGCACCCGGACGGGGTCCGCGTCCACGACGGGGAGGATCCCTACCTCGTCGTCGCCGCGGACAAGGGCACGGCGACGTTCTCCGACATGGCCAACGCGCTGGCCCTCGAGCGCGGGTTCTGGCTCGGCGACGCCTTCGCCTCCGGTGGCTCGGAGGGCTACGACCACAAGGCGCTCGGGATCACCGCACGCGGCGCCTGGCAGTCCGTGCGCCGCCACTTCCGGGAGCTCGGCGTCGACCCCGAGCGCGACGAGGTCACCGTGGCCGGCGTCGGCGACATGTCCGGCGACGTGTTCGGCAACGGCATGCTGCTGTCGCGGACGCTCAAGCTCGTGGCCGCCTACGACCACCGCCACGTGTTCGTCGACCCCGAGCCCGACCCCGAGGCCTCGTGGGCGGAGCGCCGGCGGCTGTTCGAGCTGGAGACATCCAGCTGGGCCGACTACGACGAGGCGACGATCTCCGAGGGCGGCGGCGTGTGGTCCCGGCGCGCGAAGGCCGTCGAGCTGGCGCCGGCGGCCCGCGCGGCGCTCGGCGTGGAGGCGGAGCGCCTGACCCCCGACGAGGTGGTCCAGGCCATCCTGCGGGCTCCGGTGGACCTGCTCTTCCTCGGCGGCATCGGGACCGTGGTCAAGTCGTCGACGGAGTCCGACGCCGACGCGCGCGACCGCGCCTCCGACGCCATCCGCGTCGACGCGACCGGCGTCCGCGCCCGCGTGGTGGCCGAGGGCGGCAACCTGGGACTCACGCAGCTGGCCCGGATCGAGCTCGCGGCCGCGGGCACCCGGGTCAACGCCGACTTCATCGACAACTCGGCCGGCGTCGACTGCTCCGACCACGAGGTCAACCTCAAGATCCTCCTCGACCTCGCGGTCAGCCGCGGTGAGCTCGACGCCGCCGGCCGCCACGACCTGCTGCGGGCCGCCACCGACGACGTCGTCTCCCACGTGCTGCAGGACTCCTACCGGCAGGCGCGGATCCTCTCGCGCGAGGTCACGGTCTCGGCCGGCCGGCTCTTCGCCTACGACGACCTCATGCGGCGCCTGGAGGACGACGGACGGGTGCGCCGCCGTGCGGACGGGCTGCCCGGCGCGGAGGAGCTCGGGCGCCGGCGGCGCGCGGGCGCCGGCCTGCACCGCCCGGAGCTCGCGGTCCTGCTCGCCCACGGCAAGCAGTGGCTCACCGACGCGCTGCTCGCCGGCGACCTGGTCGACGACCCGTGGCTGGAGCGCGACCTGCGCGGCTATTTCCCCCCGGCGCTCACCGAGCGCTTCGGGCACCTGCTCGGCGAGCACCGGCTGCGGCGCGAGCTCGTGGCGACCCTCGTGGCCAACGAGCTCGTCGACGCCGTCGGCCCGTCCTTCGTCTCCCGGCTCGCCGCGGAGCTCGGCGCCCCACCGGAGGCGATCGTGCGCGCCTACCGGATCGCCCGCGACGTCACGGGGTCCGTCCAGCGCTTCGCGGCGATCGACGCGCTCGACGCCGGGCTCTCCCACGACGTCGAGGTCGAGCTGCTCGCCGGCGTCGAGGGGCTCGTGGAGGCCGTGACGCGCTGGTACCTGCTGCAGGCGCCCGAGGGCCCCCTGCGGGAGCTCGTCGAGGCGGGGCACGAGGGCTTCGCGGCGATCGAGGACGCCCTCGAGCGCGAGCCGCCCGAGTACGCCGAGCCCGCGGTGCAGCGCCTCGTCGGCAACGGGGTGCCGGAGGCGCTTGCGCTCGACTTCGCCCTGGCCGGGGATCTCGTGTTCGCCCCGGACGTGCTGTCGGTCGCCCAGGCCTGCGACCGGCCGGTCGAGGACGTCGGGGCCGCCTTCGCCCTCATGGGGGACGAGCTGCGCTTCGGCTGGCTCGAGGCCGAGCTCGACGGCCTGCCGGCCGTGCAGCGGACGCAGCGCTGGGCGCTGCAGGCGCTGCGCGACGACGCCCGCCGCGCGCGCCGCGACCGCGTGGCCCGCGCGCTCGCGGCCGCCCCGGACGCCGAGCCGGCCGAGGCCGTCGAGGCCTTCGAGGCCGAGCACGCCGATCAGGCCGCCCACCTCTCCGACGTCGCCCGCTCGATCACCGTCGACGGCGCCGATCTCGCCGCCCTGGTCGTCGTGGTGCGCGAGCTGCGCGCCCTGGCGAGCTAGATGCGCGTCGAGCCCGAGGTCGCCGCCGCTCTGGGCGACGGTCGCCCGGTCGTCGCGCTGGAGAGCACGATCATCGCCCACGGCCTCCCGCGCCCCGAGAACGTGCGCGTCGCGGGCGAGGTCGAGGCGGTCGTGCGCGACCGCGGGGCCCTCCCGGCGACGATCGCCGTGCTCGGCGGCGAGGTCCGCGTCGGCCTCGACGCAGCCGGGCTCGAGCGGATCGGCGCCGGGGGGGAGGTGGCCAAGTGCGGCGTGCGCGACCTGCCCGTCGTCTGCGCCTCCGGCGGCGACGGAGCGACCACCGTGGCCGCGACCGCCCACCTGGCCCACCGGGCCGGCATCCGGGTCTTCGCCACGGGCGGCGTCGGCGGCGTCCACCGCGAGGCCCGCGAGAGCTGGGACGAGTCGGCGGACCTACTCGCCCTCGCGCGGACGCCGATCTGCGTCGTGTGCGCCGGCGTGAAGTCGATCCTCGACGTCGGCGCGACGCTCGAGCGGCTCGAATCGCTCAACGTCACCGTGCTCGGTCTCGCGACCGACCGCTTTCCCGGCTTCTACCTCACCGACTCCGGCCACCCGGTGCCCTGGCGGGTCGAGGACGCGGCGGCGGCCGCGGCCGTCGTCGCGGCCCGGGACGCGCTGGGCGCGCCGGGCGCGGTGCTGCTCGCCAAGCCGCTGCCGGCGGCGCAGCAGCTCGACCCGGCCCTGCACGACCGCGTCCTGGCCGCCGGCCTGGCGGCCGCGAGCGCGGCAGGCGTGACCGGCAAGGCCGCGACGCCCTTCCTGCTCGAGCACTTCCACCGCGAGACGGGTGGCGCGTCGCTGCGGGCCAACGTCTCGCTCGTGCTGGCCAACGCGGCGCTGGCCGCGGACGTCGCGGCGCGCCTGTGACCGTCGTCGTCCTCGGCGACCTCATGGTCGACGTGCTCGTCCGCCACGCGGAGCCGCTGGCTCGCGGCAGCGACACGGCCGCGCGCATCGCCCTCTCGCCGGGCGGGGCGGCGGGCAACGTCGCGGCCTGGCTCGTGCGGGCCGGCGCGCCGGCGGCGCTCGTCGCCCGCGTGGGGGAGGATCCGCTCGCCGAGGTCGCCCTGCGCGGCCTCGCGGGCGTCGACGTGCGGGTCCGGCCGACGCCGGGCGCGGCGACCGGGACCTGCGTCGTGCTCGTCGGTCCGGACGCGGAGCGCACGATGCTGCCCGACCCCGGCGCCAACGCCGATCTGCGCCCGGACGACCTTCCGGAGGATCTGTTCAGGCCGGGCGCGGTGCTGCACCTCTCGGGCTACGCCCTGCTGCGGCCGCAGACCCGGCCCGTGGCCGTCGCGGCGCTCGAGCGGGCCCGCGCGGCCGGCATGCGGACGTCGCTGGACCCGGCCTCGGCTGCGCCCCTGGCCGCCGAGGCCGAGGCGCTCGCGGCCGCCGGGCGCGTCGACCTGCTGGTGCCCAACGCCGACGAGGCCCGCGTGCTCGGTCCCGACCTGCACCGGCTCGCCCGTGAGGTCGTCGTCACCGCCGGCCCGGGGGGCGCGCGCTGGTCGGACGGGCAGCGGACGGTGACCGTCCCGGCCGTGGCCGCCGGCGTGGTCGACACGACGGGCGCCGGCGACGCCTTCGCCGCCGGGCTGCTCGCGGGCTGGACGGCCGGCGACCCGCCCGAGGCCGCGCTGCTGCGCGCCGCGACGCTCGCGGCCGAAGCGGTCGCACGGCCGGGGGGCCGGCCCGCGACAGGGGCGGGGGACCTCGGCGTCGCCCAGCGCGACCACGGTCCCGGACCCGGGTAGGTTCCCCCCCATGGACCCCGTCGCGCTCGCCCGCCGGCAGGCCCTCGGCGACCTGCTGCGGCGCTCGGCGCGCCGGCACGGCGACCAGCTCGCCGTCCGCGACGACGACGTGGCCCGGACCTACGCCGAGCTCGACGCCGACGCCAACCGCGTCGCCCGGGCGCTGATCGCGCGCGGTATCGGGCGCGGCGACCGCGTCGCCCTGCTGGCGCGCAACTCGGTCGCCTACGTGCAGGCGATCTTCGGCGTCGCGCGCGCCGGCGCGGTGCTCGTGCCGATCAACTTCATGCTCGGTGCCGGCGAGGTCCGCTTCGTGCTGAAGCACTCCGGCGCGGTGGCGCTGCTCGCCCAGGACGCGCTGCTCGAGGTGGCCGCCGCGGCCGCGGAGGGCCGCGACCTGCGGGCCCGCGTCGTGCTCGGGGGCGCGGACGGCGACTGGGAGGCGTTCGCGGACCTCCTCGGGCACGCCGACGCCTCCGAGCCCGAGCTCGTGCTGGAGCCGGACGCCCCCGCCCAGGTCCTCTACACCTCCGGCACGGAGTCGCGGCCGAAGGGCGCCGTGCTGGCCCACTCGGCCCTCTACGCGCAGTACGCGAGCGTCGTCATCGACGGCGGCATGGCCCCCGACGACGTCGAGCTGCACGCCATGCCGCTGTTCCACTGCGCCCAGCAGCACTGCTTCCTGGTGCCCGGGCTGCAGCTCGGGGCGGTCAACCACATCCTCCCGGCGCCGGATCCCGCCGTCCTGCTCGAGCGCGTCGAGCGTGAGCGGATCACGAAGCTCTTCGTCCCGCCGACGGTCTGGATCGGCCTGCTGCGCCACCCGGACTTCGACACGCGCGACCTCTCCTCGCTGCGCAAGGGCTACTACGGCGCGGCGATCATGCCGGTCGAGGTGCTCGGCGAGCTCGGCCGCCGGTTGCCCGAGATGCGCCTGTGGAACTTCTACGGCCAGACGGAGATGGCGCCGCTGGCGCTCATCCTGCGCCCGGAGGAGCAGGTCCCCAAGGCGGGCTCCGCCGGCAGGGCGTCGCTGCACGTGGAGACCCGGGTCGTGCGCCCCGACGGCGCGGACGTCGACGTCGGCGAGCCGGGGGAGATCGTGCATCGCTCGCCCCACGCGACGCTGGGCTACCTCGACGACCCGGAGAAGACGGCCGAGGCCTTCCGCGACGGCTGGTTTCACTCCGGCGACCTCGGGACGCTCGACGACGAGGGCTACGTCACCGTCGTGGACCGGATCAAGGACATGATCAAGACCGGCGGCGAGAACGTCGCCAGCCGCGAGGTCGAGGAGGCCGTCTACGAGCATCCCGCGGTGGCGGAGGTCGCGGTGATCGGGATTCCCCACCCGACCTGGATCGAGGCGGTGGTCGCCGTCGTCGTCCTGCGCGACGGTGACGAGGTGAGCGCCGAGGCGCTGCGCGCCCACGTGCGCGAGCGGCTGGCCGGCTTCAAGGTCCCGAAGGCCGTGGCGTTCACGGAGGCCATGCCGAAGAACGCCTCGGGCAAGCTCCTCAAGCGCGAGCTGCGGGACCGCTTCGCGTCCCTCGCCGACGAGATCGCCTGACCGCGGCGTCGCCTCACAGCCCGATCGCCGCCGCGACGGCGGCCTCCAGCTCCTCCAGCGCCGCGTGCGCGCGCCCACGGGCGGCGCCGAGGTCGCCGGCCACCGCCTCGACGACCTCGAGGTAGGCCTTGAGCTTCGGCTCCGTCCCGCTCGGCCGGATCACCACGCGCGCGTCGTCGAGGTCGTAGACGAGCACGTCGGCGGCCGGCAGGCCGGCGCCGCCGGCGAGCAGGTCGGTCGCCTCGCGCACCCGCCGGCTCCCGAACGCGGCGGCCGGGGCGGCGCGCAGGCGCTCCATGGCCGCGCTGATGTCCGCGGGGTCGGCGACGCGCACCGCGTGCTGGGCGGTCGCATGGACGCCGTGCTCGCGCTCGAGGTCGTCGAGGCGGTGAAGCAGCGTGCGCCCCGCCGCGCGGCAGCTCGCGGCGAGCTCGGCGGCCAGCAGCGCCGCCGACAGGCCGTCCTTGTCGCGCACCACGTGCGGGCCGACGGCGTAGCCGAGCGCCTCCTCGTAGCCGTAGGCGAGGTTCGGATCGGCGCGGGCGATCCACTTGAACCCGGTCAGCGTCCGGTGGCAGGCGACGCCGTGGGCGGCGGCCAGCCGGTCGAGCAGCGTCGCGGAGACGATCGAGGTCGCCACGGGCCCTGGCCGGTGGCGCAGCACGTGGTCGGCGAGCAGGGCGCCGAGCTCGTCCCCGCGCAGCAGGCGGTCGCCGACCGCGACGGCGCAGCGGTCGGCGTCCGGGTCGTTGGCGATGACGACGTCGGCTTTCGAGGCCCGCCCGAGCGCGAGGGCGCGGTCCATCGCCCCCGCCTCCTCCGGGTTCGGGAACGTCACCGTGGGGAAGTCGGGGTCCGGGTTCCCCTGGGCGGCCTCGACCGCGGGGGCCGGGAAGCCGGCGCGCTGAAAGAGCGCCAGCAGCGGGTCGCGGCCGACGCCGTGCAGCGGCGTGTAGGCGACGCGGACGTCGCGGTCGGGCACCAGCGACAGGGCCGCGGTGGCGTCGAGGTAGGCGTCCACCAGGGCGTCGTCGGCGCGCTCGACGTCCGCGACCGGCGCCAGCGGCAGCTCGGCCAGCCGCCCGACGGCGCCGATCGCATCCTCGATCTCGCGGTCGACGGGCGGCACGATCTGGGCACCGTCGCCGAGGTAGACCTTGTAGCCGTTGTCCCGGGGCGGGTTGTGGCTCGCGGTGACCATCACGCCGGCGTCGGCTCCGAGCTCGCGCACGGCGAAGGCGAGCACCGGCGTCGGCAGGGCGCGCGGCAGCACGACCGCCCGCAGGCCCGCGCCGGCGAGCACGCGCGCGGAGTCCTCGGCGAACGCGGCGCTGCCGTGGCGCGCGTCGTAGCCGACGGCGACGGTGCGCCCCGGCCCCAGGTGCGCGGCGAGGCCCGCGGCGGCGCGGCGCACGACCGCCCGGTTCATGCCGTTGGGCCCGCCGCGCAGCGGGCCGCGCAGCCCGGCGGTGCCGAAGCGCAGCCGGCCGTCGACGCGATCGCGCAGCGCCGCCTCGTCGCCCGCCTCGAGCAGCGCCTCGAGCTCCCTGCGCGTCCCCGGGTCGGGGTCGTCGGCGACCCAGTCGCGCACCGTATGGACGAGTCTCGCCTCCATGGCATGCGTCATGCCCGGTGCGGGCAAGGTGCATCCCATGCCGGCCGTGCTCGACGCGATCGAGGTCAAGAAGACGGCCGGCGCGCTGCCCGACGAGCTGATCGAGCGGGTCGTGGCCGACTACGTCCGTGGCGAGGCCGCGGACGAGCAGATGTCGGCCCTGCTCATGGCCATCCTCCTGCAGGGCATGAGCTTCGAGGAGACGCTCGCGCTGACGCGGACGATGGCCGACTCCGGGCCGCGCTACGCGTTCCCGGACTGCGTCGACAAGCACTCCACCGGCGGGGTGGGGGACAAGGTGACGCTCACGGCCATGCCGATCGTCGCCGCCTGCGGGGTGAAGGTGGCCAAGCTCTCGGGCCGCGGGCTCGGCATCACCGGAGGCACGATCGACAAGCTCGAGTCGATCCCCGGCCTCTCGACCGCCCTGAGCGAGGACGCCTTCCGCTCCCAGGTGGAGTCCGTCGGGCTCGCGATCGGCGAGGCGGGGGACCTCGCGCCGGCCGACAAGGCGATCTACGCGCTGCGCGACACGACGGGCACCGTGGACTCCATGCCGCTGATCGGCTCCTCCATCGTCTCCAAGAAGGCGGCCACCGGCGCCGGCCACCTGCTCTACGACGTCAAGTGCGGCTCGGGCGCGTTCATGAAGACCCTCGAGGACGCCGAGGCGCTGGCGGGGCTCCTCGTGCGCCTCAGCGCCGCCCTGGGGATCACGGCGTCCGCCGTGATCACCGACATGGGCGCGGCGCTCGGCCAGGCCGTCGGCAACGCGCTCGAGGTGCGCGAGAGCGTCGCCTTCCTGCGCGGCGAGCCGACGAGCCCCGACCTCGACGCCGTCGCCCGCGACGAGGCCCGCCGGCTGCTCGAGCTCGCCGGCGAGCCCGACGCCGGCGCCCGGGTCGACGAGGCGCTGGCCGGCGGCGCGGCGCACGCCAAGCTGCGCGAGGTCGTCACGGGCCAGGGCGGCGACGCCGACGCGCTGGAGGACCTGCCGGTCTCCGGCCACGTGCGGGAGCTGCAGGCGCCGAGCGACGGCCACGTCGCGCGCTTCGACGCGCTCGGCATCGCGCGGGCCTCACTGGCCCTCGGCGCCGGGCGGCGCCGCAAGGATGACTCGATCGACCCCGGCGCCGGGGTGGAGGTGCTCGTGCGCGTCGGGGACGAGGTCGGCGCCGGCCAGCCCGTGGCCCGGCTGTACGGCGACCGCGCCGCCGACGCGGCCGAGGGCTTCGCGCGCGAGGCGCTCGAGCTGGCCGACGCGCCGGTGACGGCGCCGCCGCACCTCCTCGGGGAGGTCTGAGGCCATGGATCGCCTGCAGGGCCTCATCGGCCTGGTCGCGATCCTCGGGCTCTGCGTCCTGCTCTCGAGCCACCGCAGCCGCATCCGCCTCCGCACGGTGCTCCTGGCCCTGCTCTTCCAGATCGCCTTCGCCGTGCTCGTGCTGCGCTGGGGCCCGGGCCGCGACGCCCTGGACTTCCTCGCCGGCCAGGTCGAGGCGCTGATCGGCTACACGGACGAGGGCTCGCAGTTCCTCTTCGGGCCGGTGCTCAAGACCGCGGGCAAGAACGAGACGATCTTCGCGTTCCAGGTGCTGCCGGTGATCATCTTCCTCGGCACGCTGATCGGCATCCTCTACTACCTGCGGGTCATCCAGGTCTTCGTCGACCTCGTCGGCGGCGCCATCGCCAAGGTCCTCGGCACGAGCAAGGTCGAGTCCGTCTGGTCCTCGACCGTCATCTTCCTCGGGCAGTCGGAGGCGCCGCTGCTGATCGCGCCGTACCTCAAGAGCCTGACCCGGTCGGAGCTGTTCGCGATCATGACGGGTGGCTTCGCGTCCGTCGCGGGGTCGACGCTCGTCGGCTACGCGCTGCTCGGCGCGCCGCTGCCCTACCTGCTCGCCGCGAGCGTCATGAACGCGCCGGCGTCGCTGATGGTCGCCAAGCTGCTCATGCCGGAGACGGAGGCCGAGCGGGTCCAGGCCGACGTCCGGTCCGTGCGCGACGAGGAATCGGCCAACGTCATCGACGCGGCCGGGCGGGGGGCGCTGAGCGGTGGCCGGCTCGCCGTCATCGTCGGAGCCCTGCTGATCGGCTTCGTCGCCCTGATCGCCATGGCCAACGGCATCCTCAGCGGCATCGGCGGCTGGTTCGGCTACGACGACCTGACCTTCCAGCGGGTGCTCGGCTGGGTCGGCTCGCCCGTCGCCTGGGCCATCGGGGTGCCGTGGAGCGAGGCGGCGCAGGCCGGCAGCTTCATCGGGGAGAAGACGGTGCTCAACGAGTTCGTGGCCTTCGCGGACTTCGGCCCGAAGGTCGACCAGCTGGCGCCGAAGACCGTCGTGGTGACGACCTTCGCGCTCGCGGGCTTCGCGAACTTCGCCTCCATCGCGATCCAGATCGGCGCCTTCGGCTCCCTCGCGCCGGAGCGGCGGGGCGACGTCGCGCGCTTCGGTCTCAAGGCCCTGCTGGCGGGCTCGCTCGTCAACCTCTCCAACGCGGCGATCGCCGGCGTCGTTGCCTCCTACTGACGGCGGGCGAGCAGCAGGGCCTGGCTGGAGCTGCCGACCCGGCCGCGGGCGTCGTGCAACGTGGCCGAGCACACGCCCGCGCCCGCCTCGCCCGGCCGCGTGCGCGCGACCATGGCGAGCCACTCGCCCTCGGGCGGGCGCTCGAGGGCGACGGAGAGGTCCACGTTGACGAAGGTCCACGCGGTCCAGTCGAGCGTCGCCGAGACGCCGCTGGCGGCGTCGCACATGACGAGCAGGTGCTCGACGGGCGCAGCCGGCTCGCCGGCCACGAGGGGCGCCCGCAGGCGCGTCCAGCAGGCGGCGGGCCCGGCCGCCTCGAAGTCGCCCTCGGCGAAGCGCCACTCCAGGCTGGAGAAGTAGGACTCGTCCGAGAGGAAGAAGCTCGGGCGCGGCGCCGCCGGCAGGCCGTCCGGCCCGGCAGGCGGCGGGTCGGGGTGCGCCAGCCCCGCGGGCAGGTCGGCGGCCGCGGCCCGCATCCGCCAGGCGCGCGCCCGCATGAGCGGCGTGTCGTCGGCGGCGAGCAGGAGGGTCGCCTCGAGCTGCTCGACGCGCCGGCCCGGCCGCAGCACGCGCGCCTGCGTGCGCAGCGGGGCGAGCGGCACGGGCCGCAGGATGTCGATCGCCAGCCGCACCACCTGGCCGTCGGCGATGCCGGCCTCGGCCTCGACCGCGCGGGCGAGCAGGGCCGACGGCGGGCCGGCGTGCTGGCTGCCCGGGTCCCACGGGCCGCGGGTCAGGACCGTGGGGCGCAGGAGGTCGCCGTCGGCCTCGTAGAGCGCGGTGGGGATGTCGGCCATCGGCGGCGACGACAATACGGATCGTGCGCGTCCCGTCCGTCTCCGAGCGCCCCGGCGCGCTGGTCGCCGCGGGCGGGGTGGCGGGCGGCCTGGCGGCGGTCGCGGGCTGGGCGCGGTGGGTGGAGCCGCGGCGGCTGCGGCTGCCGGAGCTCGAACTGACCCTGCCGCACTGGCCGAGCCGCCTCGACGGCCTGCGGGTCGCGGTGATCGCCGATCTGCACGCCGGCGGGCCGCACGTGGGCGCCGACCGGGTGAGCGCGGTCGTCGACGCCGTCCGGGCCGCGCGGCCGGACCTCGTCGCCCTCGTCGGCGACTACGTGGACGCCGACGTCGCGGGCGGCCGCCGGCTGGCGCCCGACGCCGTCGTCCGCCGGCTCGTGCACCTGCGGGCGCCGTTCGGCGTCCATGTCGTCCTCGGCAACCACGACTGGTCCCAGGAGGGCGTCGGCATGCGCCTCGCCCTCGAGCACGCCGGCCTGCGGGTGCTCGAGAACGCCGCGGTCCGCGTCGCGGCGCCCGGCAGCCCGCTGTGGGTCGCGGGTACGGGCGATCTCGGCCGCCGCGAGGCGCGCGTCGGCGACGCGCTCGCCGCGGTGCCGTCCGGCGAGCCGGTCCTGCTGCTCACCCACGAGCCCGACGTCTTCCCGCAGGTCCCGGCCCGCGTCGCGCTCACCCTCGCCGGCCACCTGCACGGCGCCCAGGTCGACCTGCCCGGGCTGCGCCGCCGGGTGCTGCCGAGCCGGCACGGCACGCGCTTCAAGGACGGCCACGTCGTCGAGCAGGGCCGCCACCTGTTCGTCTCGCGCGGCGTGGGGGAGACCGGTCGCGCCGTGCGCCTGCTCGCCCCGCCCGAGGTCCCGATCCTCCGGCTGATCGGCGACCGGGCCGGGTGACGAGCCTCGTGGAGACGCACGAGGGCCGCTTCGGTGCCGTCCGGGAGCGACAGTCGCCAGGTGGTCGTTCGGGCGACCAGACGGCGACTGACGCTCGCGACTGACCGCCCGCCGGCGGGCGCCCAGCCCCCGGTGGCTAGCGTCCCGCGCATGCCCGAGCTGATCGCCGCACCCACCCGCGTCGAGGCGGCGGGCGAGCCGCCGAAGGTCATCGCGGAGCACGTCGGCCGGGTCAACAGCGCTGAGGAGCGCGTGAGCGTCGCCCGGATGCGCTCGCCCTCCGGCTGGTCGGAGCCCTTCCAGACGCCGGAGTTCGACGAGTGGACGCTCGTGCTCGCCGGCGCCCTGCAGGTCGACTCGGACAGCGGGACGCTCCACGTCGCGGCCGGCCAGGCCGTCGTCGTGCGCGCCGGTGAGCGGATCCGCTACTCCTCGCCCGGGCCGGACGGCGCCGAGTACGTCGCGGTGTGCCTGCCGGCCTTCTCCCCGGAAACGGTCCACCGCGACGCCTGAAACGCCCAGCCGCCGCCCCGGCTACAGCCAGGGCTCGAGCAGCGCGTGGTCGTTGGCCGAGAAGCGCTCGGACGCGTTCGCCGCCTGGTGCCAGAGTGGATAGGGGAGGTCGGGCCGGCTGACCTGCTCGATGCGGGCGAGCTCCTCGTCGGTGAGCGTCAGCTCCGCGGCGGCGAGGTTGTCGGCGAGCTGCTCCTCCGTCCGCGCGGCGATCACGAGGGTGTCGACCGTCGGGCGCGTGAGCAGCCAGGCGAGCGTCACCTGGGCGGCGGAGACGTCGTGCGCCTCGCCGACGGCCACGAGCGCCTCGACGATGTCGTAGAGGCGGTCCTCGTCGTAGACGGGCGGCTCGTCCCAGTCCCCGACGTGGCGCGAGCCCTCCGGACCCTCCTGGCCGCGGCGGTACTTGCCCGAGAGCAGACCGCCGGCCAGCGGGCTCCAGACCATGGTCCCGACGCCCTGGTCGGCCCCGGCCGCGAGGATCTCGAACTCCGCCTCGCGAGCCTGGGGCGTGTAGTGGATCTGGTTGGACACGAAGCGCTGGAAGTGGTGGCGCTCGCTGACGCCGAGCGCCTTCATGAGCTGCCAGGCCGTGTAGTTGGAGGCGCCGACGTAGCGGACCTTGCCCGAGCGCACGAGCGTGTCGAGTGCCTCGAGGGTCTCCTCCAGCGGCGTCTCACCGTCCCACTCGTGCAGCTGCAGGAGGTCGAGGTGGTCGGCCCGCAGGCGCCGCAGCGACGCCTCGACCGACGCGATGACGTGGTGGCGGCTCAGGCCGGCGTCATTGGGGCCCTCACCCATGGCGAAGCGGACCTTCGTGGCGATTAGCAGCCGGTCGCGCCGGCCCTCGAGCGCCTCGCCGACGATCTCCTCCGACAGCCCGGTGGAGTACATGTTGGCGGTGTCCACGAAGTTGACCCCGTGGTCGAGGCAGACGTCGAACTGGCGCTTGGCGTCGTCCACGCCGAGCTCGCCGACGCCCTTGAAGTCGCCGCTGCCCCCGAAGCCCATGGTGCCGAGGGTCATGGTGGAGACGCGCAGGCCGCTGCGTCCGAGGGTGCGGTAGTCCATGGCGTGAGCCTTCCCGAGCCGGGACGGGGGCAAAACCGGCAGGTCCCAGGACCCATGTCCCAGGGTCCGCGCCCCCGCGCGCGTCGAGGACCGGCGGGTCGCGGGAGGCGAGTACCGACCGCGGCCCCGCCCGACCCGCCGTACGCTGGCCGGCGTGGTCCGGCCGCGCCGCAACGTCCCGGAGGCCCGGTGAGGACCGTGGCCGCCACGCGCTACGTCGCGCCGCTGCGCGAGGGCGGCTCGATGCCGGGCCTGGTCGAGGGCGACGACGACGGCCTCTACGTCCTGAAGTTCCGCGGCGCGGGACAAGGGCCGCTCGCGCTCGTGGCCGAGCTCGTCGGCGGAGAGCTCGCCCGCACCGTGGGCCTGCCCGTGCCCGAGCTCGTGCTCCTCGAGCTCGACCCGGTGCTCGCGGCCGCCGAGCCCGATCCGGAGATCCAGGAGCTCATCGAGGCGTCGCCGGGCCTCAACGCCGGCCTCGACTTCCTGCCGGGCGCGCTGCCCTACGACGGCGGGGCCGGGCCCGAGCTCGCGGCCGAGGTGGTCTGGCTCGACGCGCTGATCACCAACGTCGACCGCACGCCGCGCAACCCGAACCTCCTCACCTGGCACGGCCGCCCGTGGCTGATCGACCACGGCGCCGCCCTGTACCGCCAGCATGCGAGCGAGGACCTGGCGGCCGAGGCGCGAAGGCCGTTTGCGATGATCGCCGACCACGTGCTGCTCCCGCGGGCGGCCTCGATCCTCGAGGCGCACGAGCGGCTGGCGCTGCGGCTGGACCGCCCGGCCGTGCAGGCGGTGCTCGACGAGGTCCCGCCCGCGTGGCTCGGGGGCCGGCCGGCGGACGCCTACGTCGACTGGCTGGCCCAGCGCGTGGCGTGGGGTGGCTTCGCGGCGGAGGCGGAGGCGGCGCGCCGTGGCCGCTGAGGCGTTCCAGTACCTCGTGCTGCAGGTCGTCCCGCGGGCCGAGCGCGACGAGCGGCTCAACGCCGGCGTCGTGCTCTTCAGCCGCCGTCACGGCTTCCTCGCGGCCCGCGTCGGGCTCGACGCCGACCGGCTCGCGGCGCTCGACCCCGGCGCGGACGCGGCGGCGGTCGCGGCGCGCCTGGACGCACTCGCCGACGTCGCGGCGGGGCAGGGGGACGATCCGCTCGCCGCCCTCGAGCCCTCGGAGCGCTTCCACTGGCTCGCGGCGCCGTCGAGCACGAGCGTCCGCCCCTCGCCGGTGCACACGGGGCTCTGCGAGGACCCGCGGGCGACCCTCGACAAGCTCTACGCCCAGCTCGTCGTGCCGCCGGCGCCGTGAAGGCCAGCGCCGCGCCAGCTTGCGGGCGCGCCGCACCTTCGGGCGGCGGCGGGCGTTGGAGTCGCCACATGCCCCGTCTCCCCGTGCTGTCGCTGATCATCCTCGCGCTCGCCGTGCTCGCGACCGCCCCGGCGCCGGCGGACGCGCTCACGCGCAAGCAGATCTTCGGCATCGGCGACCTGCACGCCCCCGGCATGCTCAAGGCCAAGCGGCTGCTGCGCCTCAAGCCACGGTCGACCCGGATCCTCGCCGACTGGAACGTCGCGCGGACCGACGGCTGGGAGCGCACCCGTGTCGACCGCTGGTACGCGGCGGCGCGGGCGGCCCGGGTCAAGCCGCTGCTGGCCTTCCAGGGCTTCAACCGGCACCGGGCGCCGTCCGTCGCCCGCTACGCCCGCGCGGCGAGGGCCGCGATGCGGCGCTGGCCACGGATCAAGGAGTGGCAGGCCTGGAATGAGGCCAACCACCGCTCCCAGCCTGTGACCTACAACCATCCGCGCCGCGCCGCCCGCTACGCGCGGGCGCTCGAGCGGGTGCGCTGCCGCGGCTGCACGATCGTTCCCATCACCCTCGTGGCCTCCAACTCGCCCCGGACGCGCCGCTGGATCGCCCGCTTCCTGCGCGTCTACGGCAAGACCCCGCGGATCTGGGCGCTGCACACCTACGGCGACGTGAACCGCTTCAGCAACACGCGGCTTGCCACCTTCCTGGGCCTGCACCCGCGCGGGCGGATCTGGATCACCGAGACGGGCGGCTTCGCCCGCTACGACCGCGGCTGGCGATACAGCCTGAAGCGCCAGCGCCGGGCGACGCGCTTCGCCTTCCGCCAGGCGGTGCGCTTCCGCTCGCGCGTGGATCGCCTCTACTGGTGGGAGTGGCGCGGTCAGCGCCACCCGCGGCGCGCGCACTGGGACTCCGGACTCGTCGACCACCGCGGTAAGCCGCGCCCCGCCTACCGCGCGGCCCGCAATCAGCGCTTCGTGCGTCACTAGCCTGACAGACCGTGCCTCGTCGTTCCCTTCTCGCCGCCGCCCTGCTAATGGTCCTCGTCGGCTCTACGCTCGCCCTGCCGGCGCCCGCCGGGGCACTGACGCGCAAGCAGATCTTCGGCATCGGGGACGTGCGCCTCACGAGCTTCAAGGAGCGTCGGCTGAAGGCACTGCGGCCCCGGGCGGTGCGCATGAACGCCGACTGGAACGTCGCTCGCAGCCCGGGCTGGGAGCGCCAGCGCGTCGACCTCTGGTACCACAACGCGCTCGCCGCGCACCTGAAGCCGCTGCTGTCCTTCCAGGGGTTCGACCGGCGCCGGATTCCGTCCGTGCGAGCGTACAAACGAGCCGCCAAGGCGGCGATGCGCCGCTGGCCCCGCATCCGCGACTGGCAGGCCTGGAACGAGGCCAACCACGCGAGCCAGCCCGCGACGTACCGGCACCCGGCGCGCGCCGCCCGCTACGCGAAGGCGCTGGAGCGGATCCGCTGCCGCCGCTGCACCATCCTGCCCATCACCATGGTCGTGGGCATGTCGCCGACCAACCGGCGCTGGATCGCCCGCTTCCTCAAGGTCTACGGCAAGACGCCGCGGATCTGGGCGCTGCACACCTACGCCGACACCAACCGGCTCACTTCCTCGCGGCTGCGCTCCTTCGTGCGGCGCTACCGGCGCGGTCGCATCTGGATCACCGAGGCCGGCGGCTGGGCGCGCTATGACCGCGGCTGGCGGTACAGCCTCAAGCGCCAGCGTCGCGTCGCGCGCTTCACCTTCCGGCAGGCGCTGGAGTTCCGCTCGCGCGTCGACCGCCTCTACTGGTGGGAGTGGCGCGGTCAGCGCCACCCGCGGCGCGCGCACTGGGACTCAGGGCTCGTCGACCACCGCGGCAAGCCCCGGCCGGCCTACTACGCCGCGAAGAATCAGCGCTTCGTGCGCCGCTGACCGTCAGCCGCCGGGCGGGTAGAGCTCCGGCCGGCGGTCGGCGAAGACGTCGTTGCGGGGCCCGATCGCCTTCGAGCGCGCGTCGGCGAGGTCGACCTCGGCCACCAGCACGTCGGGCTCGCCGCCCGCCCAGCCGCCGGCCACGGGGTACCCGTCCGGCGCGATCACGGCGGTCGCGCCCACCCAGTCGACGCCGCGCTCGGGGCGGCAGCGGTCGGCGACGGCGATCGCCACGCGGTTGACCGACGCGCCGGCCATCGCGCGCACGACCTCCATCGGCCGCTCCCCCGGTGGCCGGGCCGGCGGGACCGCCTGCGGCCAGTTGGTCGGGACGGCGAGCAACTCGGCCCCGGCGAGCGCCGGCCGGCGGATCCACTCGGGGAACTCGAGGTCGTAACAGACGAGCATGGCGATGCGGCCGGCGGCGGTGTCGACGACCGCGGGCGCCGCGTCGCCCGCGGCGAACAGCTCCGCCTCGCGATCCCACAGGTGGACCTTGCGGTAGACCGCGCGGAGGCCGCCGGGGTCGACGAGCACGGCCGAGTTGTGCGGCACGCCGTCCGCGGCCGCCTCGCACACCCCGCCCACGAGCACGAGATCGTGACGGGCGGCGAGCGCGATCCAGTCCGTCACCGTCGGCCCGTCGAGCGGCTCGGCCAGGGCGCGCGCCTCGGCGCGGTCGCGCAGCACGTAGCCCGAGTTGACGAGCTCGGGCAGGACGACCACCCGGGCGCCGGCGACCGCCGCCCGCTCGACCGCCGCGGCCGCCGCCGCGCGGTTGGCGGCGGGCTCGCCGGCGGCCAGCGCCACCCGGCCCGCGGCGATCCGCACCGTCACGCGCGCGGCGCCGAGGCCGCGGCCAGCTCCTGCTCGGACGCCTCGATCGCCGGCGCCTCCGCGCGCAGGTCCAGGCTGCGCGCGAGCAGGAGGTAGACGCCGGCGGAAACCGCCAGCCCCACCGGCGCGGAGAGGTCGACGTCGGAGAGCGGCGTGGCCAGCGGCCCGGTGTAGAAGCTCAGCACGATGAACGGCACCATGGCGAGCAGGCCGGCGGCGTAGGCCACGAGTCCGCGCCGCGACCACGCACCGTAGAGCCCGTCGGCGTGGAACAGGTCCGTGATCGCGTAGTGGCCGTGGCGGACGAAGAAGAAGTCCACGAGGTTGACCGCGGTCCACGGCACGAGCAGGAAGAGCATGATCAGCAGCGTGTCCGACAGCGCCGTCCCGTAGCTCGAGATGAGCCCGACGCCGATCACCGTCCAGATCACCGCGAGAACGAGGATGACGACGATCCGCAGCCGCGCCGTCGGCCTGACGGGTCGCAGCGAGTCCAGGCCGGTGACCACCGTGAGCATGCCGCTGTAGGCGTTGAGGGCCATGGTGGCCACGAGCGCCGCGACGGCGCAGACCGTCAGGAGCGTCCCGATCCATCCGGCGACCTGGCCGCCCGCCTCGTGGATGCCGACGAGCGCGTCGGCGAGCCCGAGCTTCGCGGCGAAGAACGCGCCCACCGCGATCAGCCAGATCGCCGACCCCGCGGCTCCGAGGTAGACGGAGGCGATGATCGCCGCCGGCGGCGTCGTGCGCGGCAGGTAGCGCGAGTAGTCCGACACGTAGGGCGCGTAGGTGATGTTGTAGCTCAGCGCCACGGTGAACTGGACCATGAAGGGCACGAGGTCGAAGCCGCCCGTCGCCGCCGGCTCGCCCTCCACGCCACCCGTGAGGATCACGACGCTCAACACGAGCCACAGCGGAAGGGAGACGACGAGCAGCGTGCGGAACGCGCGGTGCAGCCAGTCGTGACCGAAGATCGCCAGCGCGACGGCGATCACGGTGATCGCGAGGCCGATGAGCGTCTCGTTCCAGCCGTAGATCGAGCCGAGGCCGTCCCGGATGATCACGGCGTCGATGACGTTGAAGCCGACGAAGGTGAACGCCGTCCCGACGAGCGCGACGACGACGCCGCGGTAGCCGAACTGGGCGCGCGACTGGATCATCTGCGGCAGGCCGAGGACCGGACCCTGTGAGGCGTGGAAGGCCATGAACAGGGTTCCCACGAGGATGCCGAGCGCGCCGGCGAGCACGCTCCACCCCAGCGACAGGCCGAGCCCCGGCCCGACCAGCCCGATGGCGACCGTGAAGGGCTGGAAGTTCCCGAGGAACCAGAACGGGCCCTGCTGCCAGACGTGGCCGTGGCGCTCGCCCTCGGGCACGTAGTCGATGGAGCGGACCTCGACGCCGCGGTGGGAGTGCGTGCTCATCGGGGGGAGTATCCCGCCCGGCCGGCGGGGAAGCCCCGAGGCATGCGCTTCGACCACATCGGCGTCCTCGTCTCCGACCTCGACGCCGCCACGGCCTTCGCTCGCGACGTGCTCGGCCTCGGCGACCCGATCACGGAGTTCGAGGCTCCCGAGCACGGCCTCGCCGGCGCGTTCTTCGACCTCGAGCAGGGCAAGCTCGAGCTCTTTACCCTCGAGGAGACCAGCGAGGGCCGGCTGCCGGCGGGCAGCCCGGCGGTCATCGACCACATCGCCGTCACCGTGCCCGACCTCGACGCGGAGCAGCAGCGGCTCGCCGCCGCCGGGGTGGTGTTCACCGGACCGACGTCGCCGGAGCCCATCCCCGCGCCGATCGAGGTGCGCGGCAACCGCCACCTGTGGACGAGGCCCGAGACCTCGGGCGGCTACGGCCTGCAGATCACCGAGGCGCCGTAGGCGCCGGGAACCAGCGGTTGCCCTCGTGGACGACTCGGCCGTCGGCCTCGAGCCGCCACAGCAACGTGTGGATCAGCCGGGTCGCGTGCCCGGTGCGGATGGCGAGCTCGGCCACGGTCAGGCCGGGCTCGCCGTCGAGCGCCTGCAGCAGGGCGCCGACCCGGGGACCGCTCAGCCGCGGACCTCGTCCGTCGCGGCCTTGACCGTCTTGACGACGTAGAGGACGGAGAGCACGAAGAACAGCCCGCCCAGTGCGGCGCGGAACTGATCGGCGTCGAGCGGGGTGCGCTTGGAGACGGGGCCGGCGAGGTTGTCCCCGAGCTTCGCCCGCCAGCCTTGCAGGCCGGCCGTGCCGACCTCGGTGATGGTGGCCATGGCCCTGGTCTCCCCGCTACCGTCGCTGACGATGCACGTCGAGATCTGGTCGGACATCGCCTGCCCCTGGTGCTACGTCGGCAAGCGGCGCTTCGAGGCGGCGCTCGCCGCCTACGAGCACGCCGGCGAGGTCGAGGTCAGCTGGCGCAGCTTCGAGCTCGATCCCACGGCGCCCGCCGAGCGCGGGGGCGACCATGCGAGCCACCTGGCGGCCAAGTACGGCGTCGCCCACGCCGACGCGCTCGCGATGAACGCGACGATGACCGAGACGGCCGCCGGCGAGGGCCTCGAGTTCCGCTTGGACCGGGTCCGCGGCGGCAGCACCTTCGACGCGCACCGGCTGCTGCACCTCGCGGCCGACCACGGCCGCCAGGACACTCTCAAGGAGCGCCTCATGCGCGCCTACCTCACCGAGGGCGAGCTCATGAGCGACCCCGGCACGCTGCGCCGCCTGGCCGCGGAGGCCGGCCTGCCCGGCGACGCGGTCGACGAGCTGCTCGCCACGGACGCCCACGCCGGCGCGGTGCGCGAGGACGCGCGCACGGTGGCGGCGCTCGGCGTCCAGGCCGTCCCGTTCTTCGCCGTCGACCGCCGGATCGGCGCCTCGGGCGCCCAGGCGCCGGCGGTCCTGCTCGCCATGCTGCGCCAGGCGCGACCCACCGAGCCGGCCATCCCGACGGTGGCCGCCGGCGAGGCCTGCGGCCCCGACGGCTGCTGAGCCGGCCGTGTCCAGGCGCGCCGCGGCCCGGGTGAGGGGGCCGGTGCGGTGACCGCCGTCGGGCTCGTCGCGAGCTTCGTCATGATCGTGGCGGGCGCGTGGCTGTTCACCAACGCCGTCGAGTGGCTCGGGGAGCGGCTCAACCTGGGGGAGGGGGCGGTCGGCAGCGTGCTCGCGGCCGTCGGTACCGCGCTGCCGGAGTCGACCATCCCCGTCGTCGCGGTGCTCGCCGGCGCGGAGGGTCAGGACGTCGCCATCGGGGCGATCATCGGCGCGCCGTTCATGCTCGCGACGGTCGCCATGCTGCTCATCGCCGGCTCGGCGCTCGTGTTCCGCAACCGCCGCTCGAGCGGCGCCGAGATCACGGTGGAGAACGCCGCGGTGCGCCGCGACCTCGGCTTCTTCCTCCCGGGCTTCGCGCTCGCCATCGCGCTCGGGCACGTCGGCGCCAAGCCGCTGCACGTCGTCGGCGCCGTCGTGCTCGTCGCCATGTACGTCCTCCACGTGCGCCAGACCCTCCGCGGGGCGGGGGACACAGAGGGCGGGGAGGAGCTGGCGCCGCTGATCTTCGACACGACCAAGGAGGATCCGCCGGCGACCTGGCAGGTCGTCGCCCAGGCGCTCGTCGCCCTGGGGCTGATCATCGGCGGCGCGGAGCTCTTCGTCCAGGAGATCACGGTCGTGGCCGAGAGCATCGGCGTCCCGGCCCTCGTGCTGACGCTCATCATCGCGCCGCTGGCCACCGAGCTGCCGGAGAAGATCAACTCCGTCATCTGGATGCGCCGGGACAAGGACATGCTCGCCGTCGGCAACGTCACGGGCGCGATGGCGTTCCAGGCGACCGTCCCGACGGCACTCGGCCTCCTGGTCACGGACTGGGAGCTCGATCGCTACGCGACGGTCGCCGGGCTGCTCGCGCTCGCGGGCGGCGCGCTCGCGCTGTGGCGGCTCGAGGTGCGCGTGGTCGGCGTCCTCGCGGCCATCACCTGGGGGCTGCTCTTCGCGACGCTGATCGTCTTCGTGGCCGTGGGCTGAGCCGGCACTCGGCGTGCTCTCCGACCAGGCCTGCCGCTGGGTGATCGAGGTGGTCGGCGCCGGAAGCCGCATCATGTCGGCTCGGCGCCTGCGTCCGGGCGGGTGGCACGTCAACCACGCGCTCGACGTGTTCGACGCCCGCGCGCGGACGCACCGCCTCGTACTGCGACGGTGGGCCCGGGAGGGTTGGGAGCTCGACGACCCCGACTACACCGTCGAGCGCGAAGCCCGGGTGCTGGAGCTCCTGCGCTGCGCGCCCGTGCCCGTGCCCGCGGTCGTGGCGGCGGACCCCGACGGCGAGCGCTGCGACGTGCCGGCGCTCCTGCTCACCCGCCTGCCGGGTCGGCCGCCGGCGGCGGCGATCACCGACCTCGACGGCTTCTGCCGCCAACTGGCCGAGACGCTGGCCGTGATCCACGACGTCGGGGGCGACGCCGAGAGCCGACTGGATCCGTACCGCCTCTACTACGACCGTGCGCGCGCGGCCCCGCCGCCGTGGCTGCCGGCCACCGCGGTCTGGCGGCACGCGACCGCGGTCGTGCGCGAGCCACCGCCCGCCGGGGCGCAGACGCTGATCCACCGCGACTACCACCCGGAGAACACGCTGTGGTCCGCCGGTCGGCTCACCGGGGTCGTCGACTGGACGCAGGCGTCGTGGGGGCCGCCGGCGCTCGACCTCGGCCACATGCGCTGGAACCTCGTCGCCGACCACGGCCAGCCGGTCGCCGACCGGTTCCTGGCCGCCTACCGGGCCTGTGCCGGACGCGCCCCCGCCGACCAGCCGTACTGGGACCTCGTGAGCCTGCTCGACCTGCTGCTCGACGGCGACGGCCCCGGCGACCTCGAGCCGGCGGATCTCCGGCGCTTCGAGGCCTACGCCGCGAGCGTCCTGGGCCGGCGAGGCTGAGCGAGCTCAGGCCAGGGCGTGCGCGAGCGCGGTGACGAGCTCGGCGGCGACGACGAGCCCGGCCACCGCGACGGCGACGGCGAGCACGGTCAGCGCGGCGACGGTCCGGACCGCGCGCACCCGGACGCGGCGGCTGGTGTGGCGGGCCGCCTCCGGCAGCCGACCCTCGGCGACGAGCAGCAGCAGCGCGCCGAGCAGCCCGCGCCCGTACGCGTCTCGCTCGGCCGCGGCCACGTGCGCCCGCCAGCGCGCGGCGGCGGCGCGGGCCTCCCGGCGCCGGCCGATCGCCAGCCGGGAAGCTTCGCGCTCCCGGCGCTCCCAGTAGTCGAGCGAGTCGCGGGCGTCGGCGAGGTCGGCTGGGGCACCGGTCATGACCCGGCCAGGGTACCGCTCGTCATAGTGGGGCCCATGCCCGACCCCAACGCCTCCCGCAGGATCGACAAGCGGCTCCGCGGCCTGTTCGAGCGCCACCGGCCGCCCGACGGCGAGCCGTTCGCGATCTCCGTCGTGACGGTGGACGGGGCCGACCACCATGCCGGAGCTCACGACCAGCCGTTCCCGCTGCAGTCCATCTCGAAGGTCCTCGCCTACGCGCAGGCGCTCGAGGACCACGGGCGCGAGCGGGTGCTCGAGCACGTCGGCGTGGAGCCGAGCGGTGAGGCGTTCAACTCCATCGTCTTCGACGAGCGCCACCACCGGCCGTACAACCCGATGGTCAACGCCGGCGCCCTCGTCACCACCGACCTCGTCGCGGGCGCGGACGAGGCGGAGAAGCTCGCCCGGCTGCTCGACGAGGCGCGGGCGCAGGCGGGTGAGCCGCTCGAGGTCGACGAGGACGTCGTGCGCGACGAGCTCGGGCGGGCCGATCACAACCGCTCGACGGCCTACCTCATGCGCAGCCAGGGGATGCTCGACCCCGGCGCCGACGTCGAGGCGCTGCTCGAGCTCTACCTGCGCCAATGCGCGATCACGGTGACCACGCGGACGCTCGCCGTGATGGCCGCGACGCTCGCCAACGCCGGCGTGAACCCGCGGACCGGCGAGCGGGCCCTGACCGCCGACCGAGTGCGCGACGTGCTGAGCGTCATGCACACGTGCGGGATGTACGACTACGCCGGCCAGTGGGCGTACGAGATCGGCGTGCCGGCCAAGAGCGGCGTCAGCGGCGGGATCATGGTCGTCGTCCCCGGCAAGGGCGGCGTCGGCGTCTTCTCGCCGGAGCTCGACGAGCACGGCAACTCGATCCTCGGCATCCGCGTCTGCCGCGACCTCTCCGAGCGGCTCGGGCTGCACATCTTCGCGGCCGAGGCCGAGGACGCGCTGTTCGGCGGCCGGGAGGTTGACCAGCCCGGCTTGTGAATCTCAGCGCAGATCTCGTAGGTTCCGCGCCATGAGCAGCACGCCGCCCCCGGGCACCTCCAGCCGCGATTCGTCCTCGTCCCCCACGCTGTGGATCGCGCTCACCGCGGTGTTCGCGATCGCCGCCGTCGGCCTGGGCATCTGGGGCTTCACGAAGAGCTCCGACCTCAGCGACGCGAAGGACACGAGCGCCGAGCAGCAGCGCGAGCTGGCGACGCAGAAGGAGCAGCTGGCGTCGCAGGAGGAGCAGGCCGGACAGACCGAGCGCAAGGACGTGGGCATCGCGGAGCGCACCAAGGCCCGCTACCGGCGGACGCGCAAGCGCCTGCTCGCCGAGGACAAGCGCGGCGCCGACCTCGACCGCGACGTCCGCACCCAGAAGGGCCAGCTCGCCCAGGCGCGTGAGGACGTGGCCACCGCGGACAGCCAGGACGAGCGGCTGGGCGCCCAGCTCAAGGCGGCCAACGCGGCGACCGATGTGGCCGCCGCGTGCGCGCGGCGCTCCGTCGACGCGCTCGACCGCTTCTTCGCGGCCGACGATGCGGGGGTCGGCGCGGACCACGCGGTGCGGTCACTGCGACGGCTCCAGGCCCAGTGCCGGGACGTCGTCAGTGACTGAATGACCACAACCACCGGGGGGTCTCGCCAAGAGGCGACCCAGGAGCAGGCTCAGTTCCCGGAGGACTTCGACGGGCGCCTCGAGACGCGGTGGACCTACGCCCCCGCGTCGATCTCGCGCAGCGTGCCGTCCTCGGGGTCGAACACGAATCCGCGGATCTGGTCGCGGGCGACCAGCGCCGGACTCGAGCGCAGCTCCGCGAGGCCGTGGCGCAGGGTCGCCTCGACGTCGGCGAAGGCGCCGAGCCGCCAGTCGGGGAGCACGCCGTCGGCGCTGAGCGCGGCGGCGTAGGCGTCCTCCGAGGCGCCGTGCAGGCCGCAGCCGTCGTGCATGACCACCACGATCTCCTCCGTCCCGAGCAGCCGCTGAGAGGCGCTGAGGGAGCGGATGGCGTCGTCGGTGACGAGCCCGCCGGCGTTGCGGATGATGTGGGCGTCGCCGCGCTCGAGGCCGAGCATGGGGAAGAGATCGATGCGCGTGTCCATGCAGGACAGCACGGCGACGTTGCGGCGGGGACGCGGGCTCAGGCCGGGAGCGGCGAGCTCGGCCGCGCGCGCCGCGGCCGTGGCCAGCATCCGGTCGACGTTGGGCATGCGCGGCGGGAGACTACGCGCTGTGCGCGGCGCACGAGCAGCGGCCTCCGGTGCCCGCGGTCAGTCGACCGGCGCCACGTGCGATCGGCCGACGGCCACGGCGGCAGGCCCGTGGAGCCGGGCGTAGGCCTCCGCCACGCGCTCGACGTCGGCCACGGTCGGGACCTCGCCGTCCGGGCCGTCGCGCAGCAGCCAGGCCTGCCGGTCGACCTCGACGGACGGGCGGCCGGCCTCGCGCGCCGCGCGGCCGATGCGCTCGAGCAGCTCGAGGAGCCGCACGGCGACCGACGGGTAGGGCGCGGCGAACACCCGCACCTGCTCGAAGCCGAGCCGCACGAGCCCGTCGAAGTCGGGTGACTGGGCCACCAGCCGCGGGGCGCCGTCGCCGTCGACCCGGACGGGTGAGGCCGGGTCGGTCGCGGCGAGCCGCACGAGGGTGGCCCCGAGCGCGTTCATGGCGTTCTCGGCCGTCGTGGGATCGTTGACGCCGGGGGACAGGCCCTTGAGGGCGACGTCGGCGAGCTGGCGCAGCGCGAAGCCCACGTCCTGCGCGTGCGAGCGCTGGCGGGTGAGCACGAAGCAGTTCCGGACGGCGTCCAGGATCTTGTCGTCGTCGGCCCAGACCTCGGCGAGCCGGTCGCCGGGCACCACGTAGTCGCCGACGCTCACGCACTGGCGGACGAGCGCGTCGGCGTCGGCGGCGGCCTTGGTCAGTGCCTCGCCGCGGACGCTCCCGAGGAAGCCGTCGTCGTCGGCGAGGACGGGGCGTCCCGAGGCCGCCTCCGTGCGTTCGCGGACGACGCGCCACGCCGCCCGCTCGTCTCCGGGCTCCGCCCCGACGCCGGCCGGGTAGCGCTCCCCGAGCGCGGCCCGGGCGTCGTGCTCCATGCTGCGGATCAGGGTGGCCGGCTGCAGCGAGTCCACGATGTGGTGCAGGAACCACGCGAACATCGCGAACGCGGCGAAGGCGAGGAGCACGGAGACGGTCAACGACACGTCGGGCACCTGGCCACCCGACGACGAGTCGCCCAGGCGCAGGAGCACGACGATGCAGTAGGTGAACGTGCCGAGGAAGATCGCCAGCACACCCTGGGCCACCCGGTCGGTCTGAAACGTGCGCAGCACGCGCGGACTGAGCTGGGACGAGGCCAGCGTGAAGGCCACCAGCGTCACCGAGAAGGACAGTCCCGCGACCGACATCGTCACGGTGGCGATCGTCTCGAGCAGACTGCGAGCGGCATCGGGGGACGCGAACTTGATGACGGGCAGGCGCGCGTGCAGCACGCCGTCGACGAAGGGCATGGCGAGGCCGAGCGCCACACCGATCGCCAACCCGACGGCGGGCAGGAAGCCGAAGCTCGCCTTGAGGTTCTGCCAGGTCCCGGCGATGCGTTCCATCGAGGCATCGTGTCACGCGGGTCTCCGCGACGTGGAGCCGTTGGCGCCGTCGGCGCCGACGCCGACGCGCTACACCCGCCTCATGATCAGCCGCTTCCCTGTGCCCGCGCTCGCCGACGCGCCGAGCGACATCCAGGCCTACGTCGCCGAGATCGCCGAGCGGACCGGCTTCGTCCCCAACGTCTTCCTCGCCCTGCTGCACCGCCCGGACGAGTGGCGGGCGTTCGTCGCCTACTACGACGCGGTGATGGGGCGCGAGGGCGGCCTCACGAAGGTCGAGCGCGAGATGATCGTCGTGGTCACCAGCGCGGCCTGGGACTGTCCCTACTGCGTGGTCTCCCACAGCGCCATCCTGCGGCTGCGGTCGAAGGACCCACGCCTGGCCGACTACCTGGCCACGAACTACCGCTCGGCCGACGTGGCGCCGCGCCAGCGCGCGATGCTCGACTACGCCGTGAAGCTCTCGGTGCGGCCGCAGGAGGTCGAGGCCGCCGACCACGAGGCGCTGAGCGCACACGGCTTCAGCCAGGACGACGTCTGGGACATCGGATCCGTGGTGGCGCTCTTCGCCCTCTCCAACCGGCTGGCCCACGCCGGCGCCCTCCGCCCGAACCCGGAGTTCCACGCGCTCGGCCGCTGAGGGGGCTCACCGGAGGAGGCGCCCGAGCACGAGCGCGAGCGGGGGCCACGTGGCGCGGCCGCGGCGAACGTGGGCGTAGGCGCGCAGCTCGACCTCCGGATCGCTGAGGGGCAGCAGCGCGACTCCTCGCGGCGGCGGCCGGTCGGCCGGCAGCAGGCCGACGCCCAGGCCGGCGAGGATGAGGTCCTCGACGAGGTCCAGGCTGTCGCAGTGATGGGTCACCCGCGGCTCGAAGCCGACCATCGACGCGATGATGCGCAGGACGTCCTCGTCGCCGCGGTTGCGGGAGTTGCCGATCCACGCCTGACCGCGGAAGGCGTCGAAGATCGCCTGGGCGTTGCCCGTCGGCCCCGCCGAGGGCCCCTCCGGCACGCCGAGGCTCCAGGCGGTGGACCACAGCCGGACGGAGTCGAGCGTGGCGTCGTGGGTGACCGGTGCGAGGTTGTAGTCATAGGTGAGCGCGAGGTCGATGGCGTCCGTGGCGAGCAGCGCGAGGGCCTCGGCCGGCTCGTGCTCGTGCATCTCGACGGTCACGGCGGGATGCGTGCCGGCGAGCTCGATGACGATGGGCAACAGCGTCCGGCGGATCGCGGTGGCGAAGCCGGCGACGCGGACGGTGCCCGCGGGGTCGGCGCCCGGGTCGAGGTCGACGCGTGCGGCCTCGACGGCGCTGAGGATGGTGGCGGCGTGCGCGGCGAGGCGTCGTCCGGCGGGCGTGAGCCGGACCCGACGGCCGTCGGGTTCGACGAGGGCCGTCCCGGTCTCCTGGGCGAGCCTGGCGATCTGCTGGGACACCGTCGAGGTCGATGTGGCGAGCGCCTCGGCGACGCGATGCATCGACCCCAGGCGCGACAACTCGAGCAACATCTGCAGCCGGCGGGTCTCCATAACCGCGAAGTGTGCAGGATCGGCGAACATCATGTCCGGCAACGTCAAGTGGACGTGGACGTCGATCCCGGGTTGACTGGCTCGCATGGCGTCTGAGCCGCAGCCGCGCGCCGCACCCGCCGGCACCTCGATGGCCGTCGCCGCGATGTGCTGCGTCCAGCTCGGCGTCGCCGCCTCGGTCGGGCTGTTCGATCGAGTCGGTCCTGAGGGCGTGGCCTGGCTGCGCCTGATCTGGGCGGCCGCCATTCTCGGGGTGGTCGCCCGGCCATGGCGGACGTCGTACAGCCGCCTCGCACTCCGGACGTGCATCCTCCTCGGCGTCGTCACCGCCGGGATGACGCTGCTCTACATGGCGGCGGTCGCGCGCCTGCCCCTCGGAACCGCGAGCGCGTTGGAGTTCCTCGGGCCGCTGGGTGTCGCGATCGTGCGCGGGTCGAGCGCGGGGCGGCTCTCGGCGGTCGTCGCCGCGGCAGGCGTGGCGGCACTCACCGAGCCGTGGCACGGCGGCACGGACGCGTTCGGCGTCGTCCTCGCCCTCGCAGCGGCGGCGTGCTGGGCGAGCTACATCGTGCTGACCCAGCGAGCGGGTGACGAGGTGACCGGCCTGCGCGCGCTGGCCGTGTCGATGCCGGTCGCGGCTGCCGTCGCGACGATCGCGGTCGGACCGTCCGTCGTCGGCCAGCTCGACTGGAGGCTGCTGGTCGCCGGCCTCGGGCTGGCGCTGCTGCTGCCGGTGATCCCGTTCAGCCTCGAGTTGCTCGCCCTGCGGCGGCTGACCGCGGCCGCCTTCGGGACGCTCATGAGCCTCGAGCCCGCCATCGCCCTCGTCATCGGCCTCGTGGTCCTCGGCCAGGTCCCGCGGCCGGGGGGCATCGTCGGCATCGTGCTGGTCGTGGGGGCGGGCATCGGCGCCACGCGCACCGGCGCCCGCCTCGCGGACGCGCAGCCTGCCGTCATGTCGTGACGCCGAGGACGATCAGGAGCCGGTTTGGCACCCTGACGGGCATGGACTGGACGAAGACGAGCTTCGACGCGCTGGCCGACACGAGCCCGGAGGGCCTGCCGATGCAGTGGCGGTTCGCGCGCGCCGCGCTGAACTCGCCCGAGCTCGGCGTCAGCCGCTTCACCTACGAGCCGGGCGCGCGGATGCCCTGGGGTCACCGCCACGAGGTGCAGGAGGAGGTCTACGTCGTGGCCGGCGGCTCCGGCCGGGCCAGGCTCGACGAGGAGATCGTCGAGCTCGACACCTGGGACGTCCTGCGCGTGGCACCCACGGTGATGCGCTCCTTCGAGGCCGGCCCGGACGGCATGGACGTCATCTGCATCGGCGGCCACAAGCCGGCGCGCGGGGACACCGAGCGGGACGAGGATTTCTGGTCCTGAGGTCGTGCACCTGTGCTTCGCGAACCCGATCCGTTCCTGCGCTCGATAAGACCGGTTATGTGAACTCGGATGCGCGGCGGAGGTGCTCGGCCACCATCCCGCGGTGCATCACGCGGTCACCGACGACGTCCGCGTGATCGCCGCGGTGCAGGACGCAGGCGTTGTCCCACATCACCACGTCGCCGGGAGACCAGGCGTGGCGGTAGACGTTGTCCTCGGCGGTCGCGTGCTCGAACAGGAAGGCGATCGTATCCTCGGCCTCCGCCTGCGCCATGCCGCTGACGGCGGCGCAGCGCTCGGGCGTCGAGATGTAGAGCGCGGTGCGACCGGAGATCGGATGCCGGCGGAAGACCGGATGCTCCGCGGCCGTCTCGTCGTCGTCGTCGAGCTCCACGCCCGTGACCACGTGCCTGATGGTCCGTCCGTCGAGCCTCTCGCGCACCGCGGCGGGCAGGGTGTCGAAGGCCCGGTACTGGTTGGTGAACAGCGTCTCTCCTCCCCGGGCCGGGATCTCCACCGCGCGCAGGGCGGTGTAGGCCGGAGGACGGCGCACGTAGCTCGTGTCCACGTGGAACACGCTGCGCGGCGGTGTCGTGCGTCCGACGTTGCTGACCACGTTGAGGTCGGGAAAGCCCGGGGCGTGCGCCTCGCCCTTGGTGAAGGCCAGCTCCCCGAAGCGCTCGAGGAACGCGACGAAGCCGGCGTCGTCGAGGTCCTGCCCGGGCAGGATGAGGACGCCGTGGTGGGCGAGCAGGGCCTTGAGGTGGGCCACCCGGTCGGCGTCGAGCCGGCCGGGCGACAGCCCGCTGACCTTGACGCCGACGGGATCCAGGGGGTCGTTCATGGTCGGCCTTCGATCGCGTTGGTGAGGGCGAGGTCGAAGAGCGCGTCCGTCGGCAGTCCCGAGGCCTGGGCCATCACGGAGATCACGCTCTGTCGGGCGAACGAGCAGTACAGCCCGGCTTCCAGGAACCACGGCCGCCCGCTCGGGTCGATGCGGAGGTCGAACAGGGAGTAGTGCCGGCACCCCAGCGCGACGTGGCAGCGCCGTGCGACCTCCCATACCGCCTCGGTGATCGGATCGTCGCGATCGACGATCCAGGCCTTCGCGGGATCCTTGGCCATCAGGCGCAGCTCGCCGGCGCCGTCGCGCGTGAGCTTGTCGTCGTGACCGCGGACGGGCCTGCGGTCGCGGTCGACGGCGTACTCCTCGAGCGGCAGGCAGACGAGCCGCCCGTCCCGGACGACGACGCCGCAGCGCACCTCGCGTCCGAGCTCGACGAACGTCTCCACCAGCGCGGCGTCCGCGTGCGCGTAGGCGGCCTCCAGCGCGCGGTCGTAGTCCGCCCGGTCGCGCACGAGGGCGACGCCGAGCGAGTTGTCCGCGTCGACGGGCTTGACCACCGCCGGCGGGTCCACGGCCGGCCGCTCCCCCCGCCGGAGCAGCTCTCCGTGGGGCACCCCGACGCCGGCGCCGGCCACCACGGCCTTCGCCCTGGCCTTGTGGGCGGTCAGGGCCATCACGTCCGGCGCGTTGCCGACGTACGGGACGCCGAGGACGTCGAACAGCGCCCGGTAGTGCGTCATGCCGGGGACGCAGAACATCTGGGGCACCATCGCGTCGAGGTCGAGGGCCGCCAGGTGCCGCACGGCCTCCGCGAGCGACATCGGGCTCGCGGAGCGGATCGCCTCGGGCCGCAGGCCGGCCGGGAACCGCCAGCGGCGGTCCGGCGTGACGTAGGCCACGTGCGGCTCGTAGCGGGCGGGGTCCTCCGTCGCGGCCAGGCAGTCCTGGGCGTACAGGCGCGACAGGTCGGCGTGGAAGTCGCTGACCGCAGACCCGACGAGGTGCAGGACGCGCAGGGGGATGGCTCAGTCCCCCGCCGGCTCGACGAGCTTGCCGATGTTGAAGTCGACGCGCACCCAGGCCTTGAGCTGGCGCAGGTTCTGCAGCAGCAGGCTGGGGATCTGCGCGTGGTGGACCATCAGGAAGGGCAGCGGGTCGGCCCAGTCGAAGATCGCGTCCTTGCCGCGCGCGATCGTGCGCAGCCGCGTCACCGCCTGCGTCGGGCGCGTCACCAGCCGCCACAGCTCGTGGTAGATCCAGTAGGTCGGCCGGCTCGTCGGAAGCGGCCGGATCTCGCCCCCGCCATCCTCCAGGTACGCCCGCGCCACGCCGGGGTGGTCGTGGAACATCGTGATCGCCGAGTGGGTGCGCGGGTTGCACTCGATCGCGTAGACGCGCCCGTCGCCGGCCTGGATGAAGTCGAAGGACACCTGCCCGGTGAGCCGCAGGGCCGCGGCGAAGCGCCGGACCCACGCCTCGATCTCGGGCTTGTCGGCCATCTCGTAGTTGATCTGGAAGGCCGAGGACGGACAGCAGCAGTGCAGCTGCAGCGTCCCGTCGCGCACGGTGCTGTGGGTGCAGTACTCCTGGCCGGCGATGAACTCCTGCATGATCCACGGGTTGGCCTCCGAGATCGGCAGCGCGTGGACGAAGGCCGCGGTCTCGGCCGGCGTGTCGCGCGGCAGACGCGTGAGGTCCAGGCGCCGGATCGGGTCGTAGGGGATGCTCTTGAGGATGTAGGACCGCTCGCGACCGGCGAAGTCGAAGTCCGTCACCTGCCGCGGATCGGTGATGCGGTGGGCGTCGGGCACGGCCAGGCCCAGGGCGGCGGCGGTGACGGAGAAGGCGTGCTTGTCGTCGAGCCGCCGCACCGTGCCGGGGTCGAAGTGCAGGACCTCGCAGGACGTCGAGAGCGCCTCCTTCGCCTGTGCGTCGAACTGGCTCGAGACGGGACTGCACACCGGGACGTAGACGTCCACGCCCTCCGCGCGCACGATCTCGGCGAGCGCGTCGACGTAGCCGGCCGCGTCCGGTCTCGGCACCGTGTAGAAGCGGTCGACCGCCCGCGAGAAGCGATGTCCCGTGAGCCGGTAGCGATGCGACTCGACGAGGACGACCCGATGCCCCGCCCGGTGGAACGACCGGGCGAGCTGCAGCGCCTTGGTCATCTTGCCGCCGCTCACGAGGATCGTCTTCGGGTCCGCGGCGACCGCGCTGCGCGCCCCGACGAGCTTGGTCCTGAGCAGGGCCACCGCGGTGAGCGCGGCGTTGAACGGCAGCGCGAGCAGCAGCAGGGCCAGCGTCGCCACCGTCTTGGGCACGGTCCGCATCGAGGCGCCTACACCCGGCGGATGAGGGTGAGACCGTCCCGCAACGGCAGCAGCACCTGCTCGACCCGCGGGTCGTCCACCACGGCCCGGTTGAACGCCGCGATCGCCGTGCCGTTGACCGTCGACGCCCCCGCGACGTACGGCTGCCCCTGCAGCAACGTGTTGTCCACGCAGAGCAGGCCGTGCGGCGCGAGGAGGTCTGAGTCGAGCACCCGCTGCACGTACCCGAGGTAGCCGGGCTTGTCCGCGTCGATGAAGATCAGCTCGAAGCGCTCGCCGGCAGCGGCCAGGCGCTCGAGCGTGTCGCGCGCCGGCGCGACGTCGACGAGGATCTTGGACCCGCTCGGAGACTCGGAGAAGCACTGCCGGGCCACCTCCGCCACGGACGCGTCCACCTCGCAGGCCACGACCCGCCCCTCGGCCGGCAGCGCCTCGGCCATCGCCAGGGCGGAGTAGCCGGTGAACATGCCGAGCTCCAGCACGCGCTTCGCGCGGGTCAGGTGCACGAAGAACTTCAGCGCCTGCCCTTCCACGTGCCCGGAGAGCATCTCCTGCTCCAGCGGGGCACCCGAGCGGCGGCTCCAGTCCTCGGCGCGCGTGCGCTCGGCGAGCCGGCGCAGCGCGGGCGACTCGGGCGTCGTGCAGCGGCCGAGATAGGGATCCAGCCCGCCAGCCAACGCGTGCGCTTCACGCAGCTCGGCCTTCAGCCGGGGCTCGACCGCGTCGACGGCGTCCAGCCGCTCGCTCAGCCGCTCGAGCGTGGCCGCGATGATCCCCACCGGGGTGACGGGCCTGGGTGAGGTCGCCGACGGAGGCATGGCTCAGGCCGGCTCGCCGGCCGAGTCCAGCGCCGTGAACATGGCTTCCCCGTCGCCGTGGCGGGGGTAGTGGCGGCAGAGGTCCCGGTGGACCGCGAGGCTGTGCTCGAGCTCGGCGGTCGGCACGTCGTTCATGAAGAAGCAGCTTCCGATCGGTCGCGGGACGGCGGCCCGCAGCAGCCCGTCCCGGGTCTGGACGATGGATTCCGTCGCCTGCTCCAAGAGCTCCGGCGTGAGATACGGGCTGTCGATGGCGAGCCCGATGCGGCTCATCAGCCCGAGGATGCGATCCCGCGCGTCGGCCGAGATGTAGCCCCGCTGCTCGGCGATGGTCGCCGAGAAGGCCATGTCGATGTTGACGGCGTGCCCGTGCAGCATGGGCCGCTCGGGCCTCAGCTCCAGGGTCGGGCTCCACGTGTGGCCGTAGGCGATCACCCGGTCCAGGTCGAGCTCGTGGAGGTTCGGCACCTCCAGCTCGAGCATCGTGCCGATCGCGTCGCGGGTGACCCGGTGCGCCACCTCGCGGATCTCGGGCGTCCCGTCCAGGTGGCCGAACCGCGTGCGCAGGAGCTCCTCGCCGTGCGCCTCGAGCAGGTCGAAGACCTCGGCGTTCGCGACGACGGCGATCTTGATGAGCTCCGCCATGCCGTTGCGCACCTGGTCCTCGGGCAACGTCTCCAGGAAGGAGAAGTCCAGGAAGACGTTCTCGGACGCGTGGTAGGCACCGAGCCGGTTCTTCTCGTGGCCGTGGTTGACCGCGACCTTGATCGCGACGCTCGCATCGATGAGGCCGATGAGCGTCGTGGGCACGCGGATGTAGTTCGTGCGCCGCCGGTACGTGGCGCACGCGAAGCCCGCGACGTCGGTCGTGAGGCCGCCGCCGACCACGAGGACCGGCTCCTTGCGGACCAGGCCGAAGTCGGTGAAGGCGCCGACGATGCGCTCGAGCGTGCGTAGCGTCTTCTCCGTCTCCTTGATCGCGACCCGGAAGACGGTCAGCTCGAGCTCGTGGTGCTCGAAGTACCCCTCGATCTGGTCGCCGTAGAGCTCGTACACGGACTCGTCGACGACCATGAAGCAGCGCCCGAACGGGCGGTAGCTGCGCGCGAGCTCGTCGTTCTCGACGGCGAAGGCACCGTCGACGTAGAGCAGACTGAACGCGATCCTCTCGTAGCCCTCGACGTGGAAGGCCGTGTCCGTCGCCCGGAAGGCTGCCTGAACGTTGCCCATGGTGGGTCGCTGAGCTCTCGGACCGGCCGTCAGTCGCTCGGAATGAGCGACCGCGCCTCGGCGAAGCTCACACGCTCGACCCGGCGGTCGGCGGTCGCGAAGTCGTGGCCGGCCGTGTTCTTGTTCGGAAAGGCCAGGCAGGCCAGACCGGCCGCCTTCGCCGCCTCGACCCCGCCCAGGTTGTCCTCGATGGCCACGCACGACTCCGCCTGCTCGCCGAGGGTCTCGAGGGCGAAGGCATAGGCGGCCCTGTCGGGCTTCGGGTGCTCGACGCTCGAGGCGTCGACGACGAGATCGAAGTCGGCCTCGGAGAGGTCGGAACCCAGCCCCTCGAACAGCGAGGAGAGGTTCTCCCGCGAGGTGGTCGTCACGAACGCGACCTTGAAGCCCTCGGCCCTGGCCTGCTGCATCGTCTCCGCGACGCCGGGACGCGGGGACACCGGCGCGTCGGCCAGGCGGCGCTGGAAGATCTCCGACTTCGACCGGTGGACGGCCTCCGCATCGATGGTCTGGCCGGTCGAGCGCGCGTAGTCGGCGACCCGGCTGCGGCCACCGCTGCGCTCGAGCCGCGCGCGATAGTCGTCGCCCTCCCACTGCCAGTCGAGACCCTCGGCCGCGAAGGCCCGGTTGAAGGCCTCCCGCTGCAGTTCCGAGGTGTCGGCGATCGTGCTGATGGAGCCAAAGAGCAGCGCGGGCATGGAGCCTTCCTGGTGGGGACCTGATCCGCCGGGAGCCTCGGCGACGATGCGGTCAGTACCGGCCCGCGGCGGCTGAGCGATCAAGCAGTTGGCGCGCCGGCGATGCGATCGAGCACGGCGCGCAGGGCGACGACCGGCCACCACCGTGCGCCGGCGAACGACCCGGTCAGCCGCTGAACGCCGCCAGCGCGGCCGCCACCTCGTCCAGGCCGTCGACGCGCACCGCCCCGGCCGGCGGCTCCCGGTCGTCATCGCCATCGAGCCGAAGCCACACGGCGCCGCGCAGGCCGGCGCCCATGGCCCCGCGCACGTCGTTGTCGAGGTCGTCGCCGACCATGACCGCCTCGGACGGGTCGGCCGCCAGCAGGGCCAGCGTGCGGTCGTAGGCGGCGGGATCGGGCTTGGCCACGCCGAGCTCCTCGGAGATGCCGAGCGCGTCCAGCCGCGCCTCGAGGCTGAGCAGCTCGACCTTGCGACGCTGCATCCACGAGAGCCCGTTGGTGAGCAGCGCCGTGCGCGCGCCCGCCTCGCGCACGGCCTGGAGGAGCTCGGCGGCGTGGGCGCTGAAGCGGGCCTGCTCCAGCTGCGCCTCGCGCAGGCCGCCGGCGGTCTCGATCAGGGCCTCGCTCGGCACGCCCCACGGCGCGAGCGTCGCGAGCAGGTGCTCGCGGCGGTAGGTCGGCATGTCCCAGTCCCCGGCCAGCACCCGCTCGTAGAGCTCGTTGCGAACGCCCCGGAAGCGCGTGACGAGGGCGTCGGTCTCGATGCCCGGCAGCTCCTCGCCGGCGGCCCGCTGAAGCTCGGCGAGCATCGCGACCTCGATGCCGCGGTTATCGAGCAGCGTGTCGTCGAGGTCGAAGAGCACGACGCCAGGAACGCTCATGGCCACGAACCCGACCCTACCCGCCCCGCTCACGCTCGGCTCACCGCGGATGGGGTACAACCGAGGTGTGCTGGACGTTCGTCGCCTGCGCGTGTTGTGCCTGGTGGCGCGGTCCGGCTCGCTGTCGAGCGCGGCGGAGCGCATGAGCTACACGCCGTCGGCGGTCTCCCAGCAGATCGCCGCGCTCGAGCGTGAGGCGGGCGTCGTGCTCCTCGAGCGGCGAGCGCGGGGCGTGGTCCTCACGGAGGCCGGCCGGACGCTCGTCGACCACGCCGAGGAGATCCTCGAGCGGCTCGGCGCGGCCGAGGAGGCGCTCGTGGAGCTCGCCGAGCTGCGCCGTGGGCGGCTGCGGATGGCGTCCTTCGCCACGGCCGGCGCCAGCGTTCTTCCCCTGGCCGTCGACGCCTTCCGCGCTCGCCACCCCGGCCTGGAGCTCAGCGTGCAACAGGCGAGTCCGGGCGAGAGCGTCGTCCGGCTGCGCGAGGGCCGCATCGACCTTGCGCTCGCCGTCGACCTCACGGAGCGCCCGGCCGAGGGCGTCGAGGTCATCCACCTGTTCGACGACCCGGTGCAGCTGGCCCTGCACCGCGACCACCCGCTCGCGGCCAAGCCCGACCTGCGCCTGGAGGAGCTCGCGCGCGAGACCTGGATCGACGTCCCCGGGGCGACCTCGGGCGGCAAGGTCCTCACGCGCGCCTGCGAGCGGGCCGGCTTCGTCCCCACCGTGAGCTTCGAGAGCGACGACTACACGGCGATCCAGGAGCTCGTCGGCGCCCGGCTCGGCCTTGCGCTGATCCCCGAGCTCGCCCTGTGCCCGCCGCACGAGGCCGTCGTGCTGCGCTCGCTCGGGCCGGACGCCCCGCGCCGCTACGTCCAGGTCGCCACGCGGCCCGTCGCCTTCCGCTCACCGGCGGCCTCCGCGATGCTCGACATCCTGCTCGAGCAGCGGGCCCGCTCGCGCCTCGGCAGCGCTCAACTCGCCACGGGGATGCCGCCGAGCCGGTAGGCGGGCCGGAAGGCCGGGTCGGCCAGGGCCGGCCGGTCGGCGCGGAACGCCTCGATCGGCAGCGGCGTGGCGCCGTCGAGCGTCAGCTCGGAGAGGATCCGCCCGAGCAGGCCGGCGAACTTCGCGGCGTGCCCGGCCCCGATGGCGACCGCGAGGCGCGGGTGGCCCGGGACGAGGTCGAGGACGAAGTCGCGGTCCGGGGGCATGTCGTACAGGCAGCAGCGGGTGTAGAGCTCGGGACCGGTGTAGCCGGGCAGGATCCCGTCGAGGAAGCGGGTCACGCGGCGCACGCGCTCGGGGTCCGGCTCCCAGCTGCGCGTGTCGAGGCTGACGGTCGGGCCGCCGAGGTCCTGGGCCGCCTTGGTGGCGACCTCGCCGTAGACCGGGAAGCCGTAGTACTCCTCCTCGCCGTCACCGTGCCAGATCCAGATCGGGAAGCGGTCGGGGCCGAACGCCCTGAGGTTCGGGGTCGCGTAGTAGGTGACCTGCTCCTGGGTGAGCCGGATGGGCCAGTCCACGCCGAGACCGCGCAGCAGCTCGGCCGTCCACGCCCCGCCGCAGAGGACGACCCGCTCGGCGTGGATCGTCCCGGCTTGCGTCTCGAGCTCCACCCCGCCCGGCCCGGGCCTGATCGCCGTCACGCCGGCGTGGCCGAGCACCGTGGCCCCGCGGGCCCGGGCGAGGGCGACGTGGACCGCGCCGGCCTTGCCGATGTCGAGGATCCCGCCGTCGGGCTGGACGACGGCCCGGTGGTCCTCGGGGATCCGGAACTGCGGCCAGCGGCGCATGACCTCGGCCCCGTCGATCCGCTCGTGGTCGATGCCCTCGGCCGACATGGCCGCCTCGTAGGCGTCGAGGATGGCCGCGCCGGCCGTCCCCGGCTGCGCGAGGTTGACCACCCCCGTCGTGTGCACGAGCGCCACCCCGGACTCCGCCTCCACCTCCCGCCAGGCGGCGTAGGCGCTCGGGGTCAGCGCCGTGTAGGCCGGGCTGTGGTACCCGAGCCGGATGATCCGCGAGTGGTCCTCGGAGGCGCCCAGCCGGTGCCCGAGCTCCCACTGCTCGAGGCAGACCACGTCGGCGCCGGCGCGCCGGCTGAGCCAGTAGGCCGCCGCGCTGCCGATCCCGCCGCCGCCGACCACCGCGTAGCGGAAGCGGCGCGGCGTCACAGCCGCTCCGCGAACGCGAGGTTCTCCCGCTGCAGGGAGGGGTCCGAGCCGAGGTAGGCGTGCTTGGACATGTCGGGCGAGAAGCGGCTCGCGGGCGGGCGTCGGCCCATCGCCTCGGCCATGGCGCGGATGTGGTGCGGCGCCGCGCCGCAGCACAGGCCGAGGTAGCGGACGCCGAGCGCGAGCGCCTCCCGGGCGAAGGCGGCCACGTCGTAGCGGTTGCAGGTGAACGGGTCGAGGGCGACCGGGAACGGCCGGCCCCCGGGCAGCTCTCCCGCGCCCGGATCGGTCAGCGACTGGAACGTCGGCTCGGCGGCGCGGGTCCGGTAGGGCACCGGCAGCGCCGCGACCGGGACGTCGACCGCCGCGCGGACCGCGCCCAGCAGCGGCAGCATCGTCTCAGGACCGCGGATGCAGTTGAGCCCGACCACGGCCGCCCCGGCGTCGGCCAGCCGCCGGCACGCCTCCTCCGGCGCCCAGCCCTCGCGGGTCACGGGGTCGCGGTGGATCGCGAGGGTGACCACGGCGTCGAGGCCGGCCTCGCGGATGACCTCGAGGGCGAGCAGCGCCTCGCCCGCGAACTGGAAGGTCTCGGCGATCACGAGGTCGGCCCCGGCCTCGGCCGCCCAGCCCACCTGCTCCTCGAACATCGCGCGTACGGCCCGGCGCGACGCCCCGTCCTGCCGGTAGAGGTTCGTGTTGCAGACGTTGCCGGCCAACAGCGTGCCGGTCTCCCGGGCGACGGCCGCCGCGATGGCCAGCGCGTCGCGGTTGAGCGGCTCGAGCAGATGCTCGGAGCCGATCAGCCGGAGCTTCTCCCGGTGCCCGTAGTACGTGAAGGCCTCGACCACGTCGGACCCGGCGTGGGCGAACTCGCGATGCAGCCCGGCGATCACCTCGGGGTGCTGGAGGACGACCTCGGGCACGTAGGCCCCGGCCTGGAGGTAGCCGCGGCGCTCGAGCTCGAAGAGGTAGCCCTCCGCGCAGAGCACGGGCCCCTCCCCCAGCCGCTGCCGCAGGGTCGGCGCGCCGGCCTGCTCGTGGTCGTGCATGGCGCCACCGTGGCAGCGCGCCGCGCCGCGAGCCAGCACGGTTCGCACCGGGTGCCGTTAGCGGCGCTTCAAGTCGCTCAGGAGACCTGCAGCCCGCCGTTGATGTCGTAGGTCGCGGCGGTGATGAAGCCGGCCTCCGGTCCGAGCAGGAAGGCCATGAGCGCCGCGACCTCGTCGACGGTGCCGATCCGGTCGAGCATGAGGTCGGCGGCGAGCTCGGCCCGGCGCTCGTCGGTCAGCTCGCCGCCCATGATGTCCGTGTCGACCGGGCCGGGTGAGACGCAGTTGGTCGTCACGCCGTAGGGCCCGACCTCGCGGGCCACCGCGCGCGTGAACCCGAGCAGGCCGGCCTTCGCCGCGCTGTAGGCGACCTTGGAGTACGAGCCGCCGCCGCGCTGGGCGGAGACCGAGGACACGCTGACGACGCGCCCGAGGCGCCGCTGCACCATCCCGTGCATGACGCGCTGGGTGACGAGGTGGGCGCCGCGCAGGTTGACCGCGAGGACCCGGTCCCAGTCCTGCGGCGTCACCTCCAGGTAGTCCGTCGGGGAGCTGATGCCGGCCACGTTGGCCAGCCCCACCACGGGCGGCAGCTGCGCCTCGACCTCGTGCAGGGCGGCGTCCACGGAGGCGGGCTCGCCGACGTCGGTCGCGACCCCGAGCGTCGCCTCGCCGCCGGCCGCCGCGATGTCCTCGGCCGCCGACCGGCAGGCGTCGGCGTCGAGGTCGAGGATGGCCACCGCCCACCCCTCCCCGGCGAGCCGGGTGGCCAGGGCCCGTCCGATGCCGCGCGCCGAGGCGGCGCCGGTGACGACGGCGGTGCGGTCTGCGGGCCAGTCGGTCATGCGCGTCCTCCCTGGGTCTGGACGGGTTCGGGGATGTCGCTCGGCGGGGCGGAGGCCATCCGGTCCTCGGGCGGGCGGCCGGCTCCGGTCCGGCGCCCGTAGAGGAACGTCGCCACCGCGGTGATCGAGAGCGCCGCGCCCAGCAGCAGCAGCCCGACGCGGTCATCACCCGTGGCGTCGTTGAGTGCGCCCACCGCGTAGGGCGAGGCGAAGCCTCCGAGGTTGCCGATCGAGTTCACCAGGGCCAGCCCCGAGGCCGCCGCCGCGCCGGCGGCATGACCCGGTTGCGGACCGTGCGCACCGTCCGGTCGCCGACTGGGCCGAGCGAGTCGTCGTCACGGGTCACGACGGGCGCCGGGCGGACGCCAGCGGCGACGGCCCGAGCTCCTCCAGGAGCTCCTGCAGCCGGTGGTAGGCGCGGTTGCGGTAGGCCACGAGCGCCTCGCGCTCCTCGTCGTCGAGGGTGTAGAAGCCGGCCCCGGTCTTGGTCCCGTGCCGGCCCTCGTCGACGAGGCCGGTCAGGACCTCCGGCGCCCGGAAACGCTCGCCGAGGCCGTCCTCGAGCACGCCGAAGCCCTTGACGTAGGTGTCCAGGCCGGCCATGTCGGCGATGCCGAACGGGCCAAAGAACGGCAGCCGGAAGCCGAAGGTCGTGCTGACGATGGTGTCGACGTCCGCCGGGCCCGCCACGCCCTCCTCCACGACGGCCATCGCCTCCTTGAGCAGCACGAACTGCAGGCGGTTGAGCACGAAGCCGGGGACGTCGGCGACCTGGGCGCTGCGCCGGCCCATCCGCTCCAGCAGGGCTTCGACGACGGGGAGGACGGCAGGGTCGGTGTGCTCGCCGGCCACGAGCTCGACGCCCGGGATGAAGGGCGCCGGGTTGGAGAAGTGCACGGTCAGGAAGCGGCTCGGATCGGTGAACGCCTCGGCCAGCACGTGCACGGGGATCGTCGACGTGTTCGTGCCGACGATCGCGTCGGGACGGGCCGCGGCCTCCACGCGGCGCAGCACCTCGAGCTTGAGGTCGGGGACCTCGGGCACGGCCTCCTCGACGAGGTCGACGTCGGCCACCGCCGCCTCGATCGAGGCGGCGGGGTGCAGCCGCTCGCGCAGCGCGTCGGTGCTGCCCGGCGCGATCAGCCCGGCCCGCTCGAACGTCTCCCCCTCCTGCAGGAGCCGCTCGAGGTTGCTCTGAGTGGTCGCCTCGTCGGCGTCGGCGAGCTGGACGGGCAGGCCGGCGAGCGCGACGGACTGGGCGATGCCGCCGCCCATGTACCCCGTGCCGACGACGGCGACCGACTCGATGCGCTCCACGGGGCTCACCGGGGCAGCACCCGCCGCAGGTACTCGCGGTTGGTGGCGCTCACGGAGAGCCCGTCGCCGCCGTAGTGCTCGCAGGTGATCGGGCCCTGGAAGCCGTTGGCGACGGCGAGCTTGACCGCCGCCCGGTAGCTGATCACGCCGAGCTCGAGCGGCGCGGGCGCGGTGACGATCGCGCCCGTGGTCGCGTCTTCCGTGCGCAGGTAGTTCTTCGCGTGCCAGAAGTTCGCATGCGGCATGACCTTCTCGGCCATCGACTCCCACCGCTCGACGGGCCGGTGGAGGCGCACGAGGTTGCCGAGGTCCGGGTTGAGCCCGACGTTGTCCGCCGCCACGTCGGTGACGAAGCGCACGGCGCTGTCGGCGGTGCCGAGGTAGGTGTCCTCGTACATCTCGAGCGAGAGCTCGAGCCCGACGTCGGCCGCGTGGCGGCCGAGCTCGCGCACGCGCTGCACGGCCAGCGCCCAGGTGTCGGGGTCGTCGGGGTCGACGGGTCCCTGCACCGTCCAGAACCACAGGGCCTCGGCCTGCCAGGGGGTCAGCGCGCGGAACAGGCCGACGTTGCACACGGAGGCGCCGACGGCGGCCGCCGCGTCGATGACCCGGTGCGTGTAGGCGAGGTTGTCCTCGCCGTGGTCGGGGTCGACGACGCTGCGCCGCGACACGGAGACGGCCGGGACGCGCAGGCCGAGGTCGGCGAGGACGTCGACGAGCTCCTGCCGGCGCGGCTCGGAGAGGTCGCCGATCCGCAGCCAGGAGTCGTACGGGTCGACGCAGTCGAAGCCCGCGTCGACCACCTCCCCCAGGGCCTGCGCCCAGCCCTCCGCCGGCTGGTCCTGGGTCGAGGAGCCGTCGGGCAGCGTGCCGGGGAACTGCAGCATGGCGGCGGCGATCGGCCAGTTCGCGCGGGTCAGGCCTGCCCCCCCATCGTCGGCTGCCACGTACGGACGCTCCCTCCGATCGACCTTGTGGCGATGGGCATTACCCGGCCGAATCGGCCGGAAACCCCCACCCTCGGTAGCGTGAGCCGGCGTGCGGGTCTGCATCGTCACCGCCTCGATCGGGGCCGGGCACGACCTCCCCGCCGAACGCCTTGCCGAGGCCCTCGGGCGGCGCGGCGTGCAGGCCCAGGTGCTCGACGGCCTGCGCGCGGCCGGGCCGCTCGCGGAGCGGCTCATCCTCGGCGGCTCGTCGTTCGAGACCGTGGCCGGGAACCGGGCCTACGACGCGGCCTACTGGCTGCTGCAGGAGTTCCCCCCCACCCGCGGGCTCGGCGGGTGGATGATGGGCGAGTTCGGCCGGCGCGGGCTGCTCGGGGCCGTGGGCCGGTCGCGCCCGGACGTCGTCGTGTCCACCTACCCCGGCGCGACGGAGGCGCTCGCGCGGGCGCGCCGGTCCGGGCGCCTGCCGGTGCCCCTGGCCTCGGTGATCACCGATCTCGCCGCCCTCGGGCTGTGGGCGGCCCCGGGCGTCGACCTGCACCTCGTCACCCACCCCGAGTCCATCCCCGAGGTGCGCGCTCGCGCCGGCGCCGGGACCCGGGTGCACGCGGTGCGCGGGTTCAACCCGGCCGGGTTCGCGAACCCGCCCTCCCGCGCCGCGGCGCGGGCGCGGCTGGGCCTGCCGGGCGGGGCGCCGGTCGTGCTGGCCTCGGGCGGGGGTTGGGGGATCGGGGACGTCCTGGGCGCCGTCGAGGCCGCCCGGGCCGTCGACGGCTGTCACGTGCTGGTGCTCTGCGGCTCGAGTCCCGGGTTGCGCGAGCGGGTCGACGCGCGCTTCGCCGACGACGCGCTCGTCCGCCCGCTCGGTTTCACCGATCAGATGCCGGTCCTCATGGCGGCCGCCGACGTGCTGATCCACTCGACGGCCGGCCTGACCGTCCTCGAGGCCGCGATCTGCGGCTGTCACGCCATCTCCTACGGCTGGGGCCGCGGCCACCTCCGGGCCAACAACCGCGCCTACGAGCGCTTCGGCCTCGCCCACGTGGCCGCCGACCGGCCGGCGCTCGACGCGGCGCTGGCGCGCTGCCTGGCCGAACGGCGGCCGCGCGACGACGCGTGGCTCGACCTGCCCGAGGCGGCCGACGTGCTCCTCGGCGAGCTCGCCCCGGCCGGCTGACCGGGCCAGCCAGGCGGCCCCGACGGCGACCGCGGTGAGGCCGCCGAGGATCACCGGGGTGTCGGCGCCCCACCGCTCCCCGGCTACCAGCGGGGCCGCGAGCACGGGCAGCACGAGCTGGCAGACGAGCACGATCGGGCCCACCCGGGTGGCGGGCCAGCGCCGCAGGGCCGTCATCTCCACCGAGAGCGACGCGGCCACCGCGAGGCCGGCGACGACGGCCCAGGCGAGCGCGGCGATCCACGCCGCGGCCGCCCAGCCGTGCGCGAGCCGCTCGGCGGCCAGCGCGGCGAGCGCATCGCCGGCCCCGGCGCCGGCGACCAGCACCGCGGTCGGCGCCCGCCGCAGGGCGACTGCACCGAGGACGGTGACGGCGAGGACGAGCACGACCACGGCGGCCGCCGTCGGATGCGAGGCGCCGGCGCGCAGGTCGCCGGCCGCCAGCCCGAGCGCCGTGACCCCTGCGGCGATGGCGGCCGCAGCGAGGAGGTCCCGGGCCTCGACGGGCTCGCCCAGCACCGGTCCGCCGACGAGCACGAGCCCGACGACGCCGAGCGCGAGGGTGGGCTGGACGACGGTCAACGGCGCGAGCCGCAGCGCGGCGACCTGCAGGAGTGCCCCGACCCCGGTGAGCGCGAGCCCGGCCAGCCACCGGCGCCGGCGCACGAGCGGGCCGAGGGCCGCCGCCGCCGGGCCGCCGACCGGCACCGCCCGCGCGTCGAGGGCCTGGAGCACGTAGCCCGTCTCGAAGCACGCGGCGGCGGCTACGGCCACCGCGACGCCGGGTGCGACCATGTCAGGCATGAGGCTCACCCTGCTCGGCCTCCCGGCCGCCGCCGTCGCCTGGGCGTCGCCGGCGCTCGCCCCCGTGGTGCCGGCCGTGGCTCGGGCGATCGCCGTCCCCCGGACGCTCGGCGCCGGGGCGCCCGTGGTGGCGGTCACGTTCGACGACGGCCCGCACGGCTCGGGGACCCCCGCGGCGCTCGAGCGGCTCGCCGCCGCGCAGGCACAGGCCACGTTCTTCCTCGTCGGCGAGCAGGTCGAACGCCGCCCGCACCTCGCCGCCGCGATCGCCGGCGCCGGGCACGCGATCGGCGTGCACGGGCATCGGCACCGCAACCTCCTGCGGGTCACGCCAGGGGCGCTGCGCCGCGACCTCGACCGGGCGGCGGCCGTCATCGAGGCGGCGTCCGGCGTGCGGCCGACGTTGTACCGGCCGCCCTACGGCATCTTCAGTGCCGCGGCGGTCATCGAGGTGCGACGACGCGGCTGGTCGCCGGTGCTGTGGTCCAGGTGGGGTCGCGACTGGTCGCACCGCGAGACCGCCGCCTCGGTCACCGCGCGCGTGACGCGCGACGTCGGGCCGGGTGACATCCTCCTGCTCCACGACGCCGACGACTACAGCGACCGGGGGTCGTGGCGCACGACGATCGCGGCCCTGCCCGCCGTGCTGGCCGAGCTGCGGCGCCGTGACCTCGCCACGGTCAGCCTTCCGACGAGCGTGGGCGCAGGGTCGCCCGGGCCCCGCCGAGCGTGAGGCCGGCGGCCACGAGGCTCGAGGCGGCCAGCGAGAGTGCCAGCGCGGCGTGCTGGTGTACCGCGCCGGTGCCCGGGACGTGAACGGCGAAGAGGACGACGCACCCGGTGGCGAGGCCCAACAGGGCCTGGCGCAAAAGCCGGCGGCCGGGCGCGGACCAGTCGAGCGCCGTGGCGACCGCGATCGGCAGGCCGATCGCCATCGCGAAGAGCGCGACGGGCGCCTCGGCGGCGATCTGCTCGACCGAGCCGGCGGCGGCGAGGCACGCGACAAGGACGCCGAGCAGCACGGTCGGCGCGAGCACGCGCCCGACCGTCGCGACGAGGGCGGGGCGGTCGCGGGCCGGGACCGCGACGGGGGCGCGCGGCGCGGCGAGCGAGGCGACGTAGCGCCGCACGCCGGCCTCGAAGCCGGTCGTCGGGCGCCAGCCGAGCTCCCGCGCGGCGCGCGAGCCGTCGACGTGCACGCTGCCGAGGTCGCCCGGCCGCCCGGGCGCGTGCACGATCTCGACGTCCCCCACCGCCGCGCGTACGGTGTCGGCGACCTGGCGGATCGAGATGTCCGCGTCGCCGACGAGGTTGTAGACGCGGTTGGCCGCGCCGGGGGCCAGCGACCGCACCACGCCGTCGGCGAGGTCCTCGACGTAGACGAAGCGCCGCGTCTGCGCGCCGTCGCCCGCGACGATCAGCGGCTCGCCCTTCAGGGCCCGGCCGACCATGGCGGGCACCACCGCCGCGGGGCGGGCTCGGGGGCCGTAGGGGATGCCGAAGCGCAGGACCGTGCAGTCGACGCCGTAGAGCTCCGCGTAGGAGCGGCAGTACAGCTCGCCGGCGAGCTTCGTCGCGGTGTACAGGTGGGCCGGCGGCTGCAGCGGCGTGTCCTCGTCCACCCACTCGGCCGCAACGTCGGAATACACCCAGATCGTCGATGCGTACAGCACGCGGCCGACGCCGGCCCGGCGGGCGGCCTCGAGCAGCTTGGCGGTGCCGCCTGTGTTGAGCTGCTCGGCGCCGAGCGGGTCCCGGGCGACGCCGTCGACGTCGGCCGCGGCCGCGAGGTGCGCGACGGCGTCGCAGCCGCCCCGCGCGCCGACCAGCGCGTCCAGGTCGGCCACGTCGCCGAGGATCGTCTCGGTCTCGGGACCGTGCCACGGCGAGGGGCGGACGTCGAAGATCACCGGCTCGTGGCCGGCCTGGCGCAGGGCGTCCACGACGTGGGAGCCGATGAACCCCGCGCCGCCCGTGACCAGCACGCGAACGCTCATCCGGGACCGCCGTCCGGCCGGTAGTACAGCGGCACGCACCAGTGGTGCTCGGCGACCCAGTCCGAGTTCGGCAGGTGCTCGCCGGTGCCGAGGATGCGGTGGCAGGGCTCGCCGTAGACCTTGCCCGTGGACCGCTCGATCGGCGAGAAGACCACGTACTTGTACAGGCCGGACGTCATGCCGTCCGGAAGCTCGAGCCGGGCGGGGTGCAGCGGGTCCAGCCGCTCGCGTGCCGCCCGGTTCTTCCACGCGACGATCTCGTCCATCCGGTCGGCCTGCACGAGCGCCAGCGCCGCGGTGAACTCGCTCATGCGGCAGCCCAGGCCGGCGACGTCGTGGGCCGGCTTGCCGTAGTCGCGGAAGCGTCGCGCGAACTCGACCACATCCTCGCGGGTCGAGACGAGCACCCCGCCCTCCCCGGTCGAGACGGTCTTGGTCGCGTAGAACGAGTACACGCCGGCGTCGCCCCAGGTCCCGGGCCGCCGGCCGTGCCAGCCGGCGCCGTGGGCGTGCGCGCAGTCCTCGAGCAGGAAGATGTCCGCCTCGCGGCAGAACGCGGCGATGCGCTCGATCTCGAAGGCGACGTGGCCACCGATGTGGACGACCACCGCGGCCTTCGGCCGGTGCTCGCGGGCCGCAGCGGCGAAGGACTCGAAGTCCACGCAGAGGTCGTCGCGGCGGCAGTCCACGAACACCGGTCTACCGCCGGCGTTGACGATCGCCAACGGTGTGGCCATGAAGGTGTTGGACGGACACAGCACCGCCTCGCCCTCGACGCCGGCGAAGCGCAGCGCGGCCAGCGCGCCGCCCGCCCAGCCGCTCGTCGCCACGGCGCCGGCGCCGTTCCAGCGTCCCCAGCGCGCCTCGAAGGCGACGGTCATCGGCCCCTGCGACCACTGGCCGGAGTCGATCACCGCGTCCCACAGCGTGTGCAGACGCGCGCGGTCGCGGTCGTCGAAGCCGATGGCGAAGGTGTCGATCGCAGGCCCCGCCACGGTCATGTGCCCGGACGCTATCGATGAAAGATGAGTCGAGGGGGAGGGTGGCTTGTGCGCCCTGGCGCCTGGGTCTGGAAGCATCGGCCGGCATCTTGCCTCCGCGGCAGCCAGCGGGGACACAGGCCGCCGAGTGGCGGTGGTGCCGCTGCTCTGGAGCCGGGGCTGGCTCCGGCTCCTCGGGAACGAGGAGGCCGGGCTGGACGCCGAGGTGGCGGCCACGGCGAGCCGGCGCCGGCCGGGCTCCCGGCCTGAGCTCGGCGGCGCACGTCAGGGTGCCCTCAGCGCCTTGAAGACGCCGGCGGTGTGCAGGGTCGGGACCCGGTTGCCCTCGAGCTGGACGCTCGCCCCCGAGGCGTCCTGGAGCTCGAGGATGCGGACGTTGACGCGCTGGTGGACTTGGGTGGTGAGCCCGGCGCGCGGCAGGGCGACGACCAGGCGGGTCGGCGTGCGGCCGTGCGCGCGTTCGGAGTCGAAGCCGAAGACCGCCGACTCGGTGACCGCCACGATCGTCCGCTCCGGGAGCCCGGAGGCGGCGTCGAGGGCGTGCCCGCCGGCGATCGCGCCGCCGGCGGTCCCGACGCCGGAGGCGAGACCGCCGGGGCGGTCCGTGAGTCCGTCGCCGGCGGAGCCGCCCGCGAACATCGCCCCCGTGTGGCCGCGGGGAAAGAAGATTCCGGCCGCGAGCACCTCGTCCTCGACGCCCTGGCGGGCCAGGGCCTCCTGGACGCGCTGGATGAGCTCCTGCTCGGACATCGCCACCTCTCGACCGGGAACCGCGTGCGCGGGCGAGCCTACGCGAAGGGCCGCGTGCCGCAGCGAACGAAGTACGGCAGCCGGCCCAGCGGGGCGCGCACGCGGAGGCCGGCGCGACCCCGCCGGCGGCGTCCCGTCCCAGACCGGCGCCAGCAGCCGCGCGGCAGGTAGACGGTCCGGCTCGTGGCGCCCCGGCGGACCACCGGGGCGACGAGCACGTCGCGCCCGAGCGTCCACTCCTGCGGCTGCCGCGCGGCGCGCCGGTCGCCCGGGGCGGCGAGCCACAGCGGCCGGGTCGGCGGCAGGCCCGTGCGCCTCCCCCGGCGCCACAGGCGCCGGATGAGCGGCACCGCGCGCGCATGCAGCCTCGCCATCGCCACCCAGCGGGCGTAGGCGGCCGGGCCGAAGGCCCACGGCATGCGGGTGCCGGCGCGCTGGGCGTTGTGGACCCGGAAGAAGGGCGTCAGCGCCGACCACTCCACCCAGCGCGACCACAGCTCCTCGTCGGGCGGTCCGGCGAACAGGTCGAGGTAGCCGCCGATGTCGGTCGAGTAGCCGAAGGCCCCGCCGACCGCGCGGTTGAGCATGTCCGGCGCCAGCGAGCGCAGGCCCGAGCTCGCGCTCCAGTCCGACGTCTCGTCACCCGGGAAGTTCGACATCTCCGAGGCGGCGCTCCCCGTGGACCCCGAGCGGGTGAACCAGTAGATGGAGCGGCCCGCGCGGCGCTCGAGGCCGGGCTCCAGCCGGGCCGTCACGGCGTGGTAGAGCGCCGGGTAGCGGTTGTGCATGGTCACGCCGGTCGAACCGTCGGCGAAGCGGTCGCCTTCCTGCACCTGTTCCCCGAAGTCCTGCATGAAGCCGTCGGCCCCGTAGCCGACCAGCCGCTGCAGCCGCCGCTTCCACCAGGCGACCGTCCGCGGGTTGGTGAAGTCGAGCGTCAGGGCGTCGGCGCCGTCGGCCTGGAAGAACGCCGGCCGCCCCCGGGCGTCCTTGACGCTGAGCCCGTGCTCGCGCACGTCCTCGAGGTCACCGGGCGGCTGCGTCCTGAGCTCGTCGTCGGCGACGTAGCTGCGGGTGTAGAGCAGGGCCCGGATCCCGTGGGCGTGCAGGCGGCGGATGACGGCCCGCGTGAGGTCGGGGCCGAGCAGGGCCCAGGCCTCGAAGGCGTAGGCCGACACGGGCGCGCGACGAGCGTCGATCTGGCGCAGGTCCTCCTCGATCTTGGCCAGTGCCGTCGCGCGGGTCTCGCCCGCCCCGCCGACCTGGATGGCCCGCCACAGCGTCGGGCCCTGGGCCCAGGCGGGCGGGAGGCGATGGCGGCCGGTGGCCGCGGTCAGGCGCCGGGTGGCGGTCGCGGGATGGCCCGGGACGACCGTGTAGTCGAGGTCCGGCGCGGACACCGCGACCTGCCAGCGGTCCGCGCGATCGTTGCCCATCCGCCAGCGCGTCAGCTCGGGACGCCGCGACCGGAAGCCGTAGCCGGCGCTGGAGACGAACTGGTTCTGCACGTAGTACGCGGCGCTCGGGCCGTTGGGGACGAGGTAGTGCGCCGCACCGCCGGGCAGCAGGGCGTCCGTGATCGTCGTCTGCGGGCCGAGCTGATCGAGCGTGAAGCCGGTGCCGGCCTGCACGACGCCCGGCAGCAGGGCGGTCTGGCGCAGCGTGGCCCGGCCGCCGAGGTTCTCCTGCTCCACCCAGCCGTAGAGCTTGTGTCCGCGCTGGTCGAGGCCCTGGTGGCGCCCGCCGAAGCCGTGGAAGGCCTCGTGCCGACCCGCGACGAAGGCGTCGGCCACGGTGATCACGCCGCGCGGCCGGGTCGGCCGGACCCGGATCCGCAAGCCGCCCGGCGTGGGCGTGACCCGCACGATGAGGCGGCGCGAGGCGTCCGTCGTGGCGACGCGCAGGCGCACGCCGGCCCCCTCGCGACGGGCGCCGAGCACCCGCCGGGCGGTGTGGACGACGCCCGACCGGCGCGCGAAGAGCAGGTTGCCCGCGAAGAACGAGCCGGTCCACTGCACCCGCCGCTCCCGGCCGACCTCGAAGCTCAGCGGCGCGTAGGTCGCCCGGTCCGGCTCGCGGTCCAGCCCGAGCGGCTCGGGGTCGCGGGTCGGCGGCAGCCGCCGGGCGCCGGCGTGGCGCGGTGGCGCCTCCGCGAGCACCGTCCGGCCCGCGGCGTCCCGTACGCGCAGGCGGAACGGCGAGCGCTGGATCACCGCCGTGGCGGCCGGGCGGCCGACCACGATCCGGTCGCGCGCGAGCCGGATCCCGGCGGTGGCCGGCGCCGGGAGCAGCAGGAGCAGGGCGACGAAGGCGAGGACGGCGCGGTGCACGGACGGGAGTTCTACCGGTCGGGCCTTCCGGCAGCTCGCCCTCGCCTGAGCCCGCCGTCGTGCCGACCCGCGCGGAGCGCGGCATGGTTAGCCGGCGGGTCGGCGGGCGGTGGCCGCGACCCCGTCGCGACCTCGGAGGCGTGGTCGGCACGGCGGACCGTCCTGGTCCACCGGCGCACGCACGTCGCTGACCCGCGGCCGTGGTCGCGATGGCGCACCCGGGGGTCTGTGGTGCGTCCCAGTGACGGCCACGGCCCGGCCGCGGCCGTACCCTGCCGCGGATGCGCCGGTCCTCCCTGCTCGCCGCGGGCCTCGTCCTCCTCGTCCTCGCGCCGCTCCCGGCGACGGCCCGCGCGGAGCGCAGCGGTCGCTGCCTGCCCGCCCACGCGAGCCCCCGCTGCCGGCTCTGGTCGGGGCGGGTGACGTTCATCGCCGACGGGGACACGGTCGACGTGGCGATCCGCGGGGTCGGCACCCGCCGCGTACGGCTCGGTGGCATCAACGCCACGGAGCTCACGCGCTACTCGAAGTACCGGGACCGCCGCCGCGGCGAGTGCCACGCCCGGCCGGCGGCCGCGCGGCTCGAGCAGCTGCTGCGGCGGGCCCGCTGGCGGGTGCGGCTCGCCGCGCAGGACGAGGCGAGCGTCTCTGGCACGCGCCTGCGGCGGGCGCTCTACGTGCGCTCGGCCGGCCGCTGGGTCGACGTGGCCGGCCCGCTCGTGCGCGAGGGCCACGCGCTGTGGCTGCCGAGCCACGTCGAGTGGGCCTGGAACCGCGGTTACGCCGCCGCCGCGCGGCGCGCCGCGGCCGCACGACTGCGCCTCTGGGACCCGGCGGGCTGTGGCCCCGGCCCGAGCGCCACCGTCGCGCCGGGCCTGCGCGTCAACTGGGACGCCGACGGCAACGACTTCGCCAACGTCGACGGCGAGTACCTGCGGATCGCCAACCCGACCCCCCTGCCGCTGCCGCTGGGCGGCTGGTGGGTCCGCGACTCGTCCGCGCGCCGCTTCCGGCTGCCCGTCGCCGCGTCCGTGCCACCCCGCGGATCGCTCGACGTGCACGTCGGCCGCGGCCGCGCCACCCCGGCGGACCTCTACTGGGGCCTCGGCGTGCCGGTCTTCGAGAACGCCACCGGCGCGCCGCGCCACGAGGGCGACGGCGGCTACCTGTTCGACCCGCGCGGCAACCTGCGGGCCTCCGCGCAGTACGGCGGCTGAGGCCTGTCAGGCCGCCCGGCGCTCGGCCTCGCGGATCAGGCCGTCCAAGAGGCGGGCGACCGCCTGCTTGACGACGAGCACGAGGACGGGGCCGACCAGTGGCACGGTCGGCGTCGTGCGAACGCTCCACGCCACGTGGGTGCCACCGCCGGAGTGGCTGAGCTGGATCGTGCCGACGTGGTCGCGCACCGGCAGGCCGGAGCGCAGCGTGTACTCGAAGCGGCTCGGCGGCTCCCAGCCCGTGATCTCCTCGCGCAGCGGCGGCCCGATGACGTACAGGCTCCGCACCGCGCCGAGCCCGTCGGGGGCCGGCGTGCCCTCGCGCTCCAGGTCGGAGCGCCGCACCGGCGTGACGCCGGCGTAACCCCGGTGGTCGGTCATGACGGCGAAGACCGTCTCCAGGTCGGCGTGGGTCGAGCGCTCCAGCGTGAACGTGGCCATGGCCGCATCATCGCCCACCGCCGGGTAGGTGACTCGGATGGCAGGCGACTGGGTCTTCGGCTTCGGCTCGCTGGGCGCGGAGCCCGACGGGCACCCGGCGTGGCTGCGACGCCACCGGCGCCGCTGGGGCGTGGCCATGGACAACCGGGCGACGATCCCGGGATACAAGTTCTACCGCGCCCCGGACGGCTCCCGGCCGGCGGTGTTCGTCGCCTTCCTCGACCTCGAGCCGGACCCCGCCGCGGCGGGCGTCAACGGGGTCCTGCTGCCGGCGTCCGCGGACCGCCTGCGCGCACTGGACGCGCGCGAGCGCAGCTACACCCGCACCGACGTCACCGCGGACGCCGAGGGCGCGCCGGGCCGGGTGTGGGCCTACGTCGGGCGCGAGGCGGCGCGGGCCCGCCTGCGAGCCGCCCGCACGTCCCGGGTCGCCGTCGTGCACCGGGAGTACGTCGAGCGGGTGGAGGCCGCGTTCGCCGCCCGCGGCGACGAGGCGCTGCAGGCCTTCCACGCCACCACGGAGCCGGCCGGGCTGCCACTGCGCACGCTGCGCCTGATCGGCGTGCCGGCCGATGCCGACGGCGGGGCGCGGGGCGCCCGCCGCCCCGGCTACGATCCGCCCATGGGACTGCTGCAGGGCACGGCCGCCGCGGAGATCGCCGCACCGCTCGAGCGCTGCTACGAGGTCGCCGCCGACCTCGAGCACATCGCGGAGTGGCAGGGCGGCGTCGAGCACGTCGCGGTGCTCGAGCGTGACGCGCAGGGCCGCCCGACGCTCATCGAGATCGCCACGGACGCCAAGGTCCGCACGGTCAAGTCGAAGGTCCGCTTCCGCTACGACGCCCCGGACGGCCTGTCCTGGACGCAGGAGAAGGGCGACCTGAAGTCCGTGGAGGGCGCCTGGCGCTTCGAGGCCGCCGGCGCCGGCCGCACCCGGGCGACCTACGAGCTCGCCGCCGACCCGGGCCGGGTGCTGGGGATGCTCATCCGCGGGCCGGTCGAGGACAAGCTGCGCGACATCCTCGTCGGGGAGCGCCCCGACGAGCTGCGCCGGCGCGTCGCGGGTTGACGCGGCCGTGAGCGCCGAGACGCCCCCCGGCTGGTATCCCGACCCGGAGCGGCCCGGCACCCAGCGCTGGTGGGACGGCGAGGCCTGGGGGACGCCCGTCGCGCAGGCGCAGCCGGGACCCCCGGTCACGGCGGCGGCGCCGGCGCCCGCCGGGATCCCGTCCGAGAGCCGCACCTGGGCCATGGTCGCGCACCTCTCGGCGCTCGTCGCCGCGTTCGTCGCGCTCGCCTTCCTCGGGCCGCTCGTGGTCTACCTCGTGCGCCAGAACGACCCGTTCGCGCGCGAGCAGGCCGCGGAGGCGCTGAACTTCCAGCTCTCCGCGCTGCTGTACGGCTTCATCGGCGGCTTCGTGCTCGTCGTGCTGCTCGTCGTCACGCTCGGGCTCGCCGTGCTCGCGATCATCCCGATCCTCGTCGCGGCCGCCGTCGCCTGGCTCGTGCTCATCATCGTGGCGGCCGCCAAGGCCAACCGCGGGGTCGCCTACCGCTACCCGCTGACGCTGCGCTTCGTCCGCTAGTCACCGTCCCGGGAAGCTGAGCAGGGCGGCGCCCACGGGGGTCGAGGCGGTGGCGACGAGCCGCGGCACGGAGCTCGCGAGGACGAACACCGAGAGCAGCACGACGACGTCAGGCCGTGGGCGCCCGGAGCTCCGCCCGGGCGAACTCGGCCATCCCGTCCCCGAAGGGCTCGGACGCGACGTGGCCGAGGACGTCGCGGATGCGGTCGGTGGACGCGAACACGTGGCGCACGTCGCCGGCGCGCCAGCCGCCGGTGACCACCGGTGCGGTCGCGGCGTCGGCGCCCATGGCGGCGTGCAGCGCGTGGGCCATCTCCCCCACGCTGCGCGGCGTGCCCGAGGCGACGTTGAACGCGCCGGTGACCTCCGCCGGCGCGTCGAGCGCGAGCGTGTTCGCGCGGGCCACGTCGCGCACGTGGACGAAGTCGCGCAGCTGCCCGCCGTCCTCGGTCACCTGCGGCGCCCGGCCCGCAGCCAGCTGGGAGCGGAAGATGCTCGCCACCCCCGCGTACGGCGTGTCGCGCGGCATCCGCGGGCCGTAGACGTTGTGGTAGCGCAGGGCGACGACGGGCGCGCCCGTGGCCCGCGCCCACGCGCCGCACAGGTGCTCCTGGTGGAGCTTCGTCGCCGCATAGACGTTGCGCGGATCCATCGGTGCGTCCTCCGCGACGCTGCGCGGAACCAGCGGCCCGCCGCAGACCGGGCAGGTGGGCTCGAAGCGGCCGGCGTCGAGGTCGGTCGGGGCTCGCGGCGGCGCCGGGACGAGTCCGTGGTCGTGGCACGCGTAGCGCCCCTCCCCGTAGACGACCATGCTCGAGGCGAGCACGAAGCGCCCGCCGAAGCCCCGCTCGTGCAGCGCCAGAAGCAGCTGCGCGGTCCCGAGGTCGTTGTGGCCGACGTAGTCGGGGAGGTCGCCGAGGTCGACGCCGAGCCCGACCATCGCGGCCTGGTGGCTCACGGCGTCCATCCCACGGACGGCGCGGGCGACGACGCGGGGGTCGCGCACGTCGCCCTCGAGCCACTCGGCGTCGGGGTTGAGATACGGCGGCCTGCCGGCGTGGGCGGCCGGATGGAGGTTGTCGAGCACGCGCACCGCGCGGCCCGCGGCGACGAGCTCGTCGACGACATGGGAGCCGATGAAGCCGGCGCCCCCGGTCACGAGCACTGATCCGTAAGACACGTGTAGCACGCTATGGGACCATGGCCCGTACGCTTGCCTCCGGGTGCCCGACGTGATCCTTCCCGTCCTGGACGAGCGCCGCGCACTGCCATGGGTGCTCCAGCGCTTCCCCGAGGGCTACCGGCCGCTCGTGGTCGACAACGGCTCCACGGACGGCTCGGGCGAGCTCGCCGCCGCGCTCGGCGCCCGTGTCGTGCGGGAGGTGCGCCGCGGCTTCGGCGCCGCCTGCTGGACCGGCCTGCTGGCCGCCACGGAGGACGTCGTGTGCTTCATGGATTGCGACGCCTCGCTGGATCCGCAGGAGCTGCCGCGCGTCACCGGGCCGGTGGTCGCCGGCCAGGCCGACCTCGTGCTCGGCTCGCGCCGGGGTGGGCGCGGGAGCTGGCCGCCGCACGCGCGGTTGGCCAACCGCTACCTCGCCCACGCGGTGCGCCGGCGCACGGGCGCGCCGATGTCCGACCTCGGGCCGATGCGGGCCGTCGGCCGCCAGGCGCTGCTCGACCTCGGGATGGAGGACCGGCGCTTCGGCTGGCCCCTCGAGATGGTCCTGCGCGCCGGCCGCGCCGGATGGCGGATCGCGGAGGTGCCGGTGAGCTACGCACCGCGCGAGGGCCGGTCGAAGGTCACGGGCACCGTGCGCGGCACGCTGCGCGCCGTCCGCGACATGCGCGGCGTCCTGGCGGAGCACGGCTAGATGACGACGCTGCTGGTGATCGCCAAGGCCCCCCGCGCCGGACGGTCCAAGACCCGGCTGTGCCCCCCATGCACGCCCGAGGAGGCCGCGGCCCTGGCCGAGGCCGCGCTGCAGGACACGCTGGACGCCGTGCTCGCCGCCCGCCGGCCGACCCGGCGGCTGCTCGTGCTCGACGGTCCCGCCGGGGCGTGGCTGCCCGACGGCTTCGAGGTGCTCGCCCAGCGGCCCGGCGGCCTCGCGCAGCGCCTGGCCGGCGCCTTCGCCGACGCCGGCGAGGGCGGCTTCCTCGTCGGCATGGACACCCCGCAGCTCACCCCGGGCGACCTCGACGCCGGGCTGGCGGCCACCGCCGCCGACGGCTCGGCGCTCGGCCTGGCCGCCGACGGCGGCTGGTGGGGCATCGGCCTGCCGGCGCCGGACGCCGCCGCCTTCGCCGGCGTTCCCATGAGCTCGATCTTCTCCGGGGCGCTCCAGCTCGCGCGCCTGCGCAGCCTCGGTCTGCGCCCTGCACTGTTGCCGGTGCTGCGCGACGTCGACACGATCGCCGACGCCCGGCACGTGGCCGCCCGGGCGCCCGACGGCCGGTTCGCCGCCCGTCTTGCGACCATGGGGACCGTGACCGCATGAAGCTCCCGTTTCCCGACACGCCGCCCCCCGGACCCTTCCGGGCCGCCTTCTGGAAGAGCCCGCTGCGGGGACCCTGGCTGACCTCGGTGCTCGGCTCGGTGTTGCTCATCGGCCTCGGCATCGTCGCGGTCACCGGCTTCCTCTCGCACTCGGCCTACCTGCCGGGCCTCCCGGGCAACTCGATCGTCGACCCCGATCGCGACCTGCCGACGATCGGCTGGCCGACGCACCCGAGCTGGCTCTACGCGCTGACCCAGGGCCTGCACGTGACGATCGGCCTGGCGGTCATCCCGATCCTGGCCGCGAAGCTGTGGTCCGTCATGCCGCGGCTGTTCGCCTGGCCGCCGTTCGCGACCCCTGCGCAGGCGCTCGAGCGGCTCTCGATCGCCCTGCTCGTCTCGTCGACGATCTTCCAGCTCGCCACGGGGCTCGTCAACGCGCAGTACTGGTACGTCTTTCACTTCAACTTCGTGCGGGCCCACTACTGGGGCGCGGTCATCTTCGTCGCGGCGTTCCTCCTGCACTTCGCGATCAAGCTCCCCGTCGTCCTGCGCGCCTACCGCGAGCGGGGCGTCCTCAAGCCGCTCAAGGCCGACCTCGCCCACACGCGGCCCGAGCCGCCCGACCCCGACGGCCTCGTCGCGGCCTCCCCCGCGCCGCCGACCATCTCACGGCGCGGCCTGCTCGCCTTCACCGGGGCGGGCGCGGGGCTCGTGCTGGTCGGCAACGGCGGCCAGGCGCTCGGCGGTCCGTTCCGCAAGCTGGCCTACCTCGCGCCCCGCCGTCAGAGCGACTTTCCGATCAACAAGCCGTTCGCGATCGTCGGCATCCCCCGTGAGGCAGTCGGGCCGACGTACCGGTTGACGCTCGCCGGCGGGCCGCGGGAGCTGCAGTTCTCACGGGCGCAGCTGTTGGCCATGCCCCAGCGCGACGCGACGCTGCCGATCGGCTGCGTGGAGGGCTGGAGCACCACCCAGGACTGGACGGGCCTGCGGCTCGCCGACCTCGCGGCCCGGGCGGGCGTGCCCGACGCCGCCGAGGTCCTCGTCGAGTCGCTGCAGACGGGCGGCTACTTCCGGGCGGTGTCGCTCACGCGCGATCAGCTGCACGATCCGCGGACGCTGCTGGCGCTCAAGGTGGCGGGCGAGGACCTCTCGCTCGACCACGGCTTTCCCGCTCGCACCATCATCCCCGGCGTTCCGGGCGTGCACAACACGAAGTGGGTCACCAAGCTGACCTTCCGGGAGCGCAGCTCGACATGATCCTGCGCCGCCTCTACGGGGCCGGGCCCGCCCACCTGCTCGGCCACCTGCTCGCCTTCGCCTTCGCGGCCTACGCGCTGTTCCAGATCCTCGGGTTGGAGTCGGTCGGGAACATCCTCATCTGGTTCGTCGCCGCCGTGCTGCTGCACGACGCGCTCCTCTGGCCGCTGTACTCCGCCGCCGACAGGCTCGGGCAGCGCGGGCTCGGCCGCTGGGTCAACTACGTGCGCATCCCCGTGGGCCTGGCGCTCCTGCTGCCGCTCGTCTTCATCAGCACGATCACGGGCAAGGGCTCGAACTCCTACCTGCGGGTGTCGACCTTCTCCTACGAGGGCTACGTCGTGCGCTGGCTCGGCGTCACCGCGATCCTCTTCCTGCTCACGGGCGCCGTCTCGCTGTATCGCTCTCAGCCGCGCGGCACGACGCGTTGAGTCGCGCCCGAGCGTCCCGTCACGACGATCGCCTGAACCCGGACCCGCACGGCGACCGGCTGGTGCACCGTGGGATAGCGACGCAGCGGCCGCGGATGCGAGCCCGTGGAGAGCTCGACCAGCTCGTCCGTGGCCGACAGCGTGACCCACAGGCGCGCGCGGCCGCCGTCGTAGGCGATGCCGTAGGGCGTGGTGGCCGGCAGCCCGACGCGCCGCGTGACCTCCAGGCGCGGGCGGGTGTGGGCGACGACCACCCCGTCACCGCCCGCGTCGGTGACGTAGAGCATTCGCCCGCCGTCCGCGACGAGCCCGGCCGGGCCGATCCCCGCGCCGACGGTGCGCCGGCCGTCGGTCAGTCGCCGGGCGCGCGGGTCCAGGCGGACCGTCTCGCCCCCGGCACGGGCGACGCGCGGCGGGTGGGTGCGCACCGGGCCGCCGGCCGGCGTCGCCGCCGGCGGCAGCTCGGCGTCGGCGAGGCTGCCGCAGCCGGCCACGGTCAGCGCGAGGAGCGGCGGCAGCAGGCGGCGCACCCGGCGGAGGCTACGTGGCGCGCCTGAGGCTCGCGCTGCCGTGGGCGGTCCTCGCCCTGGCCGCCGTCGTGGTCGTGGCGGGGCCGCTGCTGCGCTCGAGCGGCGTCGTGCTCGGCACGCCGCTGCCGCCGTTCCTCGGGCCCTTCCACGTCCTCGTGGACCCGCCGGCCGCCCTCGTCGCCGCCGTCGTGCTCGTCGCGGCGGTGCTCGCCCTGCCCGCCCTGCTGCGCGCGCCGGTCGCGACTTTCGCGCTCGGGAGCCTGGCGGCGACGCTCGTGGTCCGCCTCGCCGTCAACGCCGCGCGCACGGGGACGGGCGGCTGGTACGAGGTCTTCGACCCGCTGCACGGCTTCGAGGGCAAGAACGAGTACCTCCCGGCGCTCGGCTCGCTCCAGTACGGGCCGCGCCTCTTGCTCGACCGCTTCGACGAGCTGATCCCGACCCTGCCGGCGCACGCCGCGGCGCACCCGCCCGGCACCCTGCTGCTGCTCGACGGGCTCGGCATCACGAGCCCGGGCGCGATGGCGGCCCTCGTGATCGGCGCGGGCGCGGTCGCCACGCCGGTGGCCTACTTCGCCTTCCGCCGCGTGTCCGGCGAGGCCACGGCCCGGGTCGCGACGCTGCTGCTCGTCCTCTCCCCGGACGCGATCCTCTACGGCGTCACGAGCGCGGACGCGCTCTTCCTCCTCGTCGCGATGCTCTCGGCCTGGCCGCTGGCCGCGTGGGTGACGTCCGGCTCGCGCGGCGCGCTCGCGCTCGCGGCGGCCGGCACCGTGATCGCCTCGTTCTTCGCCTGGTCGCTGCCGGCGGTGACCGCCTGGGCGGCGATCCTCGCCTGGCGCCGCGACGGCGTGCGCCGGGCCGTCGTCCTCGCCGCCGCCTGCGCGGGGGCGGCGGCCGTCGGTTACGGCGCGCTGTACTTGGCCACGGGCTACGACGTCGTGCACAGCTTCCTCGCCACGGAGGACATCTATCGCTTCTCCGTCGCCTCCAAGCGGCCCTACTGGTTCTGGGTGCTCGGCTCCCCGGTGGCCTTCCTCGTCATGGCCGGCCTGCCGGTCGCCTGGCTCGCGCTGCGGGCGCTCGCGCGCGGGCAGGAGGCCGCGGTGGCGATCGCGTGGGTCATCGGCGTGGCCGCGCTGCTTGGCTTCACGAAGGCCGAGACGGAGCGGATCTGGCTCTACCTCACCCCGCTCCTGTGCCTGGCCGCGGCGCCCGCCGTCCCGGCCGGGCGGCTGCGGGTCGTGCTCGGGCTGCTGGCCGCCCAGGCCCTTGCCGTCGAGGTCCTCCTCGGCACGGTCTGGTGAGCTACCAGACCGTGAAGCCCCCGTCGACGAGCAGGTTCGCACCCGTGCAGTACGACGCGGCGTCCGAGAGCAGGAAGACCGCCGGACCGGCGATCTCGGACCCGACGGCGAGGCGGCCGAGCGGCGTGTCGTCCTCGAACATCCTGCGCATCTCGGGGGTGACCTCCTCCCGGGTGGTCATCGGCGTCTCGACGTAGCCCGGGCTGATCGAGTTGACCCGGATGCCGCGGGTGGCCCACTCCGCGGCGAGCGCCTTCGTGAGGTGCGCGACGCCGGCCTTGCTCGTGTTGTAGTGCGCCTGGGTCAGACCCTTGTTCGAGATGGTGCCGGACATGGAGGCGATGTTGACGATCGCTCCGCGCTCCCGGGGCAGCATCACCCGCGCCTCGGCCTGAGCGCAGAGGAAGACGCCGGTGAGGTTGATCGCGATCATCTGATCCCAGTCCTCGACGGACAGCTCCTCGGCCGGGGCCCCGCCGGCGATGCCGGCGCAGTTGACGGCGTCGGTGAGCGCGCCGAGCTCGGACTCCGTGCGGGCGACGGCGTCGGCGACGCTGGCGGCGTCCGTCACGTCCGCGCCGATCGCCACGGCGCGCCCGCCCTCGGCCTCGATCGCCTCGACGGTCTCCCGGGCCCCGTCCTCGGTGACGTCGACGACGGCGACGGCGGCGCCGGAGGCCGCGAGTCCCTCGGCGATCGCGCGGCCGATCACCCCGCCGGCGCCGGTGACGAGCGCGGTCCGGTCGGTCAGCGCGAACGAGGGGGCGGGCATGGTGCAGGATCATCCCACGGACGGACGCGCGATCGCTCCGCGGGCCGATGTGGCGAACGTCACGAGCCTGGAGACTGCGGGTCATGTACCGCCAACACCTGCCCCAGCTCGACGGCGGCGTCTTCCTCACCGACGCCGGCCTGGAGACCGAGCTCATCTTCCACGACGGGATCGAGCTCCCCGCCTTCGCGGCGTTCACGCTGCTCGACGACGGCGCGGGATCGGCGCGGCTGCGGCGCTACTACGACGGCTTCGCGCAGCTCGCGCGCGAGCGCGGACTCGGTCTCGTGCTGGAGAGTCCCACCTGGCGCGCGAGCCCGCGCTGGGGGAGCGAGCTCGGCTACGACGAGCAGGAGCTCGCCGAGGCCAACCGCCGGGCGATCGCCCTGATGGAAGCCGTCCGCGAGGAGCACGCGGACGGCGCGCCGATCGTGATCAGCGGGTGCATCGGCCCGCAGGACGACGCCTACGGCCCCGACACGCGGCTCACCGCGCAGCAGGCGCGCACCTACCACGCCACCCAGGTGTCGACCTTCGCGGACACGGCGGCGGACCTCGTGAGCGGGATGACCCTGACCTACGTCGAGGAGGCGGTCGGCGTGACCCGGGCCGCGCAGGACGCCGGCCTGCCCGTGGTCATCTCCTTCACCGTCGAGACGGACGGCCGGCTGCCGAGCGGCCAGCCGCTCGGCGAGGCCATCCGCGAGGTCGACGACGAGACGGCGAGCGGCCCCGCCTACTTCATGATCAACTGCGCCCACCCGACGCACTTCGAGGAGGTGCTCGCCGAGGGCGAGGACTGGACCTCGCGCGTGCTGGCCCTGCGCGCCAACGCGTCGACGCTGAGCCACGCCGAGCTCGACGAGGCAGAGGCGCTCGACGAGGGCGACCCGGCCGACCTCGGGGCGCGGTACGTCGCGCTCGCGGCCAAGCTGCCGCGGCTCGCCGTGCTCGGTGGCTGCTGCGGCAGCGACATCCGCCACGTCGCCGCGATCCGTGACGCGTGGCTCGCGGGGTCCGGGCCATGAGCGCGACCTCGCGCTTCCGCGCCGAGGCGACGCTGGCGGCCGACCCGGCCGAGGTGATGGCACTGCTCACCGAGCCCACCGCGATCGCCGGCTGGGCACCCGTGCCCTTCGAGCTCGAGGGTGACGTCGCGGATCGGCTCGCGGCCGGCGACGTCCTGCGGGTCTCCGGCGGGCTGGCCGGGCGCCGCGTCACCTTCGACGTCGAGGTGCTGCAGGCGGGCGCCGGGCGCCTGGCCCTGACGGCTCGCGGCGCGGTGAGGCTCGAGGTCGAGTACCGGGTCTCGGCGGCCCTGGACGGCGGGAGCGAGGTGCGGGCCCGCATCGACCTGCACCGCCGCCCGAGTCCGCTCGGGGCGCTGCTGGCGGGGGCCACCGCCGCGCTGCTATCCGGCGGCGTGCTGCAGATCGCGCTCGCGCGGATGGCCGCCGAGCTCGACGACGTCCTCCTCTGCGCCTGACCACCCGGTGACCGCACTCGACCACCGTGGGGGTGGTCAGCCCCGGTCGCCGGTCTCGCGCGCGGCCAGCCAGTCGTCGAAGTCGCGGGCGACGATCCGCTCGTCGTGCACTCCGGCGGCATCCGGCGACGCCAGCCAGACGATCGGCGCTCCCATGATCGCCGGGTCCAGCAGATCGGCGCGCAGCTCACCGGGCAGCTCCTCGGGAATCATCCCGGTGGCGGTCGCCCCGCCGGGCAGCAGGAGGTTGGCGGTGACCGGGGTGCCGGCCAGGTCGGCGGCCATCACCCGGGCCAGCGCCTCCACGGCCGCACCGGAGGGTCCGTAGGGCACGAAGCCGCGGCGGGTCATCGTCCGCTCGCTCATCGAGATCGTGACCACCCGTCCGCCCCCGGCGCTCAGCATGCGCGGCACCACCGCCCGGGCGACCAGGAACGTCCCGGTCGCCTTGGTCGCCAACACCTCGTTGAAGCCGGCAGGCGGCACCTCCCAGAAGGGCTGCGGCTCGGTCAGGAACCTCGGATTGACGGTTCGCATCCCGATCCCGGCGTTGTTGACCAGGACGTCCAGGCCGCCAAGCCTCCCGTGGGCGCGGTCGACCGCCGCCGACACCGAGCGTTCGTCGCGGACGTCGAGCTCGACGCCCACCGCTCCGGCGCCGAGCTCCGCGGCGGTGGACTCCGCGCGTTCGCGGTGGCGACTGGTCACCACCACCCGGGCGCCCGCCCGCGCGAGCGCGTGCGCCATCGCCCGCCCCAGCCCGCTCGTGCCGCCGGTCACCAGCACGCGGGTGTCGCTCAGCCGCGCCATCGTCCTCCGCCCGGAGGCAGGGTCCCCTCCACCCAGCGCCCGTCGGGCCCCTCGACCTCCTTCTTCCAGATCGGGGCCTGCGCCTTGACGCGGTCGAGGATCTCCCGCGCGCCGGCGAAGGCCTCGCCCCGGTGGGGCGCGGACGCCGCGACGACGATGGACGGCTCCGACCGCGCCACCGCCCCGATCCGGTGCGCGACGGCGACGGCGCACAGCCCGTGCCGCTGCACCGCCTCCGCGGCGATCAGGCGCAGATGCGGCTCGGCCATCTCCGCGTACGCCTCGTACTCGAGCCGCTCGACCGTCCGCGTGAGTCCCTCGAAGGTCACCACGGCCCCCGCGCGCGGGTCGCGGACGAGGACGGACAGGGCGGCCGGCTCGAGCGGCTCGGACACGATCCTCGCCGCCCGCACAGGATCGTCCTCGGCGCCCCCGCTGACGGGCGGGATGAGCGCGACCTCGTCCCCCTCGGCGATCGCCGCGTCGCCGTCCGCGTACTCCCGGTTGACCGCCACGATGAACGACCGCGCGGGCAGGCCCCCCACCGCGGTCGGCTCGAGCGCCGCGAGCAGGCCGGCGACCGTGGCGGGCTCCTGCAGGGCGACCGTCAGCGAGTCGGCCCGGGCGCGCTCGCGCAGGCCGGCGAAGAGGCGGACGGTGCACTGCATGGCTGCGGCGAAGACTAGGCTGACCCCCGTGGAGGGCGAGCTCACCCATCTCGACGCGGAGGGAACCGCGCGGATGGTCGACGTGTCGGCCAAGCCGCTGACCGAGCGCTGGGCCCGCGCCACCGCCGTGGTGCGCACGAGCCCCGAGACCGCGGCCCGGGTGCTGGCCGGCGACCTGCCGAAGGGCGACGTCGTCGCCACCGCCCGCATCGCCGCCATCCAGGCCGCCAAGCGCACGGCCGAGCTCATCCCCCTCTGCCACCAGCTCGCGCTCTCCCACGCCGACTGCGACGTCTGCGTCGACCCCGCGGCCGGGACGGTCACGCTCACCACCCAGGCCCGGACGGTCAGCGGCACCGGGGTCGAGATGGAGGCCCTGACCGCCGCGTCGGTGGGAGCGCTGTGCGTCTACGACATGGTCAAGGGCGTCGAGCGCGGCGTGACCATCGAGCGCGTCGCCCTGCTCGACAAGACCGGCGGGGCCTCCGGGACGTGGCGGCGTGACTGATCGGCGTCCGGGGCTCATCGACGGGCACGGCCGGGCGATCGGCGACGTCCGCATCTCCGTCACCGACCGCTGCAACTTCCGCTGCCAGTACTGCATGCCCGCCGAGGGCCTGCCGTGGCTCGACCGCTCCGCCGTCCTCTCCTACGAGGAGATCGCCCGCCTGGTGGGCATCCTCGCGAGCATGGGCGTCCACGACGTCCGCCTCACCGGCGGCGAGCCGCTCGCCCGCCGGGAACTGCACCGCCTGGTGGCGCTCCTCGACGCCGATCCGCACGTCCACGACCTGTCCCTGACCACCAACGGCTACCTCCTGCGCCGGCAGCTGCCCGAGCTCGTCGCCGCCGGGCTCAAGCGCCTGAACGTGTCCCTCGACGCGCTGGCCCCCGACCGCTTCTTCGAGCTCACGCGCCGTGACGCGCTCGCCGAGGTCCTCGCCGGGCTCGAGGCCGCCGAGGCCTATCCGCAGCTGCGCCCGATCAAGGTCAACGCCGTGGCGCTGCGCGACTTCACCGAGGCGGAGGCCGGCCGCTTCGCCGAGCTCGCGCGCCGCAGGCCCTACGAGGTGCGCTTCATCGAGTGGATGCCGCTCGACGCCGACCACAACTGGGGTCCCGACCGCGTGCTCCCCAACGACGAGCTGCGCGCGCTAATCCACGCGATCCACCCGCTGGAGCCGCTCGGCCGCGAGACGAGCGGCACCTCGCAACGCTGGCGCTTCGCCGACGGCCAGGGGACGCTCGGCTTCATCTCCCCGGTCTCGCACCCGTTCTGCTCGGACTGCAACCGGATCCGGATCACCGCCGACGGCAAGCTGCGCACCTGCCTGTTCTCCGTCAACGAGACGGACCTGCGCGGGCCGCTGCGCGACGGCGGAAGCGACGACGAGCTCGCCCAGATCGTGCGCGACGCCGTCTGGCACAAGGAGCTCAAGCATCGCATCAACGAGCCCGGGTTCATCCAGCCGGGGCGCTCCATGTCCCAGATCGGCGGATGAGCCCCCCCGGCGCCGCGGCCGAGAGGGCGCCGTCGGCTTCCTCGGGGGGCCCGCAGCTGCACAGCCGCGAGGAGGCCTGGGCGCTGATCGCGGCCCGGGCGTCGGCCCTGCCGGTCGAGGCGGCCGGGCTCGAGGATGCGGTCGGACGCACGCTGGCCGCCGACGTGCGCTGCCCGATCGACATCCCGGGCTTCGACCGCTCGGCCATGGACGGCTACGCCGTGCGCGCCGCCGACCTCCCCGGCACGCTGCGGCTCACGGGCGAGGTGGCGGCGGGCGACCCGGCCGGCGCGCCGCTTGCGCCCGGCAGCGCGCGGCGCATCTTCACCGGCGGGGCGCTGCCGCCGGGGGCGGACGCCGTCGAGCGCCAGGAGGTCGTCCGGGACGGCGGCGACGGCTCGATCGCGATCGATCACCCGCTCGCGGCCGCGGCCAACGTCCGCTTCCGCGGCGAGGACGTCCCGGCCGGCACGACGCTGCTGCGCACGGGCGACGCCTTGGCCTCGCAGGCCCTGACCGCGCTGGCCGCAGCCGGGCTGGCGGAGGTGCCGGTGCACCGCCGCGCTCGCGTGGCCATCCTGGCCACGGGCGACGAGCTGGTGCCCCCCGGGCGGCCGCTCGGCCCTGGCCAGATCCACGAGACGAACGCCGTCGCCCTGCGCACCCTCGTCCGCCGCGCGGGTGCCGTCCCCGTCGACCTCGGGACCGCGCCCGACGACCCGGCCGAGATCGGGGCGCGCATCACCCACGGGCTCGAGGCGGCCGACGTGCTGCTCGTCGCCGGCGGCGTCTCCGTCGGCGACCACGACCACGTCAAGGGCGAGCTGGACCGGGCGGGCGTCCAGGAGCTGTTCTGGCGGGTGCGGATCAAGCCGGGCAAGCCGCTGTTCTGCGGCCGCACGGCGAACGGGCGTTGGGCCTTCGGACTGCCCGGCAACCCGCTCAGTGGCTTCGTCGCCTTCCTCGTCTTCGTCGAGCCGCTGCTGCGGCGCCTGCACGGCGACCCCGAGGCGACCGAGGCGCGCGTCCCCGTGCGCACGACGCGCGAGATCGCGCCGGTCGACGGCCGCACGACCTACCTGACCGCGACGGTCGCCCGCGCCGCCGACGGCGTCCTCGAGGCCACGCCGACGGAGCAGCAGGGCTCGGCGATGACACTCGCGCTCGCCCGCGCCGACGCCTTCGTGGTCGCCCCCGTCTCGGCGCCCGCCATCCCCGCCGGCGGGCCGGCCGAGGCACTGCTGCTCTAGCCGGGGGATCTGCTGCTCGAGCTGGCGGTCGACCGACCTGGTCGGACCCGACAGCGGCCCGTCACCGGCGCGCGAGGGCGACGAACGCCGCGCAGAGCACGCCGAAGCAGCCGTAGGTGAGCAGGAAGGTCCAAGGCGCGAGCGCCGTGTGGCTGGCGTCCGTGCCCGGCTGCAGGACGCCGAGGACGACGAGCAGCGCCTGGGCGGTCCCGAGCGTGCCCGGCACGACGAGCACCACCGCCCCAGCCCAGCAGAGCACCCGCACGAGCCGCTGCGGCCCGACCCGGCGCGCCCGGGCGACGAGCAGGCCCACCGCGACGAGGGCCGGCACCACCGTCCCCCACGTCGCGAGCCACCGCAGGTCACCGAAGGACGCCTCGAAGCGCTCGAGCGCAGCGGGGTCGCGCACCCCGAGGCTCGCGCCGGCCCCCCACGCGGCCTTCAACAGGGCGTACAGCGTGGCGGCCGTGACACCGGCACCGAGCCACCGCATGCGCGCGCGCTGCGACACGCCGCGAGCCTAGGCCGCGGTGCCCGGGAGCGGACACGTTGGCACGCGCGGACGACCGGGTACCCGTGCACGCGGTGTAACGTCCACCACAGAGGGCGGACCCAAAGGGAGGAAGCTGCATGTCACGCGTTCCCGTGTCGCTGGAGGTCAACGGCACCCACTACGAGCGGGAGGTGGAGCCGCGGACGCTGCTCGTGCACTTCCTGCGCGACGATCTCGGCCTGACGGGCACCCACGTCGGCTGCGACACGTCCAACTGCGGCGCCTGCACGTGCCACCTCGACGGCGACGCGGTCAAGAGCTGCACGGTGCTCGCCGTCCAGGCCGACGGGTCCGCGGTCAAGACCATCGAGGGCATGGGCACCGAGGCCGACCTGCACCCGCTGCAGGAGGCCTTTTGGGCCCACCACGGCCTCCAGTGCGGCTACTGCACGCCCGGCATGATCATGGCCTCGGCCGACCTGCTCGCCCGCAACCCGAACCCGGACGAGGCGGCGGTGCGCGAGGCGCTCGGCGGCAATCTCTGCCGCTGCACGGGGTACCACAACATCGTCAAGGCGGTCCTCGCGGCCGCCGAGGCCACGCAGCCGCGGGAGGTGTCGGCGTGAGCGTCGCGGATGAGCCCAAGACCACCGGTAACGGCTTCGTCGGGCGCGCGATGCGCCGCAAGGAGGACCCGCGCCTGATCACGGGCCGCGGCCGCTACGTCGACGACCTCACCCCCCAGGGCACCCTCTGGTGCGCGTTCGTGCGCTCCACGGAGGCCCACGCGCGCATCGTCTCGATCGACAAGAGCGAGGCCGAGGCGCTGCCCGGCGTCCACGCGGTCTACACCGGCGAGGACATGGAGGCGCTCGGCATCCTCGACGCGCTGCCCATGGCCTGGGTGCCGCCGGAGGTCGAGGTCCGCAACGCGAAGCACTGGCCCCTCGCGCGCGGCGAGGTGAAGTTCGTCGGCGACCCCATCGCCGTCGTCATCGGCGAGGGCCGCTACGCCATGCAGGACGCCGCCGAGTCCGTCTTCGTCGACCTCGAGCCGCTGCCCGTGGCGATCGACCTCGAGGCGGCGCTGCGAGACGGCGCGCCGCTCGTGCACGAGGAGCTCGGCACCAATCGGGTCCACGACTGGACGCTGGCCGGCGGCGACGTCGAAGCGGCCATGGCCGAGGCCGACGTCGTGGTGGAGCGCCGGATCGTCAACCACCGCACGGCGGGCGCCCCGATCGAGACACGGGGGGTCGTGGCCGAGCCGCGCGGCGTCGGCATGACGCTCACGAGCTCGACGCAGGTGCCGCACTTCGTCCGGCTCTTCCTCGCCCTGCTGCTCGGCGAGAGCGAGGAGAAGGTCCGCGTCATCGCCCCCGAGGTCGGCGGCGGCTTCGGGACCAAGCTCCAGGTCTGCGGCGAGGAGGTCCTGCTCGCCGCCGCCGCCCGCAAGCTCGGCCGCCCGTGCAAGTGGATCGAGACGCGGTCGGAGAACATGATGGTCACCCACCACGGGCGCGACCAGATCGACTACGTCAAGATGGGCGCCAAGCGCGACGGCACCGTCACCGGCGTCCACGTGAAGATCCTCGCCGACATGGGGGCCTACCTCATGCTGCTCACGCCGACGATCCCGTCGCTCGGGGCATTCGTGATGAGCGGGTGCTACGCGTTCGACGCCGTCCAGACCGACATCACCGGCGTCTACACGAACAAGTGCCCCACGGACGCCATCCGCGGCGCCGGCCGGCCCGAGGCGACCCACATGATCGAGGTCACCATGGACCAGCTCGCCCACGAGCTGGGCATGGACCGGGTCGAGCTGCGCCGCAAGAACTTCATCACGGAGTTCCCCGCGGAGACCGCGCTGGGCATCGTCTACGACTCGGGGGACTACCACGGGTCGCTGGACAAGCTGCTCGAGCACTTCGACGTCGAGGCGTTCGAGCGCGAGAAGGCGGACGCCGCGAAGGCGGGCAAGCGGCTCGGGGTCGGCTACTCGACCTACACGGAGATCTGCGGCCTGGCGCCCTCACGGGTCACGGGCCCGCAGGGCTTCGGCCTGCAGACCGGCCTGTGGGAGTCCGGGATGGTGCGCGTGCACTTCACCGGCGCGGTCACCGCCTACACGGGCTGCTCGCCGCACGGCCAGGGCCAGGAGACGACGTTCGCGCAGATCATCGCCGACCGGCTCGGGGTCGACCCGGCCAACGTCGAGATCATGCACGGCGACACCGGCACCGGCCCGCACGGGCTCGGCACCTACGGCTCGCGCACGACGGCCGTCGGCGGCGAGGCGATCGTCCGCGCGACGAACAAGGTCGCGGACAAGGCGAAGCGGATCGTCGCGCACATGCTCGAGGCGGCGCCGGAGGACATCGAGGTCGAGGATGGGAAGTTCTCCGTCAAGGGCTCGCCCGGCAAGGGCATGACCATGGCCGAGATCGCCGGCGCGGCGTTCATCCCCGACAACCTGCCCGAGGACATGGAGCCCGGCCTGGAGGAGACGGCGTTCTACGACCCGTCGAACTTCGTCTTCCCGTTCGGCGCGCACGCGGCGATCGTCGAGGTCGACCCGGAGACCGGCCGCGTCGACGTCCGCCGCTACGTCGCGGTCGACGACTGCGGGCCGGCGATCAACCCGACGATCATCGACGGCCAGGTGCACGGCGGCGTCGTGCACTCCATCGGCCAGGCGCTGTACGAGCAGGTGCACTACGACGAGGCCGGCCAGCTCGTCACGGGCACGTTCGTCGACTACTGCCTGCCCAGTGCCGCCGACGTGCCCTCGATCGAGACGGACCGCACGGAGACGCCCTCGCCGGTCAACCAGCTCGGCGTCAAGGGCATCGGCGAGGCGGGGACGATCGCTTCCACCGCGGCGATCACCAACGCCGTCATCGATGCGCTGCGGCCCGAGGGCATCACGTTCATCAACATGCCCCTGACCCCCGTTCGCGTCTGGGAGGCGCTCAACGAGGCCCGGGAGACGGGCAGCGCGGGCGAAGCCCGCCGCGATGGCGACCGAAGGGAGACCACATGATCCCCGCCGAGTTCGACTACGTCGTCGCCGACTCCGTCGACGACGCCCTGGGCAAGCTCGCCGACGGCGGTGAGGACGCCAAGCTGCTCGCCGGCGGCCACTCGCTGCTGCCGCTGATGAAGCTCCGGCTCGCCGCCCCGACGCTGCTCGTCGACCTCCGCCGGCTGCGCGACCTGGAGGGCATCCGCCGCAACGGCGGGGTGTCGATCGGGGCGCGCACGACGCACCACGCCGTCGCCACCGGCGACCTCGGGGTGCTCTCCTCGGCGGCGGCGACGATCGCCGACCAGCAGGTGCGCAACCGCGGCACGATCGGCGGCTCGCTGGCCCACGGCGACCCGGCGAGCGACCTGCCGGGCGTCGTGCTCGCGCTGGAGGGGACGATCGTCGCCCAGAGCGCGGGCGGGGCGACCCGCGAGATCCCGGCCGCGGACTTCTTCCGGGACTACCTCGAGACGGCGCTCGAGCCGACGGAGATCCTCACGGAGGTCCGCTTCGACGAGGACCCCTCCGCGTGGCGCCACGGCTACGAGAAGTTCCACCGCCGCCAGGAGGACTGGCCGATGGTGGCCGTCTCCGCGCTGGTCAAGCTCGACGGCGACGTCGTCGCCGACGCGCGCATCGGCCTGACCCACATGAGCGGGGTCCCCTTGCGGGCGACCGCCGTGGAGGAGGCCCTGAAGGGGGGCCGGCTGGATGCCGGCACCATCAAGGCGGCCAGCGACCAGGCGGCGGAGGGCACGAGCCCGCCCGCCGACCTCAACGCGACGGAGGACTACAAGCGCCACCTCGCGCGCGTGCTGTGCGCCCGGGCGCTGCGGCAGGCCGCGCGGGCCGGGTGAGCAGCGGAGGCGAAGCCGGTGGCGCGGCCCCCCGGACCGCGACCGAGGAGATCCAGCAGGCCCTGGCCGGCCAGGCCTACCTCGCCGACCGGGGCCTGGCCACCGCCGTCCACCTCGCCACGACCCTCGAGCAGCCCCTGCTGCTCGAGGGTGAGGCGGGCGTCGGCAAGACGGAGGTGGCCAAGGCCCTCGCCGCGGTCCTCGGGGCCCGGCTGATCCGGCTGCAGTGCCACGAGGGCATCGACGTCCACCACGCGGTCTACGACTGGGACTTCCAGCGCCAGCTGCTGGCGATCCGCGCCGCGGAGTCCGGCGCCGCGGCGGAGGAGCTCTACTCCCGGCAGTTCCTGTTGCGCCGCCCCCTGCTCGAGGCGCTCGAGGCGGCCGAGCCCGTCGTCCTGCTCATCGACGAGATCGACCGCGCCGACGACGAGTTCGAGGCGTTCCTGCTCGAGCTGCTCTCGGACTTCCAGATCAGCATCCCGGAGCTCGGCGCCACGATCGTGGCCGAGCGGCGCCCGACCGTCGTGCTGACCTCCAACCGCACGCGCGAGCTCCACGACGCGCTCAAGCGCCGCTGCCTGTACCACTGGATCGACTACCCGGGGATCGAGCGGGAGATGGAGATCGTGCGGGCGCGCCTGCCCGGCGTCGACGCGGCGATCAGCGCGCGGGTCTGCGAGGCGGTCGCGCGGCTGCGCGGCGAGGAGCTCTACAAGCTGCCGGGCGTGGGCGAGACGATCACCTGGGCGCGGTCGCTCGTCGCGCTGGGACCGGACACGCCGCTCGAGGAGACGCTCGGCGTGGTCCTCAAGGTCCACGAGGACGTCGAGCGCGTGCGGGCCGAGGGCACGCTCGCCGGTGCCTAGGCACGGCGCCATCGGTCCCCGCCCCGCGGATCACCGCCGGCGCCGTGCCTGAGCGCGCGGTCCCGCGGCTGGCCGCCCACATGCGCGCGTCGGGGGCCGCGGTCGGCGTCGGCGAGGTGCTGCTCGGCACCCGCGCGCTGGCGGCCGTCGACGCCGGCTCGCGCGAGGAGAGCTACCTCGCCCTGCGGGCGGCGCTCTGCGCGTCGCGCCGGGACCTGGCCGCCTTCGACGCGGCGTGGGCGCAGACATTCCTTCCCGAGGGGGACGCGCCTGAGGATCCGAGCGCGCTGGACTCGCTGATGCAGGCGGCGAGCGCCGTCCTGCCGCGCACGGCGATGCCCCAGACCCGGACGCGGATCATGGAGCTCGGAGAGCCCGATCCGCTGCCGGCCTCGTGGTCGGAGACCGAGCTGCTGCTCGAGAAGGACTTCTCGGCCTACACGCCGGCCGAGCGGGCGCTCGCCCGGCGGCTGCTGGCCCGGCTGGCCGCGCGCGGGCCGCGCCGGCGCTCCCGCCGGACGCGGGCGACCCACCGCCGGCAGGGCGCCCACGACGTGCGCGCCACGGTGCGCGCGTCCCTGCGGCGGGGCGGCGAGCCGATCGACCGCCGCTACCGGGTGACCCGCGACGCGCAGCGGCCGATGGTGCTCGTGGTCGACGTCTCGGGCTCCATGGCGCCGTACGCGCGGATGCTGCTGCAGTACGCCCAGGCCGCGGTCGCCGCCCGCAAACGGGTCGAGGCCTTCGCGCTCGGCACGCGGCTGACCCGCGTGACGCGCGAGCTTGACGGCCGCGACCCCGACCGCGCGCTCGCTCGGGCGGCGGACCGCGTGGTCGATCTCGGCGGCGGGACGCGGATCGGCGCGGCGCTCGGGGAGCTCAACCGCGCCCACGGCCGGCGGCTCGGGCGCGGCGCGGTCGTCGTCATCCTCTCCGACGGCTGGGACCGCGGCGAGCCGGAGGAGCTCGCGGCCGAGATGGCGCGCCTCGGGCGCACGGCGCATCGGCTCGTGTGGCTGAACCCGCTCGCGGCCGACCCGGCCTACGCGCCGCTGACCCAGGGGATGCGGGCCGCCCTCCCCCACACCGACCACTTCCTGCCCGGCAACTCGCTCGCCTCGCTCACGGCGCTCGCGGAGGTCATGGAGGACATCACGTGAGTGATCGCGTCGGGTGCGTCGTGCTGGCGGCGGGCGGCGGCCGGCGCTTCGGCGGCCCGAAGCAGCTCGCCGAGGTCGGGGGCCGCACCCTGCTCGGCCTCGTGCTGGACCACGCCCGGGCGGTCCCGGCGCTCGAGCCGCTCGTCGTCGTCCTCGGGGCGCATGCGGCGACGATCCGGGCCCGGGTGGCCCTCGGTGACGCCCGTGTGGTCGAGGCCCCCGACTGGGCCGAGGGCCAGGCGGCGTCGCTGCGGGCCGGCGTCGCGGCGCTCGGCGGCGTGGACGCCGCGCTCGTCCTGCTCGCCGACCAGCCGTTCATCACGCCGCAGGTGATCGCCGGCGCGCTCGACCATGCCGCCGACGGCTACGACGCCGTGCGCACGACCTACGGGGGCCGGCCCGGCCACCCGGTGCTGCTCGGCCGGCCGGTGCTCGAGGCGGTGCCCGCGCTGCAGGGCGACGTCGGGGCCCGCGAGTTGCTGGCCCGCTTCCGGGTACGCACCTGGGAAGCCGGGCAGCTGTGCGACCCGACGGACATCGACACCCCGGACCAGTTGGAGGTCTACACGTCATGAAGCTCGAGCAGTCCTTCGAGGTCAAAGCCCCGGTCGAGGCGGTCTGGGACGCCCTGCTCGACGTCGAGCGCATCGCTCCCTGCCTGCCGGGTGCCGACGTCACCGGCCACGACGACGAGGGCAACTACACCGGGACCTTCACGGTCAAGCTCGGCCCGACGACCGCCGCCTACCGGGGCGTCCTGCGCATCGGCGAGGCCGACGAGGCGTCCCGCCGGGCCACCCTGCACGCCCGCGGCACGGACAAGCGCGGCCAGGGCGGCGCCACGGCGACGATCGTCAACACGCTCGAGGCCGTCGACGGCGGCACCCGCGTGCACGCCGACACGGACTTCACGATCACGGGCCGCCTCGCGAGCTTCTCGCGCAGCGGGATGATCAAGGACATCTCCAACCGCCTGCTCAAGGAGTTCTCCTCCTGTCTGCAGGAGGAGCTCGCGAGCTCGCCGGCGACCGGCGAGGCGGACGGCGGCGGCGGCGAGGCTCAGGCGACCGCGGCCGCGGTCGCCGGTGCGGGCAACGGCGATCCGGCCCCGGCCACCGCCCCGGGGGCCGGCGCCGGGCCGCGGCCGACGGGGGCGCAGCGTCCGCCCGCCAAGCCGATCAGCGGCGGCTCGCTCGTGTTCAAGGCCCTGTGGGACCGCATCCGGCGCTGGGTCAACGAGCGCCGCTTCGGCCGGTGAGCCTGCCCGACGGCCTGCGCGCGCTGCTCGAGCGGCCGAACTTCGTCCACGTCGCCACGCTGCTGCCCGACGGCTCGCCGCACTGCGTCGCGGTGTGGGCCGGCGTCGTGGACGGCGACCGCGTGGCCTTCTTCACCCAGCCCGGGTCGCGCAAGGCGCGCAACCTCGCGGCCGACGGGCGGGTGGCGATGTCCGTCGTCGACCACGAGGAGCCGTACCGGACGGGCTGGCTGCGCGGGCGTCTCGTCGAGATGCGCGAGGGCGACGCCGCGCTGGAGGTCATGGACGTGCTCTCCGTGCGCCACACGGGCGAGCCGTTCCCCGTCCGCCACGGCGAGCTGTTCGTCTTCGAGGTGGACCGCGGCGGCTACGCGGAGCTGCCCTTCACGCGGGTCACGCCGGCATCGTGAGCGGGCTCGACGACGAGCCGTTCGCCTTCCGCGCGACGAAGGAGGGCCGGGTGCGGATCGCCCATCGCGGGCGTGTCGTGACGACGCTCGCCGGCGAGTCGGCCCGCCGCTTCCTCGCGCGCGCCGAGCGCGCGGACGCCCTCGGTCGCCAGCACCTCATGGCCCGGGCGACCGGTCACTACAAGCACGGCAACGAGCGCTGATGGCCGCCCGCTGGGTCCTGCTCCCCGTCCTCGGGTCACCCCTGCTGCACGCGCCGGTCATGCGCTGGGATCTGGCCAGGCCGCTCAAGCGCCCGATCGACGGGGGCCGCACCTGGCGCGGGCGGCGATTGCTCGGCGACAACAAGACCTGGCGCGGCGCGCTGGCCATGACCGCCGGCCCGGCGCTCGCCACCGTCGTCCTGTCGCGCTGCGCCTGGTGGCGGGCGCGGGTGCCCGCACCGGTCGCGGCGGCCGACCCGCTCGTCCTCGGCGCCCTGCTGGGCGCCTCCGTGTGGCTCGGCGAGCTCCCCAACTCCTTCCTCAAGCGCCAGTTCGGCATCCCGCCGGGCGAGCAGCAGCGCACGGTGGCGGGCGTCGCGATCTCCGTCGTGGACCAGTTCGACTTCGTCCTCGGCGCCGTCCTGCTGCTGCGGCCCGTCTGGCGCATGCGGGCGGCCGACGTGGCGGAGGCGGCGGCGGTCGTCACCGCCGTCCACCTGCCGCTCAACGTCGCCGGCAGGCTCCTCGGCGTGCGCTCCACCTGGCTGTAGCGACCCTGGGGTGCCGCATGTTCCTCGCCGCCGGGTCGAGAAACGTGAGGGACCTCGCGTCAGAGCCGGTCGCGCCAGCGCAGCGCGGCCGCTGCGACCTCGCCGAGCTCGCGACGCAGGCCCAGGCGGTCCCCCGCGGCCCGGGCCGTCGCGAGCCGTCGCAGCGCGGCGGCCAGCACGCCCGGGCCCGCCGGTGAGGCATCCGCGCCCGGAGCGGCCGAGGCGCGTCGGAGGGCGTCGGCGTCGCGCACGGCGGCGTCGGCCTGGTCC
>JBBSPV010000007.1:0-103526 GCA_038258425.1 Solirubrobacterales bacterium | reverse complement strand
GCTTCGCCGCGCCGCTCGGCGGCGTCGGGTAGGCGCCGGTCCAGGCGCACGTCGTGGCGGCCGGCCGGGCGCCACAAGGGCGGCTGGTCAGGAGCGTGTCCGGGCGCGGGCCGTCGCATGGGCCAGCAAGCCCGCGGTGCGGTCGCGGGTGGGCGCGGGCAGGAGGCGGGTGGGAGGTGGGCGCGGGCAAGAGGCGGGTGGAAGGTCGTTTCAGCGACGTCTGCCCGCCTGTCGCTCCCGCGGCCTGACGCTGGCCGCCGGACTCGCCGCCGGCAAGAGGCGGGTGGGGAGGCGGTTCCGGGACGCGCGCCCGCCTCCTGCTGCGCCGCGCACCATCCTCCCGCCCTCACCCGCCGTCTTGACGCACCGTCGCCGGCCGGCGCCCCGGCGAGGCGGCTAGCGGTCCGGCGGGGCCGGCGTCCGCCGGGGGAGACCTGCGCCCTCGCGCTGGAAGGCCAGCAGCCGGGCGTTCTCGCTCGCGACCCGTGCCTCGGAGCCCTCGAGCTCGCGGAACATCGCCTTCAGCGTGCGCAGCCCGGCCGGGTCGGCCCGCGCGAGCTCGGCGGCGACCGCGAGCGCCCGGGCCTCGGCCTGCGCGGCGGGCACGACCGCGGAGGCGAAGCCGATCCGCACCGCCTCCTCGGCACCCACGACCCGGCCGGAGAAGATGAGCTCCTTCGCCCGCGGCAGGCCGACCAGCGGCGTCAGCCGCGCCGGTCCGACCGGCACGCCGTGGCGTGCGCCCGCCCAGGCGAGGGCGAGGTTGTCGCCCGCGATCCGCAGGTCGCAGCCCGCGGCGAGTTCCGCGCCGGCGCCGACGGCGTTGCCCACGCACACGGCCACGGTCGGCACGGGAAACGCCTCGACCGCCGCGTAGAGCGCGGTGAAGGCCTCCATGCGGGCGAGGCCGCCGGCCGCGTCGAGGGCCTCGCCGACGTCCGCGCCGGCCGACAGCGCCCGGGTGTCGGTCGTCGAGACGACGAGCACGCGCAGCTGCGGGTCGGCGGCGTGCTGGGCGAGCGCCGCGAGCAGGTCGGCCAGTAGCGCCGAGTCCAGCGCATTGCGCCGGTCGGGGCGGTCGAGCCGGATGACGGCGACGTGATCCGGCCGTCGCTCGAGCTGGAGGCTCATGGTCGCCGCAGCATGCCGGACCCGACCTCCGCAGTGCCCGGTTGGACGCATGATCCATGTCGGGACTCGCACAATCGACGGTCAGGCGGTAAACCTCCCGGCATGACCAGGATCTCCGTCGGCGACACGCTCTCCCGCGTCTTCGCGATCTACAAGGACCAGTTCGTGGTGCTGTTCCTGACGGCGCTGATCGTGACCCTCATCTCCTCGCTCGTGTCGGCTGTCCTCAGCGGCGTCCTCGCGCTGCTGGCGCTCATCGTGAGCCTCGTGATCAGCGCCCTGTACACCGGCATGGTCGTTCGGCTGGTCCAGGACGTCCAGGACGGGCGGCGGGACTCCTCGGTCGGGGACCTGTTCGCGAGCGTCGGCCCGGTGCTCCTGACGCTCATCATCGTCTCGATCCTCGCCGGCATCGGCATCGCCATCGGCTTCGTCCTGATCATCATCCCCGGCCTCATCCTGTTGACCATCTGGTCCGTGGTGACTCCGGTCGTCGTGGTCGAGGACCCCGGGATCATGGGCGCCTTCGGCCGCAGCCGCGAGCTCGTGCGGGGCAACGGCTGGAACGTGTTCGGCGTCATCATCGTGGCCTTCATCATCGCCATCGTCTTCGTCGCCGTGGCCGGGGCCATCGGCAGCGCCATCGCCGGCGGCGCGGGGCGGTTCATCTTCGCGTGGGTGCTGTCGGCGCTCACCGCCCCGATCTCCGCCCTCGTCGCCTCCGTCCTGTACTTCAGGTTGCGCGGCGACCGAGGCGGAGAGGGCGAGCCGGTGGCTGCCGACCCGCCCTACCCGCCGACCGCCGAGCCCGCCGGCTAACCCTCGGCGGGCGCGTGGCGGCGCATTTCGCGCCGCGCGATGGTGAGCTTGTGGACCTCGTCCGGCCCGTCCGCGAGCCGCAGCGTGCGCACGTGCGCGTACATGGAGGCGAGTGGGAAGTCGTTCGAGACGCCGCCGCCGCCGTGGATCTGGATCGCCCGGTCGATGATCCGCAGGGCCACGTCGGGCGCCGCGACCTTGATGGCGGCGATCTCCGTCCGCGCGTGCTTGTTGCCGACGGTGTCCATCAGCCACGCGGTCTTGAGCGTGAGCAGGCGGATCATCTCGACCTCGATGCGCGCCTCGGCCACCCAGTCCAGGACGTTCGAGCGCGTGGCCACGGGCTGACCGAACGTCTCGCGGGTCATCGCCCGCCGGCAGAGCAGCTCGAGCGCGCGCTCGGCGACGCCGATGGTGCGCATGCAGTGGTGGATGCGGCCGGGACCGAGCCGCGCCTGGGCGATCATGAACCCGTCGCCCTCGCCCGCCACGAGGTTCTCCGCCGGGACGCGGACGTCGTCGAAGCTGACCTCGGCGTGGCCCTCGTGGTCGACGTAGCCGAAGACCGGGAGGTTGCGCACGATCGTCACCCCGGGGGTGTCGCGCGGCACGAGGATCATCGACTGCTGGCGGTGCGTCGGCGCGCCCGGGTCCGTCTTGCCCATGACGATGAAGATCCGGCAGCGCTCGCGCATCGCGCCCGACGTCCACCACTTGCGCCCGTTGAGGACGTACTCGTCCCCGTCGCGCTCGATCCGCAGCTGGACGTTCGTGGCGTCGGAGGAGGCGACGTCGGGCTCGGTCATCGCGAACGCCGAGCGGATCTCGCCGTCCAGCAGCGGGGCCAGCCAGCGGTCCTTCTGCGCCTGGGTGCCGAACTGCGTGAGCACCTCCATGTTGCCCGTGTCGGGCGCGGAGCAGTTGACGGACTCCGGGCCCAGCTGGGGCGAGCGCCCGGTGATCTCGGCCAGCGGCGCGTACTCCTGGTTGCTCAGGCCGGGGCCGAACTCCGGGTCGGGGTGGAAGAGGTTCCACAGGCCGCGGCGGCGCGCCTCGGCCTTGAGCTCCTCGAGGACCGGCGAGGGCCCGTGCGGGTCACCCGCCTCGCGCAGCTGCGCCTCGAAGGGCTCCTCGGCGGGATGGACGTGCTCGTCCATGAAGGCGGTGAGGCGCTCGGCGAAGTCCGCGCAGCGCTGGGTCGGGGCGAAGTCCACGGCCCGGATGTTCCCAGGCCGCCGTCCGTGATGTGATGCGGGCCTCATGCGAGCCATCCAGATCACCGAGTTCGGCGGCCCCGAGGTGCTCCAGCTGCGCGAGGTCGCCGAGCCGGAGGCGCCCGAGGGCAGCTTGCGGCTCGACGTCACGGCCGCCGGGGTCAACTGGGCCGACACCCACCAGGCGGAGAACTCATACCTCGCGCCGGCCAAGCTGCCGCTGATCCCCGGCGGGGAGGCGGTCGGCCGGCTCGAGGACGGCCGGCGCGTCGTCGCGCTGCTCGCCGGCGGCGGCTACGCCGAGCGGGCCGTGGCCGCCGAGGCCGCGACCTGGGAGGTGCCGGACGGGGTCACGGACGCGCAGGCGCTCGGGCTCGTCCTGCAGGGGACGACGGCCTGGCATCTGCTGCGGACCTCCGCCCAGCTGCGCGAGGGCGAGTCCGTGGTCGTCCACGCGGCGGCCGGCGGGGTCGGGACGCTCGCGGTCCAGCTTGCCAGGGCGTGGGGGGCGGGCCGGGTCGTCGGCGTCGCCTCGTCGCCCGAGAAGCGCGAGCTTGCCACCCGCCTGGGCGCCGACGCCGTCGTCGACGGCGCCGCGGAGGGGCTCGAGGACGCGCTGCTCGAGGCCAACGAGGGGCGCCCGGTGGACGTCGTCCTGGAGATGGTCGGGGGCGCGACCTTCGAGGCGTCGCTGAAGGCCCTGGCCCCGTTCGGGCGGCTCGTGCACTTCGGCCAGGCCGGCCGCGAGGGCGCCCCGCCGGTGGACCCGGGGCGGCTGATGAGCGCCTCGCGCGGCGTGCTCGGCTTCTGGCTCGTGCACCTCATGCGCCGGCCCGAGCTCATGGACGAGGCCATGGCCGGGCTCTTCGACGCGGTGGCGGCGGGGACGCTCGAGGTCGTCGAGGGTGGCGCCTATCCACTCGAGGACGCGCGGAAGGCGCACGAGGCGCTGCGGGCGCGCGGAACGGTCGGCAAGCTCGTGCTGACGCCGTGAGCCCCGCGGCGCCGGACGGGATCGACGTCGAGGGCGTCGAGCGCTTCTTCGCCGAGCACGTCGCCGGGGCGCGGCCGCCGCTGGCCTTCGAGCGCATCACGGGCGGCCGCTCGAACCTCACCTACGTGGTGACCGACGACGCGGGCGGCTCCTGGGTCCTGCGGCGCCCGCCGCTGGGCAAGCGGCTCGGCTCCGCCCACGACATGGGCCGCGAGCACCGGATCATCTCCGGCCTGCACGGCACGGACGTCCCCGTGCCCGAGCCCATCGCCTTCACGGACGACGAGTCGATCACGGGGGCGCCGTTCTACGTCATGCAGTTCGTGCCCGGGCCCGTGCTGCGCGACGAGGCCGCGGCCGAGCGCTTCGGCGCCGACGCGGACCGCCGGCGCGCCGCGGAGCACGTCGTCGACACGCTCGTGGCGCTGCACGCCGTCGACCCGGCGGCCGTCGGCCTGGGCGAGCTCGGCCGCCACGACGGCTACGCCGTGCGCCAACTCAAGCGCTGGAAGGGCCAGTGGGACGAGTCCAAGACGCGCGAGGTCGAGGCGATGGAGCGCACCCACGCGCTGCTCAGCGACCGCGTGCCCGCGCAGCCGGGCGTGGGCTTCGTCCACGGCGACTACCGGCTCGACAACGTCATCCTCACGCGCGAGGGCGACGTCGCCGCGGTGCTCGACTGGGAGCTGTGCACCCTCGGGGACCCGCTCGCCGACCTCGGGCTGCTGTGCGTCTACTGGGCCGAGAGCGGCGACGACGTCGTCGCGCTCGGGTCGGCGCCGACCGCGGTCTCGGGCTTCCCGACGCGCGCGGAGGTCGTCGCCCGCTACGCCGAGGGCTCGGGTCGCGACGTCTCCCAGCTCGACTTCTTCGTCGCGCTCGGGTACTGGAAGCTCGCCGCCATCCTCGAGGGCGTCTACGCCCGCTACACGACCGGCGCCTACGGCGGCGCGTCGGAGGACTTCGAGCAGTTCGCCCGGGTCGTCGAGCAGCTCGCCGACGCGGCGCTCGCGGCGGCCGAGCGGCTGTAGGACCGCGGCGGCGTCGGACGGTCCGCGCGAGCGCGTCGAGCGCTGCCGTCCAGCGTCCGCGGCGGCCTCGCGGGTGCCCACGTCGGCAGGACCCTCGCGGTACGCCGCGCGTCACCTTACGCACGGCAGGCGTGCGGAAGGTGACGCGCACCCGCGGCCGCGGCCCCCCGGAGCCGTGACCGGTCCGTCCGCGCACCGGTCACCGCAACTCGTCCGCCGCCCGGGCGTTCGAAGCTCCCGACCAGACACTCCAGGCCGAGCCGCCCGCCTCGCGGGGGGCCGGGGGACCCACTCGCGCGAGCGCCCGTCCAGGCGCCGCGCACGGGGCGAACCGCCGCAAGGCGGCGTGCATTCCACGCACGAGCCCGTCAGCTCACCCCGGAGGCCGGTGGAACCCGAGGAGCCCGACGTGTACCGCAGAACCCTGTCCCTGACCGGCGCCGCCCTGGCGCTGGCCGTCCCCGCCGCGTCCGCGGCCGAGCTCGGCGATCGGCCGCTTCGGCCCGGCAGCCGCGGCGCCGACGTCCGTGCCCTGCAGACCGCCCTCACCCGGCTGCGGATCGTGACGCCCGCCGACGGCGCCTACGGTCCCGGCACCGCCCGGTCCGTGCGGCGCTACGAGCGGGCGCATCATCTGACCGTCGACGGGCGCGTATCCCGCGTCCAGGGCCGCGGGGTGGCGCGGAGGGCGGCCCGGGCGCCCATCGCGGCGCCGGACGCCCGCCCGGCGCCCGGGGCCACGGCGGTCCTCGCTGCCGACGGGCGCACCGCGCGCGCCCCCGCGGCGGCGCCGGCGGCCGTCCGCGCCGCGATCGTCGCCGCCAACCGCATCGCCGGCCGGCCCTACGTCTACGGAGGCGGCCACCGGCGGTTCCGCTCGCGCGGCTATGACTGCTCCGGCGCCGTCTCCTACGTCCTGCACGCCGCCGGCGTGCTCGCCTCGCCGCGCGCCTCCGGCGGCCTGGAGGGCTGGGGCCGCCGGGGCCGTGGGCGCTGGATCTCCGTGCACGCCAACGCGGGACACGCCTACGTTGTCGTGGCCGGGCTGCGCTTCGACACGTCGGGGCGTGGCGGCTCGGGGCCGCGGTGGCGCCCCGAGCGGCGCTCCGGTGGCGGCTTCGTCGTGCGCCACGCGCCCGGCCTGTGACCGGCCGGGGGGCGCGGCGGTCCGGGACCCCGGAGGCCACCTGGATTCGGCGTGGTCGCGCGTGCGGCTCACGGCTGTCGCGCCGCCACGGTGATCGCGTGCAGCACGCGGGCGAGCGTCACGTCGCGCTCGGCGCCGTCCACCGTGCGGACCAGATGGCCGCGGTAGCGGACGGCGTAGGCCAGCGCGTCCGGGGCGGGCTCCGAGCCGCGCTGGTCCGGGGGCACGCCGGCCCAGCCCTCGAGGGCGTGGACGACCTCGGCGAGCTGATCGTCCGGGACGCGGAAGCTCGAGCCGCGCGCCCGCGTGCCCCGGCCCGATGACCGCCGTCCGCTGCCGTCGGGCCGGATGACGATGCGCTCGGACACGCCGGCCACGCCGCCCGAGCGCACGTAGGTCACGGGCCCCTCGAGCACCGCGGCGTACTCGCCGGGTGAGCAGCCCGCCAGGCACAGCGCGACGAGCAGCAGCGGGAGGGCGCGCACCACGCTCTCAGGCTAATCGCGGCCGCGGGGCCCCAGGGTCCGGCTCGCGTAGGGTCCGTGGATGACCGAGGGCCAGGCCATCCTCGTCTTCGGCGCGCTCATGGTGGCCGCGCTGGCCGCGTCGCTGATCGCCGGCCGCATCCGCGTCCCCGGCCTGCTGCTGTTCCTCGCACTCGGCATGGTCCTCGGCTCGGACGGGCTGGGATGGATCCGGTTCGACGACTACGAGACCGCCCGCACCGTCGGCATCGTGGCCCTCGCCCTGATCCTCTATGAGGGCGGGCTGGCGGCCGGCTTCCAGGAGATCCGGCCCGTGCTCACCGCCGCCGCGAGCCTCGCGGTCGTCGGTACCGTCGTGACCGCCGTCGTCTCCGGGCTGGTCGCCGCCTGGCTCTTCGACCTCTCGACCCTGCAGGGGCTGCTCGTCGGCTCGATCCTCGCCTCGACGGACGGCGCGGCGGTCTTCGCGATACTGCGCGGCTCGACGCTGCGCCGGCGCCTGGCCCGCACCCTGGAGGGTGAGGCCGGCTTCAACGACCCGGTGGCGGTCCTGCTCGTGATCGGCTTCATCGACTGGATCCAGGAGCCGGCCTTCGGCTTCCCGGACATGGCCCTGCTCTTCCTGGAGGAGATCGGGATCGGCGCCGTCGTCGGCCTCGCCGTCGGCCGGCTCGGCGTCGGGGCGCTCAAGCGCACGCGGCTGGCCTCGGCCGGCCTGTACCCGGTCGCCTCGCTCGCGATCGCCGGCGTCGCCTTCGGCGCGGCCGACGTCCTGCACGGCTCCGGCTTCCTCGCCGTCTACCTCGCCGGGCTGACGCTCGGCTCGTCGTCCATCCCGGCCAAGCGGACGATCGAGACCTTCCACGCCGGCATGGGCTGGCTCGCCCAGGTCGTCATGTTCCTCGCCCTCGGCCTGCTCGTGCTCCCCGACTCCCTGCCCGGCGTCGCGCTGGAGGGGACGGTGCTCGCCCTCGTCGTCCTGCTCGTGGCCCGACCGATCGGCGTCTTCGCGGCGACGCTCGGAATGGGCTTCGGCGTCGCCGAGCGCGTAGTGCTCGGCTGGGCCGGGCTGCGCGGGGCGGTGCCGGTCGTGCTCGCGACGTTCGCGGTCATCGACGGCGTGCCCGACTCCGTCGAGTACCTCAACATCGCGTTCTTCGCCGTCCTGCTCTCGACGCTCGTGCAGGGCACGACGTTCGAGGGCCTCGCGCGCCGGCTCGGGGTCACGACGGACGAGTCGGCGCTGCCGCAGCCCCTGCTCGACGTCGGCGCGGTGCGCCGGCTGGGCGCCGAGGTCGTCGAGTTCCCCGTCCACGAGGGCGACGCGATCGTCGGCCACCGCGTGCGCGAGAGCGGGCTCCCGCGCGACGCGCTGCTCAACGTCATCATCCGCGGCGAACAGGCGATCCTTCCGCGCGGCGCGACGCTCGTGGAGTCCGGGGACCGGCTGCACCTGCTCGTGCGCCAGGAGGCGGCCGTCGAGCTGCGCAGCCTCCTCCGGCGCTGGCGCTCCGGCCCCGTGGGGCCGCCCAAGCGCGAGCGGCCGCCGTTCCGTGCGGCGCCGCGGCCGTTCTCCGTGCGGCCCTGGAACGATGCGGACGGGAACCCGTCGAGGCCGCAGCGGCTCGGTGACGTCGAGGTCCACGAGCAGCTGCGCACGCGGCGCGACGGGCGGCCCGGAGCGCTCGTCCTGCTGGCCGACGGGCGCTACGCGTTCTGCGGCGACGTGGTCGGCGCCGGGTCGCGCGTCGCGGTCCAGGACGCCGCGCGCCGCCAGCTGCGGCTCGCCGGCGACGACGCCGAGCGGGCGTGGTGGCGGGAGGTCATCGGCGCGGTCGCCGCGCCGGAGTGACCGCGGCCAGTACCCGTCGACGGACGCGCACGTACCTCCGGAGGCGGGTGCTAGTCGGCCTCGGCCTCGGCCTCGAGCCGGATGCGCACCTCGTCGGGCAGCGGTGCCGCGGCCTGCTTGTCGTAGTCGAAGCCGACGAGCACGCCGTAGCCCTCGGCCACGAGCCGCTCCTCGACGTGCATGCGGAAGGGCACCCGGACGGAGGAGCGCCGGACGTCGGAGACCGAGCACGTGATGGCGACGGATTCGTCGAAGGCGACCGTCGCGCGGTAGTTGATGTGGCACTCGGCGAAGATCAGGCCGAAGACGTCGCGCTCGGGGTGGGCCGGGTCGTGGGACTCGATCAGGTGCTGGAAGTACTGGATCCGGGCCGTCTCGAAGTAGCGCAGGAAGACGACGTTGTTGAGGTGGCGCATGGCGTCGAGGTCGCCGAAGCGCACGCGCTCCACGTGGACGAAGCTGCCCATCAGGCGTCGGCGTCCGAGTGGCGGTCCGTGTCGCCGAGCGGGCTCGGGTCGTTCTCGGACGGCGCGGCGGGCGGCCGGTCGGCGGACGGCGAGGCCTCGCGCGCGCCGGTCTCGGCGTCGGCCTCGCGGTCGTCGTCGTCCGGTCGGGGATCGTCGGTGGCCATGCCGGGCACGCTACCCGGCACGCGCCGTCAGTTGACGGTCGGATCGACCGGCATGCGGGCGAGCAGCCGCAGGCGGCCGCCCTGGCGCTCGAGGACGCGGCTCCACAGCGTCGGCGCCTCCTCGTCGAAGACGTCGTCGACCGACGCGTCGCAGAGGATCCAGTCGTCGCGCTCGATCTCCTCCTCGAGCTGTCCGGGACCCCAGCCGGCGTAGCCCGCGAAGACGCGCGCGCGCCCGAGCGTCAGGCCCGAGCGGTCGTCCTCGTCATCGACGGCGAGGAAGCCGACCGCGCCGGTGACCAGGCGGCCCGCGGCCGCCGGCTCGGCGTACTCGGCGAGCACGAGGACGGCCGAGGGCTGGACGGGACCCCCGACGTGGACGGCGTCCGTCTCGGCCGCGACGTCGCCGAGATCGGGCACGGCCTCACCGATCGTCGTCTCCGACGGCCGGTTGAGCACCACGCCGAGCGCCCCGTCCCCGTTGTGCTCGCCGACGAGCACGACCGCGCGGTTGAAGTTCGGGTCGAGCAGGCTGGGACCGGCGATCAGCAAATGACCCCGCAAGGAGTCCGTCCCCCTCATGCGTGGCCATGCTAGGACGGTCGCGGCAGGGCCTCCTCCACGGGCTCGAGCTCCTGCTCGGGATCGGCGAGCGGGGCCGCCTGCGACAGCGCGCTGAGGCGCGGGATGCGCCGGCTCGCGCCGTCCAGGCGAGCCCTGACGGCGCGAGCGGCAGGGCCGACCACGCCCCGTTCGGCGCGGCTCATGGCCGGCCAGCGCTCCCGGAGCTCGGCGAGCACGGCGTCCGCGCCGTCCAGGCGCTCGCGAGCGGTGTGGAAGGCGGCCTCGCCGACCGCCTCCTCGGCGGCGGAGACGTCCAGCGAGGCGTCGGCGAGGCGCTTGAGCACAGCGTCCATGGTGCGGCGACGCTACCCGCCGCGGCGGACGGACGGGCGGCGTCCGCGGCCGGTTGCGCCCACGCCACGGAGACCGCCGTTCCGTCGGGGCCACTTGCCATGGTGCTCGGCCCCATGACGGTCGCCGCACCCACCTCCCCCCACGGCCGTCGAGCCCTCCCCGCCTGGCCGCCCGACCGCCCGCTGCGGCGCTGGCAGACGGCCGCCCTGGGCGCGCTGGACGCCCACGCCGGCGAGGCCTTCCTCGCCTCGGCGACGCCCGCCGCCGGCAAGACGACGTTCGGCCTGCACGTCGCGCACCGGATGCTCTCGGCGGGCTCCGTCGGCCGCGTGGTCGTCGTCGCGCCGACGACGCACATCTGCCGCCAGTGGTCGGCCGACGCCGCGCGCTACGGCCTCGACCTCGAGCCCAACCGGCCCAACGCGGAAGGCCCCGAGCCGCGCGACCGCCACGGCGTGTGCGTCACCTACCAGACCGTCGCGGCCGGCCCGCGGGTGCACCGGGCGCGCACGACGAGCGTGCCGACCCTGCTGATCGCCGACGAGCCGCACCACCTCGGCGAGCAGGCCGCGTGGGGGCGCACGGCGGTCGAGGCCTTCGGTCCCGCGCCGCTGAAGCTCCTGCTCTCCGGGACGCCGTTCCGCTCGGACGACACCGCCATCCCGTGGGTCGGCTACGACGCCGACGGGATCTCGGAGGCCGACTTCACGTACTCCTACACCCAGGCGCTGCAGGACCGCGTCTGCCGGCCCGTGACCTTCGCGACCTACGACGGCGACATGGAGTGGGTCTCCGACGGACGCGTCCGGCACGCCGACTTCTCCGTCCTGCTGCCGGCCGCGGAGGCCGCGCGACGGCTGCGCACCGCGCTTGAGCCCGACGGCGACTGGATGACCCAGGTGCTGCGCGACGCGGAGCGGCGGCTCGGCGAGCTGCGCGCCGGCGAGCACCCCGACGCCGGCGGCCTGGTCATCGCGGCGGACAAGGAGCACGCGGAGCGGATCGCCGACCGGCTCGAGCGCCTCACGGCCGCCCGGCCGCCCGTCGTGACCTCCGACGACCCGCGCGCCTCCGCCCGCATCGGGGCCTTCGCCGCTTCGCGCGAGCCGTGGCTCGTGTCCGTGCTCATGGTCTCCGAGGGCGTCGACATCCCGCGCCTGCGGGTCGGCGTCTACGCGACGGCGGCGCGCACCGAGCTGTTCGTCCGCCAGGTCGTCGGCCGCTTCATCCGGCGCACCCCGGGCCGCGGCGAGCAGATGAGCTGGCTCTTCCTGCCCTCGGATCCGAAGCTCAAGGCGCTCGCGGCCACGGTCGAGGAGGAGCGCCGGCACGCGCTGGCGCCACAGGACGCGGGCGAGCTCGGCGAGGAGCCGGGGGAGCGGACGGCGCCGGGCGAGCGCGACGACGCCGGGTTCCACGCCGTCTCCTCGACGGGGCGAGTCGACGAACAGCTGCTGACCTCCCAGCCCGGCGACCAGCTCGGGCTCTTCGGCGGGGCGCCCGCACCGCCGGGGCCGGCGCCGGCCGCGGGCATCACCGCGGCCGCGACGATCACCACCGCCTCGCCGTCGCGACCGGCCGAGGAGACGAGCTCCGAGCGCCGCGAGCGGCTGCGCGACGAGCGCGCCGCCCTCGTGAGCACCCGCGCGCGGCAGACGGGCGAGCCCCACCGGGTCATCCACCAGCGCATCAACGCTGGGACGGGGGCGAGATCGGTGTCCGCCGCCAGCGTCGCCCAGCTCGAGCGCGGCAACGCCCGCCTGGAACGGGAGCTCGGGCGATGAGCGTGCAGGTCCCCGACTGGCCGGAGGCCACCGCCTGCGTGCTCTCCACGGGCGCCGGCGCCCCGCATGCCATCCCGGTGTCCACCGCGGTGCGGCTGTCGGCGACCTCGGTGGCCTTCGGCCTCGGCGCGCGCCGCGAGTCGCTGCGGCGACTGCGGGACGAGCCGCGCTGCGCCCTGACCGTCATGGCCGCAGGCGGGCTCGCCTTCACGCTGAGCGGGACCGCCGTCGTCGTCGACGAGGATGTCGCGGGCGTCGTCGGCGTGCGCCTCGACGTCGAGGCGGTCCAGGACCACATGAACCCGCGCTTCGCCGTCGACGCCGGGGTGGCCTGGCGCTGGACGGACGACGAGGCCGCGGCCAAGGACGCCGGCGTCCGCGCCGGCCTCAAGCGGCTGGGCTGATCGCCTCGGCCCGCGCCGGCCTAGATCCGGCCGAGCGCGAGCGCCGCGAGCAACAGGGACGAGGCGGTCTGGCCGTCGACGATCGACCCGTCGCGGACCATGGCCAGCGCCGCCTCCCACGGCACCGCCCGCACCTCGCCGATGCCCTCCTCGGGCGCCGACGGGCCGGGCGCCGCCCGCGTCAGCCCGCGAGCGAGGAAGACGTGCTGGTGCTCCGAGCAGATGCCGTTCATCGACCGCAGGGTGCCGAGTGCCGTCCAGCTCGCCGCCTGCAGGCCGGTCTCCTCCTGCAGCTCGCGCCGCGCGGCCGCCTCCGGCGCCTCCCCGTCCGTCGCGCCGGCCGGGCACTCGACGGAGACCTCGGCCGTCGGGTAGCGCGCCTGGGTGACGAGCACGACCTCGTCGGCCTCGGTGAGGGCGACGACGTAGACCGCCGGCGTATGGGTGTCCACCACGCCGTAGACGCCGGTCGACCCGTCCGGGCGACGCACGTCGTCCTCGCGCACGGACAGCCAGGCGTTCGCGTAGACCACGCGCGAGCGCAGGGTCTCCCACCCCGGCACCGCCGCGCTCAGTGCTTGGAGATGACCCGGTCGATGAGGCCGTACTCGACGGCCTCGTCGGGCTTGAAGAAGCGGTCGCGCTCCATGTCGACGTGCACCCGCTCCTCGGTCTGCTCCGTGTGGTGCGCGTAGATCTCGTCGACGCGCTTGCGGGTCTTGAGGATCTCGTTGGCGTGGATCTCGATGTCCGAGCTCTGGCCCTCGAAGCCGGCCGACGGCTGGTGGATGAGGATGCGCGAGTTCGGCAGGGAGAAGCGCTTGCCCTTCGTGCCGCCGGTCAGCAGCAGCGAGCCCATGCTCATGGCGATCCCGCAGCAGATCGTCGCCACGTCGGGCTTGATGAACTGCATGGTGTCGTACACCGCCAGGCCGGCGTAGATCGAGCCGCCGGGCGAGTTGATGTAGATCGAGATGTCCTTGTCGGGGTCCGAGGACTCCAGGTGCAGCAGCTGCGCCACGACGAGGTTGGCGATCTGGTCGTCGATGGGCGAGCCCAGGAAGATGATCCGCTCGTTGAGCAGGCGGGAGTAGATGTCGAACTCGCGCTCACCCCGCGCGGAACGCTCGATCACCATGGGTACCAACGGCATGCCGAGGACCCTAGCCGCCCGTCTAGCGTGACTCGGCGTGCTCCGCTCGGCCTCCCTGCTGCTGATCGGCGGCCTCACCACCCAGTTCGGCGCCGCCTTCGCCGTGACGCTCTTCGACCAGGTCGGCCCGAGCGGCACAGTGTTCCTCCGCCTCGCGCTGGCCGCCCTGGTGCTCCTGGCGCTGTGGCGGCCCGTCGTGCGCGGCCACGACGGGCGCGACCTGCGACTCGTCCTCTGGCTCGGGCTGACGCTCGGGGTGATGAACTGGGGCTTCTACCACGCGATCGACCACATCGCGATCGGCCCGGCGGTGACGATCGAGTTCCTCGGGCCGATGGGCGTGGCGCTGTGGGGGTCGCGCCGGGCGGTGGACGTCGTCTGGGTGCTGCTCGCCGCCGTCGCCGTCGTCGTGCTCGCCGATCCGCTGGGCGGCGGGGCGGGGCTCGACGCGGCCGGCGTCGGCTTCGCGGTGCTGGCCGGAGCGGCCTGGGCCGCATACATCCCGCTGTCGGCGCGGGTCGGCCGCGGCTGGGAGCAGGCGAGCGGGCTGGCCGTCGCGATGGTCGTCGGCGCGCTCGTCGTCGCCCCGACCGGCCTGGCCGCCGGCGGCAGCGACCTGCTGCATCCGGCGCTGCTCGGCGCGGGGCTGCTCGTCGCCCTGGGGTCCTCCGTGGTCCCGTACTCCCTGGAGATGTTCGCGCTGCGCCGGCTGCCCGAGCACGTCTTCGGCGTGCTCATGAGCCTCGAGCCGGCGATCGCCTGCCTCGCCGGCTGGCTCGTGCTCGGCCAGGGGCTGTCGGGCACGGACGGGCTCGCGGTCGCGCTCGTGGTCGTCGCCTCGGCCGGAGCGACGGCCGGTGCGCACCGGTTGCAGCCCGTGGCGGCGTAGGGTCTTCCTCCCGTGGCAAAGGTCTTCGACGAGATCACCGGCCACCTGCGCGACTGGATCGGCCGCCAGGCGATGTTCTTCGTGGCCACCGCGCCGCTGGACGCCGGCGGCCACGTGAACGTGTCGCCCAAGGGCCCGATCGGGTCGCTCGCGGTGCTCGACCCGCACACGGTCGCCTACCTCGACATCTCCGGCAGCGGGGCCGAGACGATCGCCCACCTGCGCGAGAACGGGCGCATCGTGATCATGTTCTGCGCGTTCGAGGGGCCGCCGCGCATCGTGCGCCTGCATGGCCGCGGCGAGGTCGTGCGCTACGACGACCCGGGCTTCGACGCGCTCGTCGAGGCAGCCGGACTCGCGGACCCGTCGCTGCCCGAGGCGCGCCGCGCGGTCGTCCGTGTCGAGGTCAAGCGGGTCAGCGACGCGTGCGGCTACGGCGTCCCGCTCATGGACCACGCCGGCGAGCGCGAGCACCACGCGCTGTCGACACGCAAGCGGCTCTCGACCATGGGCGCCGACGGCTACGCCGAGCGCAAGCGCACGAAGAACGCGCGCAGCGTCGACGGCCTCCCCGCCGTGGACTGAGGCATGTTCGAGCCGACGGTCCCCAATGTCCTGACGCTGTTCCGGATGCTGCTCGTGCCGGTGCTCGTCACGCTCCTGCTGGCCGAGCTGTCGATCGGCGACGCGCTGGCGGCGGCGGTCTTCGTCGTCGCGTCGGCGCCGGACGTCGCCGACGGCTACCTCGCTCGCCGCCAGGACCGGGTGACGAACTTCGGCAAGCTCATGGACCCGCTGGCCGACAAGCTGCTCGTCACCTCGGCGCTCGTGTCGCTCGTGGCCCTGGACCGGCTGCAGGCCTGGGTGGCGATGGTCATCATCGCGCGCGAGTTCGCCGTCACCGGCATGCGCCAGCTCGCGATGGAGCAGGGCCACGTGATCGCCGCGAGCGCCTGGGGCAAGCGCAAGACGGCGCTGCAGGTGGCGATGGTGCTCGCACTGATCATCGTCGACGGCGCGAGCCCGTTGTGGCTCGACCTCCTCGTCTACGTCACCGTGCTCGTCACGGTCTTCTCGGGGGCCGAGTACTTCCTCGAGCTGCGCAAGGTGCCCGAGGAGACGCGCGCGGCGTGAGACCCCGCGGGTCCTTTCCTCGCGAGCTCGATCCCTGATGACGCGCGATTCGGGAAGCGACCCGGCGCCGCCCGCCGACCGCCTCGACCGCGGCGTGGTGTGGCTGTGGCGGCTGCAGGCGCTGATCGGGGCGGTGGTGGCCCTGGTCGCCGGCCGGGCGCTGGCCGGCGCCCTGCACGGCGCGCCGGCGGTCCTGGTGACGATCGTGCCGCCGGTCGTCGGGCTGCTGGCCGCCGTGGTCTGGCCCGAGCTGCGCTGGCGGCGCTGGCGGATCGAGGTCCGCGAGGCCGAGCTCGACGTCCGCCACGGCGCCTTCACCGTCCGCCGGACGCTCGTGCCCATGCGGCGCGTCCAGCACGTCGACTCGAGCGCCGACGTGCTCGAGCGGCTCTTCGGCCTCGCGACCGTCACCGTGCACACGGCCGGCGGGGCGATCGGGCTGCCCGGTCTCCGGGACGCGCGCGCCGGCCGGCTCGCACGGCGGATCGCTGAGCTCGCGCGCGTCGATGACTGAGCGCTGGCGGCGCTTTCACCCCGCGGCGATCGTCTTCCACGCCGCGCAGGCGCTCGGCGGCCTCGCGCTCCCGCTCGTGATCGCCATGGTGGGTGGCGGCGGCCTGACCTCCGTGCTCGGCTGGGGGCTCGTGGGCGTGGCGCTCGCCGTGGCGGCCGGCGCGGTGCGGTGGTCGACGAACCGCTGGCGGGTGACGGCGACCGAGATCGGCCACACCTCCGGCTGGCTGAACCTCAAGGAGCGCAGTGTCCCGCTCGCCCGAGTCCAGTCGCTGGACGCCGTGCGCGGCCCCGTGCAGCGGCTGCTCGGCGTCGTCACCGTCCACGTCCAGACAGCGGGCGGCGGACGGTCGGGCGAGATCGTCCTCTCGGCCCTGACGCCCGCCGACCTCGCCGCCCTGCAGGCCGCCGCGGGGGTGGGGGAGACGGCTGCGTCGGACGCGGTCCACCAGCGTCTCTCCGGTGGCGCGCTGCTCGTGGCCGGCGTGACGGCGGGCTCCGCGAGCCTGCTCGTGGCGGTCGCGGCCGGCGCCGCCCAGCTCGGTCAGCAGGTGTTCCGGCCGGACGAGTCGCAGCAGGAGCTCGCCGCCCTGCGCCGGCTGCTGCCCGGCGACGTCGGCGGCTGGGTGCTCGCCGCGGCGGCGCTGCTGGCGCTCGCCTGGGGACTCGGGGTGCTCGGCACCCTCGTCGCGTTCTCCGGCTTCACCGTCACGCGCGACGCGGACCGGCTGCGGATCACGCGCGGGCTGCTGTCCCGGCGCGAGTCGGCCATACCCGTGGCGCGGGTGCAGGCCGTGCGGGTGGTCGAGGGCGTCCTGCGCCAGCCGTTCGGACTCGCGGCCCTGCGGGTCGACGTGCTCGGCGCCGGCGCCGAGCCACCGGCGAACCAGACGCTCTTCCCGCTGCTGCGGCGCGCCGACGTCGGGGCGGTCCTCGGCGAGCTGCTGCCGGAGCACGCCGGGGCGGCGACGGGCCTGACGCCGGTCCCACGGCGCGCGGCGCGACGATACGCGCTGGTGCCGACGCTGCTCGGCCTCGGCCTCGGCGCGCTCGGCTGGGCGTTCGTCACCGCGGTCGGGCCATGGGCCCTTGCGCTCGGCCCGGCCGGCGCACTCGTTCCGTCCGGACGGGAACGTATGTTCGCATAATGAAGCCACGAGCGCAGGGCGACTGGGGGGAGCTGTCGGCGATGGAGTGGCTGGCGGGAGAGGGGTACGCGCTCTACCTGCCGCTGGGCCACAGTCCCGACGTGGACGTCATCGCCGAGCGCGACCGTCGCCTGACCCGCGTGCAGGTGAAGACCTGCACGGTCTTCCGCCACGGTCGATGGGCGGTCACGCTCTGTACGCGCGGTGGGAACCGCAGCTGGAACGGCGTCATCAAGCGCTTCTCGGCCGAGCGCAGCGACGCGCTCTTCGTGCTGGTCGGAGACGGCCGGCGCTGGTTTGTCCCGGCGGGTTGCGTCGAGGGTCGCTCCGGGGTCCTGCTGGGCGGCCCGAAGTACGCCCCGTTCGAGGTGCAACCGGGCCGCCCACTGCTTGAGGTCGCCGGCTGACCGCTAGTCTTGCCCGCCGCCGGGCGGGGTTCCGGAGCGGTCAAACGGGCGCGGCTGTAAACCGCGTGGCTATGCCTTCGAAGGTTCGAATCCTTCCCCCGCCACTGCCGGCCGGCCGGCCTGCCGTCAGTCCGTCGCGGCGGGCCGCTTCGGTCCCGGCTCGCCGGACACGTTGCGCTCGGCCTGCTCGTCCGGCAGCCGCAGGTGCAGGGCGCCGACGTACGTGCCCGCGCTGAGCACGAAGATGATCGCCGCCCCGACGCCGAGCCCGAAGAGGTCCCGGGCGCCGTCGCCGTAGGAGCCGAGGTAGGAGATGATCGCGAGCCCGCCGAGCCACGGGACGAGCCAGGAGCCCGAGCGGAAGTCCATCGGGGGGAGCTCGTCGGGGCGCACCGCCTTGTAGAGGCCGAGCAGCGCCAGGCCGATCCCGATGGCCACGTAGAGCTTCCAGTTGGTGTCCCAGCCCGCCCAGTAGACGATCATGTTGGCGGCGAAGAACGCCAGGAAGGGCACGACGTCGCCCCCCGGCAGCCGGAACGGGCGCTCGTGGTCGGGCAGCTGGCGGCGCATGGCGGCCCACACGAGCGGGCCGGCCGCGAAGGAGAGCACCGTCGCGGAGGTGATGAAGCCGACGAGCTTCTGCCAGCCGGGGAAGGGCAGGAAGAAGATGATGCCGACGATGAAGGCGAGGATCAGGCTGACCCGCGGGGCTCCGCGGTCCGTCGTCTCCTGCAGCGCCCTCGGGGCGTTGCCGTTGCGGGCCATCGCGTAGGAGATCCGCGCCGTGACCGTCGTGTAGATCAGCCCGGTGTCGCCCGGAGAGACGACGGCGTCGGCGTAGAGGATGGTCGCCAGCCAGGAGAGGCCGATGAGCTTGGCGATGCCGGCGAGCGGGCCGAAGTCGTTGGCGAACTCGAGGTTCGCCCAGCCGTCGTTGAGGTTGGCGGTCGGCACCGAGCCGATGAACGCGACCTGCAGCGCGATGTAGATGACCGTCGTGATCCCGACGGACGCGATCACCGCGAAGGGCACGTTGCGACGCGGGTTCTCCGTCTCGCCGGCGAGCTCGATGCCCTGTCTGAACCCGAGGAAGGAGAAGGTGATGCCGGCCGTCGCGATCGCCTCGAAGACCCCGTGCACGCCCGACGGCGCGAACCCGGCCGCCGAGCTGAAGTTCGCGCCGTGGAAGGCCGTCACGAGGAAGGCGACGATGACCAGCACGATCACGAACAGCTTCCACCAGACGATCGGCGTGTTGGCCCGCTGGAAGGCGCGGATGCCGACGAAGTTGATCCACACGAAGAGGCCGAGCAGGAGGATGGCCACGATGAACCCCAGGGGGAAGGTCAGCGTCGGCGCCTCGCTCGTGCCCGCCTGCGTGAGCCCGCCGATGTTGTTCGACGCGTACTGCAACGCGGCCTCGACCTCGATCGGGGCGACGCTGGCGGCCGCGAGCCAGGTGATCCAGCCCATGACGAACGACGCGAAGGAGCCGAACGCGTAGTGCGGGAAGCGCACGACGCCGCCCGAGACGGGGAACATCGTCCCGAGCTCGGCGAAGGTCAGCCCGATGAGCATGATCATGAGGCCGCCCAGCGCCCACGAGAAGATCGCGGCGGGCCCGGCGATGGTGGAGGCCTCGAGGGCGCCGAACAGCCAGCCCGAGCCGATGATCGAGCCGACGGCGGCGAACAGCAGTCCTGTGCGACTCAGGTGTCGCTGCAGGCCGCTCGTCGCGTCCTCGTGATGGTGGCTCTCGGCGGCTTCCCCGGCACCTAACTCGCTCATAAGCGCGGCACGTACCCGTTGTGGCGCATTCGCACCAACGGCCGGTGTGTCAGACGACTCGACCCCCATAGCCTGGCGGCCATGCGGATCAAGCTCGGTGTCCAGGTCCAGCCCCAGCACGCGGACTTCGACGGCATGCGGCGGGCGTGGCACGAGGCGGAGGCGCTCGGCGTGGACTCCATCTTCTGCTGGGACCACTTCTATCCGCTCCACGGCGACCCGGGCGGCAAGCACTTCGAGGCCCTCACGACGCTCGCCTCGATGGCGGAGGTCACCGAGCGCGCGCAGATCGGCGCCCTGGTCATCTGCAACTCCTACCGCAACCCCGAGTACCTCGTGGACGCGCACCGAACGATCGACCACATCTCCGGCGGGCGCTGCGTCCTCGGCATCGGCGCCGGCTGGTTCCAGCGCGACTACGACGAGTACGGCTACGCGTTCGGCACGAAGCCGAGCCGTGTCGCCGCCCTGCGCGAGTCGCTGCCGCGCATCGAGGCGCGCCGCGCGAAGCTCAACCCGGGCCCGGTGGGCGAGCTGCCGATCCTCATCGGCGGCTCCGGCCCCAAGGTCACGCTCAAGCTCGTCGCCCGCCACGCGCAGCTCTGGCACAGCTTCGGCGACGTCGACGCGTTCGTCGAGAAGGACGGCATCCTGCGCGAGCACTGCCGGGCCGAGGGTCGCGACCAGGCCGAGATCGAGCGGACCTGGGGCGCCCGCGCCGGCCTGGACGCCGCCGGCGCCGACGCGCTCGTCGACGCGGGCGTGCAGCACCTGATCCAGGGGATCGGCGGGAACGGGACGGGCTACGACCTCGGCGCCCTGCGCGAGCTCGTGCAGTGGCGCGACGCGCGTGCCGGCTGACCCGCCCGCCGACGCGCCGGCCGAGGGCCGGGTCTACGCCCACCCGGCCCGCGTGCACCTCGCCGACGCCGCGCCGGACGGCCGCGCCCGCCTGGACGCCGTCGCCCGCTGGCTGCAGGACGCGGCCTACGACGACGTCGCCGACGCCGGGGTGGCCGACGACGGCGCCTGGGTCGTGCGCCGCTCGAGCCTTGCCGTCGAGCGCTTCCCGCGCCTCGGTGAGGCACTCGCCCTCGAGACCTGGTGCGACGGGCTCGGCCGGCGCCGCATGTGGGCCCAGCGCCGCACGTCGGTGCGCGGCGACGCGGGCGGGGCCGTCGAGGCCACGGCGCTGTGGGTGCACGTCGACGCGGCGGGCCGCCCGCGGTCGCTGTCGGAGGCCCAGCTCGAACTGTGGGCGCCGTCGACGCGCGGCCGCGAGGTGCGTGCCCGCCTGCGCCACCCGGACCCACCGCGCGGCGCGGCCGTCACGCCGTGGACCTTCCGCGCCGTCGACCTCGACGTCGCCGCCCACGTCAACAACGCCGCCTACTGGACCGTGCTCGAAGAGGGCCTCGTCGGCACGCCGCCGCTGCCGCCGCTCGTCGCGGAGATCGAGCATCGCGGCGCCGCGGCCGCGGGGCCGGCGCACGTGGCGCGCGACGGCGCCATGACCTGGGTCCTCGGGGCCGACGGCGAGATCCACGCCTCGATCGAACTGGACGTCGGGCGTAGCCTGGAGCCATGAGCTCCACCGCCGAGGCCGAACCAACGACGGCCCAGATCAACCCCGCCGACCTCCTCGACACCGACTGGCTGCTCTCGGACGAGGAGCGGCTGATCCGCGACACCGTCCGCAGCTACGTGGGCAAGGAGATCGTGCCCCACGTCGGTGGCTGGTTCGACGAGGGCGTTCTGCCGGCCCGCGAGCTCGCCAAGGCCTTCGGCGACCTCGGCCTGCTCGGCATGCACCTCGAGGGCTACGGGTGCGCGGGCTCGAGCGCGACGGCCTACGGGCTGGCCTGCATGGAGCTCGAGGCGGGCGACTCCGGCATCCGCTCGCTCGTCTCCGTCCAGGGGTCGCTGGCGATGTTCGCCATCCACCGCTTCGGCTCGGAGGAGCACAAGCAGCAGTGGCTGCCCGGCATGGCGGCCGGTGAGCTGATCGGCTGCTTCGGCCTGACGGAGCCCGACCACGGCTCCAACCCCGGCGGGATGGCGACGCGCGCCAAGCGCGACGGCGACGACTGGGTCCTCAACGGCGCGAAGATGTGGATCACCAACGGCTCGATCGCCGATGTCGCCGTCGTGTGGGCGCGGACCGAGGACGGCGTCCGCGGCTTCCTCGTGCCCACGGACACCGACGGGCTGAGCGCGCCGGAGATCCACCGCAAGCTGTCCCTGCGGGCGTCGGTCTCCTCCGAGCTCGTGCTCGAGGACGTGCGGGTGCCCGCGGACGCGCTGCTGCCGGAGTCGGCGGGCACGAAGTCCGCGCTCGCCTGCCTCAACGAGGCCCGCTTCGGGATCGTCTACGGCGCCGTCGGCGCCGGGCGCGCCTGCCTCGAGTCCGCCCTGGAGTACGCGAAGACCCGCGAGCAGTTCGACCGGCCCATCGCGGGCTTCCAGCTCACGCAGAAGAAGCTCGCCGACATGGCCGTCGAGGTCAACCGGGGCACGCTGCTGGCGCTCCACATCGGCCGGCTCAAGGACGCCGGCCGGGGCCGGCCGGAGCACGTGTCGATGGGCAAGCTCGCCAACGTCAACGGCGCGCTCGAGGTCTCCCGCGAGGCCCGCCAGATCCTCGGCGCCAACGGGATCACGCTCGAGTATCCCGTCATGCGCCACATGAACAACCTCGAGTCGGTCGTCACCTACGAGGGTACGGCCGAGATCCACACGCTCGTGCTCGGCCAGGCGCTGACCGGGATCTCCGCCTACCGTTGAGTCGGGGCGTCCCCGAGGGCGGCCTCGGGGACGACGAGCACGGGGCACGCGGCCAGGTGGATCGTCTCGTAGGCGACGCTGCCGAGCAGTGCGTGCACGGAGCCGACGCCGCGGCTGCCGATGACGATCATGTCGGCGTCGACCTCCTGCGCGACGGCGTTCAGCTCCCGGGCGGCCGGGCCGACGGGCTGGCGAGCCTCCCACGACACATCGGCGAGCCCGGGCTCGACACCGGGGAGCTCGTCGACCGTGCGCTGGGAGGCCGCGCGGATGTCGTCCACGAGCGAGCCGTAGCTCACGCCGCCGTACCCGACGGGGATGACGGACGCGTGCACGACCACGAGCTGGCCGTCGCCGACGCGCTCGACGGCGGCCTGGAGCGCCGCCTTGCCGGTCGGGGATCCGTCGTAGCCGCAGACGATGACGGGGCGTCGGGTGTCGCTCATGGGGCTCCTGGGACGAGAGGGACGGCCAGGCCGCAGCCTACCGCCGGCGCTGCCGTGCGCGCGACCGGCGCGCGCGGGCTCACGCGGAGCGGGGGAGCCGGCGCCGTGGCGGTGCCTCGCGCGCGAGGAACGCTCGCAGGTGCGCGAAGACGCGGGGGTGGTTGAGCAGGTGGAAGTGGTTGAGCCCGCCGAGCTGGCGGACGTCGTCGACCTGGATGTCGCAGTCCGCCGGCCCGGCGGCGCTGTCCGACCGCACGAGCAGGTCGCCGAGCACGAGCCCGACGGGGTGCGACGCGCTCGCGGTGACGGTGGCGCCGAGGAACAGGTGGTGGACGTCGTCGAGCAGCGGCCCGGCGTCGATGCCCCGCCGCAGGTCGCGGATGCCGGCGCTGCGCTGGTCCAGGACGCGGCCGAACGGCGCGGCCTCCGGCACCCACGCGAGCAGGCCGGCCAGCGCGTGCACGCCCTGCTCGAGCGGCGCCCCCTGGTGCGGCGTGCCGAGGCACGCGACGTGGGTCAGGTGGCGGCGCCAGGCGGCGTCCTCACCGACGGCGAGCTGTCCCGCCGCCCGGGCCACGAGTCCGCCCATGGAGTGTCCGACCAGCGCAAGCGACTGGGTCCGGACGGGCCAGTGGGCGACCAGGTCCTCGAGCAGCCGGGAGAGGCAGCGGCCGTTCTCGGCGACCGGCAGGCCGGTGTTGTAGCGGACGAACAGTGGCGTCCAGCCCGCCTCGCGCCGCATCAGCTCGCCGTAGGGCTCGTCGGTGCCGAGCCGCCACGCGTGCTCCGTCTCGCCCAGGCCGTGGACGAAGACCGCGAGCTTCGGCGTCGCGTCGCCGAAGGCGGCGCCCAGGGCCGGGCCGTTCGGATCCAGTGGCCGCCCGGCGGCCCAGAGCCGCATGGGGATGGCGAGCGGGTCGTCGTCGGCGGCGAGCTCGTGGCCCACGAGGGCGTTGGCGGCGGCGACGACCTTGGCCCCGCGCGGCGAGCGCGTCACCGCCTGCGGCTCCTGGCCGCGGGCACGGGCGGCCGCCGCGGCGAGCCGGGCACCGTGGCCCAGGCCCGCGCGGACCCCGGCGTAGACGAGCGTGCTGACGCCGTCGTGGACGGCCCGGACCGGGAGGGCAGCGGGGCCGAGCGACCCGAAGACCCGTTCGGCGACGGCCTCGTGGACGCCCTGGGCCGGGCTGGTGACCATCCGGTCGGTGGTCAGGCCGGCGAGGCGGCCGAGCGCGTCGACCTCGCTGCGGGACTCGACCATGCCGCCACGCTACACCGCCCGTGCGGACGGAGCGCCGCGCGCGTGCGGCACCTCACGGACGGCTGCGGCGCCCGAAGTCGAGCGTCCAGGTGCCACCGCCGCCGCCGAACGGCGCGCCGAGGGCCACCCCGACGCCGCCCTCGCGCAGGCCCGGGCTCAGGATGTTGGCGCGGTGCCCGGGCGAGGCCATCCAGGCTCGGACGGTCCGGCGCGGCGTCGCGCGTGCGCCCGTCGCGTAGCCGAGGTTCTCCGCGACCTGGAACCGCCTGCCCGCCGTGCGGTAGCCGGCTGCGACGACCCGCCTGAGCATCGTCGCGCCCCTGGGGGAGACGTGGCCGAAGTAGTGGCGCCTGACCATGTCGCGCGAGTACCGGGTCGCCGCCCTGCGCAGATGCGGGTTCGCCCGCAGCCGGGGCAGCCCGGCCCGCGCGCGCCTGGCGTTGACGAGACACAGCGTCGCCCGGCCGGTCGCGGCCGGCCGGGATCGCGTGGGCCTGGCGTCCGCGCCGGGGCAGGTCTGCGCGTGCGCCGGAACGGCCGGCAGAGCCGGGACGAGGATCGCCGCAGCACTGAGCATCCATGCGGAACGTCGCATGGGTACGCGCTCGGCACACCCGGTCGTCCGCGCGAGCCGCGCCCGGCGTTATGGACACTTGTTCGAGGCCGGCGCCGGCCCGGCCGGGCGCTCTCCCGGGAGCCGGCCGAGCGCTACCCTTCTCGCCCAACCTGCCCTCCTAGCTCAGTTGGTAGAGCACTTCCATGGTAAGGAAGGGGTCATCGGTTCGAGTCCGATGGAGGGCTTGGCTCGGGGTCGCGGAGTCTGCAGCGACACCAGATCGCCCGCAGGTCGTAGGGCCGTGAGTCGTTGAGGCCGAGCCGTTTCGCCGGCACCCGCCATTGCGCTCGACCGTCAGTCCGCTCGATTCGGCGAGACACCGCAGGGAGCGGTGACAAACCCACAGCCATGTCAGTCGTGGCCGACCAGTCCGGACTCGTAGGCGACCGCCACGAGTGCGGCGCGGTCGCGGCAGCCGAGCTTGCGCAGCACGTTGCTGACGTGGGTCTTGGCGGTGAGCGGGCTGATGGTCAGCCGGTCGGCGATCTCGGCGTTGGTCAGGCCCCGGGCCACGAGCCGGGTGATCTCGCGCTCGCGATCGGTCAACTCGGCGAGCGCAGCCAGGGGCTCGGCGGGATCCCGGCGGGCGGCGAACTCGGCGATCAGGCGGCGCGTGACGCTCGGCGCGAGCAGGGCGTCCCCGGCGGCGACGATTTCGATGGCGCGCAGCAGTTCGCGCGGCGGGGTGTGCTTGAGCAGGAAACCGCTGGCTCCGCTGCGCAGGGCTGCGTAGACGTACTCGTCGAGGTCGAAGGTGGTGAGGACGAGCACCTTGGTCCTCTCGAGGTGTGGGTCGGAGCAGATGAGACGGGTCGCTTCCAGCCCGTTGAGGAGCGGCATCCGGATGTCCATGAGGACGACGTGGGGGAACGTGCGGCGGGCGAGGTCGAGTGCCTCGCGGCCGTTGGCGGCTTCTCCGACGGTCGTCATCTCGTCGTGGGCGTCGATGAGTGCGGCGAAGGCACCGCGCACCGCGGCCTGGTCGTCGGCGACGACGACGCGGATCATGCCGGGTTGTAGGGCAGTTCGGCGTCGACCCGGAATCCCCGTGACAGTCGTCGTGCGGCAACGGTGCCGCCGACGGCGGCGGCCCGCTCGCCCATGCCTATGATGCCGACGCTGGCGCCCCGGCCGTTGGCGTGGTCGGACGCGGCTGCGCCGTTCTCGATCACCACGCCGAGCCGCTCGGGGCCGAAGGAAAGCGCGATGCTGACCGGTGCCCCCTCGGCATGCCGACGGGCGTTGGTGAGCGACTCCTGCACGATGCGGTATGCGGCCAGCGACACCGCCTCGGACAGCCGGGGCGGACGCTCGCCGAGCACTTCCAGGTCCACGTCGACGTCGTCCTCGCGTGTCCGCCGCACCAGGTCCGGGAGGTCGTCGAGGCCTGGAGCGGGCTTCAGCGGCGCGTCGCCCTCGTCGCCGCGCAGCACTCCGAGGATCGCCCGCAACTCGTCGACCGCATCCCGGCTGGCGTTCTCGATGATCGCCAGGGCGCTTCGGACGTGTTCGGGGCGGCGATCGAGCAACTCGCCGGCCGTGGAGGCCTGCACGTTGATGGTCGTGAGGGTATGGGCGACGACGTCGTGCAGGTCGCGAGCGATGCGCAGACGCTCCTGTTGGGCACGCCGCTGTGCTTCCTGCTCGCGAGTGCGTTCCGCGAGCTCGACACGCTCCTGCAGCAGCGCGACGTTTGCGTGGCGCATGCGGTGGACGTCGGCGATCAGGAGCGGGATGGCGACCAGCAGGGCGTGCCCGAGGGTCTGGAGCAGGGTCGGGCCACCGTCCTGCGGGATGTCGGCTAGGACGATGGCCACGACGGCCGCGGCCGCAGCGAGGACTCGTGCGCGGCTGCCCCTGCGCAGCGCGAGGGAATAGAGCGCGACGGCCGGCGCGATGACCGCCGTGGCGCCGGCCTCGGGTGCCAGGTGCAAGAGGACGAGCGTCAGCGCTCCCGAGACGATCAGCGTCGCCACAGGGGCGCGGCGGCGCGCGAACAGCGAAAGGCCCGCGGCACATCCGAGCGCCAGCGGCCCCACCCGGGCGTCCCCGCTGTGAGCCAAGCCGCCGAAGGCGATCACCGCGGCGACCAGCGGCGGCACCAGGGCATCGGCAAGAGCTGGAGCACGGCGTGGCACGAGCAAGCGACGGTAACCGCCGCTCGGGGCCGACGCATACGCCTGCAGGAGTAGATCGAATACGGCGCGCGGCCCATGCGGCCCGCGTCCCCGGGCTCGAGGATCGGGGTCGATGCACGACGCGACCCAACCTCCTGCGGCGGCTGAGGCGCCGCGGCCGGCTCAGCCGGCCCTCAGCGCAACGAACCTGAGCAAGCGCTATGGCGACGTGGCGGCCGTCGACGACCTGACGTTCACCCTCGAGCACGGGACGGTCACCGGACTGCTGGGCCCGAACGGCGCCGGCAAGACCACCACGCTGCGGCTCCTCCTCGGTCTCGCCGCGCCGACATCGGGCACGGCCGCGGTGTTCGGAGGGCCGTATCAGGCGCTCGAGCGGCCGAGCCGGCGGGTCGGAGCGGTGCTGGAGTCCGACGACTTCGATCCGGGGCGCTCCGGACGCAACCACCTCCGGGTGCTGGCGCTGGCCGCCGAGATCGACTTCGACCGGGTGGAGGAGGTCTTGGCCCTCGTCGAGCTGAGCGCTGCGGCCGACCGGCCCGTGCGCACCTACTCGCTCGGCATGCGCCAGCGTCTGGGGTTGGCCGGCGCGCTGCTCGGGGAACCCGAGCTGCTGATCCTCGACGAGCCCGGGAACGGACTCGACCCAGCCGGCATCCACTGGCTGCGCGGCTTCCTGCGCCGCTTCGCCGACGCCGGCCGCACCGTGCTGATCTCCAGCCACGTCCTCGCCGAAATGGCACAGACCGTCGACTCCATCCTGATCGTCAGCGGCGGCCGCCTGGTCGCGGCCCGGCGCATCGACGAGCTCGCAGACCCAAGCGCGCTGGAAGCGCTCTACCTGGAACTCACGGCATGACCGCCCAGCTGCGCTCGGAGCTGCTCAAGCTGCGCTCCACCCGCACAAGTCTCCTTCTGATCGCCTGGCTGGTCGCTCTCGCCCTGCTCATCGTCGCCCTACACGTCCTGAGCTTCAGTGTCGCCGACCTCTCGCTCGAGGACAGCCAGCTGAGGATCCTCGGTCTGGGCACCACCATCGGGGCGCTCTTCGCGGCGCTCCTGGGCGCGCTGTCGATCACCGGCGAGTTTCGCACCGGCACGATCCGCCCCACCCTCCTCGTCACGCCAAGCCGTACGCGCGTGATCGCCGCGAAAGTCGCGGCGAGCGCGCTCGCCGGTGCGGGCATCGGCCTGATCGCCCAAGCGCTCACCGCCGGCGCCGAAGCCGCGGGACTCGCCGCGCGCGGCGGCCACAACGAGCTCGGCGGCGACGACTACGCCCAGCTGCTCGCCGGCGGAGCGGCCGCCGCGGCCCTCTTCGCGGCCATCGGCGTGGGCGTCGGCGCCGCCGTGCGCAGCCAGGTCGCGACGGTCGTCGGCCTGTGCCTGTGGCTGCTGTTCCTCGAGCCGCTCCTGCTCGGCAACGTGCCGGCCGTCGCCAAGTTCGCTCCCGAGGCGAGCGCCGGGGCCGCCGCCGGCGCGATCCAGACGCAACTCCCGGACAGCCTCGTCACGCCCGCCGTCGGCGTCGCGCTGCTCGCCGCCTACGCCGCACTCGCCGGTCTGACCGGCTCCCTGCTCACCGCCCACCGCGACGTCCACTGAAAGGACCTCGATGCCGACGCTCTCTGAGAACGACCCCGACCCCACCCGCCGAAGCGGGCCGCCCGTCTGGCTCGTCGCGACGATTGCGATCGTCGTGCTCGTCGTGGTGGTGCTGCACCTCACCGGCGTCGTCGGTCCCCAGTAGCCGAATGCGCCCGCCATCGACCGCCACGCTCCGCCGACGCTACGCCCGGGTCGCCTCGATCTACGACTGGGCCAACCTCGAAGGCGTGCTCTACGCCGATGCCCGAGCCCGGGCCATCGAGCTGCTCGACCTACAACCCGGGGAACGAGTGCTCGACGTGGCCTGCGGCACGGGCGCGAACTTCGCGCTGATCGAGCGGCGCATCGGCGCCGCGGGAGAGCTCGTCGGCCTCGATCTCACGCCCGAGATGCTCGATCGCGCACACGCCCGCATCGCCCGGCAAGACTGGCAGAACATCCGCCTGCAGCAAGCCGACGTCTGCGCAGCGGGACGCGAGCAGCTCGACGAGCCGTTCGACGCCGCCGTCTGCACACTCGGTCTGTCGGTGATCCCCGACTGGCAAGGAGCCTGGGAAGTGATGAAGTCCTCGATCCGGCCGGGCGGACGCCTCGCCATCATGGACGCCGGCTACCCGGACGATCGTGGCGACGCCCTGCTCGGGCGCCCGCTGGCGGTCGCTCTGAGCCGCCTGTTCGCCGCCGACTGCCGTCGGCGCCCCTGGCGGCTGCTCCAACGCGACGCGTACAACGCCACCAGCGAGCGGTTCACGCTCGGGTGGGTCACTGCCGCGGCGGGAACGGCGGCAGCGCCATGAGCCTACGGGCGCGGGAGTTGTACGAGACGGCCGACAGCCAGATCGCCGAGCTGACCGCGCGGCTCTCCTCCTCAACGTCAGGCGCAGGCCGCCTCGACCAGCCGTGCCCCGGCCGCGGGAAGCTCGGCGACGGGACGATCGCGGCCGTCGCCGCGCACACCGCCGACAACTACCGACGGATCGCCCAATTCGTCGCGGACATCGGAGCCGGCGGCGGGCCGCGCTTCCCCGACCACCACGGCGCACATCATCCTCCGACGTCCACCTCAACGTTCCTGCTCACTCGTCTTGAGGCCGCGCAACACGCGATCGCGCCGATCCGAGAGCTCGGCGACGATCAGTTGGACTCAGTGCCCCCGGCGGGACAGATGCGCTTTGCGGACGGCGAGAGGACGCTCGAGCAGGTCCTCACGAGCCTGCTGAGACACCAGCGCCACCAGGTCGACGCGGTCGCTACGGCGCGAAGCGGATGCGGATGCGCGCGCCGCCACCAGGTGCGTTGAGGGCGTTGACTGTGCCGCCGTGTGCCTCGGCGGCTTGGCGCACGATCGCGAGGCCGAGGCCGGAGCCGGGCATGCCGCGGGCGTCGTCGGCGCGGTAGAAGCGCTCGAAGACGTGCGGCAGGTCGTCCGGGGGAATGCCGGGACCGCGGTCGCGGACGTTGAGCGTGCCGTCGCGCAGCTCGATGTCGATGGTGGCGCCGGGGGGGCTCCACTTGATCGCGTTGTCGAGCAGGTTCGAGACGGCCCGGTTGATGCGGTCGGGCTCGCCGCGCACGATGGTCGGCTCGAGGTCGACGTGGAAGGCGACGTCGACGTGGGTCCGTCCCTGGGCTCGCTGGACGAGCGAGGCCGCGATGTGATCGACGCGGACGTCGTCGAGGACGCGTCCGGGTCTGCTGCCGCGGGCCAGCTCCACGACGTCGCCGACGAGTGCGGTCAGCTCGTCGAGCTGTGCGAGGATGTCGGTTCGCAGGGCGGCGCGCTCGTGGTCGGGAAGCCGGGCGGCGTCCTCGAGGGTTTGGATGTTCGCGCGCAGGCTGGCGATCGGGGTGCGCAGCTCGTGGCTGGCGTCGGCGACGAGCTGGCGCTGTGCCTCGACGGAGCGCTCCAGCGCGTCCAGTGTCGTGTTGAAGCTCGCCGCGAGGCGTGCGAGCTCGTCGTCGCCCGTGGTGGCGATCCGCTCGCTGGGATCGGGGTTGCCGGCGAGCTGCTCGGTGCGGCGGGTGAAGCGTCTGACAGGAGCGAGCGCCGCGCGGGCGACGAGGGCGCCGAGGGCGGCTGCCAACGCGATCCCGGCCGCGGCGACGACGGCGAGTGCGAGCACGATGTTGCGCAGCGCGTGGTCGACCTCGGTGAGCGGCCGCGCGACCTGCACCGCGCCACGGCCGGAGGGCAGGGCACGGGTGAGCACCCGCAGGCGCGTGCCGGCGACCTCGCTGCTGGCGAGCGCCTCGCCGGAGCCGGCGCGGGCGATGGCCCGCGCTCGTTCGGAGACCTGGACCTGCGTCGTGGCGCCCGGCGGCCGCAGCACCCTGCCGTCGGTGCACAGGAGCTGCACGTAGCCCTCGGCGCCACCGAGGCGTGCGTCGTCGCGGTCGCTGGGTGCCACCGGGAAGGAGCGATCGTGGTCTGCGCCGCTGGAGGAGCAGTCGCGGTTGCGCTCGCGGGTGAGTTCCTGGGCGCGTGATCGCAGGGCGTCGTCGATCTGCTGGTGCAGTTGGGTCCGGACGGCGATGAAGACCGCCGCGGCGGCAAGGAGCACGGTGACGGCGACGGCGAGACCGGCGACCGCGGCGATGCGGTGGCGCAGGGTCACGGCTCGCGCAGGACGTAGCCCACGCCGTGGACCGTGCCGATCAGGGGCCTGGCCTGCACCTGCTCGAGCTTGCGCCGCAGGTAGCCGACGTAGACGCGCAGCGCGTTGGACGCCGGGCCGAAGTCATAGCCCCAGACGCGGTCGTAGATGACGTCGTGGGTGAGCACGCGGCGTGGGTTGCGTAGAAGCAGCTCCAGCAGCTGATACTCGGTGCGCGTGAGCTCGGCGAAGCGCTCGCCGACGGCCAGGCCGTGGCGGGCTGGGTCCAGGCGGAGCTCGTGGAAGGCGAGCGCGCCGTCGGCGTCGGGATTCAGCCGGCGCAGCAGCGCTCGCAGCCGCGCCTTGAGCTCACCGACGTCGAAGGGCTTGACGAGGTAGTCGTCGGCGCCGGCGTCGAGTCCGTCGATGCGGTCCTCGACCGCGTCGCGGGCGGTCAGCATCAACACCGGCACGCGATCGCCGCTAGAGCGCAGCCGGCGGCAGGTCTCCAGCCCGTCCATCCCCGGCATCCCGACGTCGAGCACGACCGCGTCCGGTGGCCGCTCGGCGATCAGCGACAGGCCCTGCTCGCCCCCGGCTGCCGTGTCGATGTCGTAGCCGCCGAGGCTGAGGGCACGGCGCAGGGCATCGCGCAGCGCGCGGTCGTCGTCGATGATGAGCAGGCGCACGGGAGGTCGGCAGGGTTCCCTGCGACGCTACCCGGCGAGCGGGCGCAGCCAGCCCTCGATCAGCGGGAGCAGCGCGAGCGCCAGCGCGAGGCCACCGCCGATCGACGCGCCCAGGAGCGCGCCGCGCACGCCGGAGCCCGGCACGCGCTCGTGGCGCGAGGCGCGCCAGCTCGTGCCGAGTGATCGCCAGACACGCGGAGCGTGGGCGAGAACGTGCACTCCGAAGCACGCGCCCCACACGATGAAGCTGATCTTGTGCAGCTCCAGGACCAGGTCGGAGCGGTGACCGATGAGCAAGAGCGCGACACCGGTCGCGAAGATCAGCACCGTGGCGAGCACGAGCACGGGCGCGAGGAGCCGCAGTGCGAGCTTCGGCGGTCCCTTCTCGCGGTACGGTCGCGCCCCGGTGTAGTAGCGGGCGAACCGGTACCCGGTGCTGCCGAGCTTGACGAGGACGGTCGGGATCAGCACGAGCCCGATGAACATGTGCGCCTTCAGCAGCCCGCCAAGCCAGACGATCGTCACGGCCTCGGCGATGAGTAGCGCCGCCAGCACGACGGCAGTGGCGCTCGTGAGGAGTTCGTTGCCCGCGCTCCCGCCGAGGCGATCGCGGCGGCGTCGCTTGACCGTCGTTCCGACGCGGGTGCGCGGCGGCGCGCTCAACTGGCCCTGCGCTCGAGCTCGAGGCGCAACGCCAACGTCGGGCACGCCGCGACCGCGCGGCGGGCGTGGGCCAGCAGCTCCTCGGGGATCGGCTCGTCGGCGAGCATCGGGTAGCCCCAGTCGTCGAGCTGGACGCGCTCGGGCAGCAGCTCGGCGCAGGCGCCGTGTCCGGTGCAGTCGATCGGGTCGACCGTCAGGCGCCGACTCATGCGGCCAGCCGTTCGCGGACGGTGGGGACGCGCAGGATGGGGTGGCGGTGGCAGGCGTGGCACGGTCCGTGGCGACGATGGGCCTCGAACTCGGGGGCGAACACGGTCAGCGCGCTGCGTAGAAACCCCACGACGCCGTCGGGGTGGTGGCACGCGCCGCGCCCCTGCACCTGGCCGCTCCAGCGCTGGAGGCGAGCCACGACATCCGTGCCGGCGGTGCCCGCCACGAGCCGCTCGAGCGCGTCGGCGACAGCGTCGAGGCCGTGCACGCACGGCCCGCATTGGCCCGCGTTCTCGTCGGCCATCCAGCGCACCACGCGCGCCACCTCGGCGGCGGGGCACGCGTCGGCGGGCAGGGCGACGACGACGCCGGCTCCCAGGCCGGCTCCCAGGGTGCGCATCGAGGCGTCGTCGAGGCGGGCGGACGCGACGGCCTCGGGGGTCAGCCAGATGCCGTAGTAGCCGCCGACGAGCACCGCCCGCACTGGCGCGCCGCGACTGCCGGCGATGGCCTGCGCGACGGGCATGCCGAGCGCGATCTCGTGGACGCCCGGACGCTGCACGGCGCCGGCCAGCGTGATGAGCGCCGAGCCCGGGTGATCGGCGGTGCCGAGCTGGCGAAACCAGGCGGGGCCGTGGCGGGCGATCAGGGCGAGGTGCGCCAGCGTCTCGACGTTGGAAATGAGCGTCGGGCGCCGGCCGAGGCCACGCTCATGCGGTCGCGGAGGCGCGAGCGTCGGCGTTGCCGGACCGCCGTTGAGCTGGTGCAAGAGCGCCGTCTCCTCACCGGAGATGTAGCCGTCGGCGCTGGTCTGCAGGCGCACGCCGCGCGTGTCGCGGCGCTCGGTCAGCGCGTGGCTCACCGCCGCGTGGGCGCTTCGGGCCGAGCGCTTGACGGTGACGACGAGGTCGCGTGCGCCGACGGCCTCGGCGGCGAGCAGCGCCCCGTCGAGCACGAGGTGCGGTGCCAGCTCCAGCAGCAGTCGGTCCTTGCTGCTCATCGGCTCCCCCTCGGCGCCGTTGACCACGAGCGCCCTGCGGCCACGGCCGGCCGCCACGGCGCGGAGCTTGACCGCCGTCGGAAACGCGGCGCCGCCGCGCCCGCGGAGCCCGGCTGCGGCGATCGCAGCGATCAGGGCCTCGCCGCGGCGGGGAGCGTCCGCTAGCGCCCCGTGGCACTCCGCGTGCTCGTTCAGGGTCAACCCGCTGGGAGACCGCAGCCCGGCGACCAGGCGAGGCAAGCCGGGCGTGTTCATCCGCCCGCCTGCGTCACCGGTCGGGCCGAGACCGTGCCAGCGACCGTGGTCGGCGAGAGCGCGAGGTCGACGTGCAACCGCACGGCACGCCCTGCGGCGGAGCCCACGAGCGCCTCCAGCGACGCGCCCCGCAGCGAGACGATCCGTCCTGTGAGCTCGCGCGGCGCGGCCTGTGAGCCGAGCGTGACGGCGCTGCGGCTCATGCGCACCCCGCTGCCGGGCGCTGGTCTGCCGGCGATACGCACGCGCAGGACGCCGCGCGCCCCCCCGGTCAGTCGCATGCGCAGGTCCACGACGGCCAGGCCGCCCGCGCTGCGGCCCCGGTCAACGGTGCCGCGCAGACCAGCCGCGAACGGTCGCAGCAGCGACGCGGCGACCGCGTGTCCCGGCCCGGCGGCAGCGGTGCGAGCGCTCGCGGGCGTCGCGAGGAGCCTCGCGGGCGTGCCCGAGCGCCGCGCCCAGCCGGCGGCGAGTGGCCCCTGCGCCAGCCACAGGCCCGTGACGACGGGCACCACCACGCAGGCGCCCAGCGCTATCTGGCGGCGGCCTGGCTGGTGCGGCCAGCCGTCGAGCAGTCGCCACGCCACCGCGCCCAGCACGGCGGCCGCACATCCGAGCGTGATCGCGAGCATCCACGCCGTTCGCGCGTCGGTCCCGGCGCCCCACCCATGGACGAGCGCCACGGGCCAGGCCGCATAGGCCAGCCAGTGCACCGCCCGCCATGCGCGCAGGCCGAGCCGGCGGCGTAGCAGGCTCGTGACGGTGAGCGCGACGACAAGGTCCAGGCCGAGCGCCCCGAGCCCGAGCCAGAGCGGCCGGTATGACCCGGCGAAGGGCAGCAGCGCGTCGACCAGGCGGATCGGAGCGAAGCTGTCGAGCACCGCGGTGAGCACGTGCACGGCGAGCAGCGCCACGACGAGCAACGAGATCGCGCGGTGCAGCGCCACGACGGTGAAGCGCGGCGATCCGAGCGGCGCCCAGCGCAGCACCTGCAGCACGCCGAGCACCACGCTGGCGGTCAGCAACAGCAGCGTGACGACCCCGGTGCCGCGCGTGAGGTACCACAGGGCCGACGGCCCGGCGGCGGTCATGCGGCCACCGCCGCGTCGGCCGGCCAGCCGGCCGTGAGCTCGACCGCGCCGGCCACCGTCACGAGTCGCGCCGGAAGCCCCGCCTCGTCCAGCCACGCACGCGCGGGCACGCCGAGCACGATCGCCGCGGTGCTGGCGACGTTGGCGTCCACGCACGTCGCCGCCGCCACGGACACCGTCCGCCAGTGCTCGACGGCCGGCGCCCCCGTACGCGGGTCCACGATGTGGTGCGCATCGGCACCCCGCCGGCGCCAGCGCCGCACGGTGGTGCTCGACGTCGACAGGCCGCCCGAGGCGATCTGCAACGCCTGCCCGGGCTCACCCGCCCGCGCGCGGTGACTGTCAGCCACCCGCACGCGCCAACCACCCGGCGGCGCAACGCCGGCCGTCGAGATGTCGCCGCCCAGGTTCACGAGGACGCCGCTCGCTCGCCCCGCAGCGAGCGCCCGGTCAGCGGCGTGGTCGGCGGCGAGCGCCTTGGCCGTCGCCCCGAGGTCGAGGTGCACGCCGGCGGGCACGCGCACCGTGCCCGCGTCGCGCTCGATCTCGACCACCCGCCACCCCGGTACCCGGCCGGCCCTGAGCCGGCGCACGCGCGAGCCGCGGACGCGTTGGAAGTCGCGGTCATAGCCGGACAGCACGAGCGCGCCACCGACCGTCGGATCGACGACGCCCCCGGTCAGCGCCGCGCCGCGCAGCGCGACGTCGAGGGCGTCCAAGAACGTCTGCGAAACCCGGACCGGGCGGCCCCCGGCCGCGTTGACCGCCGCCAGCTCGGAGTCCTGGCGAAAGCGGCTGCACGCGGCATCGATCGCCATGAGCTCCGCCTCGACGGCTCGGCGCGCGCCGGCGTGTGTCGCGGCACCGGACACGACGAGCCCGACCGTGGTGCCCAGGGCGTGCCAGCTCCAGGCGGCCACCCGGGCGCTCACGAGCCTCCCGAGACCTGCGGCGCCGGCGTCGGGACTGCAGGCGCCGGCGTCGGAGCCGCCGGCGGCTGCGCAGGCGGGCGCAGCGCAGCCCGAGCACCAGCGATCGACGGGATCGCCTGTGGACCCGGTACGTCCACCCGCGGTGCCGGCGCAGGCTGCGGCGTCGACGCCACCGCGCTCGTCGGCTGCGCGCGGCCCCCGAAGGCCTGCGCCGCAACGCCCGCCAGCACACCGGAGAGCGCGACCGCCCCCGCCGCGACGCCGGCGATCACGATCCGCGCGCGGCGCAATCGGGCGTCGCGCTCACGCACGCGATCAGGGCGAACCCGCGGCTTGCGGCCACGCCGGCCCGCCGTCTCGTCGAATTGCGGCATGGCGACAGCGTGCTGGGTCGCCCTAAGATTCGCGTAGGAGCCGCGATCCAGCGATCGAGGGCACGTCGGTTCGACCGATCCGCAAGGACGTCGCGCCAGCCGGTTCCAGGTCTCCGGCGAGCCATGTCAGCGTTCCTGACGTGCGTTGGTGTCAGCGCTGGAGTCTCGTTCGTCAATGTGCCGAGGGCTTGGCTGCGTCGCCGCTACGTCAACAGCCGCCTCCCCGCCAGCTCCAGCACGTCGGCACGGCTGCGTCCCCCGTGATCGGCGGCCATGAAGTGGTTGCCGATCAGCAGCGAGAAGGCGAGCATCGAGCGGGCCTCGACGTCGTCCTCGTCGGCGCAGAAGGTACCGAACTGCGAGCGCAGGTAGGCCATCCGCCGGTTGTCGACCCGGCGCAGGCGCTCGAGGACGGCCGGATCGCGCCGGGACCAGTCCCGGACGGCGAGATCGATCGGCAGCAGCCGGTCGCTGAAGGTCAGCACGCCCGCCCGTCGGAGCTTGGTCCGGGCGTCGCCACCCTGGCGCTCGACGCGCTCGAGCACCTCGTCGGTGCTCGCCCGCTCCCAGGTGTCGAGCATCTCCTCCAACAGCGCGCGCCGGTCGTCGAAGTGCCAGTAGAAGCCGCCTCGTGTGACGCCGAGTCGCTGCGCCAGCGGCTCGATCCGGACGGCGTCCGGTCCGCCGTCGGCGAGCGCCAGCAGCCCGGCCTCGACCCAGCGGTGGCGAGGTGTGCGGGTCGGCGGGGCCATCGTCGATTCCTATCGGGTCCGGCGTGACATTGACACCGCCTTCGAAGACGATTAGGCTTCATCCATACACAACTGTATGGATTGAGGTCACCTATGAGGCTCTCCAACACCGAGCACACCTCCCGACCCTGGCGGATCCACGCGCTCACCCGCGACTTCCGGCTCGAGGACGTGTGGGCGCTGCCGACGCCGGGCGGCCCGCACGACCTCCCCCGCCTCGTGCACCAGTTCGCCATGGGCGACACGGCGACGAACCCCTCCCGCGTCGCCCGCGCGCTGTTCGCGATCCGGTGGAAGATCGGAGCGATGCTCGGCTGGGACGGTCCGGACGCCGGGTGGGGCGCCAAGCGCCCGACGCTGCGCGACCGGTTGCCGGGGGACCTGCGCTCCACCCCCGGCCCGGACATCGAGACGCTGCCCTTCACCCCGCTGTACCTGCTCGACGACGAGTGGGCGGCGGAGATCGTCAATCGCACCGTCCACGGGGTGATGCACATCGGCTGGGTCCCGGACGGGGCCGGCGGCTACCGCGGCCAGATGGCCGTCCTCGTGAAGCCGAACGGATGGCTCGGGACCGCCTACATGGCGGCGATCACGCCGTTTCGGCACCTGATCGTCTACCCGCCGCTGATGCGCGAGATCGGCCGGGACTGGCGGGCGGGCGCCGAGCCGGCGGCGGTGCACGCATGACGGTCGTCGCGGCGCCGCCTCGTGCGCGTCAGGTCGACGTGCCGCCCGCCGCCCGGGCGAGCAGCGCGCTGCCCCGCCTCGACTACGCCGACGCCTTTCTCGTCGAGTGCCCCCCGGCGCCGGACCGGACCGCCGAGCAGTGGGCCAGGGCGACGCTCGAAGGTGCGCCGGCGGCCATGCGCAACCGGCTCCGGTGGGGCTGGTTCGCGCTCGGCTTGAAGCTCGGCCCGCCCGACGCCGCCGAGCTCGTCCTCGGCTGGCCGGTCCGGCGCAGCACGCCGGACTCCGTGCGGCTGGGGGCCGGTTCCCGGCTCGGGATGCCGGCCGAACTGTACGTCGAGCGCGGAGCGGACACGCTGCTCATCGCGACGCTCGTGCACCAGCGCAATCCCCTCGCCCGCGCGCTGTGGGCCTCGGTGGCGCCCCGGCACCGGCAGGTCGTGCCATCGCTGCTGGAACGGGCCGCTAGTCCCGATCGTGGTGACAGACGGCCTCGAGCTTGAAGCCGTGAGGGTCCAGCCAGAACGTCGCGAAGTACGGCGGGGGATACTGCGGGAACGCCCGCGGCGCGTCCAGGACGGGGTCGCCGCGGCGGACGGCGAGCGCGTGCACCTCGCGGACGGCCGAACGCGTCGGCACCATGAAGGCGATGTGCTGGAGCCCGACGGCGTGCCGGTCGTACCGGCCGGCCCGGATCGCCGGGTAGAAGAACAGGTACGTCCCCGGCCGGCCGGCCGCCGGGCGGTACGCGAAGCGATCGTCGGCGGTGAGGAACGCCTCGAAGCCGACGAGCGGCATCAGCTCGTCGTAGTAGGCCCTGGCGGCCGCGAGGTCGACAACGCTCAGGCCGACGTGACCCAGCACACCGGTGAGGCTATTCAGCCACCGCGCAGACCCGCCGGGCCGTCTCGACCAGGATCGCGGCGACCTGCCCGCAGCTGGAGACGCTGACCCATTCCTCGACGGCGTGCGCGCCGGCGCCGGTGGGCCCGAGCAGGACGGTCGGGATGCCGGCCGCGGCGAGGAACGCGGCGTCGGCCCAGTAGCTCGCGCCGGCGGTCTCGACCGGAGCGCCGAGGACCCCCCGCCGGTACCCCGCGCCCGGACCACGACGCTCGGCCTCCGGGCGTGCCCTCGTGCACCTCGACGTCGAGGCCGGCACCGCGGGCCCAGCCGGCGATCGCCGCGGCGGCCTGCGCCTCGCCCGCGGCACCGTCCACCAGCGACGGGTTCACCGAGTCGACGGACACGAGCTCGCGCAGCAACCGGAGGACGTCCTCGGTCATGCCCGGGTGGTCCGGATCGCGTCGGCGAGCTCTCGCACGCCGGCGCGCATGGCGGCCTCCGGCACCTGTCCGTAGCCGAGGAACAACGTCGCCGCGGAGGTCGGCCCCTCCGTCCGGTAGTCGTCGAGCGTGTAGAGCTCGACGCGGCGCCGGCGCGCCTCGGCCCGGATGGCGGCGGGGTCGTCGGACGGCGGCAGCTCGACGGTGGCGTGCAGCCCGGCGGCGATGCCGGCCACCGTGGCCTCCGGCAGCTCGTTCGCCAGGGCCGCGACCAGCGCGTCGCGCTGCGCCCGGTAGCGGATGCGCATGCGGCGCAGGTGCCGGTCGAGATCGCCGCGGGCGAGGAAGGCGGCGAAGGCGTGCTGCTCGATGCGTGCCGAGCCCTGGTCGGCGATGAGCTTCTCGTGCCGGACCGCGTCGAAGAGCCCGTCGGGGACCACGAGCCAGCCGATCCGCAGCGCGGGCGCGAGCACCTTGCTGGCGGTGCCGGCGTAGACGACCCGCTCGGGCGCGAGGCCCTGGAGGGCGCCCACCGCGGCGCGGTCGTAGCGGTACTCCGCGTCGTAGTCGTCCTCGATGGCGACGGCGTCGCGCTCGCGCAGCCAGGCGACGAGCGCCGTGCGGCGGTCGGGCGCGAGGACGACGCCCGTCGGGTGCTGGTGCGCCGGGGTCAGCACCACGGCGCCGGCGCCGGACCGCTTCAGCGCGTCGACGCGCAGGCCACCCTCGTCCACGGGCACGGACACGATCTCGAGCCCCACGCGTCCGGCGATCAGCGCCTCCTCGGGACTGCTCGGGTCCTCCAGCGCCAGCCGCTTGGTTCCGCGCGCGGCCAGCGCCGCGCAGACGAGGCCGAGCCCCTGCAGGTAGCCGTTGGTGACCACGACCCGGCGGGGATCGGCGACGACGCCGCGGACGCGACCCAGGTGGTCGGCCAGCGCCGTGCGCAGGAGCCCGACGCCGCACGGGTCGCCGTAGCTCAGGTCGGCCTCGGTGATGGTCGTCACCGCGTCGCGCAGGCAGCGCGCCCACGCGCCGCGCGGGAACGCCGAGACGTCCGGCCGGCTGGGCCGGAAGTCGAAGCGTGGCGGCGGCCCGTCGTCCACCCCGTCGGTGGGTCGCACCGTCCCGTCGACCGCCAGGCCGTGGGCCACGCGCGGGTGCGCGCCCTGGCGCAGCTGCAGATAGCCCTCCGCGGCGAGTTGCGCGTAGGCGTCGACCGTGATGCGGCGGGAGACGCCGAGCTGGCGGGCCAGGTCCCGGGTGGACGGGATGCGGCTGCCGGCCCGCAGCCCGCCCGAGCGGATGGCCTGCCGCAGCTGTCGCTCGATCTGGGTCCCGAGCGTCCCGGGCGCCTCGCGCAAAACGGTCATCAGCAGCTCGAAGGGTTGGCTCGCCTCGGACATCTCGCCCGGCCATCATGCCCGACGGCGCGGGCGACTGGTACCCGATCCGGCCCGGCCGGTGGATCTGGCGCGGAGGCCAGTCCGGAGCCAGGCTGCCGGCTGTCGAAGTGCCCACCACCGCAGGAGGAGGATCCGACCGTGTGCCCCTACGTGCAACTCGGCGACGTCAACACCTACTACGCGCAGGACGGCGACGGCGAGCCGCTGGTGCTCCAGGCCCCCGGGCTGGCCGACTCCCGCGCGTTCGACGGCAACGTGCCCGGCCTCGCGCAGCGGTTCCGGGTCTACCGGCCCGACCGGCGCGGACACGGCCGCACCCCCGACGTCGACGGGCCGATCACCTACGCCGGCATGGCGCAGGACACGGTCGCGTTCCTGGAGCAGGTCGTCGGGGGCCCCGCGCACCTGCTCGGGCACAGCGACGGCGCCCCGGTCGCGCTGCTGACCGCCCTCATGCGGCCGGATCTCGTCACGCGCCTCGTCGTCAGCGCCGGGGTCTTCCACCACGACGGCTGGGCGCCCGGAGCCATCGACCTCGACGAGGAGACCGTCGCGTTCTTCACGGACTACTGGGGCGCCGTCGCGCCCCAGGGCCCGGAGCACTTCCCGGTGGTCCGCGCCAAGCTCGACCGCATGCACCGCGAGGAGCCGACGCTCACGGTCGCCGACCTCGCCGGCTACCCGAGCCCGGCGCTCGTGATGGTCGGCGACGAGGACGCAGAGATCCCGATGGCGCACACGCTCGCGTTGCGCGACGGGCTCCCCGACGCGCAGCTCGCCGTCGTGCCCGGCACCGGCCACGGCTCGCTCGCCGACAAGGTCGACCTCTGCAACCGGATCGTCATCGACTTCCTCACCGAGTCGCGCGGGGAGGGGGACCGATGATCGCCCGCATGTGGACGGGCGCCGTGCGCACGCCCGACGCCGAGGTCTACGCCGGCTACATCCGCGACACCGGCTTCGCCGAGTACGCCCGCACGCCCGGCAACCACGGCGCCTTCCTGCTGCGGCGCGACGAGGGCGGGCGCTCGGACCTCATCGCCCTCTCGCTGTGGGCGTCCCTCGACGCGATCCGGGCCTTCGCCGGCGACGACGTGGAGGCCGCCGTCCTGTACCCGGAGGACGAGCGCTACCTGATCGGCGGCGCGTCGAGCGTGACGCACTACGAGGTCGTCGCGCGAGCGCCCTAGTCCGCTCCAGCCGGCGTCGGACCACACCCTCCGATCAGCGGCGCGAACGCGCCGGCGCGCGCCCAGGCTTCCCCTGCCGCGACCGGTGCAGGATGAAGAGCCGGTCCCCCGCGACCCCGAGCAGGAAGCACACGACGATCACGATGATCAGGGGCGTCGACCACGATCCGAACACCCAGTTGACGTCCACGTCGTCGAGGTTGAACACCGCGAACAGGGTGACGGCGACGCCGATGACGACAGCGCCGGCGACGCGGGCCGTGTCCCGGCGCCCCGGGGCCCGTCGCGGCGGTCGGTCCGTGATCGTGGTCGAGTCGGAGCGACCAGGCGCGGGAGTGGGTCCGGACATGGCCTGAGCATGGCGTCCGCATCGGACGGGCGTCGTCACCCCGCACGGCTGATGCCCGGAGGATCCGCTGCTCGGACCCTCGCGGCGCGTGCATGACTCCCGGCGACCTCTGGGCCGGGCCGATCGGCCGGCTCGTCCTCGCGCCGCGGCTCGGGATGGCGATCGAGGACACGGCGGGCGCACAATCATCCGGATCGGGTGAGGCGGGGGCATCCGGGCGGCATGGACAGTCCGAGGCCCGCCCGACCGACCCCGAGGAGTGTGTGGCCATGACACCGCGCGTGCCCCACCCGAGACGTGTCCGCCGCTCGATCCGTGGCCCGCGATGAGCGCGGAGGATCCCGTCGATCGGACGCGTCTTCCGATCCCCGACCCGCCGTTCACCGGCACGGTCGGGCCGACGTACCTGGAGTCGACGGAGGCGTGGCCGACGCCGCCCAAGCCGGAGGCCGGGGCCCCGAACGTCATCCTCATCGTCCTGGACGACGTCGGGTTCGGGCAGGTCGGGACGTTCGGCGGGCCGGTTCCGACGCCGGCGCTCGATCGCCTGGCCGCTGCGGGCCTGCGGTACAACCGCTTCCACACCACCGCCATCTGCGGGCCGTCGCGGGCTGCGCTGCTCACCGGCCGCAATCATCACAACTGCGGGTCGGGGTTCCTCGCGGAGTGGGCGACCGGCTTCCCGAGCTACACGTCGATGATCCCCAAGGCGACCGCGACGATCGGCCGGATCCTCAAGGAGAACGGCTACAACACGGCGTGGTTCGGCAAGAACCACAACACCCCGGACTGGGAGTCGAGCGTCGTCGGTCCGTTCGATCGGTGGCCGACCGGCCTCGGCTTCGACTACTTCTACGGCTTCATCGGTGGCGAGACGCACCAGTACTACCCGGTGCTGTTCGAGAACACCCGGCCGGTCGAGCCCGAGAGCACGCCGGAGGAGGGCTACCACCTCAACACCGACCTGGCCGATCGGGCGATCGGCTGGATCCGCTACTCGAAGTCGGTCAACCCGGACAAGCCGGTGCTGACGTACTTCGCCCCCGGCGCCGCCCACGCACCCCATCACGCGCCGCGCGCTTGGCGCGAGCGCTTCCGCGGCCAGTTCGACCACGGCTGGGACGCGGTCCGCGACGAGACCTTCCGGCGCCAGCTCGAGCTCGGCGTGGTCCCCCCCGACGCCGAGAACACGCCGCGCCCGGACTGGGTGCCGGCCTGGGATTCGCTCAGCGCGGACGAGCGGCGCCTGTACGCGCGGTTCATGGAGAACTACGCCGGCTTCCTCGCCTTCACCGACCATGAGATCGGCCGGTTGCTGGATGCCGTCGGCGAGCTGCCGGACGCCGAGAACACCCTCGTGGCCTACATCGTCGGCGACAACGGCGCCAGCTCGGAGGGCGGGGCGAGCGGGACGATCAACGAGATCATGAACCTCAACGGGATCCCGTCGGACTTCGAGGACACGCTCGCGCGCATCGACGAGATCGGCGAGCCGCACACCGAGCCGCACTACCCGCTCGGCTGGGCCTGGGCCGGCAACGCGCCGTTCCAGTGGGTCAAGCAGATCGCGAGCCATCTCGGCGGAACGCGGAACCCGATGGTCGTCTCCTGGCCGGCCGGGATCGAGGGCGACGGGTCCGTGCGGTCGCAGTTCACGCACCTGATCGATCTCGTCCCCACGATCCTCGACGTCGCGGGCATCCCGGCGCCCGTCTCCGTCGACGGCATCGAGCAACGGCCGCTGGACGGCGTGTCGATCCGCAGCACGTTCGAGGATCCCGACGCCAAGCCGGTGCGGGAGCGCCAGTACTTCGAGATCTTCACCAATCGGGCGATCTACGACCGCGGGTGGATCGCCTGTGCGCAGCACACGCTTCCGTGGCGCCAGGACCTCGCGCCGGGAGGGTGGGAGAACGACCGCTGGGAGCTCTACCACCTCGACGAGGACTTCAGCGAGAATCGCGATCTCGCCGCGGAGCATCCCGACAGGCTCGCCGAGTTGCAGCACATCTTCGACGAGGAGTGCGAGCGCTACGGCGTCTACCCGTTCGACGACCGCGGCGCGGCGCGGCTCGCCACCCCCAAGCCGCCCCCCGGCGGCGCGGACCCGGCTCGTCGCCACTTCACCTACTACCCGGGCGCCGTCCGGCTGCCGGAGACGGCCGCCGCCAACACGAAGAACCGCTCCCACCGCATCACGGTGCGCATCGACGAGGACGGCGACGGGGTGCTCGTCGCGTGCGGCGGCGGCTCGGCCGGCTACGTGCTCTACGTGCACGACGGCCGGCCCGTCTACCACTACAACTGGTTCGGTCAGGAGCACACCCTCCTGCGGGCCGATCGGCAGCTCCCGCGCGGCGCCAGCACGATCGAGGTGGACTTCCTCTACGACGGCGGCGGGGCCGGCAGGGGCGGTGACGCGCGGCTGCGCCTGGACGGGGTCGAGGTGGCCCGCGGCCGGATCGAGCACACGGTCGCGGGCCGCTTCGGCATCGACACCTTCGGCGTCGGCCGCGACACCGGCTCGGCGGTCAGCCGGGACTACACCGCGCCATTCGCGTTCGCGGGCCGCATCGCCCGGGTGGACATCACCCTCGGTGCCCCGGGCCTCGAGCCGGCCGAGGAGGCCGAGCTGCACGCGCGGTTCGCGGCGGGCAAGGACTACTGAGGGTCGAGGGTCTCCAGCGGGTGGCCCTCCCGCTCCCACTGCGGGACGCCGCCGTCGACGACGTGGAGCACCTCGCGGGCGCCATGGCGCTGGAGCAGGCTCGCGGCCGTCGCCGCCCGCTGACCGGAGGCGCACACGACCGCGATCGGACGGTCGGGGTCCAGGCCGGCCGGCACCCCGGTGACGTCGTGCCACGGCGTGAGCGTCGACTGCGGGAGGTGGCCGGCGTCCCACTCGGCGCGCTCGCGGACGTCGAGGACCTGGAGCTGCGGCGTGGCCGCCAGCCGGGCCGGGAGGTCGGCCATCGCCACCCGCTCGGTGCCGACCACCGGCCGGCGCTCCTGCCGCCAGCTCGTCATCCCGCCGTGGAGGTAGCCGCCGAGCCGGCGCACCCCGACGGCGACCGCGAGCAGGCCGGCCCGGCGGCCGTCCTCGTCGTCGCGGCCGACGAAGACGACCTCGCGGGCGGGATCGGCGAGCCAGGCGAGCTTGGAGCCGAAGCCGGCGCGCAGCATCGGGTTGCAGACGGCGCCCTCGAGGTGCGCGTCGTCGAACTGCTGGTCCGTGCGCACGTCGACGAGCAGCGCTCCCTCGGAGCGCTTGAGCTCGACCTGCCGCGGGGCCAGTGGCAGCAGTTGCACGCCGTCGGTGAGCAGCGGCCCGGTGTTGAGCGCGACGATCCGCCGGAAGTTCGGCGGCTGCGGGCCGAGCTTGGCGAGGGCGTCCTCGACGAACGCGTCCTCGCCCGCGATCGAGAGCGCGGGGTTGGCCGCCCGCTCGTAGCCGATCGTGGAGGCGACCTTGAGGTCCATGCCCGGGCCGCCGCACATCGACCCGCCGAGGTGGCCGGGCCAGACCTCGACGTCCTCGGGCAGCGCGAGCAGCGTGTCGTGCAGCGAGTGGAAGATCGCCCGGGCCCCGTCGACCTCGTCGACCGCGAGGTCGGGCCGGGCGATGTCGCCGACGAACAGCGAGTCGCCCGTGAGCACGGCCCAGGGCTGGGCGCTGCGGCGGGTGTCGGCCAGCGCGAAGGCCGTGTGCTCCGGCCGGTGGCCCGGCGTGTGCAGCGCCGTGACGACGAGCGCGCCGAGCTCGAAGCGCTCGCCGTCGTCGAACGGCTCGTGCTCGTAGTCGGGCGCGGCCGCGCGGTGGATGTGGATCGCCGCGCCCGTCGCCGCGGCCAGGCGGCCGTGCCCGGACACGTGGTCGGCGTGGTTGTGGGTCTCGAAGACGTGCTCGATCCGCACGCCCATGTAGCGGGCGAGCTCGAGGTACTCGTCGACCTCGAAGCGCGGGTCGACGACCGCCGCCACCCCGGCGTCCTCGTCCCCGATCAGATAGGAGGCGCAGCCGAGATCGTCGTGGGTGAGTTGTCGGAAGAGCATGCCGGGGCGGATCTTGCCACGCCCGTCACAACCCGGGCGCGTGGCGGGTGTGAAAGCCGCGGCGCCGGCCGATGACCGGCCGCCAGCGCGGGCCGGAATCGCCGCCGGGGTCACCGACGGGGCTCGTGTCCAGCCGCAGGCCGGCGACCTCGAGGTAGACGTGGCGGCGGGTGGCGTAGATCGCCGTCCAGCGGCCGGCGGCGGCGTCCCCCCAGTGCGCGAACGTCCCGCTGACGAGCGGCGAAGGAAGCAGCCCGGCGCGGATCAGGCGTAGGAGACGGCGCCCGAGCAGTCGTAGCCGCGGTCGGCGATGCGGGCGTGCCCGCCGCCCCACTTGTACGGCCGGCCGACGATCCGGGTCGCGGCCGCGAAGATCGCCCGCACGGCCGGCGGCGCCCGCCGCGGGATGGCCGCGTGGCCGTTGGTCCGCAGCCGCGCCAGCCGCCCGGGCGCCGTCGGGCGGGTCTCGAGCGTGACCGGCGGCGGCACCGGCGCGGGGGCGACGACGGGCGGGGGGACCACCACGGGCGGCGGGGGCTGCGGCCCCGGGCCGACGGGGTCCTGCGCCCGCGCGGGGGCGGCGGGCAGGGCGAGCGTCGCGAGGAGGACGAGGACGGAGACGGGGAGGCGGACACGGCGGGGCATGAGCCCGGCCATCGGCAGGCCCGGCCCGGTCCCGCAGGCCCGACCCGGAAGACTGGACGAGCGGCTGAGGCCGGCGCGGCGCTCAGCGCAGGACGCGGCGTCCGACCTTCAACGGGGCGCTCGCCAGGCCGCGGGCCGCCGAGGTCACGCTCGGGCGCTGGAAGAGCCCGTCCGCGGAGACGCCCCTGCCGACGGCCTCGCGCAGCGCGTCCACGTCACCCTGCTCGGGGCGCTTGCCCGACAGGAAGTAGTGGTAGACGATCGACATCACGAGGTCGCCCGCCGGGCGCAGCGAGCGCCACAGGAGGTCCAGGCCGATCGCCTCGGCGCCGAACATGATCTCCGGCCGTGGGTCCATGGTGGTGGTCACGAGGGCCTCGGCGACCTGCTCGGGCGGGTAGCCCTCGGGCGGGCGCCGCGGGAGGTAGCCCGTCGACGACGGCGTCTGGTCCCACACCGGGGTGTTGATCGCCCCAGGGTGCACCTGGGCGACGCGCACGCCGCTGCCCTGCGCCCGGAGCTCCACGGAGAGGGTGTTGAGGAAGCCGCGCTCGGCGTGCTTGGCGGCGCAGTAGGAGGACCAGGCCGGCAACGGGACGCGGCTGTTGAGCGAGCCGACGGAGACGATCACGCCGTTCGTGCGCTCGAGGTGCGGCAGGGCGGCGCGCACGGTGTTCACCGAGCCCATGAAGGTCACGTCGATGACGCGGTCGAAGTCCTCGGGGGGCACGTCCTCGAACGGCCCGAACACCGTGATGGCTGCGTTGAGCACGACGACGTCGAGGCCGCCGAGCTGGTCCACCGCGCCGGACACCGCTCCTGCGAGGGCGTCGCGGTCGGTGAGGTCCGCGGGGAGGACGGCCGCGAAGCGGCCGAGGTCGCGCACGGTCTCGGCCGCGCGCTCGAGGCCCTCGCGGCTGCGGGCGACGAGGGCGACGTCGCACCCGGCGCGGGCGAAGCGCTCGGCCGCGGCGCACCCGACGCCGCTGGAGGCGCCGGTGATGAGGACCTTGCAGCCTTCGAGAGAATCCATCTCCGGGGCATAGCCGCCGCCCCGGGCCGGCTACGCCAGGCTCGGCGTGCGGGCGCTAGCCGTCGGGGGTAGGGGGGCCACCATGGCCGAGCGTTCCACCGTGCCCTCGTGGCTGAAGATCTCGTCGGAGTGGTCGCTGCGGCTGCTGCTCGTCGGCCTGGGCATCGTCGGCCTGGCTCGGGCGCTCGGCTACCTGCGCATCGTCGCCCTTCCCGTCGCCCTCGCCCTGCTGCTGACGACGCTGCTGCTGCCGCTGCAGCGGATCCTCGTGCGCCGCCGCCTGCCGCCGGCCGTGGCCACGCTGGTCGTGATGTTCGGCGCCTTCTTGGTGCTGGCCGGCATCGGCACGGCGATCGCGCCCTCCATCGGCGGGCAGGTCTCCAAGCTCGACACCGGCGTGCAGGACGGCGTCCGCAAGGCCTCCGACCTGCTGGCCGACAAGCCGTTCAACCTCAGCCGCTCCGAGCTCAACCAGAAGGTCGACGACGCGATCAAGCAGGTGCGCAGCAACTCCGGCTCGCTGACCCGGGGCGTCACCTCGGGCGCCGTCCTGCTCGGCGAGGCGTTCACCGGGCTCATCGTGACCCTGTTGCTGACGTTCTTCTTCCTCAAGGACGGCCGCGAGATGTGGACCTGGCTCGTCCGGCTGCTCGCCCGGGACCGCTATCCACAGGCGGACGAGCTGGGTGCACGCGTCTTCACGGCGCTGTCGGGCTACATCCGCGGCATCGCGCTCGTCGGCCTCGCCGACGCCGTGCTGATCGGCATCGCGCTGCTGATCGTCGGCGTTCCGCTCGTGGTGCCCCTGATGATCCTCACGTTCTTCGGCGCCTTCGTGCCGCTCATCGGCGCGTTCGTCGCCGGGCTGGCGGCCGTCCTCATCGCGCTCGTGGCCAAGGGCTTCGTCGCGGCGCTCATCGTCTTCGGCGCGATCCTGCTCGTCCAGCAGATCGAGGGCCACCTGCTCTACCCGCTGCTCATGAGCCGCGCGGTGCACCTGCATCCCGCCGTGATCGTCCTCTCCCTCGCGCTCGGGGGCGTCGTGGCCGGGATCGTCGGTGTCTTCCTCGCGGTGCCGGTCGCCGGCAGCATCTCGACGGCCATCGCCTACGTGCAGAATGAGGAGCCGCCGGACTCGCCCGTGGACACGGAGGAGGAGGAGGCGCCGGCGCCGGCCGCGGCCTGACCGGCGCCGCGTGAGCCGAGCGGGAAGCGAGGCACGGGGCCCACGGCCCGCCGAGGGGGCCCCACAGGCCCGTCGAAGCATCGAGGACGGCGGGGCGATCAGCGGCGCGACTTCGGTGGCCGCCTGGTGTTGTCGCCGGTGGAGTTCCATCCGCAGTCCGCCACAACGACCATTTCCAGGGGAGCAAGCACATGGTTCGCGGAAGACGTCCCAAGACGATCCTGACCGGCCTCTTCGCACTCGCGCTGCTCGCGCCGGCGGGCGCGCAGGCCGCGGCGACCAAGCCAGGCGTCTCGACCGGCTCGGCGACCCGGATAGGTCAGCAGGCCGCGACGCTGACGGGCGCGGTGAACCCGCACGGGGGGCAGACGACCTACGCCTTCCAGTACGGCACGACCCGCGCCTACGGGGTCACGACGGCCAGCATCCCGGCCGGCAACGGCACACGGGCGCTCGTCGTCACGGCCCAGATTGCCGCCCTCGCGCCGGCGACGGTCTACCACTACCGGCTCGTCGCCCGCAACCTGCGCGGCACGGTACGGGGCCGCGACCGGACGTTCCGGACACGCCGTCAGCCGCTCGGCGTCTCGCTGGCCGGCGCTCCGAACCCGACCCCCATCAACAAGCCCGTCACGCTCTTCGGGCAGCTGACCGGCACGGGGAACGCCAACCGGCAGGTGGTCCTGCAGTCGCGGCCCTTCCCCTACACGGCGCCGTTCCTCGACGTCGCGGGCGTCAACCGCGTGGTCACGGACAGCGGCGGCAACTTCCGCTTCCTGCTGGCCAGCGTGGCGCTCAACACCCAGTACGTCGTGCGCATGCCGGCCAAGCCGAGCGTCGTGAGCCCGATCGTCTCCGTCGGGGTCAAGCCGTACGTGACCACCCACGCGCCGCGCACGGCCAAGCGCCGCGGCCGCACCGCCCGGTTGGGCTTCAAGGGCACGATCACGCCGACGCGGGACGGCGCCCAGGTCATCATCCAAAAGCGCGTCCACGGGCGCTGGACGGCGATCTCGGCCACGACGGCCCGCCACCGCTCCGCGTTGAGCTCGAAGTACGCCAAGCACATCCGCCAGCGTCACGGCGGCGACTACCGGATCCTCGTCAACCCGCTCGACGGCGCGTACGTCGGCAACGTCGGCAAGACCGTCCACATCCGCCTCAAGCGGCGGTAGCCCGGGCGCAGCCCTCGCGGGGCGCGGATCGCCGCGCCCCGCGAGCGGACGGGGCGTCCGCCGGCCCGCCATGATGGCAGCGTGCGCGCCGCCGCCCGTGCCGAGCTGGCCGACGTCACGGTCGCCCGCGGGGGCCGTGATGTCCTGCACCGCGTGACGCTCGCCGTCCCGGCCGAGGGCGTCACCGCGCTGGTCGGGCCGTCCGGGGCCGGTAAGTCGAGCCTGTTGCGCTGCCTCGTGCGCCTGGACGAGCCGCGGGCGGGGCGGATCCTCGTCGACGGGTCCGACGTGCGCACCCAGGACCCCTGCGCCCTGCGGCGGCGGCTCGGGCTCGTCGCCCAGGCCCCGGCCATGCTGCCCGGCAGCGTGCGGGAGAACCTCGCCTACGGCCTGCCGGCGCCGGCCACGGAGGACGAGCTCGTCGTCGCGCTCGGGCGGGCCGGGCTGCCCGTCGCCTTCCTCGAGCGCGACGCGCGCGGTCTGTCCGGGGGCGAGGCGATGCGCGTCGCCATCGCCCGGGCGCTGACTCGCGGGCCGGAGGCGCTGCTGCTCGACGAGCCGACCGCTGCGCTCGACGACGCGACGGCCGCGGGGGTGGCCGACCAGCTCGCGGCGGTCGCCGCGGAGGGCGTGACGGTGCTCATCGTCAGCCACGACGAGGCGCTCGCGCGGCGGCTCGCGAGCTGGGCCGCCCGGCTGCGCGACGGGCGCCTGGAGGCGTCGGGTCCCGCGAGCTCGGTGCTCGGGTCGTGACCCAGGTCCTCGTCGCGCTCGGGCTCGTGGCCGGGGCGCTCGGGCTGGTGGGGTGGCTGCGGCTCGGGATCGGGCGCGAGCTCGCGGTCGCCGCCCTGCGGGCGGCGGTCCAGCTCGCGGTCGTCGGCGCGGTCGTCACGGCGATCTTCGACTCCGCCGGCCTCGGCGCGGCCTTCGTCGCGGTCATGGCCTGCGCCGCGACGGTCACGTCGGGGCGGCGCCTGCGCGGGGTGCCGGGCGCCTGGGTGCGCGCGGGCGCGGCGATCCTGGCCGGCGCGCTGACCGGGCTCGTACCGCTGCTGGTGGCGGGCGCGTTCTCCACGCGCCCGCGCGAGCTCGTCCCCGTGGCCGGGATCCTCATCGGGGGCGCCATGGTCGCGGCCTCGGTGACGGGCTCGCGGCTCGTCGCGTCCCTGCGCGAGGGGGTCGCCGACGTCGAGGCGCGGCTCGCGCTCGGGGTGCCGGCGTCCGAGGCCGTGGCTCCGCGGCTGCGCGGCGCGATCGTCACCGGCGTCGTGCCCGTCATGGACCAGACGAAGAACGCCGGGCTCGTGACGCTGCCGGGGACCTTCGTGGGCCTCGTGCTCGGCGGGGCCTCCCCTGCCGAGGCGGCGCGGGTGCAGCTGACCGTCCTGCTGGCGCTGCTGGCCGTCGAGCTCGTCGCGGCCCTCGTGGTCGCCCGCCTCGTCGTCGCGGGACTGACCCTGCCCGGCGAGCGGGTGGCCGTGCCGGGGGAGGGGTGAGGGCGGGCCCCGCCTGCGGATGAGCTCCCAGGAGCTGTTGCACGCCGTTCGCGCTGATCGACCAGGCCGGGGTGGGGTGGGTGCGCACCGACCGCCGGATGGCCGTCCTACGAGCTGGACGGCAGGTCGTCGCTGTCTCCCCGCCGTGCCGTGGCGGCCCCCTCCCGCTGGGTGAGCGCGAGCAGGCCGGCCGCGGCGATGGACAGCGACGCGGCCCCGGCCAGCAGGATGCCCGGCGCGCGGCCGACGGAGAAGTCGACGGAGCGGGTGAAGCCGACGCTCCCGATCGGGTTCTCGATGGGATCGACGAGCAGCCGGTAGGCCACGCAGACGACCGCGACGGTCCCGGCGACGGCCGTCGCCAGCGGCAACCAGGCGGGCAGCGCGTCGCGGCGCAGCGGGCCGAGGCCCAGCGCCGCAGCACCCGCCAGCGCCGCGGCCGCGCCGATCACGAGCAGCACGAGGTCGAGCACGCTGAGCGCCTCGAAGCCCGAGCCGTTGCCCGACGACGTGCCGAAGCCCTCGATGTCGAAGGACACGTGGTACCAGGGCAGCAGCAGCGACAGGACGAGCACGAGCCCGCCGCCGAGCAGGACCGCGCCGATCTGGGCGGGCGTGGCGGTCGTGGCCGCGGCGTCCGCCTCGCCCGCGGCGTCCGCCTCGCGCGCGGCGTCCGCCCGGCCCGCGGGCGCGAGGTCGGTGCGCAGGTCGAACAGCGCGAAGATCGCGGCGGCCGCCCACACGACGGCGCCGACGAGGAAGGAGACGAACGAGAAGTACGCGATGACGTAGGCCGCGACGGTCGCCGCGAGCAGGCCGGCCGCGAGCGGCGTCCGGCCGGCCGCGCCGAGGTAGACGTGCCCCGAGCCGGGTGCGACGACGGTGAGCAGAGCGGCGATCGCGGGTGAGCGGCGGCGGCTGGCCGCCGGCGGTCCGGCGGACGGCGTGGGACCGCGGTCCGCCTCGTCCTGCGCATCGGCCCCGGCGTGGTCCTCCGCGGGGTCGCCGGTCCCCTCCCGGCTCGACCAGAGGTCGCCGGAGGCCGCCGGCTCGGTCGCGGCCGGCTCCTCGCCGGCGCGCGGCTCCGGCTCCGGCTCGGGCTTCGGCTCCGGCTTCGGCTTCGGCTCCGGCCGCGAGTCCTCGCGGGGCCCGATCCGGTCCACCGGATCGGTCGACGCCTGCCCCTGGTCGGCGACGTGGTCGGTCCACGCCGTGCCGTCCCAGTAGCGGTACTCGTGTCGTTCCCGCGGGTCGGGATGCCAGCCCGCCGGGTGCTCGCTCATGCCGGGACTACAGCACGCGCGCCGCCGGCGGCGCGACGTCGCTGAAGTGCAGCGGGGACCCGTCCCGCTCCTGGTCGAGGTGGATCACGTGCATGAGCGCGTTGATCTGGGCCAGGTGCGTGAAGGCCTGGGGGAAGTTGCCGAGGTGGCGCCCCGAGCGCGGCTCGATCTCCTCCGCGTAGAGCCCGAGCGAGCTCGCGTAGGAGAGCATGCGCTCGCACAACTCGCGGGCGCGGGTGAGCTCGCCGATCTCGCACATGGCCGACACGAGCCAGAAGGAGCAGATCGCGAACGTCCCCTCCTGCCCGGCCAGCCCGTCGTCGGTCTCGCCCGTGTCGTAGCGCAGGACCATGCCGTCGACGGTCAGCTCGTCCGCGATGGCGAGCACGGTGTCGCGGATGCGCGGGTCGTCGGGTGGGAGGAAGCGCACGAGCGGCATGAGGAGCACGGACGCGTCGAGGGACTCCGTGCCGTAGTGGGCGGTGAACACGCCGCGGCCGTCGACCGCGTTGGCGCAGATGTCGGCGTGCATCTCGTCCGCGGCCGCCTGCCAGGCGTCGGCGAGCTCCCGCTCCTCCCGCAGCTCGGCCAGCCGCGCGCCGCGGTCGGCCGCCACCCAGCACATGAGCTTGGAGGACGTGAAGTGCTGCGGCTCGCCCCGGACCTCCCAGAGCCCGTGGTCGGGCTCTCGCCAGTGCTTGAGCGCCGCCTCGACCTGGTCCTTGAGGACGGGCCAGAAACGTTCGGGCAGCCCGTCGCGGGACTTCGTGTGCAGGTAGACCGAGTCGAGCACGGCGCCCCAGACGTCGTGCTGGGACTGGCTGTGCGCGGCGTTGCCGTTGCGCACGGGCTGGGCGCCCTCGTAGCCCGTGAGATGGTCGAGCTTCTCCTCCGGCAGGTCGGCGCGGCCGTCGATGCCGTACATGATCTGCAGCCGGCCCGACTCGGCCTCGGCCACGTCGATGACGAAGTAGAAGAAGTCGTTGGCCTCCCAGTCGAAGCCGAGCGTGTAGAGGCCCCAGAGCGCGAAGGTCGCGTCGCGGATCCACGTGTAGCGGTAGTCCCAGTTGCGCTCGCCGCCCGGCGTCTCGGGCAGCGACGTGGTGCTGGCCGCGACGATCGCGCCCGTCGGGGCGTAGGTCAGGCCCTTGAGCGTCAGCGCCGAGCGCTGCAGGTAGGTCCGCCACGGGTGATCCGGGAACTGCCCGCGCTGGAGCCAGTGCTGCCAGTGGTGGGCGGTCCACGTGAGCCGCTCGTAGGCCTCGCCGTAGCTCGTCGGCGCGCCGTGGGAGGACCAGGAGAGGGCGCAGAAGAGCTGCTCGCCGTCCTTCATCATGTGCCGCGCCGTCACGCGCGGTCCCTCGATGCCGAGGTTCAGATCGCTCGTGAGGCACAGCTCGAGGTCGCCGTGGCGCACGGCGGCCGAGCGGTAGTCGTCGCCGGCGTAGCTCCAGCGGGCGTGCGCGCGGCCGTAGTCGAAGGCCGGCTCGCAGTCCAGCGTGAGCTGCACCTCGCCGTTGACGCAGCGCACCGTGCGCAGCAGGACGTGGTCGGCGTCGTAGTCGGTCGGTGTGCGCCGGTGGCTGTTGGAGCGGTCCTGATCGTGGTGCCAGGGGCCGATGAGCAGCACGTCGCGGACGATCAGCCAGCCGCCCGGCGCGTCCCAGCTCGTCTCGAGGACCATCGTCCCCGGCAGGTAGCGGCGCGCGGCGGGCACGGCGACGTCGGCCGGGCCGATGCGGAAGAAGCCGGCGTCGCGGTCGAGGATGGCGCCGAAGACGCTCGGCGAGTCCATCCGCGGCAGGCACATCCACTCGACGTTGCCGCTGGGGGCCACGAGGGCGCTCGACTCGCAGTCCGACAGGAAGCCGTAGTCCGCGATGGGGGGAAAGGCGCTGCGCTGCAGATCCTGCGAGGTCGTGGGCGGCCGCATGTCGGTCGTGGAGCGTACGGGGCGGGGGCGCCGCATGCGACGCCTGCAAGCCGTCCGGCGTCAGCCGGTCGCGTCGAGGAAGGCGAGGATCTCGGCGGTCACCGACGCGGGCTCGTCGATGAGGAACAGGTGCCCGCCACCCGGCACCACGATCAGCCGCGCGTCCGGGATGCGCCGGGCGAGCAGGCGGCCGTTGGCGAGCGGGATGGTCGGGTCCTCCTCGCCGGCCACCACGAGCGTCGGCTGGTGCAGGCGGTGCAGCCACGGCAGGCTGGTCCAGCCCGTCACCGCGAAGACCTGCCCCGCGTAGCCGAGCAGGTCCGGCTTGTGGGCCAGGCGGGTCTCCTGCTGCGCGCGCAGGGCCGCCGGCTCACGCGCCGTGCGGCCGCCGGCGATGTGCGGCAGGGTCAGGCGCAGCAGCGTCGGGTGCAGGTAGCGCACCGGCGTCATCAGCAGCGCGGCGGCGACGGGCCGCGGCGGAAGCGCGCCCCAGCCCGGCATGGTCGCGCAGAGCACGAGGCGACGGACGCGCGCGGGCTCGTCGTAGGCCAGCTGCTGGGCGAGCGCGCCGCCCCACGAGTAGCCGAGCACGTCGACGACCGCGACCCCGAGCTCGTCGAGCGCCTCGCTCACGAGCGCGGCGAAGCCCGTCATCCACAGCGGCAGCAGCGGTCGCTCGGACGCCCCGGTCCCAGGCACGTCGAGCCCGATCAGCGGCCGGTCGCCGGTGAGCGCGGCGAACGGGCGCCACATCTCCACGTGCGCGCCGATCCCGGTGAGCAGCAGCAGCGGCGGTGGGCCGGAGGGGTCGTGCAGGTCGCCGCGCACGACCACGCGCACGCCGCGACCCTGGATCCGGAGGATCCGGTCCTGCGCAGGGACGGGGCGGGTCGCGATGGCGATGGCAGGGGAGGCTAGGCGGCTAGGTGAACGCGCCGACGCCCGTGATGTCGCGGCCGACGATCAGCGTCTGCATCGCCTCCGTGCCCTCGTAGGTGTGGATGACCTCGACGTCGCCCATGTGGCGGATCACGTGGTTCTCGAGCAGGATCCCGTTGCCGCCGAGCAGGTCGCGGGCGCTGGCGACGACCTCGCGCGCCTTGCGCGTGTTGTGGAGCTTGGCCAGGCCGGCGATCGTGGGGCTCAGGCGCCCCTCCATCTCGAGCGTCGCGATCTGGATGCAGTAGAGCTGCATGGCCGTCACGTCGGCGAGCATGTGCACGAGCCGGTCCTGGATCATCTGGAACGCCGTCAGCGGCTTGCCGAACTGCTCGCGCTGCCCCGTGTAGGTCAGCGCGGCGTCGTAGGCGGCGACCGCATGGCCGAGCGCCATCCACGCGCAGGCCCCGCGGGTGCTCACGAGCACGCGACCGGCGTCGGCGAAGGTCTCCGCGCCCGGCAGCCGGGCGGCCTCCTCGACGCGCACGCCGTCGAGCGTCACGTCGGCCTGCCAGATCGCGCGGGAGGCGCCCTTGCCCGTCATCGTGGTCGCCGTGAACCCGTCCGTGGGCGGTTCCACCAGGAAGCCCTTGACCTTGTCGTCCTCCGTCGAGCGGGCGAAGATCACGACGACGTCGGCGATCGACGCGTTGCCGATCCAGCGCTTGGCGCCGTCGAGCACCCAGCCATCGCCGTCGGGGCGCGCCCGCGTCTCCAGCGCGACGGAGTCCGAGCCGTGGTCGGGCTCGGTGAGGCCGAAGGCGCCGATGGCGTCCAGCCGCGCGAGCGCGGGCAGCCAGCGCTCGCGCTGGGCCTCGGAGCCGAGCAGGGAGACCGTCTTCATGGCCAGCCCGGACTGGACGCCGAGGAACGTCCCGAGCGACCCGTCGCCACGGTGCAGCTCCATGTTCACGAGCCCGCGCGCGAGCGGGCTCATGCCCGGGCAGCCGTGACCCTCGATGTCCTCGCCGAGGAAGCCGAGCTCCGCCAGGCGGCGCATGAGCGGCCACGGCAGCTCCGCCGCCTCCCAGTAGCCGTTGATGACCGGCAGGACCTCCTCGTCGACGAAGCGACGGGCGGTGATGAAGTGCGTCCACTCGTCGTCGCTGAAGCGGTCGCGGACGAACAGGTAGTCCGTCGGCCGCGCCGCCCCGAGCGCCTCGCCGCCGACGGCCATCTCAGCCGCCCTGGACGTAGGGGCCGGGCGCGTCGTCGAGCGGCTTGTGCTTGCGCGTCCCGAGCCTGCGGGGGGCCGGACGCCGCTCACCCGAGCGCTCGGCCAGCCACACGTCGTAGTCCTCCCACCAGCTGCCCCTGCGTTGCGCGGCCGCGTCCATCCAGGCCTCCGGCGTCTCCGGGTTGTCCGGGCCGATGTGGAAGCTCGCCTTGCCGTCGGGGTCGGGCGGGTTGACCAGCGACGCGATGTGGCCGCTGGAGCAGAGCACGAACCGGGAGTCGCCCGCGAGCAGCTGGGTGGAGCGGTAGGCGTTCTCCCACGGCACGATGTGGTCCTTGGCACCGGCGACGACGTACGTGTCGAGGTCGACGTCCGAGAGGTCCACGCCCGTGCCGAGCACCTCCATGCCACCCGGCTCGGCGAGCTGGTTGTCCAGCGACATGTGGATGAAGTCGCGGTGCATGCCGGCGGCCATCCGCACGGAGTCCTGGTTCCAGAACAGCACGTCGAAGGCCGGTGGCTTGCGGCCGAGCAGGTAGTTGTTGACGACGTAGTTCCAGACGAGGTCGTTCGGCCGCAGCCAGGTGAAGACGCCGCCCAGCGCCTTGCCGTCGAGGTAGCCCCGGCGGGCGGACTCGGCCACCGCCGCGGCCGCGACCTCGCGCGTGGTCAGGGCGTCGGCCGTGCCGGCGTGCTCCTGGTCGAGGGCGACGACGAGCAGCGACAGGCTCGCGATGTCCTCCAGCCGGCCGGTCTTCGCGAGGTGGCCGAGCAGGCCGCCGGCGATGATGCCGCCCGAGCAGACGCCCTGGAGATGGATGCGCTCGGCCTGCGTGATGGCCGCGACCACGGCGCGCGCGTCGTCGATCGCGGCGGCGTAGGTGTCGAAGTCCCAGTCGCCCTGCTCCGCCGTCGGGTTGGCCCAGGACATCATGAAGACCTGCTGGCCCTGGTCGACGAGGTACTGGACGAGCGATCGGTCCTCGCGCAGGTCGAGGACGTAGTACTTGTTGATCGTCGGCGGGGCGATGAGCAGGGGGATGGCGCGGACCTCGGGCGTCCGCGGCGTGTACTGGATCAGCTCGTAGACCTCGGTGCGGTGCACCACCGCGCCCGGCGTCACCGCGATGTTGCGGCCTATCTCGAACTCGTCCGTGTCGACGGTCGCGGGCATCTTCGGGAAGTCCGAGGCGAAGCGGCGCAGGCCGCGCACGAGGTTCGCGCCGCCCTCGTCGACGCTCGCCTTGAGCACCGTCGGGTTGGTCAGCGGGTTGTTGGACGGCGCCAGCGCGTCGAGCACGTTGGTCAGGGCGAAGCGCGCCTGGCGCTCGCGACGCCAGTCCAGCTCGGCGTCCGACACGAGCCCGTCCGCCGCCTCCGTCACGGCGAGGTGGGCCTGCATGAGCCGCCGCAGCGCCCAGTTGCCCTGCCAGCCCTCGTCCTTGTAGCGGCGGTCGCGCTTGGCGGGCGCCTGCTCCGAGCGCCCGGCGGCGACCTTTCCGAGCTCCTTGGCCAGCGTGGCGCTGCGGCGCACGACGCGGTCGGGCCGGCGGGCGAGGCCGGCCGCCGTCCCGAGGGCCGCCCCGGGCTTGAGGAAGCGGCCCCCGCCGTCGGTGGACGCGTCCGTGAGCAGGACGTCGAAACCCGCGCGCGCGGCGCCCGCGGGACCTTCCGTGTCGGTGGCGGCACTCATGCCCTTCCAAGTGCCCCGCGCCCCGCCCAGCTACACGCCGATAGGTTTGGCCACCGATGGAGGCGGTCGCCGACTACCCGCACGTGCTGGCCATCACGACGCGCTGGAAGGACAACGACGTCTACGGTCACGTCAACAACGTCGAGTACTACTCGTACTTCGACACGGTCATCAACGAGTACCTCATCTCCGCGGGCGGCCTCGACATCCATGCCGGGCCGGTCGTCGCCCTGTGCGCGGAGTCCCACTGCGCCTTCAAGGCGGCGCTGGCCTTCCCCGACACCGTGCACGCGGGCCTGCGCGTGCGCCGGCTCGGTCACTCCGGCGTGACCTACGAGATCGCGCTGTTCGGCGCGGACGGGACGCAGCTCGCCGCCGAGGGCTGGTTCGTGCACGTCTTCGTCGACCGGGCCACCCGCCGGCCCGCTGGCGTCCCGGACGGCGTCCGCGCCGCGTTGGAGCGGCTGGTCGTGCCTACGCGCTGAGGTCGAGCTCGACCGGCTCGCCGGCCGGCGGGGCGTCCGCGCCCGGCGCCGCGCCCTCGGCCAGGGCGGCGAGGTAGGGGGACAGGTAGCGCCCGGCGACCTTCGTGGGCGGCCAGAACAGCGCACGGCGCTCCGCAGCCCCGTCGTCGGGGGCGGCCTCGACCTCCCGGCGCAGCCAGGCCTGTCCGCGGCCGGTGAGCAAAACGCCGCGCAGGACGGGGTGGAAGGGCTCGGGCTCGACGGCGACCCCGGCGAGCGCGGCGATGGACTGGGCGGCGGCGTCGGCCTGCTGCGCCGCGAGGCCGCCCTGCTTGGTCGGGAAGTCGATCGCGTCGCCGGCGGCCCATACGGCCTCCGTGCCGAGCACCCGTCCGTGCGCGTCGCAGGGGATGAAGCCCTCGTCGTCGACGGGGACGCCGTCGGGGGCCGCGCCGACCGCCCGCGGCAGCGCGACGATCCGCTCGGCGTCGAGCGGCTCGGCGTCCGGGCGCAGCACGAGCCGGCCGTCCGGCAGCTCGTCGAGCTCGCTGTGCGTGCGGACCTGCACGCGCGCCGCCTCGAGGTCCTCGCGGACCGCCGCGGACGCCGCGCGGCCGAAGAGGTCCAGCGGCTCGGCCTCCGGCGTGTAGATCGTCAGCTCGAGGTCGTCGCGGTTCATCTCGTGGCCCTGCCAGGCGGTCATGAGCGCGAGCTCGTAGGCCGGCAACGGCCAGGCGCACTGGTGCGGGATGACGAAGGCGACACGCTTCGTGTAGCCCTCCTCGAGGTCGCGCAACAGGCCGCTGTAGACCTCCGGGTCGCTCTCCGGCGTCCAGGTCGAGCCGCGAGAGAAGGCCGGCTCGCTGTGGGCGCCCACGGCGATCAGCAGAGCGTCGTAGCCGAGCCGGCGGCCCGTGTCGGTCACCGCCTCCCTTGCTCGCAGGTCGACCGCCGCGAGCCGGCCGCGCACGAGCTCGGCGCCGAGGTCGGCCGCGATGGCCGGCAGCCGGTGGTGCGCGGCGCGACCCCGGCCGAAGGGCTCCGTCACGGCCATGGGGCGGTAGACGAACTCCTCCTCCGGGGTCAGCAGCGTTCGCGCCGTCGCCCCGTCGGCGAGGTCGCGGAGCGCCAGCAGCGCCTCCAGGCCGGCGACGCCGCCGCCGGCGACGAGCACGCGCAGGGGATCGGGCATGCCGCCCTCCTACCCACGGCGCGCGCCGTCGCACCCCGGCTTCGGGTACGCCCCGGGTCATGAGCCTCCCACCCGCCGCAGACCTCGGGCCTATCTCGTTCTCGCCGGGCGGCGAGGAGTGGCTGGAGTACACCGACGGCGAGCGGCGCCGGCGGGTGGGCTTTCACGACTACGCCGCGCTCTACGCCGTACCCGGCCTCTACGAGCGGGTGTTCTACGAGGAGCTCGGGATGTGCTCCTCGACGGTGGTCGTGGCCGCCTACGGGCGCGCGCGCGAGCGCGCCGGCGCCGACCCGGCCGGCGAGCGGGTGCTCGACCTCGGGGCGGGCAACGGCGGCGGGGGCGAGGCGCTGCGCGCCCTCGGGGTCGGTCACGTCGTCGGCCTCGACCTCGAGCCCGAGGCCCGCGCCGCGGCGCTGCGCGACCGGCCCGGCGTCTACGACGACTACCTCGTGGGCGACCTCGGCGCCTGGGACGTGGAGGCCGTCGACGCCCTGCGGGCCCGCGGGCTGACGGCGGTGCTCGCGCTCGCCGCCGTGGGCGCCGGTCACGTGCCGCCGCCGACCCTGCTCCGGGCGCTGGGTCTGCTGGCGCCGGGCGGCCGCTTCGCGTTCGCCGTCACGCCGGCGCTGATGCCTGGCAGCGAGGACCCGGACGGCGTCGCCACGGGCTATCCCCAGCTGCTGGCCGAGCTGCTGACGCGCGGCGAGGAGCTCGAGCGCCAGGCCTACGTGCACCGCCGCCAGACCGACGGCACGCCGCACGACGCTGTCGCCCTCGTCGGGCGGATGGGCTGAGCGGGCGGGGGCCGGGAGCGGCGCGTCACGTTGCGCATGCTCACCGTGCGAAAGGTGACGCGGCCCAGCGCTTCCCGCGCGCGTCAGGCCGGCAGCACCGCGCCGGGGTTCATCCGCCCGTCGGGGTCCAGCGCCCGCTTGACCGCCCGCATGGCGGTCACCTCGTCGGCGCCGCGGGCACGCTCGAGCCAGCGCGCCTTGGCCACGCCGATCCCGTGCTCGGCGCTGATCGTCCCGCCGAGGGCCAGGACGAGCCCGAGCACCGCGTCGTCGGCGCGCTCGTCGTCGGCGTCCGGGCCGAGCACGTTGACGTGGACGTTGCCGTCGCCGAGGTGCCCGAAGAGGATCGACTGCGCGCCCGGCGCCGCGTCCGTCACCGCGCCGCCGACCTCGTCGAGGAAGCGGCCGAGCTGGGCCAGGGGCACGCCGACGTCGAGCTTGTGCGGCACCCCGGAGGCGTTGATCGCGTCCGTGTGGCCCTCCCGCAGGGCCCAGAGGCCCTCGCGCGAGGCGGTGTCGTCGGCGACGATGGCGTCCTCGATGCCCGCCGCCTGCAGCGCGGCGGCGAGCTCGTCGAGCGGGTCGGTCCGCGCCGCGCACTCCGCCAGCACGTAGACCGGCGAGCGCGTCTGCACCGGCGACGAGCGCCGCTGGTGGTCCAGCACGAGGTCGAGGCCCGCGTCGGTGAAGAAGTCGCAGCTGTCCAGCGAGGGCGCCTCGGCGCGCAGCGCGGCCAGCAGGTCCGCCGCGGCCGCGGCGCCCGGCACGCCGACGAGCACGGTCGCGCGCGCCCCGAGCCGCGGTGCCGTGCGCCAGCGTACGGCGGTGATGGCGCCCAGCGTGCCCTCCGAGCCGACGAGCAGGGCGCCGAGGTCGAGCCCGGCGTTGTCCTTGGTCAGGCCGCCGAGGCGTGAGAGCCGGGAGCCGTCGGCAAGCACCGCCTCGAGCCCGACGACGTGCGCCCGCGCGGTGCCGTGGCGCAGCGCCCGCGCGCCGCCGGCGTCGCAGGCGACGAGGCCGCCGACCGTGCAGGAGTCGCGCGCGCCGAAGTCCAGCGCCGCGTCCTGGCCGGCGGCGGCGGCGGCGGCCTGCAGGGCGGCCAGCGTGGCGCCGGCGCCGGCGGTGACCTGGCCGAGCGCCGCGTCGACCTCGCCGACGGCGTCGAGGCGCGCGAGGGACAGCAGCACCTCGCCGCCGCGCGGGACCCCGCCGCCGACGAGCCCGGTGTTCCCGCCCTGGGGCACGACCGCCGCGCCGGCCTCGGCGCACACGCGCATGACCGCCGCGACCTCGTCGGCGTCGGCGGGGCGGGCGACGACGCGGGCCCGGCCGCCGAAGCGCCCGGTCCAATCCGTCTCGTACGGGGCCGTGAGCTCCGGGTCCTGGAGCGCGTGACGGTCGCCGACCACGCGCGCCAGGGCTGACCGCAGGTCCATGGGATGTGGAATGCTACCCGCGCCCGAGGGGCAGGAGCCCGACATGGCACCGCGACACGAGACGATCTTCACCATGGAGGCGACGCCAGTGAAGTTCGGCGCCGGCGGCGTGCAGGACGCCGGCTGGGAGCTCGAGCGGCTCGGTGTCTCGCGCGCCCTGCTCGTCACGGATCCGGGTCTGGCCGCGCTCGGCGTGCCCGACCGCGTGCGGGAGCTGATCGAGGGAGAGGGCATCGAGGTCGTCGTCTACGACCAGGCTCGGGTGGAGCCGACCCTCGAGTCCTTCCAGCACGCCGTCGACGTCGCCCTGGAGGCGAGGGTGGACGGCTTCGTCTCCGTCGGCGGCGGCTCCTCCATCGACACGGCCAAGGTCGCCAACCTCGTCACGACGCACCCGGCGCCGGTGATGGACTACGTCAACCCGCCGGTGGGGGAGGGCAGGCGACCGCCGTCGCCGCTGAAGCCGCACCTGGCCATCCCGACCTCGAGCGGCTCGGGGTCGGAGGCGACGACGGTCGCGGTGCTCGACGTGCCCGACCGCAGGCTCAAGACGGGCATCTCGCACCGCTTCCTGCGCCCGACCCAGGCGATCGTGGATCCCGAGTTGACCCGGACGCTGCCCGCCGAGGTCACATCGTCGGCCGGCCTGGACGTCGTCTGCCACGCCGCGGAGTCCTTCCTCTCCAAGCCCTTCGACACCCGCCCGGCGCCGGACGCGCCCGGGGACCGGCCGCCCTATCAGGGGTCGAACCCGGTGGCCGACGTGTGGTCGGCCAAGGCGCTTGAGTTCGGTGGACGCTACCTGCGCCGCGCCGTCGCCGACGGCGACGACCTCGAGGCGCGCGGGTTCATGATGCTCGGGGCGACGATGGCGGGTGTCGGCTTCGGCTCCGCCGGGGTCCACATCCCGCACGCCTGCGCCTATCCCATCGCCGGCCTCAAGCACGCCTACGTGCCGGCCGGCTACCCCGACGACCACCCGTTCGTCCCGCACGGGCACTCCGTCATCGTCACGGCCCCGGCCGCCTTCCGCTTCACCTACGAGGCGATGCCCGAGCGCCACCACCACGTCGCCGAGCTGCTGCGCGGCGAGCCACTCGACGACCCCGGCCCCGACTCGCTGCCCGACGCGCTGCGCGAGCTCATGCGCGACGTCGGCGCCCCGAGCGGGGTGGCCGACCTCGGCTACGTCGAGGACGACGTGGAGGAGCTCGTGGCCGGGGCCGTGCAGCAGCAGCGGCTGCTGGCCGTCGCTCCGCGCGAGACCGGCGAGGACGACCTGCGCCACGTCATCCACGCGTCCATGCGCAACTGGTGACGGACGGCGACCCCCTCGCGCTGGAGCCGGTCGGCGAGCGGCCGCGGCTGGCCGAGCAGGCGCTCGTGGCCCTGCGGCGGGCGGTGGTCGACGGCCGCCTGCGCACGGGCGAGCTCTACTCCGTGCTCCAGCTGGCCGAGCGCCTCGGCGTCTCCCGCACGCCCGTGCGCGAGGCCCTGCTCGTGCTCGAGCGCCAGGGCCTCGTGCGCTTCGAGCGCAACCGCGGCGTGCGCGTGCTGCAATCCTCCGCCCACGACCTCGACGAGGTGTTCGACCTGCGGCTGCTGCTGGAGGCCCCGACCGCGCGCCGCGCCGCCCAGCGGCTGCAGCCCGAGGACGTCGAGGCGCTTCAAGCCACGCTGGACCAGGCGGCCGCCCACGCCGCGGCCGACGACGAGGCCGCCTTCATGGCCTGCGACCGCCAGTTCCACGACCGGCTCTTGCACGTCGGCGGCAACCGGCGCCTCGTGGCCACCGTCGCCGCCCTGCACGACCTCGTCCGCCTGCGCGGCGTCTCCACGGTCGGCCGCGGACGTGACTTCGCCGCCATCCTCGCCGAGCACGAGGCGATCCTCGCCGCCCTGCGCGACCGGGATCCCGACGCCGCCGAGGCCGCGATGCGCACCCACCTGGTCAACACCCGACGGCTCCTAGTGGAGGCCCCATGAGCGACACGACCGACACCCGGATCCCGCGCGACCGCGAGGACGACTACACGCGAGAGGCGGCGCAGACCCGGCGCGCGTTCGCCACCGACCGTTCCGGCGCGGCGCTCGAGCACGTCGGGAGCTACTCGCTGGAGCCGGCGTCGCTGCCCGGCAACGTCGAGCACTTCCTCGGCGCCGCCCAGGTCCCGATCGGCCTGGCCGGCCCGCTGCTCGTCGACGGCGAGCACGCCCAGGGCGAGTTCTACGTGCCCATGGCCACGACGGAGGGCACGCTCGTCGCGTCCTACAACCGCGGCATGAAGCTGCTGAAGGCGTGCGGCGGCGTCACGACGACGGTCTCCACCGACCATATGAACCGCGCGCCGTGCTTTCTCTTCGAGTCCGCGCGCGAGGCGCGCGACTTCGCCGCCTGGCTGCTCGAGCACCTCGACGACGTCCGCGCCGTGGCGGAGGAGACGACGAGCTCGGGCAAGCTCGCCGAGATCGAGACCTACCTCGCCGGCCGCTTCTGCTTCACCCGCTTCGACTACACCACGGGCGACGCCGCCGGCCAGAACATGGTCGGCAAGGCGACGTGGGCGGCGTGCGAGTGGATCCGCGGGCAGCGGCCCGAGCTGAGCGACCTCATGCTCGAGGCGAACTTCGCGACGGACAAGAAGCACTCCGCCAACAACTCCCTGCGCACGCGGGGCAAGCGCGTCGTGGCCGAGGCGACGATCCCGGACGCGCTGCTGCAAGAGCACATGAAGGTCTCCTCCGAGGCGATCTACAAGGCGCGCATGATCTCCCACCTCGGCGGCCATCAGTCCGGCACGGTCAACAACGGCGCCCACGCGGCCAACGGCATCACGGCGCTGTTCATCGCCTGCGGCCAGGACGTCGCCAACGTCGCCGAGTCCCACGCCGGCTTCGTCTACGCCGAGCTGCGCCCCAACGGCGACTACTACTACTCGATCACGCTGCCGTCGCTGATCGTCGGCACCTACGGCGGCGGGACCGGGCTCGCCACCCAGCGGGAGTGCCTCGAGCTGCTCGGCTGTTACGGCCAGGGCGGGGTGCGCAAGTTCGCCGAGATCGTGGCCGCCACCGTGCTGTGCGGCGAGCTGTCGCTCGGCTCGGCGATCGTCGCCGACGAGTGGGTCTCCTCGCACGACACCTACGGCCGCAACCGCTGACCGGACGCCCGCGGTTGAAAGCGAGCCGGTGCGGGACCACCATGGCCTGATGCTCGACCTGCCCGAGGGGGGACTGGTCGGCGAGACCTCGGTCCGCGACGAGCGCGATCGGCTCGTCGGCGCGCTGCTGGCCGACCTCGACGCCCTCGCCGACCGCGGCACGGCGGCGATCCGAGAGGCCATCCCGGCCTACGCCGACCGTGACGAGCGCTTCCTGGCCGACGTGCGCGACCAGGTGCGCCGCCACTACGGCGTGCAGCTCGCCGCCCTGCTCGAGGAGCGTGAGGTGGCGCCGGCCGAGATCGGCTTCACCCGCAGCGCCGCCATGCGCCGCGCCCGCATGGGCTTCGCCGTCGAGGACTACGTGAACGCGTTCCGGGTCGGCATGGAGGTGCTGTGGGCCGCGGTGTCGGCGCAGGCGGCGCAGACACCGGCCGGCCGGGAGGCGGCGCTCGCGCTCGCGCAGCCGCTGATGCAGTACGCGAACTTCGCCGCCACGCACGCGGGCCACGCCTACGTCGAGTTCGCCCAGCACGTCGTCGCCGACGCCGACCGCGCCCGCCGCGACCTGCTCGAGCACCTGCTCGCCGGCGAGCTTCCCGAGCGCGGGCCGCTGCACGCCGCCGCCGCGGGCTACGGGCTGCGCGAGGACGCCCGCACGCTGGTCGCCGTCGCCGTGCCGGCCGAGCCGGAGTCCGGCGACGAGGTGCCGAGCGCCGCGAGCGCCGCCCTCGCCCGGGCCGGCCTCGGCGAGCAGCACACGCTCGTCGTGGCCCGCCAGACGGAGATCGTCGCGGTCGGGGTGCTGTGCGCGAGCTGCGACGCGGACGCGGCCTGCGACCGGTTCGAGGCCGTGCAGCTCCGGCTCGCGGGGGACGGCATGCCCCTGGCCATGGGGATCAGCACGGTCGCCGACGGCGTGGCGGAGCTCCCGCGCGCCTACGCCGAGGCGCGGTCGGCGCTGGCCGGCGTCGTCGACGACGGGGTGGCCGCGCTGCCGCGGCTGAGCCCGTTCACCTACCTCGCGCGCTCGGCCGACGACACGGCGTACCGGCTCGTGGATCCCGCGCTGCGTGCGTTCCTCGAGGACGACCGCGGCCGCGGCGGGGTCCTGACCGCGACGATCCGGGCCTTCGCGGACGCCGACCTCAACCTCCGCGTCGCCGCCGAGCAACTGCAGATCCACCCGAACACCGCCCAGTACCGGATCAACCGGATCGAGGAGCGCACGGGCCGGACCATGCGCTGCGTCGACGACCTCGTGGCCGTGCTGATGGCCATCGAGCTCGACGTTGGCGCCTGACCCCAACCCGCCGCCGCGCATCTTGGTGTGCGCCACCGACGTCGCGTAAGCGACTCACGCATAACGTCAGCCGCAGTGAACGTCGCGGCTCGCCTCGATGACCGCTCGCTGGCCACCCGCAGCGCGCGCATGGCCGCGCTCGTGCGCCGGCGCGGGGTCCGGCCGGGCGACTGCGTGGCCGTCATGCTGCCGCGCGGCCCGGAGCTGGCCGTCGCCTTCTACGGCGTGCTGCGCGCCGGGGCGGTGGTCGCGCCGCTGGATCCGGGCCTGGACGCCGACGCGGTGCGCGGCAGGCTCGAGGCGGTCGCCGCCCGCCTGCTGGTGGCCTGGCACGGGGTCGCCGAGGTCGCCGAGGCCGCCGCGTCGGACGCCCGCACGGAGGTCGTGTTCGTGGCGCCGGGCGAGTTCGAGCGGCTGCTCGCGAGCGCCGAACCGGCCCGCGACGTCGCCGACCGGACCGACCGCGACGACGCCGTCGTGCTGCTCGGCGCCGTCTACAGCCACGGCGACCTCGCCCGCGCGGACGAGCCGCTGGCGGTGTTCGGGTGAGCGGTCGCGAGCTGCGGGTCGAGGGCGTGACCGTCCGCTTCGGCGGCCTCACCGCGCTCGAGGACGTGTCCTTCGCCGCCGCCGACGGCGAGGTGGTCGGGGTGATCGGCCCCAACGGCGCGGGCAAGACGACGCTCTTCAACGCCATCTGCGGCTTCGTGCGGCCCGACGCCGGCTCGATCGCCTGGGACGGGACGGCGCTCGAGCGCGTTCGCCCAAGCCGGCTCGCCGGCCTCGGCATCGCCCGCACGCTGCAGGCCCTGGAGCTCTTCGCCGGACTCACGGCGCTCGAGAACGTCATGGTCGGCGCCGCCCGCCACGCTCGGGCCGGCTGGGCCTCGGCGCTGCTGGGCCTGCCGCGCTCGGACCGCGACGAGCGCCGGCTGCGCGAGCGAGCCCGTGAGGCGCTGGAGCGGGCGGGGGCCGCGGACGTGGCCGACCGGCTGCCGGGCACCCTGCCGTACCCGACCCAGAAGCGCGTCGCCCTCGCCCGCGCGCTCGTCTCCCAGCCCGGCCTGCTGCTGCTCGACGAGCCCGCGGGCGGGCTCGGCAGCGACGACATGGAGGAGCTCGGCGAGCGCATCCGGGCCATGCGCGGCGAGATGGCGGTCGTGCTCGTCGAGCACCACATGGACCTCGTCATGAGCGTCTGCGACCGCGTCGTCGTGCTCGACTTCGGGCGGCGCATCTGCGAGGGCACGCCGGCCGAGGTCCAGGCCGACCAGGGCGTGCTCGACGCCTACCTGGGGGTGGCGGTCGATGCTGCGGGTTGAGGAGCTCGCCACCACCTACGGCGCCGTGCGCGCGCTCGACGGGGTCTCCTTCGAGGTGTCGAAGGGCTCGATCACCGCGGTGCTCGGCGCCAACGGCGCGGGCAAGACGTCGCTGCTGCGGACGCTTTCCGGGCTCGTGCGCGCCCGCAGCGGCACGGTGGAGCTCGAAGGCCGCCCGATCCTCGGCGAGCCGGTGGAGTCGCTCGTCCGGCTCGGGATGGCCCACGTGCCGGAGGGGCGCGGCGTGATCGAGGAGCTGTCGGTGGAGGAGAACCTCCGCCTCGGCGGCCTGTGGCGCGGCGGCCACGGCCGCGACGGCCTCGAGGGCGCCTACGAGCGCTTCCCCGTCCTCCAGGACCGGCGGGCGCAGGCGGCGGGCACGCTGTCGGGCGGCGAGCGCCAGATGCTCGTGATCGGCCGGGCCCTGCTGGCCAGGCCGACCCTGCTGCTGCTCGACGAGCCGTCGCTCGGGCTCGCGCCGAAGGTCACCGCACAGATCATGGGCCTGCTGCGCGACCTGCGCGACGCGGACGGGCTCACCGTCCTGCTCGTGGAGCAGAACGCCAAGAGCGCCCTCTCGGTCGCCGACCGGGCGATCGTGCTCGCCCTCGGCCGGGTGGTGGCCGAGGACGAGCCCGACGTCCTGCTGGCCGACGACGACCTCCGCCACGCCTACCTCGGGTTCTGACGTGGGCCGCTTCGTCGACCTGACCCTCAACGGCCTGGCCAACGGCGCGATCTATGCCGCCGTCGCCCTCTCGCTCGTGCTCATCTGGCGGGCGACGCGGATCCTGAACTTCGCCCAGGCCGGCATGCTCATGATCACGACGTTCATCGCCTGGTCCGTGCTGGACGCGGGCGCGCCCTACGTCGTCGGCTTTCTCGTCGCGCTGGCCGCCGGCCTCCTGCTCGGGGCGGTGGTCGAGCGCGTGGTCATCCGGCCCATCGAGGCCGCGCCGCCGCTGAACGCCGTCATCGTGACGCTCGGCCTGCTCGTGCTCCTGCAGGCGCTCGCGGGGATGATCTGGGGCGGCAACCCGCGCTCCTTCCCGCCCGCGTTCTCCATCAAGGGGTTCATCGTGGGCGGCGACAGCGTCCTGTTCAGCCCCTTCGACCTCTTCACCGTGCTCGTCGTCGCGGCGCTCATGGTCGCCCTCGTCGTCCTGTTCCGCTCCACGAGCCTCGGCCTGCGCATGCGCGCCGCCGCGCACGAGCCGGAGGTCGCGCGGCTGCTCGGCGTCCGCGTCGGGCGGACGTTCACGATCGGCTGGGCGCTCGCCTCCCTGTGCGCGTCGCTGGCCGGCGTGCTCGTCGCGCCGTCCGTCTTCGTGGCCCCCAACGCGTTCGACGCCGTGCTCGTGTTCGGCTTCACCGCCGCGGTGCTCGGCGGCCTCGAGAGTCCGCTCGGCGCGCTCGTCGGCGGGGTGATCGTCGGCCTGGCGCTGTCTTACGTGTCGGGCTACGCCGGCTCGTCGGTGGTCACGCTCGGCGCGCTCGTGATCCTCGTCGCCGTCCTCATGATCCGTCCCAACGGCCTGTTCGCCGCGGCGGGGGCGCGGCGCGTGTGACCGCCCTGCGCCACGGCGCGATCGCGGTCGCGGCCGGGGTCGTGCTGCTCGGGGTCACCTACGTCATCGGGCCGTTCGACAACCTCCAGCTCGCGACGATGGCCTACTACTTCATCGCCGTCGCGGGACTCTCCGTGCTGACCGGGCTCAACGGCCAGATCTCGCTCGGCCACGGGGCGCTGATGGCGATCGGGGCGTACACGACCGTCAAGCTGCTCGAGGGCCCGGGGCTGCCGCTCGTCCTCGCGCTCGTGCTCGCCACGCTGTTCACCGCGGTAGCCGGGCTGGTCGCCGGGGCGGCCGCCGCCCGCCTGCGCGGCCCCTACCTGGCCGGCGCGACGCTGGCGCTCGCGGTCGGCCTGCCGTCGGTGGCCACCCGCTTCCCGGACTTCCTCGGCGCCTCGCAGGGGCTGACCGCCGCGCCCCCGACGCCGCCGGAGGCGCTCGGCTTCGCCTTCCCGCTCGAGCGCTGGCAGGCCTGGATCTGCTGCCTCGGCGCGCTCGTGGCCTACTGGCTGCTGGCCAATCTCGTGAGCAGCCGCACCGGCCGCACGTTCCGTGCCGTCCGCGACTCCGAGGTCGCGGCCGAGCTCGCCGGGCTCGACGTCGGGCGCGTGCAGATCGGCGCGTTCGTGGTCAGCGCCGCGTGCGCCGGCCTGGCGGGCGGGCTGTTCGTCGTCGTCACCCAGCTCGCCGCGCCCGGCGCCTTCGCGCTGACGCTCTCGGTCGCCCTGCTCACCGGCGTGATCCTCGGCGGGCTCGGCAGTCTCCTCGGCGCGGTCTTCGGCGCGGCCGCCCTGGTCCTCGTGCCGCAGTGGTCAGACGACCTGGCCAAGGCGCTCTCGCTGCCGACCGGCGTGCAGGCCAACCTCGCGCTCGCCGTCTACGGCCTCGTCCTGATCCTGGTCATGGTCTTCGCCCCGCGCGGCCTGCGCGGCGGCCTCGAGCGCCTGGCCGCACCGCTGCGTCGCATCCGGCCCACCCGAGGAGAGGAGACAGCATGACCCACAGAAGCCTGGCCGCCCTGGCGGCGAGCGCCGCGCTGGCGACGGGGGTCGCCGCCTGCGGCGGTGGCGGCGGCGGGGGTGGTGGTTCGAGCGCGCCCGGCGTCACGAAGTCCCAGGTCACGGTCGGCGGCCACTTCCCGCTCACGGGGCCCGCGGCCCCGGGCTACAGCCAGATCCCGGTGGCGATCAAGGCGTACTTCAGCCACGTCAACGACCAGGGCGGCATCAACGGGCGCAAGCTCAAGATGATCGCCCGCGACGATGGCTACAACCCGACGAACACCGTCAAGGTCACCAAGCAGCTCGTGCTGCAGGACAAGATCTTCGCGATGGTCGGCGGGCTCGGCACGCCGACGCACTCCAAGGTCACGGACTACCTGAACTCCTCGCGCGTGCCCGACCTGTTCGTCTCCTCGGGCTGCGTGTGCTGGGACGAGCCCAAGGACCACCCCTACACGTTCGGCTGGCAGCCCGACTACGAGGTCGAGGGCGAGATCCTCGGCAAGTACGTCGCCGACAAGTACAAGGGCAAGAAGATCGCGTACTTCGGCCAGAACGACGACTTCGGCGCCGACGGCGCGAAGGGGCTGGACAAGTTCATCCCGTCGGATCAGGTCGTCGCGCGGGAGACCTACGAGGCGGGCAACACCGACATCGGGCCGCAGATGGCCAAGATCAAGGCCTCGGGCGCCGACGTCGTCGTGTCCTTCTCGATCCCGGCCTACACCGCCCTGCTCAAGCTCGCGGCGCTCAAGCTGAACTTCGACCCGACCGTCGTCGTCTCCAACGTCGGGGCGGATCCGGCCACCCTGACCGGGCTGCTGAAGTCCTTCTCCAAGGGTCAGGCGGGCGGCTCGCTGATCGACGGCATCGTCTCCGACACCTACCTGCCGCCCATCGCCGACGACTCCAACAGCTGGACCAAGCTGTTCAAGGGGATGCGGGACAAGTACGCGCCGAAGCTGCCGTGGACCGGCAACACGCTCTACGGCTTCTCCATGGCCTACACGTTCGCGGAGGCGCTGCGCAAGGCGGGCAAGGACCCGACGCGCAAGTCGATCGTCGAGGCGGTCGAGACCGGCGACCTGCCCGGGCCGGGCATCGTCCCGTTCCGCTACGACGGCACCAAGTCGCACGCAGGCTACGCGGGCGTCCAGGTCGGCACGGTCTCCGGCGGCGCGCTCGACACGTCCGGCAACGAGCGCCAGGTGGTCAAGGACGGCGAGGTCCAGACGACGGACTTCAAGCTCACCGAGGCGCCGCCCAAGGGGGTCCCGCCGAGCGACTGACACCGGGGCGGGTGCCGTACGAACCTCGATCCGGCGGCGAGGAACGTGCGGCACCCACGGACGTATGGTGGGGCGCGTGGAGCTGCTCACGGCCGTCTTCGGAGAGCGCCCCGCCCTCGACGCCGCGCTCGCCGCGGCGCTGGTACGGCGGGCGGCGCGCGGGGAGGGCGGGACGGTGCTCCGCGCCTACGCGCCCGCGCCGACGCTCGCCTTCGGCCGGCTGGACCGCCTGCGCCCGGGGTTCGCGGCCGCCACGGACGCCGCCCGCGCCCACGGCTTCGTCCCCGTGCTGCGCGCGCCCGGCGGCCACGCCGCCGCCTACCACGAGGGGACGCTCGTGCTCGAGGTCGTCGCGCCCGACCCGGACGCGGTGGCCGGGCTCCGCCGTCGCTTCACCCGCGCCGCCGAGGCGCTCACGGCCGTCCTGCGCGAGCTCGGGGCCGACGCGCGCGTCGGCCCCGTGCCCGGCGAGTACTGCCCCGGCGAGTTCTCCGTCAACGGCGCCGGCCGCGTCAAGCTCGCCGGGATCGCGCAGCGGATGGTCGCCGGGGCCTGGCTCGTGGGAGCCGAGCTCGTCGTGGAGCGCGCCGCCCCGATCCGCGCCGTGCTCACCGACGTCCACGCCGCCCTGGGCCTGGCCTTCGAGCCCGCCACCGCGGCGGCGGTCGAGGACCTCGCCCCGGGCGTCACCCTCGCCGCCGTGCGCGCCGCGGTGCTTGCGGCGGCCGGCGACCCGCCCGAGGCGGGGCTGGACCCCGCGCTGCTGGCGGAGGCCGAGGCGCTCACGCCCCGCCACGCGGTCGGCTGACGCGCCGTCGGGGTAGGTTCTGGACGTGAGCGATCCCGCCGCCCCCGAGGCCGTCGACGTCGACGTCCTGCGCCGCCGGCTCGACGGGCCGCACGCCGCCGTCCGCGACCGCGTGCGCGCGCTGCTCGAGCGCCCCGAGTTCGCCCCCGTCGTCGAGCTCGACCGGCCGGCCTACCGCGAGCTGGCCCTCGAGCTCACCCGGCGGCTGGCCGAGACGGGCATGGCGACGCTGGCCTACCCGCCGGCCTATGGCGGCGCGGGCGCGGTGGACGAGTCGATCGCGGCCTTCGAGACGCTGGCCTTCGGCGACCTCTCCGTGCTCATCAAGCTCGGCGTGCAGTTCGGTCTCTTCGGCGGCGCCGTCCTGCACCTCGGCACGGAGAAGCACCACGATCGCTACCTGCGCGCGATCGCCGACCTGTCGCTGCCCGGCTGCTTCGCCATGACGGAATCCGGCCACGGCTCCAACGTCCAGCTGGCGCGCACCACCGCGACGCACGATCCGGCCACGGGCGGCTTCGTCGTCCACTCCCCCGACCTGTCGGCGCGCAAGGACTACATCGGCAACGCCGCCGTGCACGGCCGCCTGGCGGCGGTCTTCTGCCAGCTCGTGGTCGGCGGCGAGGCTCGCGGGGTCCACTGCCTGCTCGTCCCCATCCGCGACGGCGACGGCGGCCCGTGCCCCGGCGTGACCATCTCGGACTGCGGCCCGAAGCTCGGGCTCAACGGCGTCGACAACGGGCGCCTGCTCTTCGACCACGTCCACGTCGACGCCGACGCGCTGCTCGACCGCTACGCGTCCGTGGACGGCGCGGGCACCTACAGCTCGCCGATCGAGGACCCCGACAAGCGCTTCTTCACGATGCTCGGGACGCTCGTGCAGGGCCGCGTCTCCGTCGGGGCGGCGGGGATCAGCGTCGCCAAGGTGGCGCTGACGCTCGCCGTCCGCCACAGCCTCGAGCGCCGGCAGTTCGGGCCGCCGGACCAGCCCGAGGCCCTGCTGCTGGACTACCGGGTCCACCAGCGGCGCCTGCTGCCGCGGTTGGCGACGACCTACGCGCTGCACTTCGCGCAGGCGGTGACCCTCCAGGAGACCCATCGGGCCTTCACCGAGGACGACTACCCGGACGACGACCGGCGCCGGCTGGAGACGCGCGCCGCAGCGATGAAGGCGATGGCCACGTGGCACGCGACGCGCACGGTGCAGGAGTGCCGGGAGGCGTGCGGCGGGGCGGGCTACCTCGGCGTCAACCGCTTCGCGGCGCTCAAGGCCGACTCCGACGTGTTCACGACCTTCGAGGGCGACAACGTCGTGCTGCGCCAGCTCGTGGCCAAGAACCTGCTCACGAACTTCCGCGACGACTACGGCGAGCTCGATCCGCTCGGCACGGCCGCTTACGTCGCCGGCCAGTTCTTCACCTGGCTGGGCGAGCGCACGGCGATCCGCGAGTTCGTCGGACGCGTGCGGGACGAGCTGCGCCCCGGCGACGACGAGCGCGACGTGCTCGACCGCGAGTGGCAGCTCGACCTCTTCCGCTGGCGCGAAGAGCATCTGATCTCCACCGCGGCGCGGCGGCTGAAGGCCCTCATGGACGCCGGCGGCGACCCGTTCCAGGTGCTGCTGGACACCCAGGACCACGTCCTGGAGTGCGCGCGGGTGCACACGGAGCGGTTCGTGCTCGAGGCCTTCGCCGATGCCGTCCGCGACTGCCCGGACCCGGCCACGGCCCGGGTGCTGGACGAGCTCTGCCACCTCTACGCGCTGTCGCACGTCGAGACCGACCGCGGCTGGTTCCAGGAGCACGGCAGGCTCTCGTCGCGCGGTTCGAAGCTCGTCATCCGCGCCGTCGGCAACCGCTGCCAGGCGTTGCGTGCGCACGCCGGGGCGCTCGTCGAGGCCTTCGGCGTGCCCGAGGCCCAGCTCGTCGGCCGCGTCGCCGCGGGAGGCGGGCTCGACGCCGAGGGCGACCCGGACGTGGTCGCGGCCTGAGCCACGGACATGGAGCTGCGCCACCTGCGCTACTTCGTGGCGGTCGCCGAGGAGCTGCACTTCCGTCGGGCCGCGGAGCGCCTGCACATCTCCCAGCCGCCGCTGAGCGCGCAGATCCGCGCGCTGGAGGCCGAGCTCGGCGCGCCGCTGTTCGAGCGCGACCGCCGGCGCGTGGAGCTCACCGCCGCCGGCCGGATGCTGCTCGGCGAGGCGCGGACGGTGCTCGCCGCCGCCGACCGCGCCGTCGTCGCGGTGCGCCGGGTCGCCCGTGGCGAGGCCGGGGAGCTGTCGGTCGGCTTCGTCGGCTCGGCGATGTACGGGCGGCTGCCGGAGGCGCTGCGGGAGTTCCGGGCCGCTCGACCGGAGGTCGAGCTGCGCCTGCGCGAGCTGCCGACGGGCGCGCAGCTCGAGGCGCTCGCCGCCGGGACCATCGACGTCGGCGTCTGCCGGCCGGCGCGCGAGCAGGCGGGCCTGCGGCTGGAGCGCGTCGACCGGGAGCCCGTCCTCGTGGCGCTGCCCGAGGGCCATCCGCTCGCGCGCCGCGAGGCGCTGGCCCTGCCCGACCTCGCCGGGGAGACCGTGGTGCTGCTCGCCAGCCGGGAGGCGCCCGGCCTGCACGCGTCACTGACCGCGGCCCTGGCCACGCTGGACCGGACGGACCACGCGGTGCAGGAGGTCACGGAGATCCGGACGGTGCTCGGGCTCGTCTCCGCGGGGATCGGCGTGTCGCTCGTGCCGGCCTCCGTGGCGGCGCGCGAGCGCGGCGGCGTGGTCTACCGGTCGCTGCGTGGCCGGGCGCCGACGGTCGAGCTCTACCTGGCCTGTCGCGACGAGCCGATTCCACCGGTGCTCGAGGGCTTCCTCGACACCCTGCGAGGAGTCCTACGGGAAGCGCCTCCCGGTATGGACGGCTAGGAGGCGCTTCCGCAGGATGAGGGGAGGGAGAGGCAGAAGGTACGGACCCGCGTGATCGCCGTCCAATACCGATCTCGGGCCCGGTGATAGCTGGAGGCGATCACCGGCCGCGGCTCAGGAAGTCCCCAGGTTCCCGTTAGGCGCGGAGGAGCGCCGCGTCGCACGGTGGTGGGCATGAATCCCCGCAGAACCCTCATCACCGTCGCCGCCGCCGGGCTGCTCGGCGGCGCCGGCGGGGCGGCCCTCGAGCACGAGCTCGACGGCAGTCCCGCCGCCGCCTCCTCGACCCCGGCCGCCTCCGTCGACACCAGCACGCCCGCCTCCGGCCGCGCCCTCAGCGCCGGCAGCATCTACGAGCGGTCCAAGGACGCCGTCGCCTACGTCACCGCCCGCTCGGCGAAGGGGACGGGCACCGGGACCGGCTTCGTGATCTCCAGCGACGGCTACGTCGTGACCAACGACCACGTGGTCGACGGCGCGTCGGTCGTCACCGTCAAGGTCGGCGACGGCAAGCCGAGCCGCGCGCAGGTCGTCGGCGTCGACGCCTCGAGCGACCTGGCGCTGCTCAAGGTCGACACCGGCGGGTCGAAGCTCGCCACGCTCAAGCTCGGCGACTCGCGCCGGGTCGCGGTCGGCGACAACGTCTTCGCCATCGGCAACCCCTACGGCCTCGACCGCACGCTGACCACCGGTGTCGTCTCCGCGCTGCAGCGGACGATCTCGTCGCCGAACGGCTACTCGATCTCCAACGTCGTCCAGACGGACGCCGCCCTGAACCCGGGCAACTCGGGCGGCCCGCTGCTGAACGCGCAGGGCGAGGTGATCGGCGTGAACTCGCAGATCGAGACCGCCTCGCGCAGCGCCGACGGCTCCACGGGCGGCAACTCGGGCGTCGGCTTCGCCATTCCCTCGGCCACCGTCTCGCGCGTCGTCGAGCAGCTGCGCGCCACGGGGAAGGCGACGCACGCCTACCTCGGCGTCAGCCTCGGTGACGCGACGAACGACCGGGGCGCCACGGTCGGCCTGGTGCGGCCCGGCGGGCCGGCGGACGACGCGGGGCTGGAGCGCGGCGACGTGGTCACGGCCGCCGGCGGCGCGCCCGTCGAGACCTCCTCGGACCTCACGAGCGCCGTCGACGCCGGCAAGCCGGGCGACGAGCTGGCCCTCACCGTGACCCGCGGTGGCGCGAAGCAGACCGTCAAGGTCACGCTCGGCACGCGGCCGAGCGGGAGCGCGCAGTCGCAGGCGCAGCCGTCGCAGGCGCAGCCGTCCGAGCCGCAGGGCCTTCCGGTCCCGTAGGGCGACGCAGTCCTGGGAGGATCGCCGGTCCGGGCCCGCGGGTCCGGACCGGCGAGCGTCGCCGCCCCGCGCGGGTCAGGAGGTGGAGCGCGACATCCCTGGGCGCGCCCACAGGTCGCCGCACTCGTCACACACGTCCTCCGGCACGAGCCCGAGGCGCATGAGCCCGGCGAACGCACGGCAGCCGAGGCAGAGCGCGAAGGCCGACTCGAGCGTGGCGGCGAGCACCATCGCCGCCAGCGCGACGTCGGCGACCGACCCGGCACCGAGCCACCAGCCGATCAGGCCGATGGTCGTCACCGCGGCGCCGATCGCCTGTGCGAAGCGCTTGGGTGGGCCGGCGACCGGCCTGGGCGTCCCGAGGCGGGGGGCGATGACCGTGGACGCCAGGCGACCCAGCGGCGACAGGGTCGGTCCCGTCAACACCCGTGCCCAGAAGCCGTAGGCCAAGGGGGCGAGGAGCCAGTGCCAGCCCGTGAGCAGCGCCACGGCGGCGGTCAGCGCCACGACGGCGGCGACCGTGCGGGCGGCCCGTTCGTCGACCGTGCGGGGGAAGGAGAAGACCGCGTGCACGTCGGGCACTCTAGGCATTAGGTCAAACCCGACCGGAATTCGCAGAAGAGCGACGTGGGCGCGTCGTCGTCGACGCGCTCAGCGGCCGTAGTCGCGCGCCGAGGAGCGCCGCTTGGGCGCGTCCAGCAGCGCGAGCTGGGCCTCGACGTCGGCGGGCAGCGGCCGCCGCTCGCGCAGCACCCAGGGCAGGCCGCGCAGCGCGTCGAGCACCCCGAGCAGCGTCCAGCGGTCGCGCGGCGAGCCGGCCACCACGTGCGCCGACCAGCGCAGGGCGGGGCGCACGGGGCGGCGCAGCCAGGCGAACCACAGCGTGTTGCGCAGCCCGAGCCGACGCACGACCGGGTCCGGCGCGCCGTGGTCGGGCACGTGGCGCGCGACGACCTCCGGCACGTAGCGCAGCCGCCAGCCCCGCCGCAGCAACTCGGCGGCGAGGTGCTCCTCCGGCCCGCCGACGAACAGCCGCGGGTCGTAGCCGCCCGCGCCGAGGTAGGCGTCGCGGCGGACGACGCTGACCCCTTCGAGGAAGGAGAGGATCGGATGCCCGGGCAGGCCGGGCTCGTCGGCCAGCGGCGTGTCGACCATGTCCTCGTGCAGCGGGTCCGGTCGCTCGTCCTCGCCGACGAGCGTGTGCGCGGCGATGAGGCCCAGCCGGCCGTGGGCGTCGAGCAGGTCGGCCGCGCGGTCCAGCGCCCCGGGCGCGTACCACGAGTCGTCCTCGGCGAAGGCCACGTACGGCGTCCGGGCCGCTTCCACGCCCGCGTTGCGCCCGGCGGCGCCGCGGTTGGCGCCGAGCTCGAGCACCTCGACGCCGGGGAAGTCCGCCCGCACGGCGCCCGGCGTGCCGTCGGTCGAGCCGTTGTCGACGAGGAGGACGTGGGGGCGCTCGGGCAGGGCGGTCAGGTGCCCGAGCGAGCGCGGCAGCCGGGCGCGCCCGTTGCGCGTGAGCAGGACGACGGTCACGCGCGGGTTCACGCCCGCGGCCTGCCCGCGGGCGTCGGCGGCCAACCGCCGGCGCCGTCCCCTCAGCGGACGCTGGTCGGCCCTGAGGGCACGACCCGGTGGTCCTCCAACCCCTCCGCCCGCGCCTCCTCGGGGCCGACGATCTCCCGGCCGAAGGGCGTCAGCGAGACGGGGATGAGCTTGAAGTTCGCCAGGCCGAGCGGGATGCCGATGATGGTCAGGCACATCACCGCGCCCGTGATCAGGTGCGCGAGGGCCAGCCACCACCCGGCGAGCACGAACCAGATCACGTTGCCGATGACCGAACCGGCTCCCGCCTCGGGGCGACGCACGAGCGTGCGGCCGAACGGCCACAGGCAGAACAGGCCGATCCGAGCGGAGGCCACGCCGAATGGGATCGTGACGATGAGGAGCATCATCACGACCGCGACGAGCGCGTAGGCGATCGCGAGCTCGAGCCCGCCGAAGACCAGCCAGATGAGGTTGAGCACGAGCCGCACGACACGCGCAGCCTACCGTCAGAGCGCCTCGAAGGCCCGGCTCAGCGCAGCTCGGCGGAGGTCTTCTTGAGCAGCTGGCGCGCGATGATGAGCAGCTGGATCTGCTGGGTGCCCTCGAAGATGTCGAGGATCTTGGCGTCGCGCGCCCACTTCTCGAGGAGCTCCGCCTCGCCGTAGCCCCCGGCGCCGCAGAGCTCGACGCAGCGCAGGGCGACGTCGACGCACGTCCGCCCGGCCTTGGCCTTGGCCATCGACGCCTGCAGCGAGTTCGGCTTGCCGTTGTCGGCCATCCAGCACGCCGACAGGGTCAGCAGCCGTGCCGCCTCGTAGTCGACCTCCATGGCCACGAGCTCGGCGGCCGCGGCGGGTTGGACCCAGGCGGGCGCGTCGGGGTCGGCGCGCACGCCGGCGCGCTCGAGCGCCTCCCGCGTGTGCTCGAGCGCCGCGCGGGTCACCCCGACGGCCATCGCCGCCACGAGCGGGCGGGTGTTGTCGAAGGTCTGCATGGCGCCCGCGAAGCCCTTGCCCGTGTCCGAGTCGAGGTCGGGCGAGCCGAGCAGCGCGTCCGCGGGCACGCGGCAGTCCTCGAGCGAGAACGCCGCCGTGTCCGAGGCGCGGATGCCGAGCTTGTGCTCGAGGCGCAGGAGCTTCATCTGCGGGTTGGAGCGCTCCACGACGAAGGAGCGGATGGCCGAGCGGCCCTTGGCGCGGTCCAGCGTCGCCCACACGACGACGAGCTCGGCCCGCTCGCCGGAGGTCACGTAGATCTTCTCGCCGTTGAGCACCCACTCGTCGCCGTCACGGACCGCGGTGGTGCGGATCGCGGCCGAGTCCGAGCCCGCCTCGGGCTCCGTGATGGCCATCGCGGCCCAGCGCCCGCCGTAGCGCTCGAGCTGGGCGTCGTCGGCCACGGCGGCGATCGCGGAGTTGCCGAGCCCCTGCCCGGGCATGGCGAGCAGCAGGCCGACATCGCCCCAGCTGAGCTCCATGACCGACAGGGCGGTGGCGAGGTTGCCGCCGTTGCGGTTGGCCCCGACCGCCGCCCCGTCCTCGCCGGCGCGGCGCACGCCGCTCGCCCCGGCCCCCCCGGTCCCGCCGCCGGCCTCCATGCCCTCGATGAGCGCCGCGAGCATGTCGAGCTCCTTGGGCCGGGCGTGCTCGCCGCGGTCGTAGCGGCGCGAGATGGGCCGGAAGACCTCCGTGGCCACCTGGCGCGTCTGGCCGACGAGCCCGCGGAACTTCCTCGGGACCTCGAGGTCGATCATCAGACGAGCAGCCCGCCTTCCATCACGCCGCACGCGCGCAGGTCGCGGAACCAGCGCTCCTGCGGGTACTCCTTGACGTAGCCGTGGCCGCCCAGCAGCTGGACGCCCTGATTGCCGATGGCCATGCCCCGCGTCGCGCACGACCGGCGCGCGAGCGCGGTCGCGTGGTCGAACGGGCGGCCCTGGTCGGCGAGCGCGGCGGCCCGCCACGTGAGCAGCCGCATGCCCTCGAGCTCGACCGCCATGTCCGCGACGGCGAAGGCGACGGCCTGGCGGTGCGAGATCGGCTCTCCGAAGGCGCGGCGCTCGTTCACGTAGACCGTCACGTGGTCGAGCACGGCCTGCCCGCAGCCGACGGCCAGCGCGCACCAGGCGAGCCGGGCGCGGCGCACGCACTCGAGGTAGACCGCCGGGTCGGCGCCGGCGAGCAGCGCGCGCTCGGGCAGGCGCACGCCGGCGAGGACGAGCCGCCCGGTGGCGGCGGCCCGCACGCCCATGGCGGGCTCGGGCTCGGCGGTCACGCCCGGCTCACCGGCCTCGACGAGGAACAGCGCCGGGCCGCGGCCCTCCAGCGACGCGGCCACGAGCAACAGCTCCGCGTCCACGGCGCTCGGCACGAGCGCCTTGACGCCGTCCAGGACGAAGCCGCCGCCGGCGCGGCGACGCGCCCGCGTCTGCAGCGCGACGGGATCGAACAGCGGCCGCGGCTCAAGCATCGCCAGCGCGGCGGTGGGCACGTCGTCGGAGACGAAGGGCGGCAGGTAGGTGGCCTGCTGGTCGGCGTCGCCCCACAGGCCGAGGGCGGTGGCGACGCCGGCCGGGGCGAGGATCGCCGCGGCCAGGCCCATGTCGCCGTGCGCGAGGGCCTCCGCGACGAGCACGGTGGTCACCGCGGAGCGCTCGGAGACCACGCCGCCCAGCGCCTCCGGCACTCCGAGAGTCGTCAGCCCGAGCCCCGCGGCCTGGTCCAGCAGCGCCCGGGGCGCAGCGCAGGCGGCATCGGCGTCCTGCGCGCGCGGGCGCAGCTCGTCGCGGCCGAAGTCCCGGAACGCGTCGCGCAGCAGCAGCTGCTCGTCCGTCGGCGTGAGGTCGAACTCGCCGCGGGAGCGCGCCTCGCCCGGCCGGCGCGGGCCGCCGAGCTTGGCCACCGCGCTGAACGTCCGCCGCGCCGAGCCCGCCGCCTTCAAGCTGCCGCGCGCGGAGCGCGAGACGAGCCGCTGGGCCGGCTCGCGCAGGCCGAGCCGGTCCACGGCATCGGTGCCCGCGAGCGAGTTCAGCGCGCGCAGGCCCAGCCCCATGCTGCGTTCGGCGACGCCCATCGAGACTGATGTTACCCGACCGTCATATGCCGCCCACCGGGCGGCGCGGCTCAGCCCGCGACGCGGCGCGCGCCGACGTAGTGCGCGCCCCAGTAGCCCTGGACGATCGAGTGCTGCATGACGCCGTGCGAGGTGGCGGAGATCGCCGTCCTGCGGCCCGTGGCCACCCCGACGTGCGAGGCGCCGCCACCCGCGGTGTCGAAGAAGACGAGGTCACCGGCCTGGATCTGGTCCTTGGGGACCGGGGTTCCGCGCGTGTACTGCTGGAAGCTCGTGCGCGGCAGCTTGATGCCGGCCTTGCGGAACACGTAGCGGGTCAGCCCGGAGCAGTCGAAGCCCGCGGGCGTCGTGCCGCCGGAGGCGTACGGCGTGCCGATCAGCGCGCGGGCGGCGGCGACGACGGCCTGGGCGCTGCCCGACGGGGCCGGCGTCTGCGCGAGGCCGACGCCGAGCTGCTGGAGGACCTGGGCGTCCGCCTTGCCGTCCGCCGGCAGGCCGTGGGCGGCCTCGAACGCCTTCAGCGCCTTCGCCGACGCGGGACCCCACTCGCCGTCGGCGTCGACGCCGAGCGCGGTCTGGACCTGCTCGACCTGATCCGGCGTGAGCGAGACGGCCCGCGGCCCGCGCACCGTCGCGCCCGTGCGCAGGCCGAGCGCCTGCGCGGTCTGGACGTCGACACGGCCCGTGGCCGTGAGCCCGTGGGCGCGCTGGTAGCGCTTGAGCGTGGCCTTCGTCCTGCGCCCGAACGCCCCGTCGGCGGGAACGTGGAGCTTACGCTGCAGCCGCTTGACGGCCTTGCCGTGCGAGCCGAGGGCGAGGACCCGGGCCGAGGCGACCGGCGCCGTGGCGGCCAGACCACCACCGCCGAGGACGGCGGCGCTGAGCAGCATGGACATGAGACGTGCAGGGGTTCTGACGCGGGACAACGCGCAGGCTCCTCGGTATCGCGGTTCCGTGTGCCTACGAGGTGAGCTGTCGGGCTCGCGCCGGCGCGCTACGCCACGACTACGTGGCGATTCGCCCCCGGACCGGGCTGATGGCACCCGATCCAATGGTTCCCCCGCTCCCGTGGTTCGGTGCCCACGGGACTCGGCTTGGGGGGCACCATAACAACGCCCGGGGCGGCGTGGTGGCCCGGGGTGCGCGGGCGGACGGGTCGAGGGGGATGATGGGGCGATGCCCGACCGTCCCGTCGCCGTGATCACCGGCGCCTCCAGCGGCATCGGCGCCGCCACGGCGCGCCGCCTCGCTTCCACCCACGCCCTGGTGCTCGTCGCGCGCCGGCGGGACCGCCTCGACGCGCTCGCCGCCGAGCTCGGCGGGGCGACCGTCGTCGCGGCCGACCTGACCGAGCCGGGGGCCCCCGCGGAGGTGCGCGACGCGGTCGAGCACGAGCACGCCGGACGGCTGCAGCTGCTCGTCAACAACGCCGGAGCGGCGTGGCGCGGCCGCTTCGGCGACACGGGCTGGGAGAACCTCCAGCGTCACATGGCGCTGAACTTCGACGCGGTCGCCCGGCTCACCGAGGCGCTGTTGCCGCTCCTGCGGGCCGGCGCCCCGAGTGCGATCGTCATGGTCTCGAGCACGTCGGGCCGCATCGGGCGCGGGAACTCGGGCGGCTACTCGGCCGCGAAGTTCGCCCTCGCCGGGTGGACGGACGCCCTGCAGCTCGAGGAGCGCGACCACGGCGTCCACGTCGGCCTCGTGCTGCCCGGCTTCGTCGCCACGGAGGGCTTCCCCCAGCGCGAGCTCGTCACCCGGCCGCTCACGCGCTGGCTCGTCTCCACGCCGGAGAAGGTCGCCGAGGCGATCGTCGATGCGGGCCCGGGCGGGCGGGCGGAGCGCTACGTTCCGCGGCCCTACTGGCTCGCAGCGGTGCTGCGCGTCGCGGCGCCGGGGCTCGTACGCGCGGCCCTCGGGCGCGGCGGCCTGACCCCGGCGACCCGCCCATCCGGCGAAGACTGAGCCCGACGCTTCGACGCGCTGGACAATGACACGGCCGAGGCCCCGGGATAAGGTGCGCCGCCATGGCGACGATCACGCCCGCCGCGCCGGATCTCGGCGGCGACAAGGGGCTCAAGAAGGACGCGATCGGCTTTCTCTCGAGCTTCGTCATCGGCGTCGCCTCGACGGCGCCGGGCTACTCCCTGGCGGCCTCGCTCGGCTTCGTCGTGGCGGTCGCCGGCGTCGGGCTGCAGGCGCCCGCCGTGTTCATCGTCTCGTTCATCCCGATGCTGCTGATCGCGTCGTCGTACTACTACATGAACCGGGCCGACCCGGACTGCGGGACGACGTTCTCCTGGGTCACGCGGGCGATGGGGCCGTCTGCCGGCTGGCTCGGCGGCTGGGCGATCATCGTCGCCGACATCATCGTCATGGCCAACCTCGCCCAGATCGCCGGCCTCTACAGCTTCCTGCTCGTGGGCTGGCAGAGCGCGGCGGACTCGACCGTGGCCGTGACCGCGGTGGGCGTCGTGTGGATCGCGATCATGACGTGGATCTGCGTGATCGGCATCGAGCTGTCGGCGCGCATGCAGATGGGCCTGCTCGCCGCCGAGATCACCACCCTGTCGATCTTCGCCGTCGTCGCCTTCGTCCAGGTCGCCTCCGGCAACGCCGGCCCCGACGCCGTCGATCCGAGCCTGTCGTGGATCAACCCGTTCGCGATCTCGGACTTCGGCGCACTCGTCAACGGCGTGCTCATCGCGGTCTTCATCTACTGGGGCTGGGACTCCACCGTGACGGTCAACGAGGAGTCCGAGAACTCCTCCGAGGGGCCGGGCAAGGCCGCCTTGTGGGCGACGGTCGCCCTCGTGCTCATCTACGTGCTGGTCTCCTACGCTGCCCAGGCGTGGGACGGGCCCAAGACGCTCGTGGACAACTCCGAGGACGTGCTCTCCGTGCTCGGCAAGGACGTGTTCGGCTCGCCGCTGGACAAGATCCTCATCATCGCGGTGCTGACCTCGGCGGCCGCGTCGACGCAGACGACGATCCTGCCGACCGCCCGCACGAGCCTGTCCATGGCGCGCGTCGGCGCGGCACCCGAGGGGCTCGGCCACGTCCACTCGCGCTACATGACGCCGCACAACTCGACGATCCTCATGGGCGTCTTCTCGACGCTCTGGTACGTCGGGCTGACCATCGTGTCGGAGAACATCCTCTTCGACTCGATCGCCGCCCTCGGCCTGATGATCGCGTTCTACTACGGGCTGACGGGCTTCGCGTGCGTCATCTACTACCGGCGCCAGATCTTCCGCAACGTCAAGACGTTGCTGCTCATCGGCGTCGGCCCGTTCCTCGGCGGGGTGATGCTCCTCGGCATCTTCCTCAAGAGCTGCTGGGACTACGCCGACCCGGCGAACTCGGAGTCCGGCGACTCGTGGTTCGGCCTCGGCCCACCGCTGGTCATCGGCGTCGGCTTCCTGCTCTTCGGCGTCGTGCTCATGCTCTTCTGGCGCCGGTCGCACCCGGCGTTCTTCGACCGCAAGCTCGAGGTCGCCGACCCGCGCATCCTCGACCGTGGGCCGGCCGGCGAGGCGGCGCCGCTGTGAGCGTCGCGCGCCACGGCCCGCTGATCGTCGGCTACGACGGCGGGGATTGCGCGAAGGCGGCACTCGCAGAGGCCATCCGGCTGGCCGAGCCGCTGCGGGCGGAGATCGTGCTCGTCTCCGGCGCCCACGTCCAGCGCACGGGCAGCGAGGTGGCCGACTTCGCCGCCGTCGTGCGCGAGCGGGCACAGGGCGTCCTCGAGGAGGGGCTGGAGGCCGCGAGGGCCGCCGGGGTGCACGTGCGCGGCGAGATCGTCGAGCAGCGCGTGGCCGACGGGCTCACGGAGCTCGGCGAGCGCGAATCGGCGCAGATGATCGTCGTCGGCTCCCACGGCGAGCGGCCGCTGCGCGGCGCGCTGCTGGGCTCGACGCCGCACCGGCTGCTCCAGCAGTCCGAGACGCCGGTGCTCGTCGTCCGCGCGTGACGGCGCGGACGAGCCGGGCGACGGTGAGCGGGAGTCGCGGTGTGGTCGCCCTGGCGGCCGCTCGGCGACTGAAGCTCAGACCGCGGTCCTCCCGCCTGCCGCCGGCGCCGCCGCACCTTCGCCCGTCGGCGCCTGGGCCATCGACGCCTCGAGCTGCTCGCGCGGCGACGGCTCGCCGCGCCGGGTCCGGCGGGCGCCGCTGACCTGCTCGGCGACGATGACGGCCACGAGGACGCCGAGCACGAGCAGCGCGAGCACGAGGCCGGAGACGACACCGCCGAGCAGCCCGCAGGCCAGGCACGCGAGCGCCCCCGCGAGCCGCTTGCGGGAGAGCGAGCCGGCCAGGCGGAGCCGGAAGAGCACGTGGGCGAGGAGGTAGAGTGCCGGGCCGCCGACGACGGCGAGGACCTCGGGCGTCGGCAGCGTCTCCGTCGGATGGGCGATGACGAGCTCGTCACCCACGGCGGCGACGATGATCCCCGCCACGAGCACCGCGTGGAGGTAGGTGTAGGCGTCGCGGGCCATGCTCGTCCGCTCGTCCCCCGCGAGCGCGAGGCGCCGCCCGGCCATCCCGGCCGCGTAGTTGAAGTACAGCCACCACAGCGCGGCCGTCCCGAAGAAGGCGACGACGAAGGCCGTCCAGCGGGCGGTGTCGAGGGTGAGGTCGGCCGTCGTGGCGCCCGTGATGACGATGGACTCGCCGAGGGCGATGATGATGAACAGCTGGAAGCGCTCGGCGAAGTGGCTCGCCTCGACGTCCCACGTGCTCGCGGCCACCGCGCGCCGGAACGGCAGGACGTAGGTGGTCAGCGGGCCGGCGAGGTCGATGAGCACGGCCAGCACCCACAGCAGCGAACGGGCGGTGCCGTCGGCCAGGGCGCCGGCGATCCACAGCGCTCCCGAGGCGTAGAACCAGACGAGGATGCGCGACGCGCGGTCGCGGCCCGGGGTGCCGCGCTCCGCGGCGACGTAGGTCAGGAACAGGTGGCGGCCGACCTGGATGGCGACGTAGGCGCCGGCGAAGAGCAGGGCGCGGTCGCCGAAGGCCCGCGGGATGGCCACGGCCATGAGCAGGGAGCCGAGCATGACGCCGACGATCACCATGCGCACGACGGGGGACTCGGGATCGAGCTCGTTGGTCACCCAGGTCGTGTAGTTCCACGACCACCAGACGGCGACGAGCAGGATCGCCGACTGGCCCGCACCGGCCCACGAGAGGTGGCCGAGCAGGTGGTGGGAGACCTGTGTGACGGCGAAGACGAAGACCAGGTCGTAGAACAGCTCGAGCGTCGTCGCGTGCTGCTCGTTGCCCTCGGAGCGATCGCGCTCGAACCGACCCATGGGCGCGAGCCTACGCGAGCAACCGCACGATGGCGACGGCGCCGACGACGACGATCAGCCCGCGCAGGACGGCGGGCGGGAGCCGCTTGCCGAACCGCGCGCCGAGGACGCCGCCGACGGTCGAGCCGACGGCGATCAGCGCCACCGCGAGCCACGCGACGTGGGCGGCGAACACGAAGACGAGGCCGGCGACGCCGTTGACGATCGCCGCCAGGACGTTCTTGAGCGCGTTGACGCGCTGCAGGTCCTCCGGCAGCGTGAGCGAGAGGATGGAGATGAGCAGGATCCCCTGCGCCGCGCCGAAGTAGCCGCCGTAGACCCCGGCCACGAACACCGCGACGGTCGTCCACGGCCCCCCGTGTGGTGGAGCGGCCTCGCGGCGCGCCTGCAGCCGGTCCGACAGCCTGGGCTGCAGGACGATGAGCACGAGCGCGACGACGATGAACGCCGGCACGACGGCCTCGAACACGCCCGGCGGCAGCACCAGGAGCGCACCCGCCCCGAGCGCGCCGCCCATCAGGGACGCCACGCCGAGCCGGAGCGCGCGGGCGCGCTGGCCGACGAGCTCCTGCCGGTAGCCGATCGCTCCCGTCACGGACCCCGGCACGAGCCCGATGGAGTTCGAGACGTTGGCGGTCACGGGCGGATAGCCGAGCGTCAGCAGCACCGGGAAGGTCACGAGTGTCCCGCTGCCGACGACGACGTTGATCGTGCCCGCCGCCATGCCGGCCGCGAGCACGGCGAGGGCCTCCAGGAACGTCACGCGACTGACCCTATTCCTACGCTGGCCCGGTGCCGCGGGTGGCCGTCGACGTCTCCTCCCTGCGCGAGTCCCACGACCTGCGCCTGCTCGTCGCGGGCAACGTCGTCTCCGGGCTCGGCACCCAGGCGGCGCTCGTCGCCCTGCCGTACCAGCTCTACACCCAGACCGGCTCGGCCTTCCTCACGGGCCTGCTCGGCGCCGTCGAACTGCTGCCGCTCATCGTGCTCGCGCTCGTCGGCGGGGCGATCGCCGACCGCCACGACCGGCGCACGATCCTGCTGGTCGACCAGGTCGCGCTCGTGGCCGGCTCGGCCGCCCTCGCGGCGCTCGCCTTCGCGGGCGAGCCGCCCCTGTGGTCGCTCTACGTGCTCGGCGGGCTGGTCGCCGGCTTCGGGGCGATCCAGAACGTCGCCCGCTCGGCCGTCGTGCCGAACCTCGTGCGGCCGGAGCGGCTGCGCTCGGCCCTCGCGCTGAACTTCGGCCTCTTCCAGCTCACCCTCGTCGCCGGCCCGGGCCTCGGCGGCCTGCTCATCGCCGGCCTCGGGCTCGGCTGGACCTACGCGATCGACGCGGCGTCCTGCCTCGCGATGGTCTGGGCGCTGGTGGCGATGGCGCCCCAGCCGCCGCCGGGCGACGGGCGCGAGCCGACGACGATCCGGCGCTCGATCGGCGACGGCCTGCGCTTCGTCAACCGCAACCAGGCGCTCAAGGGCTCCTTCGCGATCGACCTGCTGGCCATGACGTTCGGGATGCCGCGGGCGCTGTTCCCGGTGCTCGCGGTGTCCGTCTACGGCGCGGGCGCCGCCGGGACCGGGCTGCTCTACGCGGCCGTGTCCGCCGGCGCGACCGTCGCGGCGCTGACCACGGGCTGGCTCGAGTCGGCGCGCCGGCTGGGGCGCATCGTCCTGTGCGCGGTGGCGGTGTGGGGGCTCGCGATCGCCGCGGCCGGCGTCGCGGGCTCGCTCTGGCTCGCCGCGGTCTGCCTCGCGGCCGCCGGGGCGGCCGACAGCGTGAGCGCCGTGTGCCGGTCGACGATCAACCAGACGGTGACGCCGGACGCGATGCGAGGCCGCATGTCGTCGGTGTTCAGCCTCGTGGTCACGAGCGGGCCGCGGCTCGGCGACGTCGAGGCCGGCGCCGTGGCCGGGCTGGCCGGGCCGCGCTTCTCCGTGACCTCGGGCGGGCTCGCATGCCTCGTCGGCGTCGCGCTCGTCGGCGTCGCCTTCCCGGCGCTCGTCGCCTACGACACCGAGGACGCGCTCGCCACGCCGGCGCCGCCCGTGGCCGCCTGAGCGGCCGGCGGTCGGGGCGGGCTCTGCGCCCGCCCCGGGGCCGACCGGTCATGGGTCACCACTGAATTGCTACGTCCCAGGTTGCGTCGAATGTCGAACCTGGGCGGTTGGACACTCCTGACCCCCGGGGCGGGCCGCCACCGCGGACGGTGGCGCGGGACCCGGGTGAGGCGCTGGCGCCTCCGGCCAAGTGGGCAACCCGCCGGCCGGGTGAGCTTACGACGTCGGGGTCCGGGCGTCGCTGCCGTCGACGGCGACCCGCAGGGTCGGCGCGACGGCCGGCGGGCGCTCGGCCGCGGGCAGGGTGAAGTGGAAGGTCGCGCCTTCGCCCGGGCGGCCCTCCGCCCAGATGCGCCCGCCGTGCTGGCCGACGATCTTCTGGCAGACGGCCAGGCCGATGCCCGTCCCGTCGTAGCGGTCCGTGGAGTGCAGGCGGTGGAAGGGCCGGAAGATGTCCTCGGCCTGCCCGGGCCGGAAGCCGATCCCGTTGTCGTGGACGGCGACGTGGACGTCGTCGCCGACGACCATCCCCGTGATGCGCACGTGCGGCGGCTCGTCGTCCCGCGTGAACTTCATGGCGTTGGTCAGCAGGTTCTGGACGAGCTGGGTGAGCCGGGACGCGTCGCCGCGGACGACGGGCATCGGGCCCGGCTCGATCCGGGCCCCCGCCTGGGCGATCGGCCCGGCGAGGTTGTCGAGGGCGTCGCGCACGGCGTCGGCGAGCGGCACCGGCTCGCGGGCGCCGGCGTCGCGCTCGAGGCGGGCGTAGGCCAGCAGCTCGCGCACGAGCCGGCGCATGCCCGAGGCGCTCTCGCGGATCCGGCTGGCGAGGAGCTTGGCGTCCTCGTCGGTGCCGTGGCGGGCGACGAGCAGGTCCGCGTACATCCCGATGGTCACGAGCGGGCCCTGCAGGTCGTGCGAGGTGACGGAGGCGTAGTCCTGCAGCTCGCGGTTGGAGCGCTCGAGCTCGCGGGCGCGGCGCGCGAGCTCCTCCTGGCTGCTCTCCAGGGAGGCGGTCATGGCGTTGAAGGCGCGCTCGAGGTCGCCGAGCTCGTCCGCGCGCTCGGCCCGGACCCGCTCCGTCAGGTCGCCCGTGGCCACGACCGCGGTCGCGCCGGCGAGTCGCTGCACCGGCTTGACGATGCCGCGTCGCAGGGCGAGGCCGCCGAGGGCGAGCACCGCGAGGACGAGCGGGATGGCCGCGAGCCCGAGCGCGACCGCGAGGTTGGCGCGGTCGTCGGCGCTGCGCCGCTGCGCGGCCGCCTCCGCGCGCACCCGGCCCGAGAGCTGGGTGAACGCCGTGCGGATGCGCGCCACCCGCCGGCGGCCCTGGGCGTTGGCGATGACGCTGCGGGCCACGCGGCGGTCGTCGCGGGCGAGGTCGCGCAGCGGCAGCGCCCAGAGGTTCACGTAGTCGGCCACCTCGCCCGCCACCCGGTCGGCCTCCACCTTCAGGCGCGGGTTGCCGCGCGCGAGCCGGCGCAGGCGCCTGATCTGCGGCGGATACTCGCGGCGCGCGGCCTCGAAGGGGCGCAGGAACCTGTCGGACCCCGTGGCGACGTAGCCGCCGAGAGCGGACTCGAGGCCGAGCACCGTCCGCTGGAGGTCCGCGCCGGCGGTGACGGCCTGCTGGGCGCGCAGGGCCGAGCGGCCCGCGTCGCGCACCGACCCCAGCGCGAGCACGAGCAGCGCGAACCCGACCGCCAGCGCGACGGCGAGCAGCCCGGTGACGGCGAGGGTCTTCGCCGTGAGGCTGTGGGCGAGGGCGCGCACGCCAGGGAACGTACCGCCGCGGTGCCGGGAAATCCCTAGGCTCCCGCGCTCGATGGGCGAGGAGGTCGAGCCGCGCACGTTCAGCCGCGAGGACCGGCAGCGCTACCGCAGCAAGGTCAAGCGCTGCCTGGACGTCTTCGCGCGGATGCTCGGCGGGTCGGCCTTCGATGCCGACCACCGCTCCATCGGGCTCGAGATCGAGCTCAACCTCACCGAGCCGGACGGCGGACCGGCCATGCGCAACGCCGAGGTGCTCGAGGCGATCGCCGACCCGGACTTCCAGACGGAGCTCGGCCAGTTCAACGTCGAGATCAACATCCCGCCGCGGCTGCTGAGCCCCGACGTCCTCTCCGACCTCGAGGCCGACGTGCGGCGCGACCTCAACGAAGCCGAGGTCAAGGCCGAGCCCGCCGGCGGCCACATGGTGATGATCGGGATCCTGCCGACGATCGACGAGGGCCACCTCGGCGCGGACTCCTTCTCGGACAACCCGCGCTACGCGTTGCTCAACGAGCAGATCTTCGCGGCCCGCGGGGAGGACCTCCACATCGAGATCCGCGGCACCGAACGCCTCTCCACGTCGGCGCAGACGATCCTGCCCGAGGCGGCCTGCACGAGCGTCCAGCTCCACCAGCAGGTCGACCCGACGGCCTTCGCCGCCCACTGGAACGCCGCCCAGGCGATCGCCGGGGTCCAGGTCGCCGTCGGGGCCAACTCACCCTTCCTGTTCGGCCGCGAGCTGTGGCGGGAGACGCGCATCGCGCTGTTCGAGCAGGCGACGGACACCCGGCCGGAGGAGCTCAAGGCCCAGGGCGTGCGCCCGCGCGTGTGGTTCGGCGAGCGGTGGATCACGTCGATCTTCGACCTGTTCGAGGAGAACGTCCGCTACTTCCCGGCGCTGCTGCCGCTCGTCGACGACGACCACGATCCCGAGGCGCAGCTCGAGGCCGGCGAGGCGCCCGCGCTGTCGGAGCTGCGGCTGCACAACGGCACGGTCTACCGCTGGAACCGGCCGGTCTACGACACGGTCGACGGCCGGCCCCACCTGCGGGTGGAGAACCGGCTGCTGCCCGCCGGGCCGACCGTCGTCGACATCATCGCCAACGCCGCCTTCTACTACGGCCTCGTGCGGATGCTCGCGGAGGAGGAGCGGCCCGTGTGGAGTGCGATGTCCTTCTCCGCCGCCGAGGAGAACTTCCACGCCGGGGCACGCGACGGGCTCGACGCGCGCGTCTACTGGCCTGGGGTGGGGGAGGTGCCGGTCGCCGAGCTCGTGCTGCGGCGGCTGCTGCCGATCGCCCACCGCGGCCTGGAGGCCTGGGGCGTGTCCGCGGCCGACCGCGACCGCTTCCTCGGCGTCGTCGAGCGCCGCTGCGTCACGCAGCGCAACGGGGCCGCGTGGCAGGTCGAGACCTTCCGCCGGCTCTACGCCGACCGCGGGCTGGACCGCATGCCCGCCCTGCGCGAGATGACGTTGCGCTACCGCGAGCTCATGCACGCGAACCTGCCCGTGCACGAGTGGCCGGTGTGACGTCGACCGGAGGGAGGAGCTTGCGACGACCGGAGGGCGAAACGTCGTCTCGAGGAGCACGAGGGGTGCGGGGACCCGGGGCCGAGGCACTCGTCGGCCGCCGCGCCGAGCTGGCCCGGCTGCAGGAGCTGCTCGACGACCTGCGGGCCGGACACGGAGGCGCGCTCGTGGTCTGCGGCGAGCCGGGGATCGGCAAGACGACGCTGCTGGAGGCGCTCGCGCAGCGCGGCGACCACACGACGGTCCTGACTGCGAGCGGGGTCCAGACGGAGGCCGAGCTGGCCTTCTCGGCCCTGTCGGATCTCCTCGGCCCGGTGTCGCAGGAGCTCGCAAGCCTGCCGCGACCGCAGGCGGATGCGCTGGCCGCCGCCCTCGCGCTCGGTCCCCCGGCGGCGGGCGACCGCCTCGCCGTATGCGTCGCGACGGTCGGCCTGCTGCGCGCGGCCGCCCGGCACCGCCCCGTGCTCGCGGTCGTCGACGACCTGCAGTGGCTGGACGCCGCCTCGCGGGAGTGCGTGCTGTACGCGGCCCGGCGCGCGCGCGAGGGGGTGGCGCTCGTCGCGGCGGCGCGCGAGCCGGTCGCGGCCGCGGTGGGCCCGGCCGAGGTGCCCGCCCTGCGGCTCGGTCCGCTTCCCCGCGCGGCCGCCCGCGAGCTGCTGGCGCGCGCCGCCCCCGATCTGGCGGCGACGGTGGCCGCGCCGGTCGCGGCGGCGGCGGCCGGCAACCCGCTCGTGCTCGTCGAACTGCCCGCCACCCTCACGCCCGACCAGCGGGCGGGCCGCGTGGCCCTCGAGCCGCCGCTGGCCCCCGGCCCTCGCCTGCGCGACGTGTTCGGCCGGCGCGTCGAGGAGCTCCCCGAGCGCGCCCGCCGCGCCCTGCTCGTGGCCGCGGTCCACACGGCGGAGGACCTGGGGGCGATCGCCGCCGCCGGTCGCGACGTCGACACGAGCGTCGACCAGCTCGCCCACGCCGAGGCGGCCGGGCTCGTGCGCCTCGGCGAGGGACGCGTCGCCTTCGCGCATCCGATGATCCGCGGCGCGGTGTACGAGAGCGCGAGCCCGCCGGCCCGGCGCCGGGCTCACAACGCCCTCGCGCGCGTGCTCGACGGCGAGCGGCGCGCCTGGCACCTGGCCAACGCCGGCGTGGGCCCGACGAGGGGGTCGCGGCGGAGCTCGAGCATGTCGCCGGCGAGCGCGCGGCGGCGCTGCTCGGGGCGGACGGCGATCCGGCGGCGCGCGCCTACGTGCTCGCCACCCGGGGCTGGACGCTCGTGCTCCGCGGCCGGCCGGGCAGCGCCCGCGGGGCGTTGCGCGAGACGGAGCGGCTGGCCTCGCAGCTCGATCCGCTCGGGCCCAACTGGGTGTGGTGGCATCTGCTCCTGCGCGCCCGCATCGCGACCGGGGAGCTCGAGGAGGCACGCACCCAAGGGCTCGCGGTGTGCGCCCGCGCACGCGAGACGGGCGCGCTCGCGACGCTCGGCGGGGCCCTCGTGGTCGCCGCCGACGCCGCCTACCGCCTCGGCGAGTGGACGCTCGCGGAAGCGGCGACGGCCGAGGCCCTCCAGGTCGCCGCCGACACGGGCCAGCACATCGTGCACGGCTACGCGCAGACGTTCCGCGCCCGGCTCGCCGCGGCCCGCGGCGAGGAGGCGCAGAGCCGGCAGGCGCTCGCGACGGCGCTCGGCATCGCGCAGGCGGAGGCCATCAGCAGCGGCCTGAAATTCGTGCACGGCACCCTCGGGTTCCTGGAGCTCAGCCTCGACCACCCCGGCGCGGCCATCACCGAGCTCGCCGAGGTGGAGCGGCTCGTCGACGGCTCGGGCCACGAGGAGCCGACCCTCGTGCCCTGGGCCGCCGACCTCGCGGAGGCCTTCGTCCGTGCCGGCCGCTGCGACGACGCCCGCCGGGTGCTCGAGCCGCTCGAGCGGCAGGCGGTCGCCTCCGGCGGGGCCGTGGCGGGCGCCGCGCTCGCCCGCTGCCGCGGCCTGGTCGACGACGACTTCGACGCGCGGTTCGCCGCGGCGCTGGCTTGCGACGATCGCCGCCCGATGCCGTTCGAGCGGTCGCGGACGCTGCTCGCCCACGGCCGGCGGCTGCACCGGGCGCGCCGGCGCGCCGAGGCCCGCGAGCGGCTGCGGGCGGCCCTGCGCGGCTTCGAGGCACTCGGCGCCCGGGCCTGGGCCGCGCAGGCGACCCACGAGCTGCGGGCCGCGGGTGCGCGCCGCCGCGCCGTGCGCGACGACCGGCTGACGCCGCAGGAGCTGCGAGTGGCCGGGGCCGTGCGCCGCGGGGCCTCGAACCGGGAGATCGCCGCCGAGCTGTTCCTGTCGCCGAAGACGATCGAGTTCCACCTGCGCCAGATCTATCGCAAGCTCGGGGTAGGCTCGCGCGCCCAGCTCGTCGCGACGCTCGCCCGCGAGCCGCCCGGCGGCCCGGAGCCGACCCGGCGCCAATAGCCCAGGGGTTCTCCTGGTGCATCGGGGGCATCGAGCCGCCAGACTCGCGAACGTCCACTCACCATCGGCGCACCACCGTCGCCCCACGCCGCACGCACGGATGCGTCACCGGCGCCGGCCGCCGCGCCCCCCTCGCGCTTGCGCGAGGAAAGGAGTCCTCATGCCAGCCCGAACCACCGGCCGCGTGCTCGCGCTCGCCGCCACCGTCGTCGTCCTCCCCGCGGCGGGCCTGCCCGCCCTGCGCAGCGCCGCAGCCATCGAAGCGCCGGTGCGCCTCTGTCATCTGCAGGAGCCGACGATCGTCGGTACCGACGGCCCTGACGTGCTGTTCGGCGGGCCGGGCCGCAACGTCATCGACGGGCGCGGGGGCGACGACGTCATCTTTCCCGGCGGCGGCGACGACGTCGTCTGCGCCGGGGACGGCCGCGATCGCGTCAGCGACAGCAGCGGCGACAACTGGATCTCCGGCGGCGACGGGCCGGACCGGATCGTCGCCGACAGCGGCGCCGACTACCTCACGGGCGGCGAGGGCGCGGATGTGCTCTCGGCGGGTCGCGGGCCCGACCAGGTCTATGGCGGCTCAGGCTCCGACGAGCTCGACGGCGCCCTGGGTGCCGACCGGCTCCACGGCGGAGCGGGCAAGGACCGGCTGACGGGCGGCCCCGGACGCGACGAGCTGTTCGGCGAGGACGACCGCGACCGGCTCGCCGGGGGCGACGGTGAGGACACGCTCGACGGCGGCGACGGCCGCGACGTCGTCCGCGGCGGCGCTGACGACGACAAGGTCTACGGCGGCGTCGCCCGCGACGAGGTCGACGGCGGAGCGGGCAACGACATCGCCTCCGGTGGCGCCGCGCCCGGCGGGCCCGCGGACTTCGGCCGCGACGCGGTGCGCGGCGGCAGCGGGGACGACAACGTCTACGGCGGGGCCGGCAACGACCGCCTGCGCGGTGACGCCGGTCAGGACGACCTGTTCGGGCAGGAGGGCAACGACCGGATCTTCGGCGGCAGCGGCGTCGACCTCCTCTACGGCCAGGACGGCCGCGACCGGCTCTCCGGTGGCACGGGCGTCGATCAGCTCCGGGGCGGCGACGGCCGTGACACGCTCCGCGGCAACCGCGGCGACGACAAGCTGCTGCTCGGCGAGAACGGCAACGACCTTCTCGACGGCGGGCCCGGACAGGAGGAGACCTGCGACGGCGGCCCGGGCCGCGACCGCGTGGTCAACTGCTGAGGCGCTTCCGGGCGGGCGACCTCCACGCTCCGCGGGTCATCCCTTCGGACGAGGGAGGATCGCCATGCAGGCGGACGACGCGGCGGCCAGCGGCTGGCAGATTGCCAAGCGTGCTGACCGTCGCCTCCCGAGAATCCCTGCTCCAGACGGTCGCCTTCCCCGAAGCCCAGGCGCGCTCCACCCCGTACCCGGTCTGCCAGCCGGGAACCCGCGCGCCGGCTCGGGTCGATCGCTGCGGCATCCTGCCTTCGCGCGTCTGACCGGCGCCGAGGGCAGGGTGCACGCGCAGCCCTAGCCTCCGGCCGGCATGCCGGTCGAGCTCGCGCCCTACACGACGCTGCGCCTCGGCGGGCCCGCCGACGCGCTCGAAGAGGCCCGCACGGAGGCCGAGGTGCTCGAGGCACTGCGCTCACCCACGCCCCCGGCCCTCGTGCTCGCCGGCGGCTCCAACGTCGTCATCTCCGACGCGGGCGTGCGCGGGACGGTGCTGCGGATCGCCACGCGCGGCGTGCGGCGCACCGGCCACCGCCTCGTCGCCCAGGCCGGTGAGCCGTGGGAGGGCTTCGTGGACGCGTGCGTGGCGGACGGCCTCGCGGGGGTGGAGTGCCTGGCCGGGATCCCGGGCACCGTCGGCGCGACGCCGATCCAGAACGTCGGCGCCTACGGGCAGGAGGTGGCCGACACCGTCGCCTGGGTGCGAGCGCTGGACCGCGACACGGGCGAGGTCGCCGAGCTGCCGGCCGCCGAGTGCGGCTTCGCCTACCGGGCGAGCCGCTTCAAGGGCACGGCGCGCTGGGTCGTGCTCGCCGTGGCCTTCGACCTGGAGCCGGCCCGGCTCGGACGACCCGTCCGCTACGCGGAGCTCGCGCGCCGGCTCGGCGTCGACCTCGGCGAGGCCGCGCCGCCGGCCGCCGTGCGCGACGCGGTGCTCGACCTGCGCCGCGGCAAGGGCATGGTCGTCGATCCCGTCGACCCGGACTCGGTGTCGGCCGGGTCGTTCTTCACCAACCCGATCCTCGAGCTCGACGCCTTCGAGGCGCTGAGTCACGCGGCGGGCGCCGACGACCCGCCGCCGGGCTGGCCGGAGCCCGACGGCCGCATCAAGACCTCGGCCGCCTGGCTCATCGGGCGCGCCGGCTTCCGGCGCGGCTACGGCGAGGGCGCGGTCGGCATCTCCGCCAAGCACACGCTCGCGCTCGTCAACCGGGGCGGCGCGACGACTGCGCAGCTCGTCGCGCTCGCCCGCGAGATCGCCGGCGGGGTCCAGCGGGCCTTCGGCGTCGCCCTGCGGCCCGAGCCGGTGTTCGTCGGGCACACGTGGTGAGGCGGCGTCAGGTCGCCGCGACCGCCAGCCGGTCCGGCGTGTCGTCGTCCATCTCCGCGAAGAACCCGCCCACCGCGTCCTCGAGGTGTGCCAGCGACTCGGCGCGGTAGAGGATCGGCTGGTAGCGGGTGATGTCGTACTCCGCCGTGCCCATCTCCGCGAAGTCGAGGGGGCGGATGTCGGCCGCGCGGAACTCCTCGATCTCCCCCCAGGAGGAGAGCAGGCCGGCGCCGTAGCAGCGCAGGTCGCCGCCCTCCTCGATGACGCCGAACTCGCAGGTGAACCAGAACACGCGCGCGAGGAAGCGCAGCGCGTCCTCGGACTCCAGCCGGCGCGCGGCCGCGCCCGCGGCGCGGTGCAGCTCGGCGAACGGCCGGGCCGCGAGGCAGACCCCGTGGCCGACGACCTCGTGCACGAGGTCGGGCTCCGGCGTGTAGAGGGGCTGGGACGGGTGGCGCAGGTACTGCGTGGAGTGGAAGACGTCGTCGGCGAGCGAGCCGTAGAAGGTGCGCAGCGGCACGAGCCCGGGGGCGGGCTCGAAGCGGAAGCCGGTGCAGGCCGCGATCCGCGCCGAGGCATCGTCGAGCTGGGGGACGCGGTCGGTCGGCAGGGCGACCGCCTCCCAGGCCTCGAGGTAGGCGGAGTGGGCGAGCCGGGCGTGCTTGGCGTAGAGCTCGCGGCAGACCGTCCGCCACGTCTCGTGCTCGGCCCGCGAGTAGTCGATCACGGGCGCGGGCGTCCCCGGCGTCCAGTGCAGCGCCGCGCGGGCGATCTCGCCACGGCGCGCGAGGTAGGCCGGGTCGGCGGCGCCGGGGTGGTTCGGCGCGAGGTGAACGGTGACCGAGCCGTCGTCGGCCTCGGTGACGGGGGAGTAGAGCTGGCCCTCCTCGAACATCCCGACACGGTCGCGCGCGCCCGGGCGGTTGACAAGCCGGGTTGGACAGCTGCCCGCAGATGCGTTGCGTTCCGACGTGCAACTGGTCAAGATGACCAGCGATGGACCGCCTGGACGCCGACCTCGTCGAGCTGCTCACGCGTCAACCGCGCATCGGGCAGGTCGAGGCCGCCCGCCGGCTCGGCGTCGCGCGCGGGACCGTGCAGGCCCGATTGGCCAAGCTCGTCGACCGGGGCGCCATCCGGTCCTTCGGTCCGGACGTCGCGCCGGAGGCGATCGGCTGCCCCGTCCTGGCCTTCGTCTTCCTCGAGATCGCGCAGGGCCGGCTGGAGCAGGCGGTCGCGGTGCTCGACAGCATCCCCGAGGTGCTCGAGGTCCACGGGACGACGGGGCCGCGCGACCTGCTGTGCCGCGTCGTCGCGCGCGACAACGGCCACCTGCAGGAGGTCATCAACGCGATGGTCCACACGCCCGCCGTGCTGCGCTCGACGAGCCACATCGCGATGTCGACCCAGGTCCCCTACCGGACGCTGCCGCTCGTGCGCGCCGTCGCGGGCGACGCGCCACGGTGAGGGCTCAGCCGCCCGGCAGCACCTGCAGCGCGCCCGGGCCGACGCGGTAGGCGCTGCCCCAGCCGCTGACGCGCAGCTCGTCGCCGCGCACCTGCACGCACGTGTGCTCGTCGACCGCGACGCCGCCGGCCACGAGGCCGCCCGCCACCGCGTGGGCGAGCCGCGTGAGCGTGCCCCACTGCGTCGCGTGCACCTCGACCGCGAAGGGCACGAGGCCGAGGCCGGGCCGGACGGTCAGCTCGTCGAGCTCCTCGCCGGCGTCCTCGTCGCAGACGACCCGGCCGCCGAGCCGCCAGCCGCCGACGAGCGCCGTCGTCGCCGCGACCGCCGCGCCGGCCGAGAAGCCGGCGTAGGGGACGCCCGCGGTGCGCAACGGCGCGCCCCACTCGGCCAGCGCCTGCGCGTAGGCCGGCGTCAGGCCGCCGCCGACGTAGACGCCGCCGTAGCCGTCCGGCGCCGGCAACGGGTCGTCCAGTCCGACCGTGTGGAGGTCGTCGAGGCCGGCGGAGCGCAGGCCCGCCTCCCAGCGCTGCGGATCGTCCTCGCAGACGCACAGGACGGGCCCGTCCACGGCCGCCGCGAACGGCGCGTGCGACGCCGCCACCCCCGCCGGGTCGCGGCCGCCGCCGATGAGGAACACGGGCGCGGACACGCCGCCACCTTACGCGCGCGCGGCCGCTAGAGTTCATGATCGACCTCGCGCCGGAGCGGGGTTTTCCTTCGTCCGGCGCCGACCACCTAGAGAATCACGGAGTCAGCTTTCCCATGGCTCGCGGAGACGTCCGGATCGCCGTCACCCTCGCCTGCGAGGAGTGCAAGCGCCGGAACTACCAGACCAACAAGTCGAAGCGCAACAACCCGGATCGCGTCAGCCTGCGCAAGTACTGCCGCTGGTGCCGCTGCCACACCGGGCATCGCGAGACCCGCTAGGGACCACGCCGTGGCCCGGGATCGTCAGCGCTCGAAGGCGCGCCAGCGACGGCGCGCGAAGGCCGGGGGAGACTCCGGGCACGCGCCCTCGCGCGAGAACGGGTTCGCTGACGACACGCCCGACGTGCTGCGCGGCGCCACGCCCTACGCCGATGAGGCACGACTCGCCGAAGCCGGTCCGGCCGACGAGGCGCGCATCGCTGAGGCCGGGCGCGGGGACGACTACGAGCGCGCGCCGGACGTCGCCGAGGACGATCTGCGCCGCGAGGCGGCCGAGGCGGGCGGCGGCGGTCGCCGCGGCGGCGGCGGCGCCGGCGAGCGCGAGGTCGCCGAGGAGCCGAAGGACCGCAGCCGGATCCTCACCTTCCTGCAGGCGTGCGTGGCCGAGCTGCGCCGCGTCGACTGGCCCGATCGCAAGCACGTCTTCCAGGCCACAGCCGTCGTGCTGGGCTTCGTCCTGATCGCCGGCGGCTGGCTCGGCCTCATGGACGCCATCTGGCAGCCCGTCGTGAACGCCATCCTCTAACCGAAGGCTTGAGCAGAGCATGTTCCGCTGGTACGTCATCAACACCTACTCCGGGCACGAGAACAAGGTCAAGCAGAACCTCGAGCACCGTGTCGTGTCCCTCTCCCAGCAGCGGCGGGTGCGGCAGGTCGTCGTGCCGACGGAGAGCGTGCAGGAGGTCAACAAGGACAACCAGAAGATCTCCGTCGAGAAGCGCACCATGCCGGGCTACGTGCTCGTGAACATGGAGCTCAACGAGGACTCCTGGTCGCTCGTGAAGAACACGCCGGGCGTCACGGGCTTCGTCGGGGCCTCCAACGAGCCCGTGCCGCTCACGCAGGGCGAGGTCGACCGGCTGCTGCACCGCGAGATCGCCGTCCGCGCCCCCAGCCGCGCGCAGTTCACGATCGGGGAGACCGTCAAGGTCATCTCCGGGCCGCTGTCGGACTTCTCCGGCGAGATCGCCGAGATCAACGAGGACGCGGCGCGCCTGAAGGTCCTCGTCTCGATCTTCGGCCGCGAGACGCCCGTCGAGGTCGGCTACGACCAGGTCAAGAAGGTGTAGTGACGTCGCCGAAGGCGACCGCCCGATCACGAACGCCGACCGGCTGACGTCCCGACGGGGCGGTCGCCTGACCGGCGAGACCTCATCCGCCCCTACACTCCCACCGCTCACCTATGGCCAAGAAAGTCCTCACCACCATCAAGCTGCAGGCCCCCGGAGGCCAGGCCTCCCCGGCGCCGCCCGTCGGCCCGGCCCTGGGCCAGCACGGCATCAACATCATGGAGTTCGTCAAGGCGTTCAACGCCGCGACCTCGGGCGACATGGGCACGACGATCCCCGTCGAGATCACCGTCTTCGAGGATCGTTCCTTCACATTCGTCACCAAGACCCCGCCGGCCGCGGTGCTCATCCGCCAGGCGATCGGGGTCGAGAAGGGCTCGGGCGAGCCCAACCGCAACAAGGTCGGCACGATCACGCGCGACCAGGTCCGCTCCATCGCGGAGCAGAAGCTCGCCGATCTCAACGCCCACGACGTCGACCAGGCCGAGAAGATCATCGCCGGCACCGCCCGCTCCATGGGCGTCGAGGTGAGCGCCTGATGGCCAAGCACGGCAAGAAGTACCTCGAGGCGCGCGCGAAGGTCGACCGCGACCGCGAGTACGAGCCCGCCGAGGCCATCGCGCTCGTCAAGGACATCAAGACGGGCAAGGCCGACGAGACGCTCGAGGTCCACATCCGCACCGGCCTCAACGTCCGCCACGCGGACGAGCAGCTGCGCGGCACAATCTCCATGCCCCACGGCCTCGGCCGCGACGTGACCGTCGCGGTCTTCGCCCGCGGCGACAAGGCGAAGGAGGCCGAGGAGGCGGGCGCGGACGTCGTCGGCGCCGAGGATCTCGCCAAGCGCATCTCCGACGATGGCTTCACGGACTTCGACATCGCCATCGCGACGCCGGACATGATGCCGGTCGTCGGTCGCCTGGGCCGCATCCTCGGGCCGCAGGGCAAGATGCCCAACCCGAAGGTCGGGACGGTGACCATGGACGTCGCCAAGGCCGTCGAGGAGTCCAAGGCCGGCAAGGTCGAGTACCGGACGGACCGCACCGCGATCGTCCATCTCTCCCTCGGCAAGACGTCGTTCCCGGACGACCAGCTGCTCGGCAACTACGCCGCGGTGATCGACGAGCTCATCCGCGCGAAGCCGAGCGCCGCGAAGGGCAAGTACCTGCGCACCGTCACCCTCGCCTCGACCCACGGGCCGGGCGTCAAGGTCGACCCGGCGCGCACGCGCGGGCTGACGGGCGACGAGACCTCCCAGCAGGAGGCGCCGGCGGCCGCATAGCGCCCGGCTTACCCCTGCCTTCCCACAGACCCCGGGCCGCGGCCGCTGAAGGCGACTGCACGAAGCCCCGGACAGGAAAGGACACCCCCGTTGGACCGAGCCACCAAGGCCGCGACGATCGATGAGGTCGCCGGCCAGATCCAGGAAGCGGACGCCGTCTTCGCGGTGGACTACCGCGGCATCTCCGTGCCGCAGGCCGCCGAGCTGCGCACCGCGCTGCGCGGAGCCGACGCGACCTTCCGGGTCACCAAGAACACGCTGACCGAGCGCGCCGCCGACCGGGCGGACGCCTCGGGCCTCAAGGAGCACCTCGTGGGCCCGACGGCGCTGACGTTCATCCGCGGCGACGCGGCGGCGGCCGCCAAGGCGCTGGCCGACTTCGGCCGCACCTCCGGCCTGCTGACCTTCAAGGGCGGCTGGATGGACGGGGCGCCGCTGAGCGCGGACGAGATCCTCGCCATCTCCCGGCTGCCGTCCCGCGACGTCCTCTACGGGCGCCTCGTGGGCATGGTCGCCTCGCCCCTGACCGGCCTCGCGGCCGGCATGAGCAACCTCATCTCCGGCCTCGGCCGCCAGCTCGCCCAGATGGCCGAGCAGGGCCTGGTCGGCGGCGATCAGCCGGCTCCGCCGGCGCAGGACGTCCCGGCCGACGCGCCGACGGGCGAGCAGGCCGAGGCCGCGACCGACGAGGTCGTCGCCGCCGAGGACGAAATCACCCAAGACTCCGAAGGGAACTGACCGACATGGCTACCACCACCCAGGACTGGATCGAGGAGCTCAAGACGATCTCCGTGCTCGAGCTCTCCGAGCGCATCAAGGCGCTCGAGGAGGAGTTCGGCGTGTCCGCGACGGCCGTCGCGGCCGCCGCGCCCGCGGGCGCCGCGGACGGCGACGGCGGCGGCGGCGAGGCCGCCGAGGAGCAGTCCGCCTTCGACGTCGTCCTCACGGGCCCCGGCGACAAGAAGATCCAGGTCATCAAGGTCGTCCGCGCGGCGACCGGCCTCGGCCTGAAGGAGGCCAAGGCGCTCGTCGACGAGGCGCCGAAGCCCATCAAGGAGGGCGTCGAGCGCGACGAGGCCGACAAGCTCAAGGGTGAGCTCGAGGAGGCCGGCGCCTCCGTCGAGGTCAAGTAGGGCGCCGTGACCGGGGTTTCGCGTCTCTGAGGCGCAGAACCCCGGTCACGCGGCCTGCAAGCGCCCGAACGGCGACCGCGGCTGGTAAGGAGGGGCGGCGGGCGCCGGCGCGGGCGGTCCGCTCCCCGACGCGCGCTTCCAGCATCTCGAGCGGCTGAACTGCGGCTCGTGCTGGGCGTGCCTGTCACGGCGCCCAGCCTCCGCTCGAAGCGCGGGGGGACGGCTCGAGAGGCTGGTGATGCTCGCGCTTCGCGGCAGGAGGCGGCCGAGCGTGCGTTCTCCGTCACCTGCCCGCCTTTCGTCCTGCTCGGGCGCGCCGTCCCGGCGCCCGGGCTTCGGCCGGCGCCGCCGCGGGCAGGGCCTGCGCGGCCGCGGGCAGAGCCTGCGCGGCCGCGGCGGCG
>JBBSPV010000006.1:0-105674 GCA_038258425.1 Solirubrobacterales bacterium | reverse complement strand
GGCCGGCGGCCTGGCCGCCGCCCGCGGGGAACGTCCCGTTGGCCTTGTGGCCGAGCGTCTGTGCGGCGTAGGTCGCGGGTGCGGCGAGCAGGGCGGCGAGCGCGACGCCCATCGCGGTGCGCCGCAGCCGCCGGGACCCGGGCAGCGCGAGGGCGACGGCCGCGAGGCCGCCGGCGACGGCGACCAGCGGTGCGGCCCAGCCGAGCGTCGTCACGTCGCGGTCGAGCACGACGAGCTCCGTCCCCACGCCGGCCAGCACGGCGAGCGGCGCGAGGATGCGCGCGAGCCGGTCCCCTTGGACGAGCAGCCCGGCGCCCGCGCCGACGAGCGCCGCGGTCCAGGGCGCCAGCAGGGAGACGTAGTACGGGTGGAAGATGCCCCCGGCGTAGGAGAAGGCCACGGCGCAGGCGAGGAAGGCGCCCCCCGTGGCGATCAGCCAGCCCGTCCGGACGTCCGTCCGGCGCAGCCGGGTCGCGGCGAGCAGCGCGACGCCGGCGACGAGCGCGAAGCCGAGCAGCCAGCCGGCCTGCCCTCCGAGCGAGGCGTCCAGCAGCCGCAGCGGCCCGGTCGCCCCGCCGAACACGCCCCCGGCGCCGCCGCCGGCGAGCGCCGCCGGGCCGCCGGCCTGGCCGGCGAGCCGGCCCGCACCGTTGTAGCCGGCGATCAGCGACCAGATCGAGTTGTCGCTCGTGCCGGAGACCCACGGCCGGCTGGCGGCGGGCGTGAGCCAGACCAGCACGGGCCAGGCGAGGCCGACGGCGGCCATCGCCGCTCCGCCGGCCAGCAGCTGGCGAAGCGCGGCGGGCCGTCCACGCGGTGCGACCCACAGCCAGGCGGCCGCGAGCCCGGGGACGACGAGCAGCGCCGCCGCCATCTTCGTCTCGAAGCCGAGACCGACGGCGACGCCGCAGAGCACGAGCCATCGCGTCCGCCCGTCCTGCAGCCCGCGCACGAGGCACCAGAGCGCCGCCACGCAGCACAGGACGAGCAGCGCGTCCGGGTTGTTGTGCCGCGAGACCGCGACGGCGATCGGCGTCGTGGCGAGGACGAGACCGGCGACGAAGCCCGCCTGGCGCCCGAAGAGCCGGCGCACGAGGTCCGAGACGAGCCCGACGGCGGCGACGCCCATGAGCGCCTGCGGAACGAGGACGCTCAGCGGGTGGAAGCCGAAGACGCGCACGGACAGGGCCTGGATCCACAGCGCCAGGGGCGGCTTGTCCACCGTCATCACTCCCGACGAGTCGAAGGCGCCGTAGAGGAACGCGTGCCAGCTCGTGCTCATGGAGCGCACGGCCGCGCTGTAGTACTCGTTCACGAAGCCGTTGCGGCCGAGCGCCCACAGATGCAGCACCGTGGCGAGCAGCAGCAGGACCGCGAGCTCGGGGCGCGGGGTCCGGATGGCGCGCAGTCGCTCGTGCACGCCGGTGCGACGGTGCTCGGAGGCGGTGGCGCCGAGGCCGGGGAAGACGGGCTCTGCGGTGCGCGTCATGGCGGCCATGCTCGGAGCACGCCCTGCACATGGACTGGGTCGAACCTGGGAAGTCCCTGAGCCCAACGCCCGTGGTCGGAAGCTAGGATCGCGGTGCGCGCACGTGCGTCACCAGAGTCACCGAGGGAGCCGAGCTTGAGCCAGACGACCGTCGACGCGCCCGCCGCGTCACAAGTGCATGCCGCAGGCGCGTACTGGAAGCCGGCGATCGCGCCCTACGCGAGGCCCGACCGGCTCAAGAGCGTCCTCGGGCTCCTGACGTCCGTCGTCCCGTATCTCGCCCTCTCCGGGGCGATGTACCTCATGATCCGCGCGGACGTCTCCTACTGGCTGACGCTGCTCGTCGCCGTGCCGACCGGTGGCTTCCTCCTGCGCAGCTTCATCGTCTTCCACGACTGCGCGCACGGGTCCTACCTGGCGTCCAAGCGCGGCAACCACGTCCTCGGAGCGATCGTGGGCACGCTCGTCTTCACGCCGTACCAGGCGTGGCGCCACGACCACGCCGTGCACCACGCCACGGCGGGCGACCTCGACCGCCGCGGCGCCGGCGACGTGGAGACCATCACGGTCGACGAGTACCGCGCCCGCCCGCTCGGCGGCCGCGTCGCCTACCGCACGTTCCGCAACCCGGTGATCATGTTCGGCGTCGGCTGGCTGTGGGCGCTGATGATCCAGCCGCGCCTGTACAGCGCCGACGACCGGCCGCGCATCAAGCGCAGCGTCATGGCCACGAACCTCGCACTGATCGTGCTCGTTGGCGGGCTCTGCCTGCTCATCGGCTGGCAGACGTTCCTGCTCATCCAGGTGCCGACGGCGTTCCTCGCCGGCGCCAGCGGCGTCTACCTGTTCTACGTCCAGCACCAGTTCGAGGACACCTACTGGGAGAGCCAGGACAAGTGGACCTACGCCGACGCGGCGCTGCGGGGCTCGTCCTACCTCAAGCTCCCCAAGCTGCTGCAGTTCTTCTCGGGCAACATCGGGCTGCACCACGTCCACCACCTCAGCGCGCGCGTCCCGAACTACCACCTGCAGGCCGCGCACGACAACGTCGCGCTCTTCCGCGACGTGCCCGTGCTCACGTTCTGGGGCGGCTGCAAGGCGACGCGGCTGAAGGTCTGGGATCCGCGCGCCGGCCGGCTGCTGACCTGGCGCGAGGTCCGCGCCGCCGCCTGAGCCGTGCCGACCTGGGTCCCGGGCGCGGACGGCTCGGGCTTCGGGCTGGAGAACCTCGCCCTTGGCGTCGTGCGGTTCGAGGGTGGGCCGCCGCGCCCGGCGGTCCGCGTGGGCGAGCTCGCGCTGGACCTCGCGGGGCCGACGGAGATCTTCGGAGACGCGGAGTGGCTGGACGCGCTGCGCGGCCCGGACCTCAACGGCCTGATCGCCCTCGGGCCGCCGGCGTGGACGGCGCTGCGCGAGCGGCTCGTCGCGCTCCTGGACGGCGACGGCGATGCGCAGCGGCCCGCGGTGGAGGCGGCGCTGCGACCGCTGGCCGACTGCGAGGCGCTGTTGCCGGTCGCGGTGGCCGATTTCGTCGACGGCTACGCCTCGGAGGCGCACGCCACGAACGCCGGGCGCATCCTGCGCCCGGGCTCCGACGCACCCCTGCCGCGCAACTGGCACCAGGTCCCGATCGGCTACCACGGCCGCGCCGGCGGCATCGTCGTCTCGGGCACGCCGGTCCGGCGGCCGACGGGCCAGCGGCCGCCGGGTCCTGCCGAGGCCGGGCCGACCCACGGGCCCGAGCGGCGCCTCGACGCCGAGCTCGAGCTCGGGGTCCTTCCCGGTCCCGGGGGTGAGGCCTTCGGGTTCGTGCTGGTCAACGACTGGAGCGCGCGCGAGGTCCAGCGCTGGGAGTCCCAGCCGCTCGGCCCCTACCTCGGCAAGGCGTTCGCGACCTCGATGTCCGCCTGGGTGGTGCCCGCCGCCGCGCTCGCCGGCCGGCGCGTCCCCGGTCCGCCGCAGAACCCGCTGCCGTACCTGCGGGTGCACGAGCCGCGGGCGCTGGACGTCGACCTCGAGCTCGTGCTCGTCCCGCCCGGGGATGCCGGGGAGACCGTCGTCACCCACACGAACGCTCGCGAGCTGCACTGGAGTCCCGAGCAGCAGCTCCGCCACGCCGTCGCGGGCGGGGCGACGCTGCGAGCCGGCGACCTGTTCGCCTCCGGCACGATCTCCGGGCCGGAGCCGGGCGAGCGCGGCTGCCTGCTGGAGGCGACGTGGGACGGCCGCGAGCCGATCGCGCTCGCCGGCGGCGGGGAGCGCACCTACCTGGAGGATGGCGACACGGTGATCCTGCGCGGCCGGGCCGGACGCGTGGCCTTCGGCGAGGTGCACGGCCTGGTGCTGCCGGCCGGGTGAGGCGCGACGGCACTCCCCGGTTGGTTCACCGTGCGGCTCCCTGGGGTACGGCCAAAATATGTCAGCCTCCGGACAACCTGTCACCACCCGCCCCTACGACATCCGCTTTCCGCAGCGGCACCAGCACGGTGTCCGCCAGGACGAGGAGGGGTGCGAGGTCGCCCTCGACGGCGAGTGGCAGCAGATCCGGTTTCACGACTACGAGGCGATCTACGAGCAGTCCGGCCTCTACGAGCAGCTCTTCTACACCGAGCTCGAATGTGCATCGCCCCCCACGGTGGTGCGGCTGTTGCGCTCGGCGCTCGACGCCCGCGGCCGCGACGACGACCTCCGGGTGCTCGACGTGGGCGCGGGCAACGGGATGGTCGGCGAGGAGCTGCGCGACATCGGCGCCGAGCACGTGGTCGGCGTCGACATCCTTCCGGAAGCCGCGGCCGCTGCCGAGCGCGACCGCCCGGATGTGTACGACGACTACCTCGTGGCCGACCTGACCGCGCTGTCGCCGGACGAGGATCGCGCGCTGGCCGACGCGCGCTTCAACTGCCTGACGACGGTTGCGGCCCTCGGTTTCGGCGACATCCCGCCCGCGGCGTTCAGCGCGGCCCTCGGCTACGTGGAGACCGGGGGCCTGGTCGCGTTCACCCTCAAGGACGAGTTCCTCGCCGATGCGGACGCGAGCGGGTTCGCGGGCCTCGTGCGCCGGGCGGTCGACGATGACTGCCTCGAGGTCGTCGCCCGCAAGCGCTACCGCCACCGCCTCTCGGTCACCGGTGAGCCGCTGGACTACGTCGCGTTCGTCGGCGTCAAGCGGCGCGACCTGGTGGACTGACGGCCGCCCGCTCGCGCTCGACGTCCGGGCGCACCCAGCAGCCCTCGAGGTGGTCGTCGACGACGCCGCAGGCCTGCATGCCGGCGTAGAGCGTCGTCGGCCCGACGAAGACGAAGCCGCGGCGCTTGAGATCGCCGGCGAGCGCCGTCGACGCCGGGGTGGTGGCCGGCACCTCCGCCGAGCTCCGCGGCGCGGGTCCGTCGAGGCGGGTCGCCCACAGCAGCCCGGCGAGCGTCCCGCCGGCGGCGTGGAGGTCCAGCAGCGCGCGGGCGTTCGTGATCGCCGCGCGGATCTTGGCCCGGTTGCGGACGATGGCCGCGTCGGCGAGCAGGCGGTCGACGTCGGCCTCGCCGAACGTCGCGACGGCCTCGAGCTCGAAGCCCCGGAACGCCGCGCGGAAGGCCTCGCGCTTGTGCAGGATGGTCAGCCAGGACAGGCCGGACTGGAAGGCCTCGAGCGTCATCCGCTCGAACAGCTCGCGCTCGCCGGTCACGGGGCGCCCCCACTCCGTGTCGTGGTACGCGACGTACTCCGGCGTCGACGCGCCCCAGCCGCAGCGCGGCAGGCCGTCGTCGAGAGTCGTCAGTCCCGTGGTCACGGGGGCGAGACTACGCCCGCCCGGGCATACGGTTGGTCCATGGTCGAGGGCGCGCCGGGGACGGGCTTCGAGGACGAGGTGACGGTCACCCGCGTGCGCTTCAGCGCGCCCGACGGTGGGTGGGCGGTGGTCGAGGCCGACCGCGACGGGGACGAGATCGTGGTCGTCGGCCCGGTCTCGCACCTCGAGGCGGGCGAGCGGGCCGCAGTCACCGGCACCTGGCAGGACGACCGGCGCTTCGGCCTGCAGGTGCGCGCACAGCGCGCCGAGCCGCTCGCGCCGACGGGCGACCCCGCGCTGCGCGCGTACCTCGAGCGGGTCACGGGGATCGGCCCGGCCCGGGCGCAGCGGCTGCTCGACCGCCACGGCCCCGGCGTGCTGGACGCGATCGACGCCGACCCGCGCCGGGCGTTCGCCGGCGCCGGCCTCGGCGCGCGCCAGGCCGCGCACGCCGCCGCCTCGTGGGACGCACTGCGCGCGACGCGCGCGCTGCACCTGCTGCTGGCGCCGCACGGGCTCGCCTGGCTCGTCGGGCGCCTGGACCGCCACTACGGCCCGCGCGCGCTGCAGGTGCTGCGCGAGGAGCCGTACGAGCTCACCGGCGTCTTCGGCGTCGGCTTCGCCACGGCGGACCGGATCGCCGTCGCCGGCGGCGTCGCCTCGGGGTCGCCCGCGCGCGCCGTCGCAGGGCTCGTCCACGTCCTCGCCGAGGCCGAGCGCGACGGCTCCACGTGCCTGCCGGCGTCCGAGGCGCTCGGCCGCACCGCGCGGGTGCTCGAGACGGCGCTGGACGGCGAGGCGCTGGTGCGTGAGGCCGCCGAGCGCAGCGCCGTCCTCGTCGACGACGGCTTCCTCTACCGGCCCCCGACGGCCGCGCTGGAGCGCGAGCTCGCCCGCCGCGTGCACGACCTCGTCGCGGCCGCGCCCTCCGCGAGGCTCGGCGGGCGCTCCGCGCCGTCCGCCGCGGACGTCGACCTCACGCCCGCGCCCGCCCAGTCGGCCGCGGTCGCTCACGCGCTCGCGCACCGCCTCTCGCTCGTCACGGGCGGGCCGGGCACGGGCAAGACCGCGACGACCCGGCTCATCTGCGCGGCCGCGCACGCGCTCGCGGCCCGGGTGACGCTCATCGCCCCCACCGGCCGCGCCGCGCGCCGGGTGGCCGAGTCCACCGGCCTGGAGGCGTCCACCGTCCACGCCGCGCTCGGCTGGATCCCCGGCCAGGGGCCCCAGCGCGACGAGCACGCGCCGCTGCCCGGCGACCTGCTCGTCGTGGACGAGACCTCGATGGCCAACCTCGAGCTGCTCGTGACCCTGCTGCGGGCGGTGGGCCCGCGCATGCACGTGGTGCTCGTCGGCGATCAGGACCAGCTCGCGCCGGTCGGCGCCGGCAAGCCGTTCGCCGAGCTCGTCGGGTCCGGGCGGGTGCCGGCGAGCGAGCTCACCCACGTCTTCCGCCAGGCCGCCGGGTCGATGATCGTCCGCGGCGCCCACGCCGTGCGGCGGGGCCAGGCACCGGACTTCGCGCCCCGCGACGAGCTGCGTCGCGACCTCTTCCTCGTCGAGCGCGACGACCCGCGCGCAGCGCTCTCCGAGGTCGTCTCGCTCGTGGCGGAGCGCCTGCCCCGCCACTACGGCGTCGCCTCCGTCGAGGACATCCAGGTCTTCGCGCCCGTCTACCGCGGGGCGCTCGGCATCGACGCGCTCAACGCCGCGCTGCGCGACGCGCTGAACCCCGGGGGCGAGCCCGTGCTCGGCGGCCGGCTGCGCGTCGGCGACAAGGTCATGCTCTCCGGCCGCAACCTCCACGACCTCGGCCTCATGAACGGGACGGTGCTGCGTCTGCTCGGCGTGCGCGACGAGCTCGTCGCCGTCGAGGCCGATGGCGTCGCGGTGGACGTGCCCGAGGAGGAGGCGGGCCGGCTGCAGCTCGCCTACGCCTGCTCGGTCCACAAGGGCCAGGGCATCGAGCTCCCCGTCGGGGTCGTCGTGGCCCATCCCGCCGCGGGCGCCGCCTTCCTGCGACGCGAGATGCTCTACACGGCGATGACCCGCGCGCGGCGAGCCACGGTCATCGTCGGGCGCCGCGAGACGGTCGCCGCCGCGGCGGCGCGGGCGGACACCACGCGCCGGGTCTCCCGGCTCACGGACCGCCTCGAAGCCTTCGACGGTTGACTGGGTTGTTACCATACAAGTATTCCGGTGGCCCCCATGACCCTCGGCACCCGCGTCGCGACCCGCGCGCGCGAGCACGTCTACGACGCCCTGCGCGACGCCATCGTGACCCTCGAGCTCGTGCCCGGCCGCCGCCTGTCGGAGGCGGAGCTCGCCGGCGCCCTCGGCGTCAGCCGCACCCCGGTGCGGGAGGCGCTCGTGAAGCTCCGCGACGACCGGCTCGTCGAGATCGTCCCCCAGCTCGGGACCTTCGTGGCGCGCATCTCCGACGCCGCCGTCGCCGACGCGCAGTTCGTCCGGGAGGCGCTCGAGGGCGCCGCCATCCGCCTCGCCGCCGAGCGCGCGGGCCCGGCCGACGTCGCCGGCCTCGGCCGCATCCTCGACCGCCAGGCCGAGGTGCGCGACGCGGGCGACACGGACGGCTTCTACGCGCTCGACGACGAGCTGCACGCCGCGTTGTGCGCGCTCTCGGGCCACGAGGTCGCGTGGGCGCTGGCCGGCCGCGCGAACAGCCACCTCAACCGCGTCCGCCGCCTGAGCCTGCCCCAGCCGCGCTACCTCGAGGAGATGGTCGCCGAGCACCACGCCGTCGTGCGCGCCGTCGCCGCCGGCGACCCGGACGCCGCCGAGGCCGCGCTGCGCCACCACCTGCGCATGGTCCTGTCAGTGTTGGATGATCTCCGCGAGCAGCATCCGGACTACTTCGAGCGGAGCAACGAGGTGATTCGCAGATGAGCGTGCGGGACGACGTCGATCCGCAGGAGACCCAGGAGTGGCTGGATGCGCTCGAGGCGGTGCTCGAGCACGACGGCCCCGAGCGCGCGCAGGAGCTGCTCGACGAGCTCACGGTCCGGGCCCGCCGGGCCGGCGCCGCGGTCGGCATGGGGCTCAACACGCCCTACGTGAACACCATCGCGCCCGACCAGGAGGCGCAGCCCGACGGCGACCTCGCCATGGAGCGGCGGATCCGCGCGCTGATCCGCTGGAACGCGATCGCGCTCGTCCTGCAGGCCAACAAGGACTCGTCGGAGCTCGGCGGCCACGTGGCCTCCTATCAGTCGGCGGCCACGCTCTACGAGGTCGGCTTCAACCACTTCTGGCACGCCCCGAGCGACGAGCACGGTGGCGACCTCGTCTACATGCAGGGCCACTCGAGCCCGGGCATCTACGCGCGCGCCTTTCTCGAGGGCCGACTCAGCGAGGAGCAGATGCGCGAGTTCCGCCAGGAGGTCGACGCGCCGGGCCTCTCGAGTTACCCGCACCCGTGGCTGATGCCCGACTTCTGGCAGTTCCCCACCGTCTCCATGGGCCTCGGCCCGCTGATGGCGATCTACCAGGCGCGCTTCATGAAGTACCTCCAGGGGCGTGGGCTGGCCGAGACCGGCGGCCGCAAGGTTTGGGCGTTCATGGGCGACGGGGAGATGGACGAGCCCGAGTCGCTCGGCTCGATCTCGCTGGCCGGCCGCGAGAAGCTCGACAACCTCGTCTTCGTCGTCAACTGCAACCTCCAGCGCCTCGACGGGCCGGTGCGCGGCAACGGCAAGATCATCCAGGAGCTCGAGTCCGACTTCCGCGGCTCGGGCTGGAACGTCATCAAGGTCATCTGGGGCAACCGCTGGGATCCGCTGCTCGAGGCCGACACCAAGGGCCTGCTGCGCACGCGCATGGACGAGGCCGTCGACGGCGACTACCAGACCTACAAGTCGCGCTACGGCGCCTACGTGCGCGAGCACTTCTTCAACTCGAAGGAGCTGCGCAAGATGGTCGAGCACCTCTCCGACGACGAGGTCTGGCTGCTCAACCGCGGCGGCCACGACGCGCAGAAGGTCTACGCGGCCTACCACGCCGCCCAGCACCACCCAGGCCAGCCGACGGTGATCCTCGCCAAGACGATCAAGGGCTACGGCATGGGCGAGGCGGGCGAGGGCCAGAACATCGCCCACCAGGCGAAGAAGATGACCGACGACTCGCTGCTGGCTTTCCGCGACCGCTTCGAGCTCGAGCTCACGGACGAGCAGGTGCACGAGAAGTCGTTCTTCCGGCCGCCCGACGACGCGCCGGAGATGGTCTACCTGCGGGAGCGGCGCGAGCAGCTGGGCGGCGGCCTGCCGGTCCGCCAGACGACGGCCGACCGGCTCGAGGTGCCGGGGCCCGAGCTGTTCAAGGGTCAGCTGGAGGACACGGGCGAGCGCGAGATCTCGACCACCATGGGGTTCATCCGCATCCTCTCGGCGCTCACGCGCGACAAGCAGATGGGCAAGCGGGTCGTGCCCATCGTCCCGGACGAGTCGCGGACCTTCGGCATGGAGGGCATGTTCCGCCAGCTCGGGATCTTCAGCCAGCTCGGCCAGCTCTACCAGCCGCAGGACCGCGACGAGCTCATGTACTACCGCGAGGACAAGTCGGGCCAGATCCTCCAGGAGGGCATCAACGAGCCCGGGGCGTTCTCGTCGTGGCTCGCGGCGGCGACGAGCTACGCCAACCACGGCCTGACCATGGTGCCGTTCTACATCTACTACTCGATGTTCGGCTTCCAGCGGGTCGGCGACCTCGCCTGGGCCGCCGGGGACAGCCGCGCCCGCGGCTTCCTGCTCGGCGGCACCGCCGGCCGCACGACGCTCAACGGCGAGGGGCTCCAGCACGAGGACGGCCATTCGCACCTGCAGGCGGCGCTGATCCCCAACTGCATCGCCTACGACCCGACCTACAACCACGAGGTCGCCGTCATCATCCAGGACGGCCTGCGCCGCATGTGCGTCGAGCAGGAGGACGTGTTCTTCTACCTGACGCTGATGAACGAGAACTACCGCCATCCGGGGCTCCCGGAGGGCGACGAGGCGCGCGAGGGCATCCTGCGCGGCATGTACCTGCTGCGGCCGGCGCCCGACGACGCGGACGGCCCGCGCGTGCAGCTCATGGGCTCGGGCACGATCCTGCGCGAGGTGGAGGCCGCGGCCGAGCTGCTCGCCGAGGAGCACGGGGTCGCCGCCGACGTCTGGAGCGCGACGAGCTTCACCGAGCTGCGGCGGGACGGCATGGAGGCCGAGCGCTGGTCGCGGCTGCACCCGACACAGGCGCCGCGGCGACCGTTCGTCGCGCAGCGGCTCGAGGGACACGACGGCCCGGTCGTGGCCGCCTCGGACTACATCCGCGCCTTCCCGGACTCCATCCGCCCGTACGTGGATCGGCCCTTCACCTCGCTGGGCACGGACGGCTTCGGTCGCTCGGACTGGCGCAAGCGGCTGCGGGAGTTCTTCGAGGTCGATCGCCACCAGGTCGTCGTCGCGGCGCTGCAGGCGCTCGGCCGCGACGAGGACGCGGCGAAGGCGATCGAGCGCTACGACATCGACCCGGAGGCGGTGGCCCCATGGCAGCGGTGACGGAGGTCAAGGTCCCCGACATCGGGGACTTCGAGGACGTGCCGGTGATCGAGGTCCTCGTCGAGGTCGGCCAGGCCGTGGCCGAGGAGGACCCGCTCGTCGCGCTGGAGTCGGACAAGGCGACGATGGAGGTGCCGTCGCCCGCGGCCGGCACCGTCGAGGGGATCGAGGTCTCCGTCGGCGACAAGGTGTCCGAGGGGACGCTGCTGCTGCGGCTCTCCCCGGACGGCGACGGTGACGGTGACGGCGACGGCGGGACGGCCGACGCCGAGCAGGAGGACACGCGCGACCCAGCCGAGGCGCGGCCCGAGGCCGACGAGGCCCAGGCGGCGGAGGAGTCCGACGCGTCGGACGAAGCCGAGCCGAAGGCCGCCGCCGCGCCGCAGGTCCAGGAGGCCGAGGACGCCCCGGAGAGCGGCTCCGGCGACGGCCCGGTCTACGCGAGCCCTTCCGCCCGCCGCCTCGCCCGCGAGCGCGGCGTGGACCTCGCCACGGTGCAGGGCTCGGGCCGCGGCGGCCGCATCACGCTCGAGGACGTCGAGGGCGCCGGCGAGGGCGGCGAGGCGACGCCGGACGCGGCCGAGGCCGCGCCCGCCCCCGCGGCGGCGGCCGACGCCGGCGACGAGCGCGTCGCCCTCACGCGGATCCAGAAGATCTCCGGGCCGCGCCTGCAGGAGGCGTGGCAGACCATCCCCCACGTCACGCAGTTCGACGAGGCCGACATCACCGACCTCGAGGCCTTCCGCAAGGAGACCAACGCGAGCCAGGACGTCAAGGTCACGATGGTCGCCCTGCTCATGAAGGCGTGCGTCGCCTCGCTCAAGGCCCACCCGGTGGTCAACGCCTCCCTCGACGGCGAGGAACTGATCCTCAAGCGCCACTACCACCTCGGCTTCGCCGCGGACACGCCCAACGGCCTGCTCGTCCCGGTCATCCGCGACGTGGACCGCAAGGGCATCCTCGAGATCGCCGGCGAGTTGATCGACCTCTCCGGCCGGGCGCGCGAGGGCAAGCTCAAGGGGGAGGAGATGCGTGGCGCGACGTTCACGATCTCCTCGCTCGGCGGCATCGGCGGCACGGCGTTCACGCCGATCATCAACCCGCCCGAGGTCGCCATCCTCGGCGTCAGCCGCTCGGCGACCAAACCGGTCTGGGACGGGGCGCAGTTCATCCCGCGACTGATCGTCCCCCTGTCGCTCTCCTACGACCACCGAGTCATCGACGGCGCGCTCGCCGCGCGCTTCACCCACCACCTGGCCGGCGTGCTGGGCGACCTGCGGAAGGTGCTGCTGTGAGCGAGATCAAGGTCCCCGACATCGGCGACTTCACCGACGTCCCGGTCGTCGAGGTGCTGGTCGAGGTCGGCCAGGAGGTCGCGGAGGAGGACCCGCTGGTCGCGCTGGAGTCCGACAAGGCGACGATGGAGGTGCCGTCCCCGCAGGCGGGCAAGATCACCGAGTTGCTCGTCGAGGTCGGCGACAAGGTCTCCGAGGGCTCGCCACTGCTGACGCTCGAGGGTGTCGAGAGCTCGGACGCCGAGGACGAGCCCGCCGCCGAGGACGAGTCTTCCGACGAGGACGAGTCTGCCGACGCGCGTCACGAAGCGCATGAGGACCAGGCGGAAGGTGACGCGCCCGCTGCGGAGGGCTCGGACGGCGGCGAGGTCCCCGACGCGGACGAGACCTGCCAGGTGCTCGTCCTGGGCTCGGGCCCCGGCGGCTACACCGCGGCCTTCCGCGCCGCCGACCTCGGCCTCGACGTCGTGCTCGTCGAGCGCCACGAGCGCCTCGGCGGGGTCTGCCTCAACGTCGGCTGCATCCCCTCCAAGGCGCTGCTGCACCTCGCCGCGGTGATCGCCGAGGCGGAGGCGTCCCCGGCCCACGGGCTGACCTTCGGCGAGCCGGAGATGGATCTCGACGGCGTGCGCGCGTTCAAGGACGGCGCGGTCACGAAGCTCACGGACGGCCTCGTCGGGCTCGCCAAGCAGCGCAAGGTCCGCGTCCTCCACGGCGAGGCGAAGTTCACCGGCCCCCATGCCCTCACCGTCGGCGACACCACGGTCGGGTTCGAGCACGCGATCATCGCCGCCGGCTCCACCGCCGCGAGCCTGCCCTTCTTGCCCGACGACGACCCGCGCGTCATGGACTCCACCGGTGCGCTCGAGCTCGAGGACGTCCCCGACCGCCTGCTGGTCATCGGGGGCGGCATCATCGGCCTGGAGATGGCGACGGTCTACGACGCGCTGGGCGCGGAGGTCACCGTCGTCGAGCTCGCCGACCAGCTCATCCCGGGCTGCGACCCCGACCTCGTCAAGCCGCTGGCCAAGCGCATCGGCGAGCGCTACGCCGCCGTCCACACCGGCGTCAGCGTGTCCGGCGTGGAGGCGACCGACGACGGCCTGCGGGTGACCTTCACCCAGAGCCCTTCGGGCTCGGGCACGCGCGACGACGACCTGGACGACGCGACGTTCGACCGGGTGCTCGTCGCGGTCGGCCGCAAGCCCAACGGCGGCGGGATCGGCGCCGACGCCGCCGGGGTCGAGGTCGACGAGCGGGGCTTCATCCGGGTCGACGAGCAGCTGCGCACGAACGTCCCCCACATCCACGCGATCGGTGACGTCGTCGGCGAGCCGATGCTCGCCCACAAGGCGACCCACGAGGGCAAGGTCGCCGCCGAGGTCATCGCCGGCCACGACGTGGCCTTCGACGCCAAGGCCATCCCGTCCGTCGCCTACACGGATCCCGAGGTCGCCTGGATGGGCCTGACGGAGACGCGGGCCAAGGCCGACGACGTGCCCTACGAGGTGCACAAGTTCCCGTGGGCGGCCTCGGGCCGGGCGCTCGGGATCGGCCGCACCGAGGGCTCGACGAAGCTCCTCGTGGAGCCGGAGAGCGGGCGGCTGCTCGGCGCGGGGATCGTCGGCGTCGGCGCCGGCGACCTGATCGCCGAGACGGTGCTCGCGCTCGAGCTCGGCGCCAACGCCCTGGACGTCGCGCTGACCTCGCACCCGCACCCGACGGTGTCCGAGACCGTGGGCATGGCGGCCGAGGTGGCGGCGGGCATCGTCACCGACATCCGGGCCCCGCGCCGGCGCTGACGGCCACCCGGTCAGGCGCGGCCGCGGGCGAGGTCGAGCAGGCGGTCGAGGATCCGCGCGCCGTCGGCGCGCAGCCCGTTGTGGAGGTACTCGTTGGTGACCCACGGGCGCAGGCCGCGGACGCGCTCCGCCGTCTCCTCCGAGAACCGCCGCGGGACGTACGGGTCGTCGGCGTAGACGATCGCCGCGGCCGGGACGGTGTTGCGGGCCAGCTGGGCCGGGTCGTAGAGCCGCTCCCACTCCCGCTCGGCGAGCAGGTCGGCGGCCTCGCCCAGTGGGCGCAGCTCGTGCAGCTCCTCGAACAGCCACGGGAAGACGTGCTCGCCGGTGAGCCGAAGCGGATCCGAATCGGTGTCCTCCAGGCGCGCGGACGCCCACTGCGTGGCGACGCCGTCGGCGAGGCTCGCCTCGTTGAGCAGCGCGTAGAGCGGGTTGCGCCCGAAGCCCGCCGGGTCCTGGAGGTCGTGCCGGAAGGCGGGGGAGCCCGGCGGGAGCTCGAGCCGGTGGTGGAGGCTCGCGCTGCCGTCGCTCATGCCGAGCGCGCTGCCGAGCATGCGCAGGCGGCCGGCGCTCAACCGCTCGCCACCGGTGAGCGGCAGCTCGCCGGCCACCACCCGGGTGTGCAGGTCGCGCAGCCGCTCCGCGTCGCCCGGAAAGCGCCGGAAGTGCTCTCCCGCCCGGGCGGCGATGAGCGCGTACGTGAGCGCGTAGAACTCGTCGGGGCCGTGCTCGAGCGGCGGCACGCCGCCGGTGATCAGCACTTCCCGCAGACCGTCGGGGGCGAAGGAGAGGTAGGTCAGCCCGCAGAACCCGCCGAAGCTCTGGCCGAGCACGCTCCAGCGCTCGACCCCGAGCGCGCGCCGGATCCACTCCGCGTCGCGGACGATCGCGTCGGCCCGGAAGTGCGCGAGGTACGCGGCCTGCTCGGCCGCCGTCCCGGGCAGGTCCGGGCCGACCGGGGTCGAGCGGCCCGTGCCGCGCTGGTCGAGCATGAGCACGCGGAAGTCCCGGAGGGCGCGGCCGAGCCAGCCCGGGCCCGTCGGATTGCGCGTGGGTCGCGGCGCCTCGCTCCCCGGGCCGCCCTGGAGGAAGACGAGGAACGGCTTGTCGCCCCCGTCCGGCTCGGCGACCTCGCGGGCGAAGACCGTCAGCCGGCGACCGTCGGGCGCCTCGTGGTCGACGGGGACCTCGAACTCGTGCTCGACGGTGAGGAGGCCGTTCGCGTGGATGGTCGTCGCCATCGCGTCAGCGTCCCACAGCCTGGCTCCTACCGTCTCGGCCTCATGGACGACGCAGAGCTGGCCCGGCGCTCGATCCGCGGCTTCGGCGAGACGGTCGCGGCGCTCGGCCGCTCGGGTGTCGGCCCCGAGGCGGAGATCCGCCGTCCCGGCCTGCTGGGGGCCCGGATCGACGCGGCGGCCGGGAACCCGTGGTTCGACGCCGCGGTCGTCCCGCTTGGCGCGGCCCCGCCCGCGGAGGACCCGAGCGTGCCCGGCTGCGTGTGGACGGTGGGCGGCGCCGTCCCCGGGAGGGTCGAGGCCGCCGACATCGCCATGCCGTGCCTGGGCCTCGTGCTCGACGATCCGGCCGTGGACCTCGGGGGCGGCAGGCTCGGCGTCGAGGCCCCGTCGCTCGCGGAGCTCGGCGAGGTCAACGAGCGCGCCTACGACGCGCCGGGAACCTTCGGCCCGCTCATGGCTCCGCTCCGCGACGAGCGCGTGCGCACGTACGGCCTGCGGGACGGCGACGCCTTCGTCTGCGTCGCCATGAGCCTCGCGGTCGGCGACGACCTCAGCGTGCAGTACGTCGCCACCGACTCGAGCCATCGCCGGCGCGGCCTCGCCGGCCGCCTCATGCTCGCGGCGATGGCCGGGGCACGCGACGCGGGCATGCGCACCGCCACGCTGCAGGCGAGCCCGGACGGGCTGTCGGTCTACGAGCGCCTCGGCTTCCGCCGCGTCGCCACGCTGCGGGCCTACGTGCGCGCCACGCGCGCCGCCTGACGGGGCTCGGCGCTCGCTGACCGCACGGTGAAGGCCGGGACCGTGACGTGCATGATCGGGCCGATCAGCCCGGCGTAGAGCAGCGTCCCGATCCCGACTCTGCCGCCGAGCAGCCAGCCGATGACGAGGACCGTGACCTCGATCGCCGTGCGGACGACCCGGATCGGGTGCCCGCGGGCGGCGATCCCGGTCGTCAGGCCGTCGCGTGCGCCCGGGCCCATCCCGGCGCCGATGTAGAGCCCGGTGGCGATGCCGTTGCCGATGACGCCGGCGATGAGCACGGCGACGCGGACGGCGAGCCCCGAGGGCGGCTCGACGAGCGCGAGCACGATGTCCATGACGACGCCGACGAGGATCGCGTTGGCGAAGGTGCCGGCCCCGAGGCGCTGGTGCAGCGGCCACCAGAGCAGCAGCACGATGCCGCTGACGAGGATCGCCCAGGTGCCCACGCCGAGCCCGAGCCGGCGCGAGAGGCCCTGGTGCAGGACGTCCCAGGGGTCCAGCCCGAGGTCGGCGAGCACGAGCATGGCCGCCGTGATCCCGAACAGGACGAGGCCGAGCAGCAGCTGGGCGCTGCGGCGGGCGCGGCGATCCCGCGGGACGGAGGCGAGCGGCGGCCGCACGCCGTCAGGCTATGGGCACGAGCTCTCGACCGGAGGGCTCGAGCGGGCCGCGAGCTGGGGGCGCAGGGGGACGGCGCGCACGGCAACGGCAACGGGTGAGGGGAGAAGGGTCAGGCGCGGGGGCGGGCGCCGAGGCGGGGCGAGAGCCGGGGCATGGCTACCGGGCAAACGGCGGGTGGGAGACCGTTTTCCGGCGCCAACCCGCCTCTTGCCTCCCCGGGATCCCACCGGCCCGTGGCGTCAGCCGCCCACGTCGCGCAGCGCGGGGTACAGCGCGCGGAACCGCTCGACGCCCTCGCGGTAGGCCGGCACCCACTCGTCGACCGGCTCGATCCGCTCGGCCGGGCGCACCGTGGCGGCGACCGCCTCGTGCACGTCGGCCCACGTGCCGGCCGCCACGCCGCCGAGCAGCGCGGCGCCGAAGGCCGCGCCCTCGTCCGCCGCGGTGGTCTCCAGCGGCAGCTCGAGCACGGAGGCGACGATCCGCAGCCACAGCTCGCTGCGCACGCCGCCACCGGACACCCGGCCGACCTCGGCCGGCGCGTCGAGCCCCGTCACGAGGTCGAAGGAGTCCCGCAGCCCGTAGGCGACCCCCTCGAGCACCGCGCGCACGAGGGCGCCGCGGTCGTGGCGCAGGCTCAGGCCGGTGAACGAGCCGCGGGCGTCCGGGTCGGCGTGCGGCGTCCGCTCGCCGGCGAGGTAGGGGAGGAAGGTCAGGCCCTCCACGCCCGGAGCCCAGGCCCCGGCCTCGCCCGTGAGCAGGTCGTAGGCGGCGTCGGGGGCGATCGCGTCGTGCAGCCAGGCGAGCGAGCCGGCCGCGGAGAGCATGACGCCCATCGCGTGCCACGCGCCGGGGACCGCGTGGCAGAACGCGTGCGCGCGGGCCTGCGGGTCGGGCGTGAAGCGCTCCTGGGCGGCGAACACGACACCCGAGGTTCCGAGCACCACCGAGAGCGGCCCGGGGCGGTCGGCGCCGACGCCGAGCGCGCCGGCGGCCTGGTCGCCCGCACCCGCGGCGACCGGCACCCCGTCGCCCGTCCGGCCCGACACCTCGGGGGATTCGAGCACGCGCGGCAGCCAGGCGCGGTCGAGCTCCAGCGCGTCGAGCACCTCGTCGCTCCACCGCCGGTGCGCGACGTCGAGCAGCAGCGTCCCGGAGGCGTCGGCGACGTCGATGGCGTGCTCGCCGGTGAGCCGCAGGCGCACGTAGTCCTTGGGCAGCAGGATGTGGGCGATGCGCCGGTAGACGTCCGGCTCGTGCGTGCGCAGCCACAAGAGCTTCGGCGCCGTGAAGCCCGGCAGCGCCCGGTTGCCCGTCGCGGCCACGAGGGCGTCGAAGCCGACCGTCGCCTCGATCTCCTCGCACTCGGCCGCCGTGCGCTGGTCGTTCCAGAGGATGGCCGGGCGCAGGACCTCGTCGGCGTCGTCGAGCGCCACGAGCCCGTGCATCTGGCCGGACAGCCCGATGCCCTCCGGCGCGCCGGCCTCCGCCTCGAGCGCCTCGAGCACCTCCTGGGACGCGCGCCACCAGTCCTGCGGATCCTGCTCGGCCCATCCCGGGCGCGGGGTCGCGAGCGGGTAGCCGATCTCGGCGCGCGCGAGGATCGCGCCGTCGCCGTCCAGCGCGAGCCCCTTGACCCCCGAGGTCCCGACGTCGAGCCCCACGACGGCCATCAGGAGATCACCTGCGGCGGTACGGCCGGCTTCCGGCTCACGTCAGGCATCCTCGCCGCCGGCACTCCTAGGCCCCCAGCGCCGCGTAGACGAGCTCGTAGGCGGCGACGGCGTCCTTGTCCTGCTGCGCCGCGCGCAGGGCGTCGTCGTCGATCCGCCCGGCGACCGAGTCGATGAAGGTCCACTGCTTGACGGAGCGCTCGACCGCCCTGACCTGGTCCTCCGTGTAGGGGAACAGGTCGAAGCCGAGCCGGCGGGGGTCATCGCCCTGTCCGTAGCCGCAGCGGCGGAACTCCAGGGCGAGCTCGACGGTCTCCATGAAGGCCGTCGCCCCGACCATGTTGTCGTCGTCGAAGATGCCCCAGCCCGAGTTGGCGTGCTGATGGCCGAGCAGCCCCTCCGCGTCCAGCAGCGCGGCGTACTCCGGCAGGTGCTCGCCGTTCATGATCAGGTGCTGCCAGTCCATGTTGACCTGCACGTTGTCGATCCCCTGCGCGCGCAGCTTGTGGATGACGTGCAGCGTCATGCCGAGGTTGCGCATCATGATCTTCATGGCCGGCTCGGAGTTCTTGTGCTCGAGGAAGAGCTTGACCCCGTGGCGGGCGCACTCCTGCGCGGCCTCCCCGATGCCCTCGATCAGCCAGCGCCAGGAGTCGGCGTACGGGGTCTGGAACGGGTAGTTGTAGCCCTCGCCACCGGGCCAGATGATGTAGTGGGCGCCCAGCGAGCCGGCGAAGGCGGCGCCCTCGACCGTCCGCTCGACGGCCGCGGCGCGCACCGCCGGGTCCGGGTGCACCAGCCCCCCGCGGCCGAAGCGGGGGTCGAGGTGCAGGCCGGTGGCGATGGCGTAGATGTCCTTGCCGCCCAGCGCCTCGCGGGTGACGTCGAGCGTCTCGGGCGACAGCTCCTGCGGGAAGTGGAACTCGTAGCCGTCGATGAGGTCGCCCAGGCCGTCGACGGCGCGGGCGACCATCTCGTGGACGGGCTCGCGGTGGTCGGGCTGGTAGCCGCCGGGGACGAAGCGGGTGACCATCGGGCCGAAGGCCCAGATGCCGAGCGAGGTCTTCATGACCCGGTGACTCCTTCGTGGTGGGACGGGGACGCCTGCGCCGCCGCGTGCAGCGCGCCGAGCGCGCGGGCCTGGCCGATCGCGTCGGCGCGGCCGAAGCGCGCCGGCCGCTCGCCCGCGACGGCGGCCGCGAGCTCGGCGAGCTCGGCGGCGGAGGGGTCGGCGGCCGCGGCCGGCAGCGCCTGCACCCCGTCGGGCGTGCGGAGCTCGATCACCGGCTCGCGGGCGTGCCACGGGTCGTCGAGGACGAGCGAGCCGTCGACGCCGACGACCTCCAGCTCGTCGCGGGGCGCCATGGTCATGCCGCAGTCGAAGCTCGCGAGCACGCCGGCGTCGAACGTCATCGCGCCGGCGCAGGCCACGTCGACGCCGTCGCCCCCGAGAACGGCGCGCGCGGCGAACGACTCGGGCTCGCCCGCGATCAACCGCGCGGCACTGACGCAGTAGCAGCCGACGTCCATCAGCGCCCCGCCCTCCAGCGCGGCCGACAGCCTGACGTCGCCGGCCGAGCGCTGTCCGAACGAGAAGCTCGCGCGGACGAGCCGCAGCGCGCCGACGCGCGGCAGCAGCTTCTCGAGCAGCGCCGCCTGCGGCGTGTGGCGCCACATGAACGCCTCCATGAGCGTCAGCCCTTCGGCGTCGGCGACGTCGAAGGCGCCGGCCACCGCCCCGGGGTCGCGCCCCAGCGGTTTCTCGCAGAGCACGTGCTTGCCGGCCTGCAGCGCCTTGACCGACCACTCCACGTGCATGGCGTTGGGCAGCGACACGTAGACCGCGTCGACCTCGGGATCGGCCAGCAGCGCCTCGTAGGACCCGTGGGCGCGCGCGAGTCCGTGCTCGCGCGCGTAGGCGGCGGAGCGCTCCGCGTCGCGCGAGCCGACCGCGACGACCTCGGCGGCCCCGGCCGACGCTCGCACGCCGGCGATCAGCGCGGTGTTGATGGCGGCGGTGGAGAGCAGTCCGAGACGCATGGCTGATGGCCTACCCGCGGCTGCGGTCTGCGTGCGTCGGCTCAGCCGCCCCCCGACCACGCACACCCGATTGAGCTCGCGCAACGACCCCGGTAACCCATACCCGAGCGCCACTGCGCCCACGCTTCCACATCGAGGACCTTTGTCAAGCAAGCGCACGAACCCGTGGTTCTCGTCGGCGGTTTATGTGCGCGGCGCGGGGTGAGTCAGGCCACCCGCAGGCGCCGTCGCGGCCGCGTGTCGCGCAGCTCGCGCACCACGGACTGCACGAGCGCCTCGGACTCGTCGCGGCGGCCGTCGGTGACCGCGCCCACGATGCCGCGCTTGCGCTCGATGAGCTCGATCATCGTCTCGTCGATCGTGTTGGCGGCCAGCAGGTACCAGGCGGTGACGGCGTCGTGCTGGCCGATGCGGTGGGCGCGGTCCTCGGCCTGATCGTGCATGGCCGGCGTCCACTCGAGGTCGAGGAAGGCGACGTTGGAGGCTCGGGTCAGCGTCACGCCCATGCCGCCGACGCGTGTGCCGCAGACCATGAGCTGAGGCCCATGGGGCGCTTGGAAGGCCTGCACGGCGGCCTCGCGCTGCTCGACGCTGTCGTCGCCGACGAGGTGCAGGGCGGCCGGGAAGCGCTCGAGGAGCCGGTGCTGGGTGTCGCGGTGGCCGCTGAAGGCGATCAGCGGCTCCTCGGACTCGAGGAAGTCGTCGATCCAGGCGAACGCCGCCGAGCGCTTGCCCGCGGCGGCGAGGCGCTTGAGCGTGTTGAGCTGCGCGAGCCGCTCGGCGCGCAGGGTGGCGGCGATCTTGGCGTCGAGCTCGGAGAGCTCGAGCGGCTGCTCGCGCAGCCACGCGATGACGTCCTCCTCCGCGAGCCGGTACTCGCGCTCGTTGTCGAGCGCGACGGGCACCACGACATGGCGCTTGGCCGGCAGCTGCGGGAGCACGTCGGCCTTGAGGCGGCGGACGAAGCAGCGCCGGCGCAGGTGCCAGTGGATGCGCTCCTCGGCGCCGGCGCCCTGGAAGCGCCGGGCGAAGCGCGCGCCCGAGCCGAAGTCCTCCAGCCGGCCGAGGATGCGCAGCTGGGCGATGAGCTCCTCCGGGTGGTTCATGACCGGGGTGCCGGTGAGGGCAAGGCGCAGCGCATCGTCGCCGGCGAGGCCCTGGCTCAGCCGCCGCACGGCCTGCGTGCGCTTGGCACGGGGGTTCTTGACGTAGTGGGACTCGTCGAGGATCAGGGCCCTCGGGCGCTTGAGGGAAAGGCGCGTGGCGTGGGGGGCGACGATCTCGTAGTTGAGGATCGTCACGTCGGCCGCCCCGACCCGGGCGCCGCCGCCGCTGAGGACGTCTACGCTGCGGTGCGGCAGCCAATGCTCGGCCTCCCGCCGCCAGTTGAGCTTCAGCGAGGCCGGGCAGATGATGACGGCCGGGTAGGCGTCGTCCTCCTCCAGCGCGGCGAGCGCCTCGATGGTCTTGCCGAGGCCCTGCTCGTCGGCGATGAAGCAGCGGCGCGCCTGGAGGGCGTAGCGGACGCCGGCGCGCTGGAACGGGCGCAGCTCGCCGCCCAGGCGCGGCTCGCAGGCCAGGGCCGGGGCGTCCTGGGCGCGCGAGCGGCGCACGTCGACGATCGCGGCGTCGTGCTCGCGGCGCAGGTCCTGGAGGCTGAGCAGGGCGTTGGCCGCGACGTCGACGCCGTAGGTGCGCAGGTAGTGCTCCAGCGGCTCGAGCAGGTACGGATCGATCGGCAGCGTGCGCCCGTGGGCCTCGGCGGCCGGCAGCTCGCAGAAGGCGGCGACGGCGTCGGGGTCCCAGTTGACGTCGAGCCGGAAGCGCGTCTCGCCGACGGACTGGGTCAGCGAGAGCGTGGCCGGCGCCGGCTCGCGGCCGACGAGCAGCTGCTGCAGGCAGCGGGTGGCGCGCGGGTCGGGGCGCGCGCCGGGGAGCGCCTCCAGCGCCTCGGCGACCGCGAGGGTGAAGGGCAGCGTGACCCGGCTGCCGCGCTCGGCGGCCACCGGCGCGAGGGCCTCGGGCAGCTCGCCGGCGATCCGGTCGAGCAGGAACGCACCCTGGCCGTCGACGCGCCCGGCGCTCACGCGTCCGACCCAGCCGGTGACCGCGCGCTCGAGCCAGGCGGCGACCTCCGGCGAGACGGTCAGCGCGTCGTGGCGCTCGAGGACGCCCTTGACGTACGGCGCGGTCGCGTCGGCGCGCGGCGCCCACCACTCGCGCGACTCCCAGTCGAAGCGGCGGCCGGGGACGGCGCGGACGGCGTCGACGACGTCCGGCCGGTACGGGAAGGCGAAGACGACCGAGTCGTGGCCGTAGGCGTCCTTGCGCAGCTCGACGTTGTGGACCGGCGGGGCCTCCTTCACCGCGCGCGGACCTCGTCCACGAGGGTCGCGATCAGCCGGGAGGACTCGTCGGCCTCCGGGTGCCACTGGACGGCGAGGGCGAAGCGCCGGCCCGTCGCCTCCATCGCCTCGGGCAGCCCGTCCTCCGTGGCCCAGCCCGTGAGCCTGAACGGCGCGGCGAGCGCGTCGACGGCCTGGTGGTGGTGGGACTTGACCGGGTGGTGCTCGGCCGCCCCGGCGGCGAGCGCGGCGGCCGAGCCGGGCTCGAGCCGGACGGCGTGGTCGCTCCACTGGCCGGGCTCGTGGTTGTGGGCGTCGTGGCCGACGACGTCGGGGACGTGCTCGGTGAGCGTCCCGCCGAAGGCGACGTTGAGCACCTGCATGCCGCGGCAGATCCCGAGCATGGGCAGGTCGCGCTCGAGCGCGCGGCGACCGAGCGCCATCTCGAAGGCGTCGCGCTCGGGGTCGACGCCGACGTCGACGCCGCCCGCGAGCACGAGGCCGTCGACGCGGTCGAGCAGCTCGTCGGGGTCCTCCGTGGACACCGGGTCGGGCACGAGGAGCAGCGCGAGCGCGCCCGCGCGCTGCACCGCCTCGACGTAGTTGCGCGGCAGCAGGACGGTGTCCATGTCCCAGGCGCCGTAGGACGCGCGGACCTGGGTCACGCAGAGGCCGATGACGGGGCGGGGCACCCGATCCAGCGTAGGGCCGCGGCGCTAGCGTCCGATGGCTGATGTCCACCTGGGAGGGCAGCCACGCGGGGGAGCAGCGGACCGCGCTGCTGTCGGTCTTCGCGGCCGTCGCACTCGTGGCGCTCAAGCTCGGGGCGGGGCTCGCGAGCGGGTCGCTCGGGCTCGTGGCCGAGGCGCTGCACTCGGGCACGGACCTCGTCGCCGCGCTGCTCACGCTCTTCGCGATCAGGGTGGCGATCCGCCCGCCCGACCGCGAGCATCCGTACGGGCACGGCAAGGCCGAGCACCTCGCGGCGCTCGGCGAGGCGGCCTTCCTCGTGCTCGCCTCGGTGTTCATCGCCGTGCAGTCCGTGCGCCGGCTCACGGGAGACGGAGGCGCGGAGGTCGACGCGGCCTGGTACACGCTCGTCGTCCTCGTGGTCGTGATCGGCATCGACGCGTCGCGTGCGACGGTCTCGTGGCGCGCCTCGAAGCGCTACGCGAGTCCGGCGCTGGCCTCCAACGCGCTGCACTTCGCCGGCGACCTCGTCGGCTCCGTCGCCGTGCTCATCGGGCTCCTCGTCGTGCGCGCGGGCGTGCAGGAGGGCGACGCGATCGCCGCGCTCGTCGTCGCCGTGCTCGTCGTGGTGGCGGCGGCCCGGCTGGCGCGCGGCAACGTCGAGGTGCTGATGGACCGCGCGCCGCAGGCGGCGGCGGAGGCGGCGCGGCAGGCGATCGCCCGGGCCGAGCCGGGCGTCGAGCTGCGGCGCCTGCGCGTGCGGGAGGCGGCGGGCAGCTACTTCGTCGACGCCGTGATCGGCATCCGCCCGGACGCGGCGGTCGGCCAGGGCCACGCCCGGGCCGACACCGTTGAGGCGGCGGTGCGGCGCGAGCTGCCGCGCGCCGACGTCGTGGTCCACGTCGAGCCGGGTCGGGGCCACAGCGTCCGGGAGCGCGTGCACGCCGCCGCCGCGGGCGTCGAGGGGGTGCGCGAGGTGCACAACGTCCGGGTGCTCACCGTGGCCGGACGGCCCGAGGTGACCCTGCACCTCAAGCTGCCGGCCGCGTTGTCGCTGGACGCCGCGCACGGCGTCACCACCGACGTCGAGCGCGCGATCCGGGCCGCGGCGCCCGAGCTCACCGTCGTCCACACGCACATCGAGCCGCTCGCGGTGGCGCGCGACGGGGCCGAGCCGACGCCGGACGACACGACGGCCGAGCGCGAGGAGATCGCCGACGTCGTGCGGGCCCGCACAGGTCGCGAGCCGCTGGGCCTGCAGCTGCGCGAGCGTCAGGACGGCCGGCTCGTCGCGCTGCTGACCGTCTGCGTGGCGGCCGACGAGCCGCTGGGGGAGGCGCACCGGCTGGCCACCGAGGTCGAGCAGGAGGTCCGCCGCCGCGCCCCGGCCATCGCCGACGTCGTCGTCCACACGGAACCGGCGGGGTGACCGGGGTTCCGGCCCGGGCGCGGCGGGGTGACCGCAGTTCCGGCCGCGACGGCGGGGTGACCGCAGTTCCGGCCGGCCCGCGTCCGGAAGTGCGGTCACGGGCCGCCGAAGAGGGTGTGGAAGAGGTCCACCGGCTCGGTTTCAAGCATCCGGTGCGTCACTTCCACGACGCGCCAGCCGTCGGCGACGAGCCGGGCGCGGCGCTCCCGGTCGGTCTCGAACTGGTGACGGTTGCCATGGTGCTCCCATGAGTCGAGCTCGACCACGAGCCGCCGCACCGGCCATGCCGCGTCCACCTCGCCGAGGTCCTCGAGCTCGGCGTTGAAGTCCGGCAGCGGAAAGCTGTGTCGGATGAGGAAGGCCTTGAAGCGCGCCTCGAGCGGTGAGCGGATCGGGTCGGTCCGCCGGCGCACGCGCGCGGCGCCCCGCCGGCCGTGGATCGGCCGGAGCCGGCTACGGTCGAGCAGCTTCCGCCGCTCCGCGCTGCGTAGGGCGAGCTCGGAGGCGTTGTCGGTCAGGACGTCCGCCAGGTCGATGGCCGTGCGCTGCGGCGTGGTGACCGGAATGCCGTGCCGGAGTGTCGTCTCGAAGGGCAGCAGGCGGCGGGTCCAGTGCCGGAGGATGCCCGCCTGCGAGCGTCCTTTCGTCGTCGCCGTCACGTGGACGGGGCTGCCGACGGGCGCGCCGAAGCCGAGCAGCACGGCCGCGTCATGGTGGCTCACCACGGCGCCTGGACCGCACGCGAGCACCGCCGCCATCCAAGGTGCCTGCGGCGTACGGGGCCGGTGACCGACGGCGTAGACGCCCTGGTGGATGCGAAGCAGGGCGCCTTCGGCGCTGCGCCGCCGGACGGACCGTTCGCCCAGCCCGAGCTCGACGAGCTGCACAGCGCTGACGATGCCGTGCTGGCGCGTGGCGAGGGCGGCGATCCGCGCTTCGAGGCCCGGTGACCGCAGATGCGGACGGTGGGAGGGCGGATGTGCGGTCACACCTTCCCTAGGCGCGAGACGGCCGAATCTCGGCCCCTCTACACGCGCGTGACCGCAGTTCCGGCCCTCAGGCGACCGGAAGTGCGGTCACCTGAAGGCCAGGACCGCCGCCAGCGTGTCGGCCTCGGACGCCCGCTTGTCCGGTCGGTGGCGCACCACGCGCGCGAAACGCAGCGCCACTCCGCCCGGGTAGCGCCGGCTCGTCTGGACGCCGTCGAAGGCGATCTCGACCACCAGTTCGGGCCGGACTCGCACGACCCAGTCGTCCGTCGGCCCGTCGGCGAGCTCGAGCAGCCGCGCGGTCTGCCAGCGCAGCATCTCGTCCGTGAGCCCCTTGAACGTCTTGCCGAGCATGACGAGGCCGCTGCCGTCGCCGGCCCGCGCGCCGAGGTGCAGGTTCGAGAGCCAGCCCCGGCGGCGGCCCGAGCCCCATTCGACGGCGAGGACGACGAGGTCGAGCGTGTGCACCGGCTTGACCTTCAGCCAGCCCGCGCCGCGCCGGCCGGCGGCGTAGGGCGCGTCGAGATCCTTGATGACGACGCCCTCGTGGCCACGGACGAGCGCGGACTCCAGCACGAGCCCGGCGGCGGCGGCATCCTCGGCGACCGCCCGCGGGATCCGCGCCGCCTCGGGCACGAGCGCCTCCAGCGCCGCGGCCCGCTCGCGCAGCGGCGCGTCGAGCAGATCGGCGTCGTCGAGGTGCAGCAGGTCGAAGAACAGCGGCGTGAGGGCGACGTCGGCCCGCCCGCGGCTCCCGCGGTGGCCGTGTGTGCCCGGGGCCGAAGGCCTCTGGGTGAATCGCGAGGCCGTCACCTGGAACGGATGCGGGCGCCCGTCCTCGCGCAGGGCGATCGCCTCGCCGTCGAGCACCACGGCACGTGCCGGCAGCGCCCGGACGAGCGCGACGATCTCCGGCACGCGCGCGGTCACGTCGTCGAGCGAGCGGGTGAAGACCGCCACTCGGTCGCCTGAGCGGTGGACCTGGATGCGCGCCCCGTCCAGCTTGAACTCGACCGCGGCCGGCGCGATCCGCGCGAGCGCGTCGTCGACGTCCTTCGCCGAGCCGGCCAGCATCGGCTGAACCGGCCGCCCGACCTCGAGCCCGATGGCCGCCAACCCATCGGCTCCGTCGGCTCCCAGCGCCACCGCGGCGACGGCGGGGAGCGACCCGCGCAGCATGAGCGCCCGCCGCACGAGCGGCAGGGGCACCCCGGAGGCGCGGGCCACCGCGTCGGTGACCGCGCCGGCCAGTGCGCCCTGGCGCAGCCCGCCGCCGAGCAGCGCCCGCACGAAGCGCTGCTCCGCCTCGGCGCAGCGGCTCAGCAGCGACTTCAGCTCGGCGCGCCGGGCCGCGGTGACGCCCCGCCCCGACAGCGCCTCCAGGCGCGCGAAGGCGGCCGCCACGTCGGCCACCGTCAGCTCCGGCACGGCCGCCGGCGCCACGGCGACCTCCCGCAGCGAGGCCCAGCCGACGCCGACCTGACGCTGCAGCAGCTCGCCGGCGAGGAAGGCGACGCCCGGCTCGACCTCCTCGGGCGCCAGCGACCGCAGCCCAGTGGCCAGCCGCTCGGCCTTGGCGGTCCGCGACGACGTCTCGCGCACGGCGTCCGACACGGCGACGAGCTCGGCGAAGCGCATCACGCGGGCGCGGAGATCCGCGCCTCCTCCAGGTCGAGGTCGCGCTCGATGAGTCGCAGCACGTCGGGTCGCAGACGGCCCTCCGCCCGCAGGCCGAGCAGCGCGGAGCGCTCGACGCCGATGAGCTCGCGACGCAGGTTGCCGTAGCGGTAGCGCCCCTCCTGCACGCGGTGGCGCCCGTCGTCCTCTCCGGTCAGCACCGCCTGGCACATCCGGAAGCGCGCGCGGTAGAGCTCACGCAGCCGTCGCACCGGCTCGGGGAGCTCGCCTTCCCATTCGTCCTCGAGCTCGTCCAGGCGGTCGAGCGCCGACTGCGCGGACTCCAGCCGCGCGATCGCCTCCTCCGGCGACCACACCCGCTCGCCGCGCACGCCGAGGGTGGTCACGAGCAGCGGCAGGGTCAGCCCCTGCCCGACGAGCGTCACGCCGATCACGACGAAGGTCAGCACGATGATCTCCTCCCGGGCCGGCACGTCCGTGGGCACCGACAGCGCCGCCGCGAGCGAGATCGCCCCGCGCATCCCGCTCCAGCCCATGACGAGCCGCTCGCGCCAGTTCTCCCCGGTGCGCGCGCCCGGGATGAACTGGACCACGAGGCGGACGCCGATGACCGTCGCCGACAACAGGAGCCCGGTGAGCGCGACGTCGCCGAGGCGCACCTCGTCGCGCAGCCCGTCGACGAGGGTCGGGAACTGCAGGCCGAGGAGGATGAAGATCAGCGCGTTGAGCGCGAAGACGAGCACCTGCCAGAAGGCGACGGCGCTCAGCCGCGTGTCCGCGTCGAAGGTCGTGGACTGGTGCCACCCGAAGTAGATGCCGGCCACCACAGCGGCGAGCACGCCCGAGGTCCCGAGCTCCTCGGCGAGCACGTAGGCGCCGTAGCCGGACAGCACGCTGAGCAGGATGGCCAGCGGCGGGTCGTTGAGGCGCTCGATGATGCGCCGCACGGTCCAGCCGACGGCGAGACCGACGAGGATGCCGCCGGCGACCGAGAGCACGAAGTCCACCCCGACCCTCGCGGCGTCGAAGCTCGCCCCGGTGGCGACGCCCAGCGCGACGCGGAACGCGACCAAGGCGATGCCGTCGTTGAGCATCGACTCGCCCTCGACGAGCAGCTGCACGCGCTCCGGGGCGCCGACGCGCCCGAAGGTGGCCAGCGCGGCGACCGGATCGGTCGGGGCGACCACCGCGCCGAGGGCGAAGGCGGCGGCCCACGGCAGCCCGGGGACCGTGGCGTGCGCCACGACGGCGACGACGACGATCGTGGCCATGACGAGCCCGAGCGCGAGCACCGCCAGCGGCCGCCGCTCGGCCTTCAGGGCCTGGGGCGACGCGTTGAAGCCCGCGGACACGAGCAACGGCGGGAGGAAGACGAGGAAGATGACCTCGGGCGCGAGCTCGACGTTCGGCAGGAACGGGACGAAGCCGATGCCGAGGCCGGCGGCGACGAGCACGATCGGGTACGGGACCCGGACGAGGTCCGCGAGCCGGGCGAGCCCCGCCGCCGCGAGGAGCAGCACGAAGAGGAACTCGAGGTCGGTCACGCGCCGGCGAGTCTACGATCGCGGGCCATGCCCGACCTGACCGAGCCCGTCCGCTCCGCCGACCACGTCCGCGGTGTGCCGGAGGCCGACCTCGAGCTCGTGATGTACGGCGACTTCGAGTGCCCCTCCTGCGCCGAGTCCCAGTCCATCCTCGCGCGGGTGGAGCGTCGCCTGGGCGAGCGGCTGCGGTTCGTCTTCCGCCACTTTCCGCTCGAGTCCGTGCACCCCCATGCCCTCCTGGCCGCCCAGGCGGCCGAGGCGGCCGCGGTGCAGGATGCGTTCTGGCCGATGCACGACGCACTCTACGCCGCGAACGGCCGGCTGAGCGAGGCCGACCTCGTCGACCACGCGAAGGCGCTCGGGCTCGACGCGGCGCGCGTGCGCGACGAGCTCGCCGCGGGCGTCCACCTCGACCGGGTGCGCCACGACGCCGCCACCGGCGAGGCCTCCGGCGTCGCGGGGACGCCCGGCTTCTTCACCAACGGCCGGCGGCTGGACGGGGCCTTCGACGCGGGCTCCATCGTCGAGGCCCTGGTGACGTCGTCCGAAGGTCCGAGCTTGCGAGGACCGGAGGCCGAAACCCCCCGACGTCCCTAGCCGAAGAAGACCTCCGCCGTCTCGTAGAGCTCCGGGTCGAGGAGCTTCGGCGCGGCGAGCGCCTCGGCCAGCGCGACCGTGATCACGTCGGTCCCGCGCAGCGCGACCATCTTGCCGACGTCGCCGCGCGCGACCGCGTCGACCGCGGCGACCCCGAAGCGCGTGCCGAGCACCCGGTCGTAGGCGTTCGGCGTGCCGCCCCGCTGCACGTGGCCGAGGATCGTCATGCGCGCCTCGTAGCCCGTGCGCGCCTCGATCTCGCGCTCGAGCATCACCCCCACGCCGCCGAGCCGGGCATGGCCGAAGGCGTCGACCTGCCCGGTGTCGGTGGCCGTCGTCTCGTCCCCGTCGCGCGCCTGGGCGCCCTCGGAGACGACGACGATCGAGAAGCGCCGGCCCTTGGCGTGGCGGCGGCGCAGGTGCTCGCAGACCTCGTCGACGTCGAACGGGCGCTCGGGGACGAGGATCGCGTCGGCGCCGCCCGCGAGCCCGCAGTAGGCGGCGATCCACCCCGCATGGCGGCCCATGACCTCGACGACCATCACGCGGTTGTGGGACTCGGCGGTCGTGTGCAGCCGGTCGATGGCGTCCGTGGCGATCTGCACGGCGGTCTGGAAGCCGAAGGTGAAGTCGGTGCCGGCGAGGTCGTTGTCGATCGTCTTGGGCACCCCGACGACGGGGACGCCGGCCTCGGCGAGCTTGCCCGCCACGCCGAGCGTGTCCTCGCCGCCGATGGGGATGAGCACATCGACGCCCTGCGCCGCCATGCCGGCCCGTACGCCGTCCGCCCCCGGCCCGTCGGCCTTGAACGGGTTGGTCCGGGAGGAGCCGAGGATGGTCCCGCCGCGGGGCAGGATGCCGCGCGTCGCGTTCGCGTCCAGCGGCATGCCCTCGCCCTCGAGCACACCGGCCCAGCCGTAGGTGAAGCCGAAGCACTCGTGGCCGTGGACGTCGACGCCCTTGCGGACGATCGCGCGGATGACGGCGTTCAGTCCGGGACAGTCGCCGCCGCCCGTGAGCACTCCGATGCGAGCCATCGCGGGAACCTACCGAGGCCCCCGGACCCGCGACCCGCGGGCGCTCCGGCATCCGTGCCGGAGCGCCGCGGACGGGCGTGCGACTAGTCCTGCTGGTTCTCCGTGGCGGGCGCCTCCGTGGCGTCCTCCTTGCCGGTGTCGCGCGGGTTGGCCGGCGCGCGCCGGACCAGCTCGCAGGACCCGTTGGGGTTCTGCGGGGTGGCGTCCTCGATCACGTCGGTCGGGTCGAGCAGCGCCACGTCGGACCCGGGCCCGCAGTTGACGAGGTCGGGCTCGAGATCGCGCGTGCGGATGACGTCGCGCCCGGGTCCCCCGCGGACGACGTCGCCGCCGTCGGCCGCCGTGTCGCGCTGGGTCAGCGCCCACAGGTCGTCGTTGCCGGGGCCGCCCTGCGTCACGTCGTTGCCGACGTTGGCGAAGATCCGGTCGCGACCGGGGCCGCCGTCCTGGCGGTCGTTGCCGGCGCCGCCGGACATGAGGTCGTTGCCGAGCTCGCCGTTGACGACGTCGTCGCCCTGGCCGCCGAACAGGAAGTCGCGGGCGTCGCCGCCGTTGACCGTGTCGTTGCCCGGGCCGCCCCAGATGTGGTCGCGGCTGTGGCGATCCCCGGTGTCGCTGGCGTCGCCGCGGAGGGCGTCGTTGCCCGCGTTGCCACGGATGCGATCGTTGCCCGCGAGGCCGTTGATCGTGTCGTCGCCGAGGTTGCCGAACAGGCGGTCCCTGCCCTCGCGACCCAGGATCGAGTCGTTGCCGGCGCCGCCGACCACGCGGTCGTTGCCCGCGCCGGCGTCGACGGCGTCGTTGCCCGGTCCGGCGAGGGCCAGGTCGCGCCCCCTGCCGAGGTTGACCGTGTCGTCACCCGCGAGGGCGCGCACGAAGTCGCGGCCCGCGAACGTGTTGATGGTGTCGTTGCCCGCGGAGCCGCGGACGCGGTCGCGACCCGGTGTGCCGTCGACGGTCAGCGCCGCCGCGGGACTCGCGAGCGTGCCCGCGAGCAACCCCGTAACCACTGCACCTTTGAGGACGTTCCTACCATGGAGCACGGCTCCACCTCCAGAGTGAATCGGTTGACGCCTCCTGAACCCCGGCGCCTTTAGGGAGTTGCGGGGACAGGTTTCACCTCTGGGGGTGGGGTCGTCCGCCGTCGGACGGCCGCACGCCGCCCGCTACATTCAGGCGGCCGTCACGGGGGCGTAGCTCAGTTGGTTAGAGCGCCGGCCTGTCACGCCGGAGGTCGCGGGTTCGAGTCCCGTCGCTCCCGCTCCCGGAGTAGAGCCGAGCTAGCTCTCTCGCGCGTTCGCCGGCCAGCGGTCTCGTTTAGCTCGGCGGAACTTTGGCGGAACATCAGCGCGCGCTGGACGACCGTTCCAGTGCTGCCGCGCCGTTAGACGGACAGCTCGTAGCGCCCCCGCAAGATCTTGGCGTGTTCTTCAGCCAGGCGGGCCGGCCAGGTGAGGACCACTCGTCCCAGAGCTGGTCGTAGGGCAGCGGCCTGAAGCCCACTCTCGGATCGCGTACTCGGTCGGCGAACTCCGCCACCTCTGCCTCGTGCACCGTGCAGGCGAGGATGTCCACGGCGTTGCGCGGCCGCCAGTACGCGTAGACCAATCGGACGCGGCGCTTCGGGTACGTGTTGCGGAGGCCGACGTAGTGCTTGACGAGCTGCGCAGCGTCGAGGAAGCGATAGCGGAGCGGATCCTCGACCAGCCGGGCGTGCTCACCCGCCCGAGATGCGTGGAGGCCCGCCAAGGCCCTGTGGTACGACGGGGCGAACTTCGCCTCGTGGTGGCCGAAGGTCTCAGCGCATTCGGATTCCAGAGCGAGGACGACGCCGTCCTCGACGAGGAAGTCGAGAGTGGCGGGGCCGCCGTTCCGGTGGCGCACTGGGCCTATCCCGACATCCTGCGCGAGCCCACCGCCGACGTCCTGGTAACCCCGGTGCCTACGGGCGAGGCGCCGCGCGGACGTGCATTCGCTGCCCCTGGGTGCCGTGGATGCTGAGGACCTCGACCGGTGCGTCAGCCGTCGGGCCGAACCAGTGCGGCTGGCTGGTGTCGAACTCGGCGACTTCGCCTGGGTGCAGCGTGATGTCGTGCTCGCCGAGGATCAGTCGCATTTCGCCCGAGAGGACGTAGAGCCACTCGTATCCGGGATGGCTCCGGAGCTTGCGCTCGCCTTCGGGAGGGATCACAACCTTCCACACGGCCATGCCGGTGGCTTGCTGGGTGAGCGGATAGACGAGCCGCCCGTTGCGGGTGCGGGGCCTGGTCCGGATCCGGGGTTCCCTGGCCGGCGGCGCGCCGACGAGTTGGTCGAGAGGGAGGTGATAGGTCTCGGCCAGCGGGAGCAGGAGCTCGAGGCTCGGCTTGCGCTGGCCGCTCTCCAGGCGCGACAACGTGCTCTTCGAGATCCCCGTCTTCGCGGCGACGGTCGTCAGCGTGAGGTCCTGGTGTTCTCGCAGTTGCCTGAGCCGCGGGCCGACTTTGGCCAGCACGTCCGACAGCGCCGCTGCGTCGCTCACTTGCCCGACGCTACCGCCGGTTCCCAGAAACGGCAACAAAGCTGGCGATTCGCTTCGCGCACGGGCAGTCTCGACAGCATGAACTGCGAAACACATGACGTCGCGATCGTCGGAGGCGGAGCCGCCGGGCTGAGCGCAGCTCTCGTCCTCGGCCGGGCACGACGCAGGGTCGTGGTTATCGACGCCGGGACGCCGCGCAATGCGCCTGCCGCGCACATGCAAGGCTTCCTGTCGCGTGACGGCATGCCTCCTGCCGACTTGCTGCGGGCTGCCCGCGACGAGGTACGGGGCTACGACGTCGAGCTCGTCGAAGACCAGGTCGTGGACGCGGCCGCGGGCTTCACGCTCCAGCTCGCCGGCGGCGCGACCATCGACGCCCGGCACGTGCTGCTCGCCACCGGGGCCATAGACGAGCTGCCCGAGGTCGAGGGCGTCCAGGAGCGCTGGGGACGCGACTTCTTGCACTGCCCGTACTGCCACGGGTGGGAGGTGCGAGACCAGGCGCTCGGTGTCCTCGGCACGGGTCAGGGCTCCGTCGAATACGCACACCTCATCCGCCAGTGGAGCGACGACGTGGTCTTCTTCACGCACGCGCTCGCCGTCACCGTGGACGAGCGCGCAGGGCTAGTCGCCCGCGGGGTCGACGTCGTCGACGGGCGCGTGGCGCGCCTGGTGGTCGAGGACGACCGCCTGCACGCCGTGCAGCTCGCCGACGGTCGCACCATCAGCCGCGCCGCCGTCTTCATCCGGCCTGCGCTGCGCACTCACGCCGGGGGGCTCACCGCAGCGCTTGGTTGCGAGACGCTGGCCGACGGGCTCGTCCGCGCCGAGGCCGAGGGGCGCACGAGCGTGCCGGGCGTCTGGGCAGCCGGCAACGCCAGCAACCCCCGCGCCCAGGTGATCACCGCCGCCGGCGAAGGATCCGCCGTCGCCATCGCGATCAACACCGAACTCGTCAAGCACGAGATCCACGCCGCGCTTCAACACACCGCTGCCTGAAAACAGAACGGAGAACCCATGACCCCCCCGCACAACCCCGCACCCAGCCGTCACCAGCTCGCCGTCATGATCTGGCTCTGCGTCTTCCCGACCCTCACGGTGCTCAACGTCGTCCTTGGCGATTGGCTGGCGACCATGCAGACGGTGACCCGGACGCTGGTGCTCGCGACCATCGCCGTGCCGATCGTCATCTACGGGCTCATGCCACGCCTGCACCGAGCACACGCTCATCTCACCCAGCACTCCTGAAAGGACGCTCCGATGACCCAGCCTTTTCCAGTGCGGTTCGAGGTCGAGTACCCCGACCGCCAGCTCAACCGGCTCACCAGCTTCTTCCGCATCCTCACAGCGATCCCGATCGTGGCCGTGCTCACGGCCATCGGCGGCCTGACCGTCGCCACCGACGTCGGCGACACGAAGACCGTGGTGGCCAGCGGCTCCGCGCTCCTCTTCCTGCCGCCGCTGCTGATGCTCGTCTTCCGCGAGAAGTACCCGCGCTGGTGGTACGACTTCAACGTCGAGATGCTGCGCTTCCAGAACCGCGTCGGCGTCTATATGGCGCTCATGGACGACCGCTACCCCTCCACCGACGAGCAGCAAGGCGTCCGCCTCGACCTGCCACAGCCCGAGGGGCTGAACCGCTGGCTGCCGCTCGTGAAGTGGCTGCTCGCGATCCCGCACTACATCGTGCTCGCGATCCTCTACCTCGGCGGGCTGGTCGCGGTGCTCATCGCGTGGGTCGCGATCCTGTTCACCGGACGCTTCCCGCGCGGACTCTTCGACTACTTGGTCGGCGTCGGCCGCTGGACGAACCGCGTCACCGCATACGCGTTCATCCTCGTCACCGACGAGTATCCGCCGTTCCGGCTCGCACCGTGACGTTCCTTCCACCTGCGACGCAGCACCCGGGCTCCCGCTCAGGCGCGCGCATGAGCCCGGGACCACAGGCGAGCAATGTCGCCCCCGGAGATCGGCCAGGACGCACGCCCTGCAGCTCTTAGCCGCTATCTGTTGAGCGCCGCGACGCTAGAACGGCGGCGACCGTCCAGGCGTAGACGAGGTGATCGGCGACCTGCGGCCCTGGCGACAGCGCCCGGATGGCCGGGAAGCGCCGTCCGATGAGGCCGAGATCCAGCGCGGCGATCCCGAGACCGGCGAGCGTGGCGGAGCGGGGGAGGCGCCGCTCGGGAAGCACGCGGGTCAGCACCGCAGCCCAGCCGATGGAGAGCGTCAGGTGCACGATGGTCGCGGCGGGGAGCAGCCGAGCGGCGCGGCGCTCTTCCGGCAGCAGGAGTGTTCCGGCGGCTAGGGCGCCCTCGAGCGGATCCTGACGCCGTAGGAGGGCGTGTACGGTCGAGGGAAGTCCGCTCAGGATCGCGGCGGCTCCGCCGGCGATCACAACATCACGCGCCGTGCGCGGATTGTCAGTTCCGGGCGCCGGGCCAAAGGTGGATCGACCGACGCGCGTCGTCCCGGCCGACGAGCTACCTGCACCACAGTCGTCTCGCTCTTCGGCATGTGCGTTCATCCGGTTGCCCAGTCCACGGCTGCCTCCATATGGATTCGGGTCGTATCGAACACTGGGACTGCGGCATCCTCGGGCCCGACCAGGAGGTCGACCTCGGTGCAGCCGAAGATGATGCCCTCGACTCCCGCGGCCTCGAGGTCGCTGATGATGCGCCGGTATCGGCCGCGTGACCCGTCGAGGATCCGGCCTTGGCAGAGTTCGTCGTAGATGACGTCGTGTATGAGCGTGAGGTCTGGCTCGGGCGGCACGATCATCTCGATGCCGTGCCGCATGGCGAGTCGGCCCCGGTAGAAGTCCTGTTCCATCGTGTAGCGCGTCGCCAGCAGGCCGATGTGTGCGATGCCGGCGGCGCGGATCCGTGCCGCGGTGGCGTCCGCGATGTGAAGAAGCGGGATCCCGGTACCGGCCTGGATCTCGTCGGCGACGCGGTGCATGGTGTTCTTGCACAACACCAGGCACTGCGCGCCGCCGCGCTCGAGACCTTGGGCGTGCTCGGTCAGAAGCCGCGCCGCATCGTCCCAGCGGTCCTCGCGCTGGAGAATCTCGACCGTCGCAAAATCCACGCTGTGCATCACACAGTCAGCTGAATGCAGTCCCCCGAGGCGGTCGCGCACCGCCTCGTTGAGCAGGCGGTAGTACTCCGCTGAGGACTCCCAGCTCATCCCGCCGAGGAGACCGATGCGCTTCATCGCCGTAGCGCTGGACGAAGCCCAGACGACGCTGGTGCTCCGGACGAGCCAGTGCGAGAGACTCCGTGTCTGCCCTCGGCGAGGGCGGCTCGGCCAGTTCCAGCGGGGCGGGGTCGAACCCCCGAGAAGCTCCAGATGGAACGGCGAGACGGACGCTCGCCGAACGCCAGCCCTGGCGTATCGCCACCGTGGCCAGCCACGAAGCACCAGGGTCATCCAGATCGACATCGGGTCGGCGGACGGGGGTCATCCGCGCGAACTGGCAGGGCGTCCTCGATGACCATATCGTCCGTCGTATTGACGTTCGCCGCGACGGCTCGCCGAAGGTCTTCGGACCCCGTCGCCTAGAAGCGCTCGAGCTCGGCCGTACGGTCGTTCATGCGACCGTCTCGCACAAATCGTCCACGAGGTGGCGGTGGGCGAGTACCGCTGGTCGGTCGACCGCCTCCCTGTGCGTGACGTAGGCGTCGCAGATGCTGGAGAGAGGAAGGCGCTGCGCGCGAGATGGCGCGCGACGTCGGCTCCCGCGGCCGCGTCCGCGGCGTCTGATCACGTGCGCCGCTCGGCGGCGTGCTCGGCGGCGTGCTCGACCGCGTGTTCCTTGTCCTCGAGCGTCATGGCTCCAGGGTGTCCGGCACCCGGCCACGGCGTCAGGAGCAGGAGCAGGCGCGTATCCGAGACGGCGTGCACGGCGTGCCGCTCACCGGGCGCGAACTCCACCACCTGTCCCGGCGTGCCGGTGATCCGCTCGCCCGCAGTCGTGGTGATCTCGGCCTCGCCGCTGAGGATCGAGACCCACGCGCGTTCGTGCACCTGGTGGTCTTGAAGGCTCTCACCGGCCGGGATGGCCAAGGCGATCGCGCGGGCATCCCTCGTCGAGGAGAGGATCTGTGGAGCGTGGGCCTTGAGCTCCAGGTCGTTGACGTTCCAGCTGTTCATCCGGGTTTCCTGTGTCGTTGGCGGGCGGGAGTGCTCAGATGGACTGTCGGTACCCGAAGAACTCGTGGTCCTGGTTGTAGCCGCCCTGACCGCCGCCGACCTCGGAGAAGTGGGCGACGAACTCGATGCCCTTGAGCCACTTGACCTGCTTGAAGCCGAGCTCATTCTCGTTGCGCAGTCGCAGCGGCGCGCCGTGACCGAATGAGAGCGGCTCGTCGTTCATGTCGTAGGCGAGCATCGTGAGGTGATGGCTCATGTGCTCGATGGGGTGCGCGTCGTAGTAGATGCCCTTGTCGGGCCCGTCGCCGAGGGAGTAGAAGACGACCCACTTCGCCTCGGGTCGAGGCTTGACGAGCCCGACGATGGTCTGCATCGAGACGCCGCCCCACTTGGCGACACCGGACCAGCCCTGGATGCAGAAGTGCTGGGTGATCTGCTCATGGTGGGCCAGCGCCCGCAACTCGGCCAGGGCGAGCTCGACGGGATGCTCGACCAGCCCGTTGATGCTCAGCCGATAGTCGACGAAGTGGTTCTCGAAGAGTGCCTTGTATTCGTCGGAGTCGGGATACTGGCCGTTGTGCCAGAAGTAGGGCGAGATGTCGTCCTCGCTGTACTGGCCGGGCTTGGGGTCGACGTGCTCGAACAGGTGCTGGACGGGGCCGACGATCGCCTGGCCGGCGCGTTGCACGATCCTGGGGTGGCGGATCGTGAACGGCGTCGCGGCGACCCAGCCGACGATGAGGACGACCATCGACGCGACGAAGAGCGCGAGCCCGATCCAGCTCTCGTCGTCGCGTCCTGCGTGGATGTGGTTGAGGTTGACGAGCAGGCCGGTGGTGAACACGAAGAAGACGTGGATCACGATGAAGGTCGCAAACCAGGCGAAGACGAGGAAGTGCAGCGAGCGGGCGGTCTGGATGCTGAAGACCGTGCTGACTCGCTTGAAGCGCGTGGACAGCGCCGGCGACATTCCGAGGCCGGTGACCAGGGCGACCGGCGCGGCGACGAACACGGTGATGAAGTAGGCGAGCTGCTGCAGGCTGTTGTACGCCACCCAGCCGTTGTCGGTCGGCCAGTTCAGCGAGAGGTACTGGATCAGCCCGGAGAGCGCGTTGGGGAAGACGTCCCAGGTGGTGGGCACGATGCGCTCCCACCGGCCGGTCGCGAACAGCAGGGCGACGAAGATCACGCCGTTGAGCAGCCAGAATGTGTCGATCCCGAGATGCCACCAGCGCGCGAGTCCGATGGAATGGCGAAGCCCCGGAAGACCGACCTGCCCCGGAAGGCTGATCGAGTCCTGCTTGGCGGTCCAGAGTGGGTCGCTGGGCACCGGCTTCTGGATCCGGAACCAGTCTCGGCCGGGAGTGGAATGCCGCGTCCAGTACAGCCGCGGGTGGTCGGAGAGGATCTGGAGGCCGGAGCGAAGGATGAAGATCAGGAAGAACACGTTGAAGAAGTGCTCCCATCGCGCCCAGACGGGGAAGCCGGTCGTTCCCCGTGAGCGCGAGGAGCTGAGGGTGCCGGGATACCGCTCGATGAAGCGCTGCACCGATGCCTCCCCGCGCAGGCCCTTGGCGACGGCAATCGCGACGATCAGCGCCAGGAACCCGATCGGGAGCAGCCACAGCAGGTTGAACCACCGGTCGCGGCCGACGCGCACGCGCGGGGCGATGCCGGTGGCGTGAGGAACCGAGCCGGCCCACGTGGCCGGGTCGATGGCGTCCTCGCCCGCGGTCAGCTGCGGCCGATAGTTGCGCACCACGTCCGGAGAGACGCTCGATCGGGCCGGCGAGTCAGGGGGGCGAGGGGCGGACACGCCGACCAGCCTATTTGCACAACAAACATGTGTAAAGCTGCCTTCCCACGGATCGTCCGTCTCCGTCCCAGCAGCCTCGCTCGCTGAAGCGGGATCGGGCGTCTCGGCGGCTCCTCGAGCGCGCACGCGTGGCCGAGAGGACGTTGTGCGCCCGCGGACACGCACGGCTGACCAGGCGTAAGAACCGTGCCCACCCGAGCGCGAACGAGTCATGAGCTCAGAACAGACCCTTATCGTCGTCGGGGCCAGCCTCGCCGGCGCCACGGCCGCCGAGGCGCTGCGCACCGAGGGCTTCGACGGGCGGCTGCTGCTGATCGGCACCGAGTCGGCCCGCCCCTACGCGCGGCCGCCGCTGTCCAAGGAGTACCTGCGCGGCGAGGCCGGCCGCGACAAGGTCTATGTCCACGACGAGAGCTTCTACGCCGAGCACGACATCGACCTCCGACTCGCCACAACCGTCACCGGGCTCGACGCCGCCGACAGGTCGCTGACGCTCGACGACGGCAGTCAGCTGAGCTTCGACCGCCTGCTGCTCGCTACGGGCGCCGAGCCGCGACGGCTCGCGATTCCCGGCTCCGAGCTCGACGGGATCCACTACCTGCGCAGCGTCGAGGACTCCGACGCGCTGCGTGAGCGACTCGACGGCGGCGGATCGGTCATCGTCGTCGGCGCCGGCTGGATCGGCTCGGAGGTCGCGGCTTCCGCGCGACAGCGCGGCCTGGACGTGACCGTGCTCGACCCGGCAGCCGTCCCGCTCGAGCGGGTGCTCGGAGCGGAGGTGGGCGCCATCTACCGCGACGTCCACACCGACCACGGCGTCGAGATGCTGATGGGAACCGGCATAGCGGCGTTCGAAGGCGTGAGCTCCGTCGACCGGGTGAGGACCGTGGGCGGTCGGACCCTGGAGTGCGACTTCGTCGTCGTGGGCATCGGGGCCGACCCGCGCATCGGGCTCGCGAAGGACGCGGGGCTGGAGGTTGGCAACGGCGTCCACGTCGACGAGCACCTCCGCACCAGCGCGCCGCACATCTTCGCCGCCGGCGACGTCGCCAACGCCTGGCACCCCTTCTACGGCGACCGCGTCCGGGTCGAGCACTGGGCCAACGCCCGCCACCAGCCGCGCGCCGCCGCCCGGGCCATGCTCGACCGTGACACCACCTACGACCGGCTGCCGTACTTCTTCTCCGACCAGTACGACTTCGGCATGGAGTACACGGGGTTCGCGCGCGCGTGGGATCGCGTGATCTTCCGCGGCGACCCGGCGGGCCGCGAGTTCGTCGCCTTCTGGGTCGCAGAGGATCGGGTCGTCGCCGGCATGAACGCCAACGTGTGGGACGTCGCCGACTCGATCGCCCGCCTCATCCACGCCCGCATCCCGGTCGACGATGCCTCACTCGCCGACCCCGGCCTCCCCCTCGACGAGCTCGTCCCGGCACCGCGGGGCACGACGGCATGAACCGCCTGGCCACCCTGCACGAGGCCGGCGTCTCGATCTGGCTCGACTCCCTCTCCCGCGAGCTGCTGGAGACCGGCGCGTTCACCCGGCTGATCGCCGACTGCTCCGTCACCGGCGCGACGTCGAACCCGGCGATCTTCGCCAAGGCGATCACCGGTTCTGACCGCTACGACGATCAGCTCCGCGCGCTCGCGGCCGACGGCGTCAGCGACCCGCAGGAGCTGTTCTTCGCGCTGGCGCTCGACGACGTGCGGAGCGCCGCCGACGATCTGCGCCCGACCTACGACGACACCGGCGGGCGCGACGGGTTCGTCTCGTTCGAGTGCACTCCCGATCTCGCCGACGACGCCGGGGCCACGGTGGAGCAGGCGCTCGTGCTCTGGCGCCGCCTCGACCGGCCCAACGTGATGATCAAGGTCCCGGCCACGGAAGCCGGCATCGGCGCGATCGAGGAGCTCACCGCCCACGGAGTCAGCGTCAACGTCACGCTGCTGTTCTCCGTCGCACGCTACGAGCAGGTTGTCGACGCCTACATCACCGGTCTCGAGCGACGGATCGCCGCCGGGCACCCCGTGGATGAGATCGCCTCGGTGGCCTCGTTCTTCGTGTCGCGCGTGGACGCCGAGGCCGACCCCGCCCTGGACGACGGCTCCCCCCTGCGCGGCGCGGTCGCGATCGCCAACGCCCGCCTGGCCTATGCGCACTATCGCGAGCGCTTCACCGACGACCGGTGGCTCGCGGTGCACGACGCCGGCGCCAACGCTCAACGGCCGCTGTGGGCGAGCACCGGCACCAAGGACCCCGCCTACTCCGACGTCCTCTACGTCGAGGAGCTGATCGCAGCTGACGTCGTGAACACCATGCCCGAGACGACCCTGCACGCGTTCGCCGACCACGGTGACGCGACACGACCGTTCGACTGGGACCCGACCGCGGCCGAGCAGACGATCCGGGCCGCCGGCCAGTCCGGCGTCGACCTCGCGGCGATCACCGCCGCCCTCGAGGCCGCGGGTGTCGCGGCCTTCTGCGAGAGCTACCGCGAACTCCTCGACTGCGTGACCGCCAAGGCGCGCGAAGCTCACCCGGCGATCGGCTGACGATGGACGTCCATCTGAAGCGCGCCTACGATCCGGCATCTCCTGCCGACGGCTTCCGGGTGCTCGTCGACAGGCTGTGGCCGCGCGGCGTGTCTCGCGAACGCGCCCGGCTCGACGCCTGGGAGAGTGATCTCGCCCCGAGCGCGGAGCTGCGCCGGTGGTTCGCACACGATCCCGCGCGCTTTGCGGAGTTCCGCCGACGCTACGTCGAGGAGCTCCGCAGCCAGCGGCCCCGCCTGTCGGAGCTGCGCCGGCGGGCCCGGGAGGGGAGGCTCACGCTGGTGTTCTCGGCTCATGACGCCGAGCACAACGACGCCGTCGTGCTCCTCGACGTCCTGAAGCGTGGCCTGCCCAGGCGTGAGCTGCCATGAACGGTCTCGGGGCATGCCTCGCCCTCGACCGGCCGACGCTGATTCGTGTGGGACGCCAAGTGACCCACTGGGGCATCGGAAGCGACCACGGGCGGGTTCATCTCGACTGCCACCTGGGGCGCGCATGCCTCGCAGATGGGCACTCACCTGCATGGTGTCCGGCGCGGTGGCAGCCCAAGCTCGGAGTCATGCCCCTTCTGATCGGCCTGATCGCGCCACCGCTGGCCGCGGGGATCGCCACCCTGGCCATCGTGCTCATGCTACTGAGCGCCCCGCTCCTGGTGGCGGAGGCGCACCTGTCCGCGCACGGCGTGCTCGGCGCCTGCGCTGCGGCGTCACTCACCGCAGGCGTGGTGCTCACGCTCTCCGGGGCCGGTCTGTCGGTTGTGGCGGTTGTGGCCGCCGGCGTGACCGTCGGGCTGGCCGGTCTCGCGCTTTCCTGGCTGTTGCTGACGAAGTCGCTTGCGGCGCACCGCCTCGCGGTCCGCAGCGGCCGCCGCGCGCTCGTCGGCCGTGTGGCGACCGTTCGCGTGGCGCCGCGGCCCCTCGGCCAGGTGCAGCTCGACGGTGCGCTCTGGCGAGCTCGCCTCTGGGAACTCGAGGGTGAAGGTGCGCCTTTGGCCGAGGGCAGCATCGTCGTCGTCGAGTCGATCGATGGGCTGACGCTCACTGTCCGACCGGCCGAGGAATGGGAGATGAACTCGAGATGACCGCTGTCCTGATCGTTCTGGTGGTGTTGGTGGCGCTGGGGCTGGCGTTGGCCGGCTCTTCTGTGCGGGTCCTGCGGGAGTACGAGCGAGGGGTCGTGTTCCGCTTCGGCCGCCTCGTCGCCCAGAGGGGCCCCGGCCTGATCTTGCTCGTGCCGATCGCGGATCGCATGGTGCGCGTCACGTTGCGTACGATCACACACACGATCCCACCCCAGGACGTGATCACCCGCGACAACGTGCCGGCGCGCGTCGACGCGGTCGCCTACTTCCGCGTCGTGGATCCCGATGCGTCGGTCATCGACATCGAGGACTTCCTGCAGGCAACGTCGGAGATCGCGAAGACCACGCTGCGCTCGGTGCTCGGCAAGGCGGAGCTCGACACGCTGCTCTCCGAGCGCGAGCACCTCAACGAGGATCTCCAGCGGATCATCGACGAGCAGACCGAGCCGTGGGGGGTCAAGGTCATCGCGGTCGAGATCAAGGACGTGGGGATCCCACAGGAGATGCAGCGTGCGATGGCGCGCCAGGCGGAGGCCGAGCGCGATCGACGCGCACAGGTGATCAACGCCGAGGCCGAGTTCCAGGCCGCCTCGCGGCTGGCCGAGGCCGCGGACCTGCTCTCCGGGAATCCCGCGTCCCTTCAGCTCCGCTACCTCCAGACGCTCGCGGAGGTCGGTAAGGGCAAGGGATCCGCCGTGTTGCTGCCACTGCCGCTCGACGTCCTCGGGTCGGTGGTCGGCAGCGCCGCGCGCAACGGCGAGGCGAGCCTGCCGGGCCTGCCTCGTTAACCTGGGGTCCTCCTGAGAGGAGGTCGTTGGTCATCGCCCGGTAGCGCCCCATCCCCATGCCGTCGTATGTCGTGACCCGCCTCTCGCCCTGCGAGGTAAGAACCGGCCGGGGGGGATCGCCAACTCCCCAAGCGATGCTTTCCGCGACGGCATATCCTCGGGCGACGGTGCCCCCCGCTCCCGCCAACGCCGCCTCAGCCGTGCCCGCGGACGAGTCCCAGGCGTGGTTGACCACGCTGCGCGGCTCCGGGCCGGCGCGAGACGCAGCGATCGCCGAGCTCCACGGGCTGCTGCTGCGCGGCGCCCGCTTCGAGCTCGGCCGCCGCCGGGACACGCTGGCCCACGTCAGTCGGCAGGAGCTCGACGACCTGGCGGTCCAGGCGACCGATGACGCGTTGGTCGCCGTGCTGGCGAAGCTCGACAGCTTCCGCGGGGCGAGTCGGTTCACGACCTGGGCGTACAAGTTCGTGCTCCTCGAGGCGGGCGTGAAAGCTCGGCGTCGTGCCTGGCACGGTCGAGAGGTCATGCTCGACGAGGAGGTCTGGCCGACCTTCGCGGACTCGGGACCCTCGGCTCACGAGGCGCTCGAGAGCCGCGAGCTGCTGGGGGCGATACGCGACGCCATGGCGGCGGTGCTGACTCCGCATCAGCGTGAGGTCTTCGTGGCGCTCGCGCTCAACGGGGTTCCGATCGACGTGCTCTCCGAACGCCTGGCGACGACCCGCGGAGCGCTGTACAAGAGCTTGCACGACGCGCGCAAGACAGTGCGTGCCACGCTGGCCGAGGCAGGCCATCCGATAGCTGATCGCGACAGGGAGGCCCGACCATGAGCGCGGACCCGCGACCTCGAGAGCTGATCGACCGCTTGCTTGGCCCTGCCGGGCCGGAAGTCACCTGCGAGGAGTGCTTCGAGCTTCTCGACGAGTACGTCGAGCTCGAGCTTGCGGCCGAGGACGCCGACGGCCGCCTGCCAGGGCTGCGCGAGCACCTCCAAGGCTGCCCGGCGTGTCGCGAGGACCACGAGAGCCTTCGCGACTTCGTCGCGCAAGCCGACGTGGCCTGAGGCACGCGAGGGCGTCGGTCAGGCCCGTTCGACGCGAGGTAAGGACGGTCATGGGCGCGACACCAACTTCAACATGGCCTCCGGCGACTCAGATCTGCGACGAAGGCCGCGTCGGGAGGTCAGCGGCGACGTTCTGGGATGGCGCTCGACGGTGCTGCGACAGGCCGGCTTCAGCGCTCGGCTCGCTGAGCGGCTGGCACGCGACGTCGACGTCGACCTCCATGAGCTGCTCAAGCTCGTCGACCGAGGCTGCGCACCCGAGCTCGCGGTCCGCATCCTCGCCCCGTTGGAACCTCGCTGAACCCTCGACCTGCTAATTTACACAGGACAACTATAAGAACTACGTGTTCGAGGTGGTCACCGTGGTCGTCGAGCCCAAGCCAGTCCCTTCGTCGGAACCTGTCCTGGCACGACGCATCCGAGCCGCGGCGACCTCGACCGCCGCAACCCATCCCAGCGCGAGGGGACGTGAGCATCACCGTGCGGCGCCGGCGCAGCGCGGCCAAAGGTCGCAGGCGCTCGTGCACCGAGGCTCTCCGCAGGACGGAGGGGACAGCCTTCTCCTGCTCTTCGTTGTCGCGACTCTGGTCATGGTCGTCGCCATCGCCGCAGTCGGGATCGTCGACGCGTGGTGGCTGCTCGGGTTGGCGATGGTCGTCGACCTGGTGGCGGCGAGCGCGATATTCGCTGACATCCTGCGCCTGCTCGATGACGACGGTGAGCGATGACGGCGCCCGCGTCTGCGCCGCAGGACCGGGTCGCCGTCGAGCGCTGGCTGAACGAGGGCGGCGGCGTCGGCCCCGTGCACCCTGGCATGGGTGACGCGCCCGATCCGGGCCTCGTTGCGTACGCCACGGTGACGCCTCGCCGGCCGCACGTGGTGATCGCCGGAGGAGGCGTCGCCGGCTTCGAGACACTGCTCGCGCTCCGTGCGCTTGCCGGCGATCGGGTGGACATCACGCTCGTCAGCCCCGACCGGTCCTTCGTCAATCGCGCGATGTCCGCTCAGGCGCCGTTCGACCCCCAGCGTGTGCGAGGAATCCGTCTGGCTGACGTCGCGGACGAGTTCGAGGCACACTGGCATCAGGGCGTCGTCGATCGGATCGATCCTGCGGCGCACGAGGTCATCACCCGACAGGGCAACGCCATCACGTACGACATCGTCGTCGTGGCCATCGGGGCACGCCCTGATCGCGAGTGGCGGATGCGTAGCGTCGTCACCTACCACGGCGGCGACGACACATCCGGCATGCGGCTCCTGGTCCATCAGCTCCGCGACGGCCGCTTCAACAGCGTCGCCTTCGTGGTGCCGGACGGGCCGATGTGGCCCTCGCCGCTCTACGATCTCGCGCTGCTCACCGCGAGTGCCTGCCCGGCGTCCCAACTCAGCCTGATCACCCCAGAGGCCGCGCCGCTCGCCATCTACGGCTCGGCCGCCAGTGCCGAGGTTCGGGGTCTGCTCGAGCAGGCCGGCGTCGCTCTGGTGCTCGACAGCCGCGGCGTCCCCGGCCGCGAGGGCTGGCTCGACATCGAGCCCGGGCGTGGGGGAATGCCCGCCGAGCGAATCGTCACCGTCCCGCGGCTCGCCGGACCCAGGCTGCGCGGTATCCCGTGCGGAAGTGGCGGTTTCGTGCAGACCGACGTGCACGGCCGTGTCGTGGGCCAGGACGACGTCTACGCGGCAGGCGATGTGACCACCTTCCCCGTCAAGCAGGGAGGCATCGCCGCCCAGCAGGCGGATGCCGTGGCCGAGGCGATCGCGGCGTCGGTGGGGGCGGACCTCGAGCCCCAGCCCTTCCGCCCCGTCCTCCGGGGGACTCTGCTCACGGGGACTCGACCCCGCTACATGCGCGCCGACATCAGCGGCAAGACAGTGGACGACGGCCTCGTCTCCGACCGCCCACTGTGGTCGCCGCCGACCAAGCTCTGCGGACGGTTCCTGGCCCCCTATCTCAGCAGCCGCGTCGGCACCGCCGCTGACGTCATGCCCGGCGGCCAGCGAGTGACCAGGGCGGGCAGGTGGAACTACGGCGAGTTGGTGGACCTGGAGACAGCCGCGGGAAAGCATGCCGATGACGCTTAGGGCACGTACGTCCGATCGCTACAGCAAGCCTCTCGCGCGCGGTCTTCAGGCTTGGGTGGCGGAGGAGACGTGGCATCGGCGGCGTGCCGGCCGGCGTGAGGCGAGCCTCACGGCCGCGGGACGCGGATCACGAGCAAAGGTCGAGCCGCGCCCCATAGCCGTCCCCGTACCTCCACAACGCGGGCTCGGGGGAGAAGTGTGAGGCTCGCCTCCCCCTTGAGTGTCCCGCCGCCGGCGGTCGCCACGAAGAGGTCGTTGCCGACGGTCGTGCGCGCCCTCGGCTGGCGTGCCGGCCGCGAGCTTCGGCGCGCAGGTCAGAGTGCGGCGGCTGCGGTCCGGCGCAAGGGACGGCGGCCAAGACCTGCCCGTGCGCGCTCGGACTCGCCACTCCGACCGCGCTGATGGTCGGCGCCGGCCGCGGCGCGCAGCTCGGGCTGCTGATCAAGGGCCCGGAGATCCTCGAGTCCACCCGTCGCATCGACACGATCGTGCTCGACAAGACGGGCACCGTCACCACCGGCAAGATGGCGCTCGTCGAGGTTGTCGCCGCCGACGGCATCGACCGCGACGAGGCGCTGCGTCTGGCCGGCGCGCTCGAGGACGGTTCCGAGCATCCGATCGCCCAGGCGATCGTCGCCGCCGCCCGCGAGGCGGGCGCTCTGCGGACGGTTGAGACGTTCGCCAACCACGAGGGCTCGGCGTCACCGGCATCGTCGACGGCCACGCGGTCGTGGTCGGGCGCCCGTCCCTGCTCGCCGACTGGGCGATGCACCTATCCACCGAGCTCGACCGCCCGGGCCGTCGCGGCCGAGGTCGGCATCGACGAGGTGATCGCCGAGGTGTTGCCCTCCCAGAAGGCCGACGTGGTGCGTGGCCTGCAGGCCGCCGGGCGCGTCGTCGCGATGGCCGGCGACGGGTCAACGACGCACCCGCGCTCGCCCAGGCCGACCTCGGCCTCTCGATCGGTACCGGCGCCGACGTCGCCATCGAGGCCTCCGACCTCACGCTCGTCAGCGGCGACATTCGCGCCGCCGCCGCCGCGATCCGGCTCTCGCGGGCGACCCTGCGCACGATCAGACAGAACCTCGGCTGGGCGTTCGGCTACAACATCGCCGCTCTGCCGCTGGCGGCGATCGGCCTCCTCAACCCGGTAATCACGTCCGCGGCGATGGCGTTCTCGAGCCTCAGCGTCGTCGGCAACGCGCTGCGACTGCGGCGGTTCGGAGCCGGCCGGTGAAGCGCTTCCTGCTGCACAACCGCCACGGCCCGCAGCAGTGCGGGCCTACGTACGCAGCGTTCAAGGGTCACATCACCCGGCTGCGGCGCCGCAAGACCGCCAGCTCGTGTCTATCCGGTGGCCACGAGATCTGGTGGCTCGTCGAAGCCGAGAACGCAGAGGCGGCGCTTGCGCTGCTCCCACCGTACGTCGCCCAGCGCTCCGTCGCCATCCCGATCCGAAAGGTCATGATCCCCGTGACCCACCACGACGTCATCGTCATCGGCGGCGGCCAGGCCGGCCTCGCCATCGGTCACCATCTCGCCGCCCAGGGACGCGACTTCCACATCCTCGAGGCAGCCTGCCCGGCGCGTGCCAGGCCGGAGAGGTCGGCGTCGCGCGCCCGATCCGGCGGGGCACGCCTGGCCAGTCGTGGTAGCCCGACGAGGATACGCCGAGCACCGAGCACGGCCAGGAGACCGGGATGCGGGCCTTCTCCGCCGAGATGATCCGGTAGGGCGACCACTTCATCGGCAAGTGGCCGCTCGACAGCGTCACGGCCTCATGCCCGGGCGCAACGAAGCCTGAGCCAACCCCGGATGACGACTTTGCCCGCAGGCACCTCGACCGTGTCGACGCCGGAACCGCGCGCGCCGGCGAAGACGCCGGTGCTGGCCGCGCCGTCCACCCGGTATCGGGCGCGAACGACGTAGCCGCCGGACACCGGACACTTCCGCCCGCCGGCACGCATAGCGAGAACGCCGCGGTCGGTTGTGATGCGCCGGGTGTAGGCCTCGCTGTCACTCCCGGCTCCGCATGGGGTGACGCCGCGATCCTGCGTGATCCCGGCGGTCTCCTTCGCGGAGCCGTAGTGCTGCACGGAACCGGTCCCGCCGGCCACGGCCTGGCAGATCAGCGGCTCGACCGTGCAGTCTGCCGTCCGGGTGAGGACGGTTTCCGTGAAGGCCGCCCGGAACGGCTTCGCCTTGCCGCCGGTCGTGTGCGCCGCCGGCGATGCGGCCGCGGCGGCAGGGAGTACGGCGAGGATGGCGACGGTAGGTCGGATGACGCGTTTCATGGTGCTCCTCCTCGGTTGGCGGTTGACCACGGTCGGCTCAAGGGAGCACGCCGAGCTGGCGCATCGCCCCGACGTCGTCACGACACGCCCAGTGTTCGGCGATCCGACCGTGCGCGACGCGGAAGACGTGTATGTGCTGGACGGACACCACGCTGCCGGTAGCCGAGATGTCCTTGAAGGGCCCGTCGTGCGTGCCCCGCATGAAGAGGCGGGCGACGACGCGGTCGCTGTCCGCGATGAGATCGGCGATGTCGAAGCGCAGATCCGAGAAGCCTTCGCGCAACCAGCGAGCGGTCTGGCGAGCTCCCTCGGGGCCGGGTGGCCGATCGTGGCTCGCCTCGTGATTGACGTAGTCGGCCGCCACGATCTCGTCGAGGACGTCCAGGTCACCGCCGCTGCTCATCGCCTCGAACAGGCGCAGCACCAGGCGCTCTCCTTCGTCGACGACGGTCTGCGGTTCTTGTCGTGCGTAGTCTTCGAGCATGCCCTGAACCTTGAGCGTCGAGCCCGGAGTTCCGCTACGGGGACGACCCTGGACATGACGGGCTCCGACGCCGACTCGCACGGAGTGGCGCTCGTCGGCGGATGGACTTAGAGTCGGCCTCGAAGCGTGGCTGACGATCCCGTACCGCTGCTCGAGCGCTTCGCCGAACTTGACGCGCTCGGCGTGGTGCTCGACCGCGCGGCGGCCAAGTGTGGAGGGGCGGTGCTCGTCGAGGGCGCTGCGGGGATCGGGAAGAGCAGTCTCCTGGCTGCCGTCGCCGCCGGCGCGGCGGAGCGTGGGATGCGGGTACTACGGGCACGGGGGACGCCTCTCGAGCAGGCGTTCACGTTCGGCGTCTCCGATCAGCTGTTCGACCGTGTGGCGGCCGGCGCGTGGCCGGTGCGTCACCTCACGCCGTCGGCCGGCGCGCAGGCTCCAGCCCCGACGGATGAGCTGGCCGCGTGTCACGGCCTCTATTGGCTGTCCGTGCAGCTTGCCGACGTCCAACCGCTGTGCCTGCTCGTCGACGACGCCCACTGGGCCGACGAGCCCTCGCTGCGCTTCGTCGACTTCCTCGCCCGTCGGCTCGACGGGCTGGCCATCGCGGTCGTCGTTGCGGCACGGGGCGGGTCCGAGGAGACGCTGGTGACGCTTCGCAACGAAGCGCGGGTCCTGCGGCCGGGCCCACTCAGCAAGGGCGCGGTCGTCGAGTTGGTGGGCGCAACGCTCGGTGACGCCGACGTCGCCTTCTGCCAGGCCTGTCACGAGTCGACCGGTGGCAACCCGTTCTTGCTCGCCGAGACGCTCCGCGAAGCGGCCGGCCGCGGCCTGTCGCCGAGCGCCGGGGCGGCGAGTGTCGTCGGGCAGCTCGACGCTCCACGGGTCACCGCGGCCGTCGAGGGCCGGCTGCGGGGCGTATCGGCCAAGGCGGTGGCGGTCGCCCACGCGGCCGCCATTCTGCAGGACGGGTGCGAGCTGCGACTTGCCGCGGCGGTCGCGCAGGTCGACCTCGCCGATGGCGAGGAAGCAGCCGACGAGCTGGCAAGGGCCGCGATCCTCCTCGATGAGCGGCCTCTGCGCTTCGTGCATCCGCTCATCGGTGCGGCGGTTTCACGTTCGCTGACTCCGGGGCATCGCGCGTGGCTGCACGAGCGCGCCGGCCGCCTGCTCGCGGACGAGGGCGTCGATCACCGGCGCGTCGCCGCCCACCTGCTCAACGCCGAGCCGGGTGCCGTCGAGGGCGCGGCGCGCGTCCTCGCCGCGGCGGCGCGAAGCGCTCGCGGCCTCGGCGCGACCACGGTCGCTGTCGGCTATCTCGAACGCGCGCTGCGGGAGCCACTCGACGAATCGGCTCGGGCTGAGCTGCTGGCCGCCCTGGGCTCCTCGGAGCTGGCGCTGGGGAGAGGCGAGGCCCTTGCGCACCTGCGCGAAGCCCACGACAGGCTGATCGATCCCGTCGCACGAGCACGCCTGGCGCCCGAGCTCGTCCGAGCGATGCTGCCGGGGGACGAGGCCGGTGAGGCGCTGGCTGTCCTCGACGACGCCGCAGACGCCGTGCGTGGGCATGATCCCGAGTTGGCGGCCGGGTTGTTCGCCTTCGGCGCCATGATCACCGAGACGCGGCCCGAGCTGCAGGACCGCGTGAGGGATCGGCTCGTACGCGTGACCCATGGCGCGGGCACCACGACCTTCGAGCGGATCGCCTTCGGTCTGCTCGCCCGCCACCGGATGGAGCGCGGCGAGCCAGCGGCCGTGGTGGTTCCCCTGGCCCTGCGCGCCCTCCAAGACGAGACGGAAGCGACCAGGAGCCCGCTGGACTTCCTCCCGGCGGTCGTCGTCCTCGTGCAGGCCGACGAGCTCGACGTCGCCGCGCGCGTGCTTCGCGGGCAGCGCGAGACGGCGGTGAGACGCGGCGCGCCGTCGGACTTCGCCTTGGCCTCGGCGTTGGAGACGGCGGTGCGACTCAAGCAGGGTGCCCTCCGCGAGGCGGAGGGCACCGTGCGCGAGGCGATGGAGGCGGCTGAGTTCGGGGGTTGGCAGGTCGGCGCGATGTCCTCCGTCCTGATGCTGTCGCTCGTGCTCCAAGGGGATCTCGTCGGCGCCGAGACGGCGCTGCAGCGCACGGGGCTCACCGGCGCGGTTCCGAACTTCCGACCGTACACACCGCTCCTCGAGGCTCGGGGGCGGTTGCGGGTCGCTGCGGGCGCGCCGCGCGAAGGACTCGAGGACCTGCTCGAGACCCTCGTCCGGACCGACGCCGGACGCAGCCTGAACCCAGTCGGCCTCGACGTGCGAGTGCTCGTCGTTCGGACCCGCATCATCCTGGGAGAGGAAGGCGCTGCGCGCGAGATGGCGCGCGACGTCGGGGTTCGGGCGCGTGCGTGGGGAACGCCGCGCGCCCTCGGGCTGGCGTACTCCGCCGCCGCGCTCCTGGAGCGCGGTGTCCGCCGGGTCGATGGGTTCTCCGAGGCCGAGAGGCTGTTGCGACGAACACCCGATCGGCTGGAGCACGCGGGAGCGCTCACGGCCCTCGGCAGTGCCCTGCGCCGGGCCAACCGCCGCGCCGAGGCCCGTCCTCCGCTGCGCGCAGCGCTCGAGCTGGCACGCGCCTGCCACGCCTGGCCGGTGGCTCTCGAGGCGGAGGCGGAGCTCAAGGCGACCGGCGCGCGCCCCCGCAAGGTGATCCGCACCGGCGTGGACGAACTCACGCCCACGGAGCGCCGCATCGCCGACCAGGCCGCGTCCGGCGCCTCCAACGCCGAGATCGCCAGGACCCTCTTCGTGGCCGTCAAGACCGTCGAGATGCACCTGTCCAGCGCCTACCGAAAGCTGGACATCGGCTCGCGTGCCGACTTGCGTGACCGCTTGGGCGGCCTCCCGGATGCGCGGTCGGGCGAGCGCGTCACATGACGTGCGGCGCGCGAGCCGGCCGCGCGCGTACCGCAGAGCGGGCGGGCGCGCGAGGCGCGCCCGCCCGATACGCCTAGCCCTTGACCCGGATCACCTTGTGCACCCGCTCCGCGCCGTGGGCGCGGTCCTCGGGGTTCAGGCGCACGATGTCGTAGCCCTTGCCGCCGTAGGCGATCTGTCGCGGCCCGGCGGTGGCGATGTTGATCGCGTCGCGACCCGGGCCGCCGAAGACGCGGTCGCGCCCGTAGCCGGCGTTGGACGAGTCGTTGCCGCGGCCGCCGTAGAGCCGGTCGTTGCCCGAGTCGCCGTTGACCGCGTCGTTGCCGCCGTGGCCGAAGACCCGGTCGTTGCCCTGGCCCCCGGTCATCTTGTCGCCGCCGCGGCCACCGTCGATGCAATCGCCGCCGCGCCCGCCGTCGATCCGGTCGTTGCCGCGCAGGCCGAGGATGCGGTCGGCGCGGTTCGTGCCGGTGATCCGGTCGCCGCGACGGCGGCCGACGACGACGTACTTCAGCCCCCTGCCGCGCAGGCACGGACTCTTGTAGCGCTTGCGCGCGGTGGCGAGCGAGACCACGGTGCCTCCGCGCGGACCCTGGTAGGGCTTGCCGACCACGACGGCGCCGCGCCCGGTGAGGTCGCCGGCCGGATTGGCCGCCGTGCGGCTGCCGGGGACGGCGATGACACAGAGCTTGCGCCCGGCGTCGAAGACCGACCCGCGCGGGCAGATCCCGCTCGTGTCCGAGCCGCCGCCGTTGCCGCCGCCGCCCGAGCCGCCGCCGTTACCGCCGCCGCCGTTTCCGCCACCACCGCCGCCGCCGCCACCGCCGTTCGGCGGCTGCGAGGCGTCACAGACGGCGCCGTTGGCGCCCAGCCGCGACTCCGCGACGATGACGTCGGCCAGCGCGGTACCGCCGCCGACCGGGAGCACCCGGATGTGCGCGGCTCGCACCGCCCGGCCGCCACCCGGCAGCCCGACCTGCTCGTTCAGCTGGACCGACACGACGGCGCCGAGCGCCTGCGTGAGGGCGGTCGTGATCGGCTGCACGACGCCGTCGATGACGAGCGGCCGGCCGGCGAGCGTCACGCTGCCGACCTGGCTGGTGCCCGTGAACGTCGGCCTCCCCGCTGAGCACACGGCCGAGACGCTCGAGCGCGCCAGGCCGACCTGCAGCCCGCCGGGTCCGAGGACGGCGACCGAGAGCCCCTCGATGCCGGCGGTGGCCGCCGGCCGGGCCGTGACCGGCCGGGCGCCGCCCGAGGCGACGGAGGCGTAGGCGGTGCGGGCCTTGAGGCCGCCGCCGAGCCCGACCGCCTCGGCGGCGTTCGGGAGCCCCGCGACCGCCGAGGAGCACGCCGCCGCGTCGTCGCCGGCCCGGATGGGGTCGAGCCTGGACGCGCCGGCGAGCTGCGCGGTGACCGCGGAGGCCCGGCACGAGTAGGAGACGGCGGCGTCGGCCTGGGCCGGACCGGCGAACGACAGGGCCGAGGCGCCAAGCGCCGTGGCCGCCGCGATCCGCCCTGCGCGGATACGCGTTGAAGACATTGGGTGACCGTCCTTGTCGACGACGGGATCGCTGGGAACGAGCGCAGCCTCCCGCCGAGGCTGCCCCGTGCCACCAGCCTTCGGTACCGGCGCGTCCGCGCTCAAGTGCCATCCGGCCCGGACGGACGTCTGTCCTAGCCGGACGTTCGCGCTGGGGATCGGCCGAACGTGTCCGCCGACGCGGTCGGCCGAACGGGTCAGCCGAAGGCGTCGCGCAGGTGCGGGAGGACGTCCGCGGTGAAGGCGTCGAGCTGGTGGCGCTGGTCGTCGCCGGGCAGGTGGAAGAGCAGCTCGTCGAAGCCGAGGTCGACGTAGGTGCGGATCGCCTCGACGACCTCGTCGGGATCGTCGGAGACGATGAAGCGCGTGTGGGCCCGGTCGGCGGCGTCCGCCGCGGCCGCCTGCATCTGCAGCGGGTCGTCGATCTCGGCCTTCTCGTCGCCGGAGAGCGCCAGCGCCGCCCACGGGCGGCACGCGTCGTGCGCGACCGCGCGGTCGCGGTCGTAGGAGACCTTGATCTCGATCAGCTTGTGGATCGCCTCGAAGTCGCGATCGCGCTTGGCGGCGCCCTCCCGGGTGGCGTCGAGCAGCTCGCGGTAGAGGCCGGGGTCCTTGCCCGAGGTCATGATCATCCCGTCGCCCTCGCGTCCGGCAAGCTTGGCGGCGAGCGGGCCGGAGGCCGCGATGTAGATCGGCACTGGCTCCTCCGGGCGGTCGTAGATCGTCGCCTTCGACGTCGAGTACCACTCGCCCTCGAAGTCCACCCGCTCCTGCGTCCACAGCGCGCGGATCAGCCGGACCGCCTCCTGCAGGCGCATCCGCCGCTCCTTGACGGCCGGGAACGCGTCGCCCGTCACGGGCGACTCGTTGAGCGCCTCCCCGGTGCCGACGCCGAGGAACACCCGGCCGGGGGCGAGCAGCGCGAGGGTCGCGAAGGCCTGGGCGACGACCGCCGGCTGGTAGCGCAGCGTCGGCGTCAGGACGGAGGTCCCGAGCGTCGCCGTCGAGGTGGAGGCGGCGAGCGCGCCGAGCCACGGCAGCGCGGCCGGGCCGTGCCCGCCGTCGTGGCGCCAGGGCTGGAAGTGGTCCGAGATGGCGATCGCGTCGAGCCCCGCCCGCTCGGCCTCGACGGACAGCTCGAGCAGCTCGCGGGGGCCGAACTGCTCGGCGGATGCCTTGTAGCCGTAGCGCATGGCGGTCAGCCTACGGCCGACGGATCGGGGAAGATGCCGTCCGTGCCGGCCGACCGCCTCCCGACCGAGACCTTCGGCCTGCCGGTCGGCCGGTTGCGCCAGGGCTACTACTCCGACGCGTACTTCAACTACACGAAGGAGCTGCTCGAGGACGCCGACCGCCATCCACGCGTGACCATGCAGGTCTTCCAGAAGCAGCACGGTCTGCTCGGAGGCGTGGACGAGGCGATCGCCGTGCTGCGCGCCGGCGCCGGCCGCCGCGGCAACGGCGCCGAGTGGCTGCCGGGCTGGGACGCGCTCGAGGTCCGCGCCTTGCACGAGGGCGACCCGATCGAGCCGTACGAGACGGTGATGACCATCGAGGGCGACTACGCGCTCTTCGCCCATCTCGAGACGGTCTACCTCGGCTGCCTGGCCCGCCGCTCGCTCGTCATGCGCAACGTTCGCGCGGTCGTCGAGGCTGCCCGGGGCAAGCCGATCATCTACTTCCCCGCCCGCCACGACCACTGGCTCGTGCAGACGGGCGACGGCTGGGCCGCCCACGTCGGCGGCTCCATCGGCGTCTCCACCGACGCCCAGGCGTCGTGGTGGGGCGGTCGCGGCGTCGGCACCGTCCCCCACGGCCTGATCGCGGCCTACGGCGGCGACACGGTCGCCGCGGCGCGGGCCTTCACCGACCACTTCGCGCGCGAGATGAACGTCACGGTGCTCGTCGACTTCGACAACGACTGCGTCGCCACCTCACTCGCGTGCGCGCGCGAGCTCGGCGACGAGCTGTGGGCCGTGCGCCTGGACACCTCCGAACGGCTCGCGGACCGGTCCATGGTCGAGCGCTTCGGCGCCGATGCGCCCAAAGGGGTGGCTCCCGAGCTCGTGCACGCCGTCCGCGAGGCGCTCGACGCGGAGGGCTTCGAGCGCGTGCGGATCACGGTCTCCGGCGGCTTCGACGCCGACAAGATCCGCGCCTTCGAGGCGGCCGAGGTGCCCGTGGACGCCTACGGCGTCGGCTCGTCGCTGATCCGCGGCGCCAACGACTTCACCGCCGACGTCGTCATGGTCGACGGGCGGCCGTGCGCGAAGGTCGGGCGCGAGCTCAGGCCGAACGACCGGCTCGAGCCGGTCCGCTGAAGCGGCCCGTGCCGACCTCGCCCGCGTCCTCGCGACGACTCGGCCCGGCGCCGGGGCGCTGGAAGCGGCTCGGGGGGCTCGGCATGATCACGAGCGCGGAGCGCTCGCGGCCGCGGACCGTGCAGCGCGGGCACGCCTGCAGGTGCGAGCCCGTGCTGCCGGAGGCGCGCACGGTGAACCGACAGGTTGGACAGGTCAGGTAGGTCACCTGGGCCGAACCGTAGTGCCTGCGCGCCATCGCCGTCAACGGTCCGGGGGCCGGAACGGTCAGCGAATGACGCGCCGTGCGGCCGATTCCTGCTGCGCGTCGGGCGTGGCGTCGCTCACCGCACACACCCGCCGGCGTCGCGGATCTCCTGCAAGGCCCGCTCGCCGTCGCCGGGCTCGCGCTCGACCGGCCGGGTGGCGGCCGCCTCGACGGTCACGGCGAAGCCGGCGTCGAGCGCGTCGAGCGCGGTGTGCTTGACGCAGTAGTCCGTGGCCAGTCCCGCGACCACCACCTCGTCGACGTCGTGGTGGCGCAGCGTCTCGGCCAGGTCGGTGCCGTCGAAGGCCGAGTAGCCGTCCGTGCCGGACTCCGTGCCCTTGTCGACCACGAGGTCGATCCGCGTGCGGTCGAGCGCGGGATGCAGCTCGGCGCCGGGCGTCTGCGCCACGGCGTGCTCCGGCCAGGTCCCGCCCTGCGGGTGGAAGGAGTCGTGATCGGGCGGGTGCCAGTCGCGCGTGGCGACGACCAGGTCGAAGCCGCCGGCGATCGCGAGCTCGTTGAGCCGGGCGCTCACCTCGTCGCCGCCCTCGACGCCCAGGGCGCCACCCGGCGTGAAGTCGTTCTGGAAGTCGACGAGGATCAGGGCGCGGGCCATCTCAGGCCTCCCCGCGGGCGACCCGGACCGTGGCGGCCATGTCCTGCTCGCCGAATCCGGCGTCGGCGCCTCGGGCCATCTGCGCCTCGATCGCCCGCGGCAGAGGCAGGTCGAGGCCGACGGCGTCCGCCGCCGCGCGCACGAGCCCGGCGTCCTTGGCGGCCGAGCGCAGGGCGAAGCTCGGCTCGAAGGCGCCCTCGACCATCGCCTGGCCCTTGAGCTGGGCGTACGGCGCGTCCAGCGGCCCGCCCTCGATGACCTCGAGCAGCCGCCCCGGCTCGACTCCGAGTCCCTCGGCGAGGGCGATCGCCTCGGCCAGGCCCTCGACGAGCGCCAGCAGCCACGTGTTGACGACGAGCTTCAGGCGGCTGCCCGCCCCGGCCGGCCCGAGCCACAGCGTCCTGGCGCCGATCGCGTCCAGCGCCGGCTGCACCCGCTCGCGGACGTCGTCCGGGCCCGAGGCGAGCACGACGAGCTCGCCCGCCTCGGCCGGGGCCTTGGTGCCGGAGACCGGCGCGTCGACGTAGGCGACGCCGTGGCCGGCGGCGAGCTCGCCCAGGGCGTCGGCGGCTTCGGCGCCGACCGTCGAGCACTGGATCCAGGCGGCGCCGTCGGCGAGGGCGTCCAGCGCCGCCGCGGCGGCACCGCGCACCACGTCGCCCGTCGGCAGCATGGTCAGCAGCAGGTCCGCGCCGGCCGCCGCCTCCGCCGGCTGGTCGAACACGGCGATCCCCTCGGCAGACAGCGGCTCCGCCCGCTCCCGGGTGCGGTTCCACGCGCGGACGTCGAAGCCGGCGGCTGCGAGGTTGCGCGCCATGGGCGCGCCCATGGTGCCGGTCCCGAGGACGGCGACGGTGGGCACGGCTAGTAGCGCAGCAGCGCCGCGACGCCGCCGTGGGGCCCGAGCTCGGGACGGTCGTGGAGGACGAGCACCTCCGCGGACTGCTCGACCGCGCGCTCGAGGGCGAGCTCGACGACGTCCTCGACCGGCTCGAGCTCCCCGCCGGCGAGTCCGGGGCCGGGCTCGGCGGCCAGGTAGTCCGTGCCCGGGTCGGCGTAGCCGGGGAGGGTCGTGCCCGCGTCGAGGAGCAGCACCTCCACCCGCTGCTCGGTCAGGGCCTCCAGGACGTCGGCGAGGCCGGCTGCCGCGCGGCCGTCGTCGCGGCCGAGGCCGGCCCGCAGACGCTCCAGGCACTCGTCCTCGTGCCCGGTGCGGCGCGCCTCGAAGACCGGCTGGGCGGCCGCGAGGACCTGTGCCGGCGTGGCGGACTCCACGTCGACGTGGACCCGCCCCCCGAGTCGCTCGCGCAGGTAGGCGTGCAGGCGTCCCTCGAGCCCGGCGTCCAGCGGCTCGGGTGCCCCGACCAGCAGCCGGTCGAAGGGCTGCCGGCGCAACAGCGTGAGCAGGCGGGCGGCGACGAAGTCGAGCTGGTCGCGGGTCTCCTCGGTGTCCGCATGCTCCTGACGGCCCTCGGAGCGCGCGGTGACGCGGCGGTCGTCGTGCTCCAGCTCCTCCAGTCCGTCCTCGTCGCCGACGAGCACGCGGTGGCGCGTGCGCTCGACGAGCACCACGCACCAGCGCTCGCGCTCCCCGGCCCCGGCGAGCGGCTCCAGGTGGGGGCGCTCGCCGATCACCACGTCGGTCTCGAGCGGATGGGGCGTGCGCACGACCTCGAACAGGCCCGCCGGCCCGCAGGCGACGACCGCGAGGCCGCGGGCGCCGCCCTGGCCCACGGTCTGGGGGTCGGCGGCCTCGCGCACGCGCTCGACGTCCGCGCGCAGCGCGGCCCGCGTCTCGTGGTCGAGCTCCGCGCCCAGGGCGTCGACCTCGCGACCGGCGCGGTCGAGCACGGAGGTCAGCTGGGTCGCGCGCGCGGCGCCGGTGGCGAATTCGGCGGGGTCGAGGTCGATGAAGACGGAGAGCACGCGCCCGTGCGCGGGCTGCAGCTCGGCGAGCCGTCGCAGGCGGGCCGCGGACGTGGAGGGCGCCATGTCCAGTCGGCTACCCGGGGGAGCCGGGCGCGACGCCCGGTCCCTGCGACCCGCGCCTAAAGGCCGACGGCGACGGCCTGAACACGTCGGCGCCAGGAGTGCCCACACGCCCGATGCGCGATGCGGTCCATGGGGGCATCGTGGGTCGCACGCAGATCGCCACGGAGGGTTCTCGATGCGTCGCACACGCCGGTCCTCATCTCGCCGCGGGACATCCGCCGGCGCCCGATCGACCCCGTCGCTGCCGAAGGCGCCGACCGCGGCACCGCCCGCATGCCCAGACGCACCGGGAAGCCCCGCCTGCCGGGAGTACGTATGCCCCGTCGTCCGCGAGCTGCACCCCCGTCCCGGCGCCTCGCCCGGGTCGCGGGGGACCTGGTGAGCGCTACCAGCCCAGCGTGCCGGGCGGGCCCTTGAACGGGCCGACGAGGTCGTCGGTGATCCAGCCGCCGTAGAAGTCACCCGCCTGGGAGCGCACCCGCTCGTCGTCGAGCCAGCAGGCGTCCATCCGGCCGGGGTAGACGGCGACGTGGTCGCGCAGCGCCGCGAAGGCCGGCGCCGGGTGGCGGTAGGTCCAGGCCGCCGCCGGCTCCGAGCGGCCGCCGCCGGCGACGTCGAGGTAGGACGCGCGGCCCTTGAACTCGCAGAGCGACGACCCGCGGGCGGGGGTGAACGCGTCCGGGTCGAGGTCGGCCGGCGGCACGTAGAGCGTCGGCGGATGCGAGGTCTCGAGCACCCGCAGGGCCGCGGTGGAGTCCGCGATGGTGACGCCGCCGAGCTCGATGCGCACGCGCCGCTCGCAGGGGACCAGCGCGGGCGGGCGGGGGTAGTCCCAGACGCGTTCCATGGCGCTCTGGGTACGTCGCGACCTGCGAGACTGGATGACCAACCCTTGAGACCCGGGAAGCCACATGTCCACTGATTCCTTCGGTGCGCGCGCCGAGCTCGACGTCGGCGGCACGAAGCACACGTACTATGCCCTCGACGCGCTGCAGTCCAGCTACGACGTGGCCCGCCTGCCCTTCTCGTTGAAGATCCTGCTGGAGAACCTCCTGCGCAACGAGGACGGCGACGCCGTCACGCGCGAGGACATCGAGGCGCTGGCCACCTGGGACGCCAAGGCCGACCCGTCCGCCGAGATCGCCTTCACCCCCGCCCGTGTCGTGCTGCAGGACTTCACCGGCGTCCCGGCGGTCGTCGACCTCGCCGCCATGCGCGACGCGATCGCCGACATGGGCGGCGACCCCGCCGTGATCGAGCCGCTCGTCCCGGCCGAGCTCGTCATCGACCACTCCGTCCAGGTCGACGCCTTCGGCACCCCGCAGGCCTTCGCGCAGAACGCCCAGCTCGAGTTCGAGCGCAACGAGGAGCGCTACTCGCTGCTCAAGTGGGGCCAACAGGCCTTCGAGTCCTTCAAGGTCGTCCCGCCGGACACGGGGATCGTGCACCAGGTCAACCTCGAGTACCTCGCGCGCGTCGTCTTCGACGCCGACGGGGTGCTGTATCCGGACACGCTCGTGGGCACGGACTCCCACACGACGATGATCAACGGGCTGGGCGTCCTCGGCTGGGGCGTCGGCGGCATCGAGGCCGAGGCGTCGATGCTCGGCCAGCCGATGTCGATGCTCATCCCCCAGGTCGTCGGCTTCAGGCTCTCGGGCGAGCTGCCGGAGGGCGCCACGGCGACCGACCTCGTCCTCACGGTCACCGAGCAGCTGCGCGAGTACGGCGTCGTCGGCAAGTTCGTCGAGTTCTTCGGTCCCGGCGTCGCCGCCCTGCCGCTGGCCGACCGCGCCACGATCGGCAACATGAGCCCGGAGTTCGGGTCCACGTGCGCGATCTTCCCGATCGACGCGGAGACGCTGCGCTATCTCGAGTTCTCCGGCCGCCCGCGGGAGCAGCTCGACCGCGTCGAGGCCTACGCCAAGGCCCAGGGGCTCTGGCACGACGCCGACTCGGAGGAGCCCACCTACTCCGACACCCTGGCGCTCGACCTCGGCGACGTCGTCCCGTCGCTCGCCGGGCCCAAGCGCCCGCAGGACCGCGTGTCGCTCACGGAGGCCCAGGACGGCTTCCGCGCCGCGCTGGCCGAGATCGTCCCGTCGCTGCAGGACACCCAGGACGAGGCCAGCGACGAGTCCTTCCCCGCCTCGGACCCCCCGTCGAATTCGGGCACCAACGGCGCCCCGCGCCAGCCCGAGCCCACTCCGGGCGAGGAGGCCGTCGCGGTCGCCGAGCGCGAGACCGCGGCGCCGCTGACGCTCGCGGACGGCACGGAGACCGAGCTCGATCACGGGCACGTCGTCATCGCCGCCATCACCTCCTGCACGAACACCTCCAACCCGACCGTCATGATCGGCGCCGGCCTGCTGGCTCGCAACGCCCGCGAGCGCGGGTTGCAGAGCAAGCCGTGGGTCAAGACGTCGCTGGCGCCGGGCTCGAAGGTCGTCACGGAGTACTACGCGAAGTCCGGCCTGGACCAGCCGCTCAACGAGCTCGGCTTCGACCTCGTCGGCTACGGCTGCACGACCTGCATCGGCAACTCCGGCCCGCTCCCGGAGGAGGTCTCGAAGCTCGTCGCCGACGAGGACCTCGCGGTCTGCTCCGTGCTGAGCGGCAACCGCAACTTCGAGGGCCGCATCAACCCCGACGTGAAGATGAACTACCTGGCCTCGCCGCCGCTCGTGGTCGCCTACGCGCTGGCCGGCACGATGGACTGGGATCCCTACGAGGAGCCCCTGGGCCAGGACGCCGACGGCGAGGACGTGTTCCTGCGTGACATCTGGCCGTCGGAGGAGGAGGTCGGGCGCGTGGTGGAGGACGCCGTGCGCTCCGAGATGTTCACCGCCTCCTACGAGGAGGTCTTCGACGGAGACGACAACTGGCGCGGTCTCGACGTCCCGGAGGGTGACCGCTACGCCTGGAGCGAGGACTCGACCTACGTCCGGCGGCCGACGTTCCTCATCGACGTTCCGCCCGAGCCGGCGGACGTGACCGACGTCGAGGGCGCGCGGGTGCTCGCCAAGCTCGGCGACTCCGTCACCACCGACCACATCTCGCCCGCGGGGGCGATCAAGCCGGGGTCGCCCGCCGCGGAGTACCTCGAGGCGCACGGCGTCCAGCGCCGCGACTACAACTCCTACGGCTCGCGGCGCGGCAACCACGAGGTCATGGTCCGCGGGACGTTCGCCAACATCCGCCTGCGCAACCAGCTGGCGCCGGACACCGAGGGCGGGGTCACGCGCAAGCTGCCGGAGGACGAGGAGACGTCGATCTACGAGGCCTCGGTGGACTACCTCGAGGCGGGGACCCCGCTCGTGGTGCTCGCCGGCAAGGAGTACGGGTCGGGCTCGTCGCGCGACTGGGCGGCCAAGGGCACCAACCTCCTCGGCGTGCGGGCGGTGATCGCCGAGTCCTTCGAGCGCATCCACCGCTCCAACCTCGTGGGCATGGGCGTGCTGCCGCTGCAGTACCCCGACGGTGAGAGCGCGCAGTCGCTCGGGCTCTCCGGCGAGGAGACGTTCGCCATCACCGGGCTCGGCGACGGCTCGGCCAGGACCGTCGCGGTCAAGGCCGACGACGTCGAGTTCGAGGCCCGCGTGCGCATCGACACCCCCAAGGAGGTCGAGTACTACCGGCACGGCGGCATCCTGCCCTACGTGCTGCGCCAGCTGCTCGCGCAGGGCGACAAGTGAGCCTGCCCGAGGTCCTGCGGTCCCTGCTGACCGTGGCCGGCCCGTCGGGCCGGGAGGCGTCCGCCGCCGAGGTCTTCCGCGCCGCGTGCGCCCCGATCGCCGACGAGGTGCGCGCCGACACGCACGGCTCGACGGTCGCCACGGTGCGGGGCACGGGCGCCGGCCGCTCCGTGGCGGTCATCGGCCACATCGACGAGATCGGCCTGATCGTCACGCACATCGACGAGCAGGGCTTCGTGTGGTTCAACGGCGTGGGTGGCTGGGACCCGGTCAACCTCGTCGGCCAGCGCGTCGAGATCACCACCGCGGCGGGCGTCGTCCGCGGCGTGGTCGGCAAGAAGCCGATCCACCTCATCGAGCCCGACGACCGCTCCAAGGCGCCCAAGCTCAAGGACCTGCACATCGACCTCGGCGCCGCCGACGGCGACGACGCCAAGCGCCTCGTGGAGGTCGGCGACGTCGCCGTGATGGCGGCCGAGCCGGTCGAGCTGCCCAACGGCCGCGCCGTCTCGCGGTCGATGGACAACCGGCTGGGCTGCTATGTCGCCTGGGAGGCGATGCGCCTCGTCAAGGAGGCCGGCGGCGCGCCCGGCGACTTCCACGCCGCGGCGGTCACCCAGGAGGAGACCGGCCTGGACGGGGCGCGGACCACCGCCCACGCCCTGCGCCCGGCCGTCGCGCTCGTCGTCGACGTCACGCACGCGACGGACGCGCCCGGGGTGTCCGAGCGCGAGAACGGCAGCCACCCACTCGGGTCCGGCGCGGTGCTGTTCCGCGCGACCGGCCTGCATCCGGGCGTCCACGCGCTCCTGCGCGAGGCGGCGGAGGCCGAGGGGATCCCGTTCACGCTCGAGGCCACCGGGCGGGGGACGGGGACCGACGCCGACGCGGTGGCCATCAGCCGCGACGGCATCGCGACCGGGCTCGTGGGCATCCCGCTGCGCTACATGCACTCATCGGTCGAGATGGTCCAGCTCTCCGACGTCGACGCGTGCGCCCGACTGTGCGCGGCCTTCGCGCTGCGGCTCGCGGCCGACGCCTCGTTCGAGCGGTGAGCGCGGCCGCCGAGCCGCTGCTGCTGCTCTGGGACATCGACGGGACCCTGTTGCAGCATGCGTCGGCAGCCCACGCGGCGGCGCTGCACCTCGCGCTGCGCGAGGTGCACGGGGAGGACCTGGAGCTGGAGGGCACCTCCGTACAGGCGGCCGGGCGCACGGACGGCTCCATCGCCCGGGAGCTGCTGGTGGCCTGCGGGGTGGAGGGTGAGCGGGTCGACGGGTGCATCGCCGCGGTACAGGACGCCTGCGCCCGCCACTACCGGAGGCTGTGCCCGCCCGACCTGACCGACCGGCTCGCGCCCGGGATCGCCGAGCTGCTGCCCGGACTGGCCGCCGATCCGCGCTACCGGCTCTCGCTCGTGACGGGCAACTTCGAGCCCGTGGCCCGGATCAAGCTCGCGGCGGCCGGCCTCGGGAGGTACTTCGAGCCGGGCCAGGGCGGCTTCGGGTCAGACGCCGAGGCGCGCGAGGCGCTGCCGCCGGTGGCCCGCTCCCGGGCGGGCGACGGCGCCGGGCCCTGGCCGCGCGAGCGCACGGTGGTGATCGGCGACACCCCGAACGACATCGCCTGCGCGCGCGCCGACGCGGTGCGCGTGGTGGCGGTCACGACGGGGCCGTTCGGCGCCGCCGAGCTGACGGGCGCCGACCACGTCGCCGCCGGCGCGGCCGAGGTCGGCGCGCTGCTGGGCGCGCTCGCCGGCTAGGCGCGCCCTGAAAGTGGTGCACACGGGGCCGCAAGGGAGTAACTTCGCGGCCGTGAGCGACGACGACGCCCCTGATATCCGCCTGCAGCAGGTCACGAAGCGGTTCGGGACCACCACGGTCATCGACGACCTCTCACTCGACATCGACCGCGGACACTTCTACGCGCTCCTCGGCCCGTCGGGCTGCGGCAAGACGACGACGCTGCGCATGATCGGCGGGTTCGAGCAGCCGACGGAGGGCACGGTCCTGCTCGGCGACGAGGACGTCACCCACCGCCCGCCGCACAAGCGCGACGTCAACACCGTGTTTCAGTCCTACGCGCTGTTCCCGCACCTGAGCGTGGAGAAGAACGTGGCCTTCGGGCTGCAGCGCCGCAAGGTGGACAAGGCCGAGGTCAAGCGGCGGGTCGCCGAGGTGCTCGAGACCGTCCAGATCGCCACCTTCGCCAAACGGCGGCCGGTGCAGCTCTCCGGCGGCCAGCAGCAGCGCGTCGCGCTCGCCCGCGCGCTGGTCAACCGTCCGCGGGCGCTGTTGCTCGACGAGCCGCTGGGCGCGCTGGACCTTCGGCTGCGCCGCCAGCTGCAGGTCGAGCTCAAGCGCATCCAGCAGGAGGTCGGCATCACGTTCATCCACGTGACGCACGATCAGGAGGAGGCCATGAGCATGGCCGACACCATCGCCGTGATGAACAAGGGCAAGATCGAGCAGGGGGGCTCGGCTGAGGCGCTCTACGAGGCGCCACGCACGGCCTTCGTCGCGAACTTCCTCGGCACGTCGAACCTGATCGCGGCGAGTGTCAAGCCGGTGCGCGGCGACGTGGCGGAGATCAACACCCACGACGGCTCCGTGCTGCACTGTCCCGCCGACCGCGTCGGCGATCGTGACGGCGAGGACGTCCGCATCGGGGTGCGGCCGGAGAAGCTGGTGATGGCCCCCAAGGGATCCGCCAACGGCGATGGGCACAACGTCCTGCACGGCGAGGTCGTCCTGGCCTCCTACCTCGGCGTCAACGTGCAGTACGTCGTCCGCTCCGGCGGCGGCGAGGACCTGACCGTCATCACCCAGAACACCGACGGCGCCTACGAGCGCAACTACGCACCGGGCGAGGACGTCGAGCTGGCCTGGGAGCCGCGCCACACCTTCGTGGTCGAGCATGACTGAGCGCGGGCGTCTCGAGTCCGCGCTCGAGCGCGCCCTCACCGACGACGCGCTCTCGCGCCGGCGCGTCCTCGGCCGCGGCGCGACGCTGGGACTGATGGTCGCCGGGCTGGCCGGCTGCGGGATCGAGGGCTCGGCGTCCCAGACGCTGGCCTCGCTGCAGGATGAGGCGAGCTCGACCCGCCACCCCAAGGCTCCGATCGGCGACTGGACGTTCTCCAACTGGCCGCTGTACATCGACAAGTCGGTGCTCAAGACCTTCGACAAGCGCTACGGCGGCCACGTGAAGTACATCGAGGAGATCAACGACAACTCCCAGTTCTTCGGCAAGGTCCGCCAGCAGCTGGCCGAGGGCGTCCCGATCGGCCGCGACATCGTCGTCCTGACCGACTACATGGCCGCCAAGTGGGTGCGTTCGGGCTACGTGACGCCGTTCGACGCGCGCAACCTCCCCAACAAGAAGCACCTCGTGCCGAACCTGCGCTCGGTGCCGTATGACCCCAAGCGCCAGTTCACCCTGCCGTGGCAGTCCGGCGCCGTCGGCCTCGGCTACGACATCCGCCAGACCGGCGGCGAGCTCAAGAGCTTCGACGTGCTGTTCGACCCGAAGTACAAGGGCAAGATCTCCATGCTCGCGGAGCAGTACGACAGCGCCGGCACGGTCTTGCTGCAGCAGGGCAAGAACCCGACCAAGGCCTCCGTCGACGATCAGCTGCAGGCGATCGAGAAGCTCGACAAGGCCAACCAGGCGGGCCAGTTCCGTCGCTTCACCGGCAACGACTACACGACCGACCTCACCAAGGGCAACGTCGCCATCGCGCTGGCCTACTCCGGCGATCTCGTGCAGCTGCAGTCCGACAACAAGAACCTGCGCTTCAGCTATCCCGACGAGGGCGCCATGCTCTTCACCGACAACATGATGCTGCCGGCCAAGGTCCAACACCCCTACGCGGCCGAGACGATGATGAACTTCGTCTACGAGCCGAAGATCGCGGCCACGATCTGCGCCTACGTCAACTACATCAGCCCGGTCGACGGCGTGCGCGCGATCCTCGAGAAGACGAACCCGGATATCGCGAGCAACGAGCTGATCTTCCCGCCGGACGAGGTCCGCAAGAAGCTCTACAACTACCCCAACTTCTCGACGGCCCAGGAGCAGACGCTCAACCAGGCGATGGCCAAGGTCACGGGCGCATGAGGCAGCGCTCGGCGGCCTGGCTGTTCGCGGGCCCGGGTCTGTTGTGGCTGCTGATCTTCTTCGCGATCCCGCTCGTCAACCAGGCGTCGGTGTCGCTGATGTCGGGCGACCCGGAGGCCGGCTACACGCTGACCTGGGCCTTCAGCACCTACACGGATGCCATCAGCGCGTACAAGCCCCAGTTCCTGCGCTCGTTCGGCTACGCCGGCGCCGCGACGCTGATCGACCTCATCATCGCCTTCCCGCTGGCGTACTTCATCGTCTTCAAGGCTGGTCGCTGGCGCGCGTTCATGCTGCTGCTCGTCGTGCTGCCGTTCTTCACCTCCCAGGTGCTGCGGACGGTTTCCTGGCAGCTGATCCTCTCCGACAGCGGGTTCGTCGTCGACCGCCTCAAGGACATCGGCCTCGTCGCGTCCGACGGCCGGGTGCTCGCCACGCGCACGGCCGTGATCGCCGGCATCGCCTACAACTTCCTGCCCTTCATGGTGCTGCCGCTGTACGTGTCGCTGGACAAGCTCGATCCCCGGCTCGTAGAGGCGGCGACCGATCTGTACTGCAGCCGCGTGGCCGCCTTCCGCAAGGTCACGCTGCCGCTCGCCATCCCGGGCATCTTCGCCGGCTCGCTGCTGTGCTTCATCCCGGCCTGCGGCGACTTCATCAACGCCGCGCTGCTGGGGACCTCGCGCCAGTACATGATCGGCAACGTCGTGCAGTCCAAGTACCTCAACGTGCTCGACTATCCGAGCGCCGCGGCGCTGTCGTTCATCCTCATGACGCTGATCCTCGTGGGGATCGCGATCTACGGGCGGCTACTGGGCACCAAGAACCTGACCGAGGTGGCGGCATGACCGGTGCCGACCGGGTGCGCAGGTGGTTTCTCGGCGTGTGGTCGGCGTTCGCGCTGGCGTTCCTGTTCCTGCCGGTCTTCATCATCATCCTGTTCTCGTTCAACGACAACCAGGGGCGCTTCAACTTCACCTGGCAGGGCTTCACGCTGGCCCACTGGAAGGACCCGTTCCAGAATCCGGACCTCGCACGGGCGCTGTCGACCTCCCTCGAGGTCGCGCTGATCGCGACGGGGATCTCCGTGCTGCTCGGCACGCTGCTGGCGATCGCGCTCGTGCGCTACCGCTTCCGCGGCCGCGGCGCGGCGGACTTCTTCGTCTTCCTGCCCATGGCGACACCGGAGGTCGTGCTCGGCGCGTCGCTGCTGGCGCTGTTCCTCGTCCTCAACGTCAACACGGGCTTCAAGACGATCGTGATCGCGCATGCGGCCTTCTGCGTCTCCTACGTCGTGGTCACCGTCAAGGCGCGGCTGGAGGGCATGGACCCGCACATCGAGGAGGCGGCGCGGGACCTTGGGGCGGGGACGTGGGCGACCTTCTTCCGCGTGACGTTGCCGATGATCGCGCCCGGCGTCGTCGCCGCCGCCGTGCTCGCGGCGGCGCTGTCGATCGACGACTACGTCGTCACGAGCTTCAACGCCGGTCAGACGCAGACGTTCCCGCTGTTCATCTTCGGCGCCACCCGCCAGGGCGTTCCGCCGGAGGTCAACGTGCTCGCCACGATGCTGCTGCTCACTGTGCTGATCCTCATGGGCGTCAACGTCCTCGCGCAGAAGGTGGCCGCCCGGCGGGCCTCCGCGCGCGAGGAGGACGCCGCCCCGCCGGACGTCGGCGACGTCGCCGAGGCCACACCGGTCGTCGGCGCGGCCGGCCGGTAGGCGGCGGGCGCGGGCGGGTACCCCCGGCCCGAGAGGCAGAGCGAGGAGAGGACTGCGAGATGACCGACGTCGCCGACGACGCGGGAACCGCCGCCGCGCGCGTGGTCGACGCCTGGCTGGCCGAGTTCAACGACGCGCTCGTGCGCGAGGACCCCGCCGCGGCGGCCGGGCTCTTCGCCGCCGACGCCTTCTGGCGCGACCTCGTCGCCTTCACCTGGAACCTCAAGACCGTCGAGGGTCCCGAGGGGGTCGGCGACCTGCTCGAGCACACGCTGCGGCGCATCCGGCCGCGGGACTTCCGCAGCGTCGAGCCGCCGGTCGAGGCGGACGGGGTGACGGAGGTGTGGCTGCAGTTCGAGACCGCGGTGGGCCGCGGCCGTGGGCACCTGCGCCTGCGCGACGGTCAGGCGTGGACGCTGCTCACGACGCTCTACGAGCTCGAGGGCCACGAGGAGCCGAAGGGTCCCGGACGGGCCAGAGGCGCCGAGCACGGGGCCAACCGCGACCGCGTGACCTGGCTCGAGCAGCGCGAGCGCGAGGCGCGCGAGCTCGGCCACGAGACCCAGCCCGAGGTCCTCGTCGTCGGTGGCGGACAGGGCGGGATCGCGCTCGGCGCGCGGCTGCGCATGCTCGACGTCCCGACCATCGTCGTCGACCGCCATCCGCGCCCCGGCGACCAGTGGCGCCGCCGATACAAGTCGCTGTGCCTGCACGACCCCGTCTGGTACGACCACCTGCCGTATCTGAAGTTCCCCGACACCTGGCCCGTCTTCGCGCCCAAGGACAAGATCGCGGACTGGCTGGAGATGTACGCCCGGGTCATGGAGCTCAACTACTGGGGCTCCACGACGGCGACCTCGGCGCGCTACGACGTGGCCGCGGGCGAGTGGGAGGTGCAGCTCGACCGCGACGGGGAGCGGCTGACCCTGCGCCCGAGGCAGCTCGTGCTCGCCACGGGCGTGTCGGGCAAGCCGGAGATGCCCGACCTGCCCGGAAAGGACGGCTTCCGCGGCGAGCAGCATCACTCCTGCGCCCATCCCGGGCCGGACGCCTACGCCGGCAAGCGCTGCGTGGTGATCGGCTCGAACAACTCGGCCTTCGACATCTGCGGCGCGCTGTGGGAGGCCGGCGCCGACGTGACCATGATCCAGCGCTCCCCGACCCACATCGCCCGCTCGGAGTCGCTGATGGAGATCGGCCTGGGGCCGCTGTACTCGGAGGAGGCGGTGGCCGCGGGTGTGACCACGGAGAAGGCGGACCTGATCTTCGCGTCGCTGCCGTACCGGATCCTGCCGGAGTTCCAGATCCCGCTCTACGAGCAGATGCGCGAGCGCGACCGGGAGTTCTACGACCGGCTGGAGGCGGCCGGCTTCGACCACGACTGGGGCGAGGACGGCTCCGGGCTGTTCATGAAGTACCTGCGACGCGGCTCGGGCTACTACATCGACGTCGGCGCCGCGGACCTCGTGGCCGACGGCGAGGTCAAGCTCGTGCGCGGCCAGGTCGACCACCTCGCGGAGGACGGGGTGGTGCTCGAGGACGGCACGGAGCTGCCGGCCGAGCTCGTGGTCTACGCGACGGGCTACGGCTCGATGAACGGCTGGGCGGCCGACCTTATCTCCCAGGAGGTCGCCGACCGGGTCGGCAAGGTCTGGGGCCTCGGCTCGGACACGGCGAAGGACCCGGGCCCGTGGGAGGGCGAGGAGCGCAACATGTGGAAGCCGACGCAGGTCGACGCCCTGTGGTTCCACGGCGGCAACCTGCACCAGTCGCGCTTCTACTCGCTCTTCCTCGCGCTCCAGCTCAAGGCGCGCGCCGTCGGGATCGACACGCCGGTCTACGGCCTGCAGGAGGTCCACCACACGAGCTGACCCCGTCGGCCGAGCTCACGGGCCTCGACGCGGTCAGGCCCGGGTGAGCTTCTTGTAGGAGATGCGGTGCGGGCGATCGGCGGCCTCGCCGAGCTGCTCGTGGCGCCACTCCTCGTAGGCCTCGAAGTTGCCCTCGAACCACTTGACCTGCGAGTCGCCCTCGAAGGACAGGATGTGGGTCGCGACGCGGTCGAGGAACCAGCGGTCGTGCGAGATGACCACCGCGCAGCCGGCGAAGTTCAGCAGCGCGTCCTCGAGAGCGCGCAGCGTGTCCACGTCGAGGTCGTTGGTCGGCTCGTCGAGGAGCAGCAGGTTGCCGCCGGAGCGCAGGAGCTTCGCCAGGTGCACCCGGTTGCGCTCGCCGCCGGAGAGCACGCCGACCTTGCGCTGCTGGTCGGTGCCCTTGAAGTTGAACCCGCTCACGTACGCGCGCGAGTTCATCTCCTGGTCACCGACCTTGATGACGTCGTAGCCCTCCGAGATCTCCTCCCAGACGGTCTTCTCCGGATCCAGCGCGTCGCGCGACTGGTCCACGTAGGCGAGGTCGACGGTGTCGCCGAGCGTCAGCGAGCCGGCGTCGGGCTCCTCGTCGCCGACGAGCATCCGGAACAGCGTCGTCTTGCCGGCGCCGTTGGGCCCGATGACGCCGACGATGCCGGCGGGCGGGAGCTCGAAGGAGAGGTCCTCGATGAGGAGCTTGTCCCCGTAGCCCTTGCGCAGGTTGCGGGCCTCGACGACCTTGCCGCCCAGGCGCGGGCCGGCCGGGATGTGGATCTGGACCGTGTCGAGCTTGACGTTGCGGTCCTCGGCCAGCAGGGCCTCGTAGCGGGCGAGGCGGGACTTCGACTTGGTGCGCCGGCCCTTGGGGTTCTGGCGCACCCACTCGAGCTCGGCGGCGATCGTGCGCTGACGGGAGGACTCCTTGCGCTCCTCCTGCAACAGGCGCTTGCCCTTCTGCTCGAGCCAGGCGGAGTAGTTGCCCTCGTAGGGGATGCCGCGGGCGCGGTCGATCTCGAGGATCCAGCCCGCGACGTTGTCGAGGAAGTAGCGGTCGTGGGTGACGGCCACGATCGCGCCCCGGTAGTCGGCGAGGTGCTGCTCGAGCCAGGCCACGGACTCCGCGTCCAGGTGGTTCGTCGGCTCGTCGAGCAGCAGCAGGTCGGGCGCGGAGAGCAGCAGGCGGCACAGGGCCACGCGGCGGCGCTCGCCGCCGGAGAGGTTCGTCACGGGGGCGTCGGCCGGCGGCAGGCGCAGGGCGTCCATGGCCACGTCGACCGTCGTGTCGAGGTTCCAGCCGTCCACGGCGTCGATGCGCTCCTGCAGGCGGCCGAACTCGTCGGCAGCCGTCTCCGTGTAATTCATGGAGAGCTCTTGGAAGCGGTCCATGAGGTCGCGGACCTCGCGGATGCCGTCCTCGACGTTGGCACGCACGTCCTTGTCCTCGTCGAGGTGGGGCTCCTGCTCGAGCATGCCCACGGAGGCGCCCGGGGCCAGCCGCGCCTCGCCGCGGTAGTCCTCGTCCTGGCCGGCCATGATCCGCAGGACGGTGGACTTGCCGGCGCCGTTGTAGCCGAGGACGCCGATCTTCGCGCCGGGAAAGAACGACAGCGAGACGTCCTCGAGGACGGTCTTGTCCGGCGGGTAGCGCCGCGTGAGGCGGTGCATCGAGAAGATGTACTGCGAGGACATGGACCACACCGTAGGGAGCTACCTCGCGCACGACGCGGCGCGCCTGGCCGGCGCGCACGGCGACCGCATCGGCCAGTGGGCGCGCTGGGGGCACATCCAGGCGTCCGTGTCCGCGCAGGAGCCCCACGTGTACGCGTGGGCCGACGTCGCCGAGGCGCTGGCCGTCCGCCTGCTGCTCGACGCCGGCCTGCGGCTGCCGACGGTGCGGGAGGCCGTGCAGCGGCTCGGCGGGCCGGGGGTGTGGCCGCTGTCGACGGGCGGCGTGCACCTCGTCGACGGCCGGCTGGCGGTGGAGCGGCGCGGCGGCCTCGAGGACGTGTTCACCGCGCAGCGGGTGCTGGAGCTCGACGCGGCCGAACGGCAGGGTGACCGCAGAACCGGTCGCCAGGCGTCCGGAGCTGCGGTCACCCTCGGGGGAGGGTTCGACCCAGCAGCACGCCTGCGCCGGGGCGGCTGGGTGACGAGCGACGCGGTGGACGTCGACCCGGCGGTCCTCGGCGGGCGCCCGCGCGTGTGCGGGACACGGCTGGCCGTCGAGGAGCTCGTGGCGTCCCCGGAGCTCGACCCGTCGGCGCTGGGCGCGGACGCGCGCGCGTGGTGGGAGGCGTCCGCGTGCGGCGGCTAGTGCTCGACGACGGCCTGCCGGCCGAGCTCGCCGCCGAGCTCGAGCGCCGTGGCCGGCCGGCTACGACCATCGCCGCCCTCGGCCTGCGGGAGGCGACGGACGCCGAGGCGGTGCGCGTCGACGGGGTGCTCGTCACCACCGATCGCGCCACCGCGGCCACGCGCGGAGGCACCGTCGCGCTCGTGCCGCCGGGCGTCGCCGGCCGCGACGCCGTGCACCGTCACGCGCACGAGCTCGCCGCCCAGCGGCCGGGCTCGAGCCGCACGTACCGCTGAGCGCGCGGGTGGCGGTCCTAACCTCTGTCGCCGTGCCCGAGCCCGCCATCAGCATCCGCGGTGTCGTCAAGCGCTACGGGGAGATCCAGGCCGTCGATGGCCTCGACGTCACGGTTCCCGAGGGGACCTGCGTGGGCCTGCTCGGCCCCAACGGGGCCGGCAAGTCGACGACGATGCGGATGCTCACCGCCCAGACCATCGCCGACGAGGGCACCATCCGGGTACTCGGCCACGAGCTGCCGGCCGACTCGAAGGCCGCCCGCGCGGAGATGGGCGTCGTGCCCCAGCTCGACAACCTCGACATCGCGCTGACCGTCGAGCAGACGCTCATGGTCTTCGCCTACCTCTACGGGCTCAAGGGCCGCGCGCGCAGGGAGGCGATCGAGCGCGCCCTGCAGATCGGCAACCTCGCCGACCGCCGCGACTCGCGCGTCGACAAGCTCTCCGGCGGCATGCGCCGGCGCCTGCTCATCGCCCGCGCGCTCGTGCACCGTCCCCGGCTCATGCTCCTCGACGAGCCGACGGTCGGCCTGGACCCGCAGGTCCGCCAGGAGCTCTGGGGCCTCATCGACGGGCTGCGCGCCGAGGGCACGTCGATCCTCATGTCCACGCATTACATCGAGGAGGCCGAGCGCCTCGCCGACACCGTGCTGATCATGTCCGAGGGCTCCGCGGTCGCCGAGGGGCCGCCGGCCCAGCTCGTGCGCGACGTCGTCGGGACCCAGGTCACCGAGGTCTACGGGCCGCGCGACCGGCTCGCCGAGGTCGAGGCGCAGGTCCACGGGCTCGGCTACCGGACCCGTCGCACCGGCACGTCGGTGGCGATCCTCGGCACGGAGTCCGCCAACGGCGATCTCCCCGAGGGCGCGACCCGCGTGGCGAGCCTCGAGGACGTCTTCGTCCTGCTCACGGGCGAGGTGGTCGACTGATGTTCGGCATCGAGCGCTCCGGGATCATGGGCGTGCTCGTGCGCGAGGTGATGAACTTCGCGACGTTCTGGCGCGCGTCGACGTTCTCGGCCATCGTCCAGCCCATCGTCTACCTGCTGGCCTTCGGGTTCGGCTTCGGGTCGCTCGTCGACAGGGTCGGCGGTGTGCCCTACATCGAGTTCGTCGCCATCGGGACGGTCGCCACGGCCATCCTCTTCTCGAGCGTCTTCTCCGGCATCTTCGGGACGCTGTTGAAGTGGAAGTACCAGCGCACCTACGACGCGCTGCTCGCCGCCCCGGTCAACGTCGAGGAGATCGTCACGGCCGAGTCGGCCTGGATCGGCGTGCGTTCCGGCGTCTACGGCTGCGCGCCGCTGCTCGTCGGCTTCTTCTTCGGGCTCGAGCCGACGCCGGGGATGCTGCTCGTGCCGGCCATCGGCACCCTGACGGGCTTCGGCTTCGCCGCCGCCGGCATGCTCATCGCCGCCCTCGTGGAGTCCTTCGACAACACGTCCTACGTGCAGAGTCTGATCATCACGCCGATGTTCCTGCTCGCGGGGACGTTCTTTCCGATCGACCAGCTCCCGGAGTGGGCTCAGGTCGCCTCGCTGTTCAACCCGCTCTACCACTGCGTGGAGCTCGTGCGGCACGCGTGCTTCGGCTTCCAGACGGCGGATCTCGGCCACGTCGGCGCCCTCGTCGTCTTCGCGGCGCTCATGTGGGTGCTTGCCAACCGGCGCCTGAAGGCTCGCCTGATCGACTGAATCGCCTTGGCGGACGCTCGCCGCGAGGTACCGTGGGAGTGACGTGGCCCCCGCCGTCTTCGACATCGAACAGGCCCTGCTGCTGCTCGAGCTCGAGCCGCCGTTCGGCAAGCGCGAGGTGCAACTCGCCCGCCGTCGGCTGGCCAAGGTCTGGCACCCGGACATCGCCCCGCCCGGCAAGCAGTTCGAGCACGAGCGCCATCTCAAGGCGATCAACGAGTCGGCCGACACGCTCGACCGGCTCGCGGAGGGCTCGCGCGGCGGGCGGGTCACGCGCAACGCCGTCAGGGCCTCCGCCGCGGCGGCGCGGGCGGCCCGCGAGGAGGCCGGCCGGCGCGCCTACGAGGAGGACGAGCGCTCGCGCGCCGCCGCGGGGGAGGACCACAAGCACGATCCGTTCGGCTCGCGGATGCCCGACCACTCCGTCGTGCACCGCTACGCGCGCTGCGTGACGTATCCCGAGTGGGGCGTCGGGACGGTCAACGGCATCTACTTCTCCGGCGACGAGGAGGCCACGCAGCAGTGGGCGCGGGTCTCCTTCCACATCGGCATCCGGACCGTGCCGGCCGGCTCCCTGCACTTCGTCGACTTCTCCAAGCCCGACCCGGCCGCCGACCGGGTCCAGCGCTTCATGCAGGCCGCGCGGCACGCGCTCGCCGAGGGCGACTTCGCGCTCGCCGCGCGCCGCCTGGTCTTCGCGCGCGACGCCGAGCCGGGCAATCCGGCGGTGCTGCGGCTGCTCACGACAGCCTTCTGGCAGGCGGGGGACTACTCCGCCGCCGCCCGCGCCGTGCGGGACTGGATCCGCGTTGAGCGCGACCGGCCGGGCCCGCACCGCACCGCGGCGCGCATCTACGAGGACATGGGCGCCTTGTCGCAGGCGGTCGACGCGGCGGGGCGTGAGACCTCGCTCGCTCCGGGCGACCCGGCCGCGTGGGAGCGCCTCGGCCGGCTGCGGCTGCGCCGCTTCGACCGCCGGGGCGCGACGGACGCGCTGCTGCGGGCGCGGGCGCTGCGGCCGAGCCTCGACGGGCTGCTCGACCTCGCCCTCGCTGCGCACCTGACCGGCGACCTCGGGCTCGAGCTCTCGGCCTGCGAGCAGGCGACGCAGGTGGCGCCGGACTCGGCGGTCGCGTGGTCGCGCTACGCCCACGCGCTGGCCCGCACGGACCGGCCGTCCGACTGTCTGCAGGCGTGCGACCGGGCGCTCGCGCTCGCCGACGACCCCGAGGTCCGCGCCCTCGCCGAGCAGGTCCGCGGCCGCGTGCCGCGCGAGCTGGCGGCGCGCGCGGCGGCCTGAGCGACCGGTGGTCGCGATCGTGCACGGTTGCAATGCACCATGGCGACCGGTGGTCGGGTGACATGGCAGGCGAGCTCGAGCGCCTGCGGGTCGAGTCGCGCGCCGCCTGGCGCGAATGGCTGCAGGCCCACCACGCGACCTCGCCGGGTGTCTGGCTCGTGACCTACAAGCGCGCCCACGGCGATCGCTACGTCGCCTACGACGACGTCGTCGAGGAGGCGCTGTGCTTCGGCTGGGTCGACAACACGACCAAGCGTGTCGACGACGACCGCACCTCGACCCGCTGCGTCCCGCGCCGCGCCCGCAGCTCGTGGTCGGCGTCCAACCGGGCGCGCATCGAGCGCCTGGAGGTCGCGGGCCGGCTCGCGCCGGCGGGGCGGGCCGCCGTCGAGGCCGCGAAGGCGGGCGGGACCTGGGCCTGAGCCGTCCGGCTCGGTGCCTAGGGTCGGCGGCCTCATGCGCATCGTCGTCGCCCGCTGCTCCGTCGAGTACTCCGGCCGCCTGATGGCCCGGCTGCCGGAGGCCGTCCGGCTGCTGATGTTCAAGGCGGACGGGTCCGTGCTCGTCCACGCGGACGGCGGCGGCTACAAGCCGCTGAACTGGATGACGCCGCCCACGGTGGTCGAGACGCTCGGCGACCGCATCCTCGTGCGCAAGCTCAAGGGCGAGGACCAACTCGAGATCCATCTGGCCGAGGTGGTCTCCGACGTCGAGGCGGAGATGCCGGTGGACGGCGGCCTGGAGAAGGACGGCGTCGAGGTGCACCTGCAGGAGGCGCTCGCCGCCGCGCCGCACCGCTGCGGCGAAGGCTTCCGGCTGGTGCGCCGGGAGTGGCCGACCGACATCGGGCCCGTCGACCTCATGTGCCGGGACGAGGCCGACGGCTGGATCGCGGTGGAGATCAAGCGGGTCGGGACGCTCGACGCCGTCGAGCAGCTCACCCGCTACCTCGACCGCATCCGGCGCGACCCGGCGCTCGGCGCCTGTCGCGGCATCCTCGCCGCCCAGGTCGTCAAGCCGCAGGCGCGGGTGCTGGCCGAGTCGCGTGGGATCGGCTGGGTCGAGGTCGACCTCGCGCTGCTGCGTGGGGAGCGCGACCCCGAGCTGACGCTCTTCGCGTGACGGCGGCCCTGCGGGCCGAGGTCGACGGCGGCCTCGGTCACTCGCCGTGCAGCGTCGCCACCACGGTCCGTGACCCGCCGCGGTCGCGGTGCTCGCAGAGGTAGATGCCCTGCCAGGTGCCGAGGCCCAGCCGGCCGGCGCCGACCGGCAGGCTGAGGAAGGGACCGAGCAGCGACGCCTTGACGTGGGCCGGCATGTCGTCGGGGCCCTCGAGCGTGTGCGTCCAGTGGGGCGCCTCCTCCGGCACCGCCGCGTCGAACCAGGAGGCGAAGTCGCGCCGGACGTCGGGCGAGGCGTTCTCGTTGAGCGTCAGCGACGCCGACGTGTGCTGGATGAGCAGGTGCAGCAGGCCGGTCTGCACGTCGGCGAGCTCCGGCAGCGCGCCGAGCACCTCGCGGTCGATCAGATGAAAGCCGCGCGGGCGCGGGTCGAGGCGGATCTCGCGCTGGAGCCACATGGCTGCGGTCCTGCCCGGCCGGCGCGGCGTTCACCCGTGTCCGCGTGCGGCACCTGCCTCGACGCGCGGAGCGAGTAGCTCGCGCAGCTGCGCCTCACTCGGCTCGCGGATCACGCACGCGGCCGACGCGCCGTGGAGCTCGCGGCCGAGTGGATCGCGTCCCGTCCGCCGAGCGAGCGGCGCGAGCACGCCGAAGAGCACGGCCTGCACGAGCGCCGGCGGGCGGACGAAGCGGATCACGTCTGCGTACTCGCGGGCAATGGCGGCGAGCCAGAGCGGGTCGGGCATGCCTTCGGCGTTGACCCGCCCGAGCGCGCCGAGCGACCAGGTCGCCTCGATCGCCGACGCGAACCGACTGGCGGGCCGGCCGGGAGCTCCGGCGCGCGCGTCGACGGTGACCCGCACGTGCGCGACGCCGTCGCCGGCGTTCCACCAGTCGTGGGCGACGCCCGCGGGCACCGTGATGGCGCCCGCGCCGGGGCGGGTCACGTGCCGGACGTCGGCGAGCTCGAACCCGACCTCGCCGTCGAGGACCTCGAAGCGCTCGACGAGCGCCGGGTGCACGTGCGCGCCGGCCACGGCGGCGCCGGGCTGCAGCCACAGGTCGCTCTCCAGTCTCCGCCCGCGCGTGTCGGCGGGGCCGACGGTCGCGGTGGCGACCTCCCCCGTGACGGGGTTGTGCAGCCACACGCCGGTGGCGAGGTCAGCGTCGGTGCGGGTGGCGGTGAGCATGTCGGGACCTCCAAGACGTTAGACTGTCAAACGAATATGGTTAGACTATCGCACGATCGTCAAGCCGACGAGTTCCGCGCGCCGCGGCCGCTGAGCGGGACGGACAACTTCGCCAACCTCCTGCGCGACCCCAGCCTCGCCATGGGCGAGCTCATCGCCCGGAGGCTCGCGGAGCGCGGCTTCGGGGATCTGCGACCGGCGCTGCTCGCCGTCGGGCCGCACCTGCGCACCACGGGCTCCCGCGTGACCGAGCTCGCGGAGCGTTCCCGGCTCACCAAGGCCACCGTCGTGTACCTCGTCGACGAGCTGGAGCGCCTCGGCTACGTGCGCCGCGAGCCCGATCCGGCCGACCGGCGGGCGAAGCTCGTCGTGCCCACGGCGCGCGGGCGAGCGGCGGAGGCGGCCGGGCGCGAGGCGATCGTCGAGATCCAGGCCGCGTGGGCCGCGCTCATGGGCGACGGGGCGATGGCGGACCTCGAGGCGCAGCTGCGCCGCCTGCGGGCGGCCCTCTGGCCCGAGCGGCCTGTCTAGCGGGCGCGGGCGCGACGCGGCCGGCGGCGCGGCGGGCGGCGCGGCGGGATCGGCGGCTGGTGTGGGCGACGAGCTCCGAGGCGCTGGCGGCGGCGCAAGCTCCAGTCGCCCAATGCTCGCCCCAGCGACCCCTACGCGACTGACGCCTCCCCGGGCACTGCAGGCCGGCCGAGCTGCAGTCGCCGAGCGGTCGCCCCAGCGACCACCACGCGACTGACGCTGCCCGGCGCGAGCGCCCGATGGCGTGGCGTTCAGCACATCGGCCGCCTCCCTCACCAGCCGCCGTTCGCGCCTCCACGCCGCCACGGGCCGCGGAATCGCTCGCCTAGCCCGGTAGCCGGGCGACGCGCATGTCGACCCGGGTCCCCCGGAACGGGACGCCCTCGGCCTCGAGGCGCGCCCGCTGGCGGGTGCCCTTGGCCAGCGAGCCGTCCGCGCGGACCACGCGCCACCACGGGAGCTCCGGATCCTGCGCGGCGTGCAGGACCGCGCCGGCGAAGCGCGGAGCGCCCGGGGACAGATCGCCGTAGGCGCGTACGAAACCCTCGGGAATGCCCCGCACCCGGGCGAGCACCTCGCCGGCCCGGTCCTGCGTATGCTCGCGCTCCGTGTCCCGCGTCGGCACCTACTCCATCGTCGCACGCGACCCCGGCTCGGGAGCGTGCGGCGTCGCCGTGCAGTCCCACTGGTTCTCCGTCGGCTCCGTCGTGACCTGGGCGCGCGCGGGGACGGGCGCCGTGGCGACCCAGAGCGTCGCCGAGCCTGCCTACGGGCCGCGGGCACTCGACCGGCTCGCCGCCGGGGACGACGCCGCCGCCGCGCTCGCGGCGCTGCTCGCCGATGACGAGTTGCGGTCCGTGCGCCAGGTCGCCGTGGTCGACGCTGCGGGCCGCGCCGCGGTGCACACGGGCGCCGACTGCATCCCCTACGCCGGGCACGCGACGGGCGACGGGTTCAGCTGCCAGGCCAACATGATGGCCGCCGAGGGCGTGCCCGCCGCAATGGCCGCGGCCTTCGAGGCCGCCGAGGGCGAGCTCGCCGAACGCCTCGTCGGCGCCCTGCGCGGCGCCGAGGCCGCCGGCGGCGACGTGCGCGGCCGGCAGTCCAGCGCGCTCGTCGTCGTCCCCGCCGCGGGCGAGGCGTGGGAGCGGGTCGTCGACCTGCGCGTCGAGGACCACCCCGATCCCGTCACGGAGCTCGAGCGCCTGCTCGCGCTCGACGGGGCCTACGGGCTCGCGGGGCGCGCCGACGAGCTGCTCGGCGAGGGTCGCGCCCAGGAGGCCGGCGAGCTCTACCGGCGGGCCGCGGCGCTCGCTCCGGACTCCGACGAGCTGCTCTTCTGGGCCGGGCTCTCCCAGGCCGGCGACGGCGACCTCGAGGGTGGCGTCGACACCGTGCGGCGCGCGGCGGCGGTGCACCCGGGCTGGCTCGTGCTGCTCGACCGGTTGACGCCGGCCTTCGCGCCCGCGGGCGAGGCCGTGCGCCGCGCCCTCGGCCGCTGACCGCGACCGGCAGGGCTGGCGCCTTTACGCTCGCGATCCCTAGACTTCAGACGGCATGGCCACGGTCGAGCCGACCTTCCTCGAGACCAGCGACGGCCTCAAGACGCTGACCCCCGAGCGCGAGGCGGCCTGGCTCGGCCTGCTGCGCGCGCACGCCGAGCTCACGCGGGCGCTCGACGCCGCGCTGGCCGAGCGCCACGGGCTGACGCTGAGCGCCTACGAGGTGCTCTCGCGGCTCGCCCACGCGCCGGACGGCCATCTGCGCATGAGCGGACTCGCCGAACGCACGCAGCTCTCGCTGAGCCGCACGTCGCGGGTCATCGACGCCCTCGAGCAGCGCGGCCTGGCGGCCCGCAAGGCCTGCCACACGGACTCCAGGGTCGTGTACGCGACGGTCACGCCGGTCGGCCGCCGGCTCGTCGGGGAGGCCCAGGAGACGTTCTTCGAGGTCATCGAGGCCCGCTTCCTCGGCCGCCTCAGCTGCGACGAGGTCGGCCTGCTCGGCTCGATGCTCGGGCGCCTGGTCGGCGGCGACGCCGGCGCCTGCTGCACGCCCGACTGACCTCGCGGGGGGCCCGCCCTAGCGCTCGCCCGGCAGCCGCGCCGGGTTGGCGGAGACCGGCGAGCGCAGGTCGAGCGCAGTGCGGATGATGCGGTTCTGCTCGATGGTGTGGGCGGCCGGATAGCCCTCGCCCGGCGAGGCGCGCTCGGGCCGGCCGACGTAGCCGAACTCGAGGTCGTCGGGCATAATCTGGAGCATGCGCGGGCTCATGTGCGCGCGGGCGCCCATGTTGCGCGGCTCCTCCTGGACCCACATGACCTCGCGCAGGTTCGGATAGCGCGCGATCTCCTCCATGATCTGCTGCTGCGGGAAGGGGTAGAGGAGCTCGACGCGGGAGATCGCGACGCCCTCGTTGCCCTCGCGGGTGGCGTGGCCCTTGAGGTCGTAGAACACCTTGCCGCTGCAGAACAGCAGGCGCGTGACCTTCTCCTCGTCGATCCGCGGCTCGGCGAGCACGGGGTAGAAGCGGGCGTCGGAGAGGTGGTCCAGGCGGGATGTGGCCTGCGGGAGCCGCAGCAGCTGCTTCGGCGTGACGATGACGAGTGGCCGCTGCTTGGCGATCCGCGCCTGGCGGCGCAGGAGGTGGAAGTACTGGGCGGGCGTGGTGAGGTTCGCCACCCGGATGTTCCCCTCGGCCGCGAGCTGGAGGAACCGCTCGAGCCGGGCCGAGGAGTGCTCGGGCCCCGAGCCCTCGTAGCCGTGCGGGAGCAGGAGCGTCAGCCGCGAGGTCTGGCCCCACTTGGATAGCGCGCTGATGATGAACTGGTCGATGACGACCTGGGCGGAGTTCGCGAAGTCGCCGAACTGGGCCTCCCAGAGGACCAGCGACTCCGGTGCCTCCTGCGCGTAGCCGTACTCGAAGCCGAGGCAGGCGATCTCCGAGAGCGGCGAGTTGTGCAGCTCCATCGGGGCGAGGGCGCCCGGGAGGTTCTGGATCGGCGAGGCGCGGAAGCCCGTGTTGACGTCGTGCAGGACGAGGTGGCGCTGCGAGAAGGTGCCGCGCTCGACGTCCTGACCCGTCAGGCGCACCGGCGTGCCCTCGGAGAGCAGCGACGCGTAGGCCAGCGCCTCGGCGTGCGCCCAGTCGAGCCCCTTGCCCTCCTCGACGGCCTGCGCCCGCCGGTCGAGCTGGCGCTGGAGCTTGGGATGGGTGGTGAAGCCCTCGGGCACCTTGAGCAGCTCGCGGTTGAGCTGGCGCAGCCGGTCCTCGCCGACCGCGGTCGTGACCTCGACGGAGGCGCTGCGATCGAGCTCGTAGCCGCCCGTCGGCTGCTCGGCCTCGCTCGCGGCGAGCTCCTCCTTGAGCTCGCGGTGGCGGGCCGAGAGGCCGTCCCAGGTCTCCTGGGCCACGCCGTCGGCCTCCTCCTGGGTGACCGTCCCGTCCGCGACGAGCTCCTGGGCGAAGAGGTCGCGCGTGGGCGTCTTGGCCTTGATCTTCGCCGCCATCTCCGGCTGGGTGTAGGCCGGCTCGTCCGCCTCGTTGTGGCCCCAGCGCCGGTAGCCGATGAGGTCGATCAGCACGTCGTGGCCGAACTCCTCGCGGTAGGCGAACGCGAGCCGGGTGGCGCTGATGCACGCGGCGACGTCGTCCGCGTTGACGTGCACGATCGGCACGTCGAAGCCCTTGGCGAGGTCGGAGGCCCAGCGGGTCGAGCGCGCCTCGTCCGGGTCGGTCGTGAAGCCGACCTGGTTGTTCGTGATCAGGTGGACCGTGCCGCCGACGGAGTAACCGTCGAGACCCTGGAGGTTGAGCGTCTCGGCGGTCACGCCCTGGCCGGGGAAGGCGGCGTCGCCGTGCAGCACGATCGGCATCGCGGCGGTGTGGTCGATGTGCTTGTGCGGGCCCTGGCGGGTCGTCTGGATGGCGCGGGTGGCGCCCTCGACCACGGGGGCGACGTACTGCAGGTGGCTCGGGTTGGACTCCAGGCGCACGATGATCGAGCCGCCGTCGACCTGGTAAGTGCCCTGGGCGCCGTGGTGGTACTTGACGTCGCCGGTGCCGCCCTGCGGGATGGTCGTGACCGCCTCGATGTCCGAGGCGCCCTCGAACTCCCGGAAGATCGTCTCGTAGGGCCGGCCGAGGTTGTGGGCGAGGACGTTGAGGCGGCCGCGGTGGGCCATGCCGATGACGATCTCGCTCGCGCCCCGGTGGTAGGCGAGCTGGGTGAGCTCGTCGAGCATCGGGACCGTCATGTCCAGGCCCTCGATGGAGAACTGCTTCTGGCCGAGGTAGGCCTTGTGCAGGAAGCGCTCGAGCCCGTCGACCTGGGTGAGCCGGCGCAGCAGCGCCCGCTTCTCCTCCGCCGTCAGCGCCTGCCGGTAGGCCCCCGTCTCGATCTTCTCACGCAACCAGACACGCTGGCGGTGGGAGGCGATGTGCTCGATCTCGTAGGCGATGGTCCCGCAGTAGGTCTCGTGGAGGTGCGGAAGGGCGTCGGCGAGCGTCGCCCCGGGCACCGCCACGCGCAGGATGTGGGCCGGGATCTGGGCCATGACCTCGGGGGTGAGGCCGAGCGGTCCGGGATCGAGCGCCGGGTCGCCCTCGGGCTCGGAGCCCAACGGGTCCAGCCGCGCGGCGAGGTGGCCGTGGGTGCGGTGGGCCTTGATCAGGCTGACCGCCGCCTGGACCGCCTGGAGCAGGTGCTCGTCGGGCGCGGCCGCCGGCACGGGCGCGGCGGCGGGCGGCGCCGGAGCGGCGGCGGGCGGGGGCGGCGCGGCGGCGGCGGCGGTCGGAGCGGGCGGCTGCGGCGCCTCGCCGAGCGGCGCCCCGAGGTCGGCGAAGACCGCCTCGTAGAAGCCGTGCTCGCCCTGCAGGTAGGCCTCCACGGTCTGCAGGAACCGGCCGGACTCGGCGCCCTGGATGATCCGGTGGTCGTAGGTCGAGGTCATGGTCATGACCTTCTCGGCGCCGATCTGCGCGCCGATCCGGCCGAGCCCGACCGGGTAGGCGATCGAGCCGGTGGCGACGATCGTGCCCTGGCCGGTCATCAGCCGCGGGACGGAGGCGACCGTGCCGATCCCACCGGGGTTGGTGAGCGAGACGTTCGCGCCCTGGAGGTCGTCGGCGGTGAGCTGGTTGTCGCGGGCGCGGGCGATCAGGTCGTTGAAGGCGTCGAGGAACCCGCGGAAGCCGAGCCGTCCCGCGTCGCGGATGACGGGGACCATGAGCGCGCGGGTCCCGTCCCGCTTCTCGACGTCGACGGCGATCCCCAGGTGGACGGCGCCGTCATCGACGACGTGCGGCCGGCCGTCGCGCTCGAGGAAGTGGCGGGCCATGCCCGGCATCTCCTCCGTCGCGGCCTTCGCGATGGCGTAGGCGATCAGGTGCGTGAAGGAGACGCGCTCCCCGGCCGCCTTGAGCTGCTGGCGGCGCCCGTCGAGCGCGGTGACGGTGAGCGTGCGGAAGGACGTCGCGGTCGGGATCTGCCGCGACTCGTCCATGTAGCGGGCGAGGGTGGCGGCGCCGCCCTTCAACGGCCTGGCGCTCCCCGCAGCCACAGCCGCAGCCGTAACCGCAGGCACGACGGCCGGGGCGGCCTCGCCCGCCAGCACGTCGGCCTTCGTGATGCGGCCGTGCGGCCCGGTACCGCCGATCCGGGCGAGGTCGACGCCCTCGACCGCGGCGACGCGGCGGGCGACGGGGGTGGCAGTGACGTCGGCGGAGACGGGGGCGGCCGCCGGGGCGGCCGCGGACGTCGTCGCCTCGGCGCTCGCCGATCCCGCCTCGGGCGCCGCCGCCGGCGCGGCCTCGCCGGCGTTCGCGCCGTCGACGGTCATGCGGGCGACGACCTGGCCGACCGTCACCGTGTCGCCGGCCTCGGCGAGCTGGGCGGTCAGGGTGCCGGCTTCGGGCGCGGGCAGCTCGGCGTCGACCTTGTCCGTGGAGACCTCGACGATGCCGTCGTCGACCTCGATCGCGTCCCCGGGCTGCTTGAGCCACTCCAGGATCACGCCCTCCGTGACGGACTCCCCCATGGAGGGGACCTGGATGTCGACCGTGCGCGCCGGGGCGGCGGCCGGCGCGCGGTCGGCGTGGTCCGGCTCGGCTGGGCCCGCGCCGTTGCCGTCGCGGTCGGGCGGCTGGGACGGCCCGGGGGAGATCTCGCACAGCAGGGCGCCGATCTCGATGGTGTCGCCCACGGCCACGTGGAGCTTGACGACGGTGCCGGCGGCCGGCGAGGGCACCTCCGCGTCGACCTTGTCCGTCGAGACCTCGACGAGCGCCTCGTCGATCGCGACGGGTTCGCCCTCGGCCTTGAGCCACTCGAGCACGGTGCCCTCGGTGACCGAATCGCCCATCGCGGGCATCACCACTTGGACCAGCGTGTCAACAGCAGCCATCAGGTCAACCGAGCATAGCTTTTCGCTGCTGGTCGCGCTCTCCCTGCAGGCGCCGTTTCTCGAGCCAGAAGCCGATGGATCCGGCGAACGGCCCGACGCCGCCGACCACCGCGACCATGACGCCGAGCCAGAGCGGGATCACGCGCCGCCGGACGGCCTCCAGGCAGAGGATCGACATGCCGATCCACAGCAGCCCGTGGGCCCAGCCGAGGACGAGCACGAGCCCGTCGTGGCGGTCGACGTAGGCCACGTAGAGCAGGCAGAGGTAGACCACCGAGTGGCAGTAGGACAGCCGGCGCAGGACAGGTTCGCGGATCACGAAAGCTCGAGCAGCCGGGCCATCCGCCGCAGCGCGGGGTCGGCCTCGTCCGGCCAGTCGGCAGGGTCGGGCGCCCACCACGCGTGGGCGTCGTGCTCGGCGTCGCGGGTGAGCTCGGCGCCGCTCGGCACCCAGGCCTGGCCGACGAGCATGGCCATCCGGTTCGGCAGCAGCAGCAGGGCCTCGACGGCAGCGCGCTCCGGCACCAGGCCCCACTCCTCCACGAGCTCGCGCGTGAGCGTCTCGGCCGGGTTCTCGCCGACCTCGACGGCCCCGCCGGCGCCGAGCGCCCAGCGCCCGGCCCAGGTCGCGACCCAGGCCGCGCGGCGGCCCGCGAGCCAGCGCCCGTCACCGTCGCGGACGACGCACTGCACGGAGAAGGATCCGAGCGCGTCGCGCTCCACGAGCCGCAGTCCCCAGCGCACGGGCTGCAGCTCCAGCTCGAGCCCGTCGTCGGTGGACACGCCGACGAGCCGCGCCGCGAGCCCGTCGTGCGAGGGCGACCCGCGGTCCGACAGCGCCGCGATGGCCGCGTCGGCCCCAGCCGTCTGGTCCGCCGTCGGCTCGTAGGCGTCCTCGCGCCAGCGGACGCTCACGGCCTCCGGCGGCCAGGGTCCGCGCGCGAGGATGCCGGGCTCGAGTGCCACGCAGTCGAGGGTACGGCGCGGCGCGCCGGTAGCGTCCCGGCCATGGCGCGGCGCAAGCACTGGGGCTGGGGCACGGAGGCCGAGCAGCCCGCTCCCAAGGCGCTCCGGGACGCCGCGCGGGGCCTGCGGGCCCACCTCGGCTTCGGCCGCGAGGACGTCGAGGCGCCCGTGCCGCTCGAGGCGGTGCGGCTGCCCGAGCCACGGGTGCCGATCCCGCCCGTCCTGGCCGACCTCGCGACGGACGCGACCTACGACCGTGCCCGCTGGGGCACGGGCTCGGCCTACGGCGACGTCGTGCGCGGGATGCGCGGCGAGGTCCCGTACCCGCCCGACTTCGTCGTCCGCGCGCGCGAGGAGGCCGACGTCGAGCGCGTGCTCGAGTGGGCCGCCTCCGCGTCGGTGGCCGTGACGCCGGTGGGCGGGGCGACGAGTGTCGTGGGCGGCGTGGCGGCGGTCCCCGGTCCGGGCCACGCCGGGGCGATCGCGCTCTCGCTCGAGGGTCTCGCCGCCGTGGCCGAGGTGGATCCGGTCTCCCGCGCGGCCCGCATCCAGGCCGGCGCCACCGGGCCGGCGCTCGAGCGCGCCCTCGCCGAGCACGGGCTCACCCTGCGCTTCTTCCCGCAGTCCTTCGAGCTCTCGACGCTCGGCGGCTGGATCGCCACCCGGGCCGGCGGCCACTTCGCGACGGGGCCGACCCATGTCGACGACGTCGTGGAGGCCGTGCGGGCCATCACGCCGGCGTCGGGCGCCTGGGCCACGCGGCGGCTGCCGGCCTCGGGCGCGGGGCCGTCCCCCGACCGCCTGCTGCTCGGCTCGGAGGGCACGCTCGGCGTGATCACCGAGGCGTGGGTGCGCGTGCTGCTTCGCCCGCGGGAGCGCCGCGGAGCGACCGTCGCCTTCGATACCTTCGCGGCCGGGGCCCAGGCGGTGCGGGCGATCGTGCAGTCCGGCCTCCAGCCCTCCAACTGCCGCCTGCTGAACGCCGCCGAGGCGGCGCTGACCTTCGCCGGGGACGGCAGCGCGGCCCTGCTCGTGCTCGGCTTCGAATCCTCCGGCGCGCCCGTCGGCGAGGCGATGGAGCACGCTCTGGGCCTCGCCCGCGAGCACGGCGGGCGGGCGCGGGAGTCCGGTGGCGGCGAGGGCGCCGCGGGCGCCTGGCGCGACGCCTTCCTCAGGGCGCCCTACGTGCGCGACACCCTGGTGGGCATGGGCGTGCTGTCGGAGACGTTCGAGACCGCGGTCACCTGGGAGCGCTTCGACGCGGTGGTGGAGGGGGTGCGCGAGGCGGCGCAGGCGGCGCTGGAGACTGTCTGCGGCGCCGGCTCGGTCACCGTCCGCATCACGCACGCCTATCCGGACGGCGCGGCGCCGTACTTCACGTGCCTCGCGCCGGTGGCCCGGGGGGAGGAGGTCGAGGCCTGGGGCGCCGTCAAGGCGGCGGCGAGCTCGGCGATCGAGCGGGCCGGCGCGACGATCACCCACCACCACGCCGTGGGCCGCGACCACCGGCCCTGGTACGACGCCGAGCGGCCCGACCCCTTCGCGGCCGCCCTGGCGGCGGCGAAGGCGGCCCTCGACCCGGCCGGCGTCCTCAATCCGGGGGTGCTGATCGGCTGAGCCGGCTCTCGAGCTCGGCCAGGCGGTCGGCGAGGAAGGCGCGCTGAACGGCGTTGGGGGTGAGCTCCGCGGCGCGCGCGTACGCGCCGGCCGCCTCGGCGCGCCGGCCGAGCCGGGCCAGCAGCGTGGCGCGCGTCACGTGGAAGGGGCCGTAGGCGTCGAGCGCGCCGAGCCGGCCCGCGGCCTCGGCGGCGGCGAGCCCGGCCTCAGGGCCCTCGGCCTCGGCGATCGCCACGGCGGCGTTCAGCCGCACCACCGGGCTCGGGTCGAGACGGTCGAGCTCGGCGTACAGCGTGGCCACGGCGGGCCAGTGCGTCGTCCCGGTGGCGTGCTCCGCGGCGATCCGCGCCTGCAGCGCGTAGGGCCCGCGCCCGGCGCCGCGCAGCAGGCGGCGGGCCTCCGCGATCTCGCGCCGATCCCAGCGCCCGCGGTCCTGGTCGCCGAGCAGGACGAGGGCGCCGTCGGCGTCCAGCCGCGCGTCGCGGCGCGAGTCGTGCAGCAGCAGCAGTGCGAGCAGGCCGCGCGCCTCGGGCTCGGCGGGGGCGAGCACCGCCACGAGCCGCGCCAGGCGGATCGCCTCCGCGCACAGCTCGAGCCGCACGAGGGCCGCGCCCGCAGTGGCGCGGTAGCCCTCGTTGAAGACGAGGTAGAGCGTCGCGAGCACCGCGTCGAGGCGCTCGGGCATGTGCTCGCGGTCGGGCACCTCGAAGGCCACGCCGGCGTCGCGCAGCTTGCGCCGGGCGCGGGTCAGGCGCTGGGCCATGGCCTCCTCGCTCGCGAGGAAGGCCCGCGCGACCTCCGCGGTGTCCAGGCCGCCGACGTGGCGCAGGGTGAGGGCGACGCGGGCCTCGAGCGCGAGGGCCGGGTGGCAGCAGGCGAGCACGAGCGCGAGGCGGTCGTCGGGGATCGGCTCCTGCGGCGGCTCCGGCGCGGCCAGCGCCTCGAGGGCGCGCGCGTCGGCCCGCCGCCGCTCCGCTCGCAGCGCGTCGAGCGCGCGGTGGCGGGCGGTGACGAAGATCCAGGCGGCGGGGTCGTCGGGTACGCCGGCGGTGGGCCAGCGCTCGAGGGCGACGAGGAAGGCCGCCTGCACCGCCTCCTCGGCCCGGTCCAGGTCGCGGGTGAGGCGCGCGAGCGTCGCGACCGCCCGCCCCGCCTCGCGGCGGAACAGGCGGTCGACGGCGGCCTGAGTGTGGCTCAGGAGGCGTCCTCGAACGTCATCACCGGGCGGACCTCGACGCAGCCGGAGCGTGCGCCGGGGATCTCGGCGGCGACGGCGAGCGCCTCGTCCAGCCCCGGCGCCTCGACGACGTAGAAGCCTCCGAACTGCTCCGCGGTCTCCGCGAACGGGCCGTCGGAGAGCAGCCGCTCGCCGTCGCGGACGCGCACCGTGGTGGCCGTCGCGGTCGGCTGCAACGCGGCCCCGCCGCGCAGGTTCGGCCCGTGGCGCTCACCGAAGCCCCGGTACTCCTCGAGCATCTGCCCGGACTCCTCGTTGGGCGGCCGGTCCCAGAAGGCCTCGTCCTCGTAGATCAGCAACGCGTACTGCATGGTGCTCCCTTCGATCGATGGTGGGTCGCCCTCGAGACGCCGGAGCCGGGCTGGTGACGACAGACTGGCACGTAGACGCTCATCGGCGGGGTACCGCGTCCCCATGCCCTCCGCCCCCACCGTCGCCAGCGCCGCCCTGCTCGGAGCCGCCGGCGGCATGCGCACCTTCGTCCCGCCGGCCGCGCTGGTCCTCGGCGGCCGCCTCGGCTCGGGCCCCGGCCGCTTCGTGATCCTCGCCGCCGCCCTGGGGGAGCTGGCGGGTGACAAGCTCCCGGCCGTCCCGCCCCGCGTGCAGCCGCCGGCGCTCGCGGGGCGCGCGCTCGTGGCGGCCCTTGCCGGCCACCGCCTCGCCGGACGGGAGGGCGCCGCCGCCGCGGCGACCACCGCGGCGGTCAGCACGCTCGGCACCTGGAAGGGCCGCGGCGCCATCGTCGACGCGACGGGCGCCCCCGACCCGGCGATCGCCGTGGCCGAGGACGTGCTCGCGCTCTCCCTCGCCGGCCTCGCCGTGCGGGGGGCCCGGGCCATGGAGCCCGCCGCGCCGCCGGACGGCGGGCCGGCCGAGCCCCGCCCGGAGGGCGAGGCCGGCGTCCTCGGCGCGCTGCGCGACGTCGCCCGCGGCGTGGCGGCCGCGGCTGCCGGCACCGCCGCGATGACCGCCGCGCCGCTCGCCTACTACCAGGTGACCGGGGCCGAGCAGAGCCGCGCCCCGGAGAAGGTCGTCGACACGCTGCTGCGCAGGACCATCGGCCGCAAGGTGCCCCGCAAGCGCCGCGGCCAGGTCAACTGGGCGGCGCACGTCGGCTACGGGATCTCGTGGGGCGTGCCGCTCGGCCTCATCGCGGGCCGGACCGCGAAGCCGCTCGCCACGGGCGCGGGGTTCGGCGCCACCGTGTGGGCCTCGAGCCTCGTCGAGCTCCCCGCGCTCGGTCAGGCACCGCCCGTGTGGGACATGGAGATCGAGCACGTCGCGCTCGACGCGGGCTTCCACCTCGTCTACGGCCTCGCGACCGGCGCGGCCCTCAAGGCGCTGTCGTAGTCAGTTGACGCTCGGCGTGAGCTCGCGCTCGCGCGTCACGGCCTCGACGACCTCGACCTCCTCCTCCTCCTGGAGGCCCGACGGGTCGTCCGGCTCGGCGTCGCAGGTCACCCGCATCATGCCGGTGGCGACCTTCTCGTCGCCCATCACCGTGAGCCCGCAGACGACGTCGCCGTCCTCCCAGCCCATCCGCTCGATGTCGAACCAGTTGAGGTGCACCGCGGTCGCGCTGCCCCCGTAAGGGCAGGTCTTGTCGTGGACCTCCTTGGCCTTGCAGACGGCCTGCATGTTCTTCGCGGAGGCGTCGACGCTCATGCCGCCAGCGTAGACCCGGCGAGCGTCAACCGCACCCCGAAGGCGCGCTGGAAGAGGTCGCGCTCGCGCTCGGCGGCCCAGAGGGCGAGCGCCACGTCGTCGGAGGCGGCGAGCCGGAGTTCCGCTCCGGCGTCCGTGCCGACGATCCGCGCCTCGTGCACGGCCTGGTCGCGCGCCCGCTCGAGCTGCTCGGCGATCCGCAGCAGCGCGGCCCCGCGCAGCAGCAGCGCCGCGTCGCCCTTGCCCGTCGAGGCCGACAGCTCGCCGAGCGTCGGGCTGCCCTTGCGGTGGTAGCGGGTGAGCTGGGCGATCAGGGCCGTCTCGCGGTCGCTGAAGCCCGGCAGGCCGGCGGAGAGGACGAGGTAGCGCGAGTGCTTGTGGTGGTCGTCGTAATCGACCGCCGTGCCGATGTCGTGAAGCATCGCGGCCGCCCACAGCAGCTCGCGCTCGACCGGATCCCCGGAGTGGCGCCCGGCGGCCCCGAGGTCGTCCCACATCTGCAGCGTGAGCGCCGCGACGTGGGCCGTGTGCCGGCGGTCGCCGTCGTAGGCGGCGGCGAGGTTGCGCACGGACGCGGCGCGCACGTCCTCGAACAGCGGCGGGTCGGTGCCCGCGAGCAGCGTCTCGAAGAACACGCCCTCCCGCAGGCCAGCCTCCGTGGCCTCGATCACGTCGAAGCCCCCGGCCTCCAGCACGCAGTCGATGACGAGGGCGGCGGCGAGGATGACGTCCGCGCGGCCCGGCTTGACGCCCTTGATGCCGGCGCGCTCGGCCACGGGGACCGCGGTCATCGCCTCGATCAGCTCCCCGAGCCGGTCGCGCGTGATCGCCGAGCCCTGGATGGGCAGCTCGTCCGGCGCGCCCTCCGCGGTCTGCGCGGCCGTGGCGAGATTGCGGACGGCGCCGCCGACGCCGACGATCCGCCCGCCGTGCGCCCCGGCGCCGGCGAGCCAGGGCGCCGACGCGAGCTTGCGCTGCACATGGGCACGCAGCGCCTTGACCTGCTTGGCCGACGTGCGCCGGCCCTCGAGGAAGCGTTCCGTCATCCGCACGGCGCCCATGCGCCACGAGCGCGGGTCGAGCGCGAGCCGGCCCTCGACGCGCGTGAGCTGCAGCGAGCCGCCGCCGATGTCGAGCGCGACGCCGTCGGCGAGCGTCGTCGAGTTGACGGCCGCGAGGTAGCCGTAGCGGGCCTCCTCCTCGCGGGTGAGGACCTCGACCTCGAGCCACGTGCGGCGCCGCACCGCCGCGAGGAACGCGGCCTGGTTCGTCGCGTCGCGGATGGCCGAGGTCGCGACCGCGCGCACGTCGGTGATGCCGGTGGCGCGGCAGAAGTGCGCGTAGATCTCGAGCATCGCGAGCGCACGCTCCATCGGCGCCTCGCCGAGCTCACCCGCGGCGTCGAGGCCGGCGCCGATGCGCACGGCCTCATGGATCTCGTCCGTGCGCCGCCACCAGGAGGCCTCGCCCGCCTCGTGCCACGTGAAGACGACCAGGCGGAAGGAGTTGGAGCCGAGATCGATGACGGCCTGGCGGCGCTCGGTCACGGACCGACCGTACCCGAGCGGGGGTGTCCGCCGGTCCGACGGCCGGCCTCCGGCGCTCGCTTTCTCATGTCGGTGTCATCGTGTTGTCACGCTCGACGGGCGGAATCGGCGTACCTTCGGTGACCCGTAAGCCAGCCGAGGAGGCAGTCGTGCCGCTCATCAACGTCAAGGTCATCGAGGACGTGTTCACACCGGATCAGAAGACGCAGATCGCCGAGCGCCTCACCGACGCGCTGGTCAGCGTCGAGGGGGAGAACATGCGCGGGGTCACCTGGTGCGTGATCGAGGAGGTCAAGAGCGGCGACTGGGCGATCGGCGGCCAGTGCCTGACGACCGAGGCCGTGCACGCCCTGGCGGCCGGTGAGGCCGCACAGCCGAGCTGAGCTCCACCCGGCACCCGTCGGGCCGGCTCACGCCGGCTCGCGGGTCTCAGGTCCGTCGGAACCGGTAGCCGTAGCCACGCACCGTCTCGACGACCGAGGCCTGGTCTGCGAGCTTCTTGCGCAGCGAGCGCACGACGGAGTCGACGAGGTTGCTGCCGCCCTCGTAGTCGCTGCCCCAGACCTCGGCGAGCAGCGACCGTCGGGTGACGACCTTGCCCTCCTGCCGGTGCAGGTGGCCGATGACCCCGAGCTCGAGCGGGGTCAGCGCGATGCGACGGTCATGGAGGCGGAGCTCGCCGGCCTCCGTGTCGACGGCGATGTCGTCCTCGAGGCCGAGCTCCTCGGCCACGAGCTCGGCGAGCCATCCATCGACGGACGAGGGCCCGAAGTCGAGCACCGCTGAGTGGTAGACGACGCCGTCGAGCTCGATCTCGGCCCCCTCGAGCGCCCGGAAGCGGAGCCTGGAGACGATCGGGGCCCACGTCGGCAGGTCGCAGACCGTCGTATAGACGCGGCGCAGGCCGGGACGCAGCGCCATGTAGCTGCGCTTGATGTCGAGCCAGCCCGCGGCCTGGATCGGCGAGGGCCCCTCGCCGCCCTCCGCGCCGAGCCAGCGTCGCAGGAAGAGCACGCGATCGCCCTTGGGCACCGGATGGTCACGAACGTGTGCGGCCCAGACGCGCGTGAGCGGATCCGTCCCCAGCAGGCCGCGGTCGACCGTGGTCGGATCGAACATCGCGTAGAAGCCCACGACGGCACCGCCGCGGTCGCGGATCACCGAGAAGGCCTCGGGCGCCTCGGCCCACCAGCGCGCGAGCATGCTTCCCGACGCCGGCGGCTCCTGGCCTTCGTAGATCGCCCGAATGGCGGCGGCGTCGGTCGCCTGCGCCGGCTCGACCGCGTGGACCTGGGCCCCGCTCGGAAAGAACGCCTCGCGCACGGTCGGGTTCTCGATGAGGTAGAGGGCGTCAGCGGTGTAGCGCCAGAGCTCGGGAGTGGCGGCGGTCGACACGGCGGTGCGCAGGGCGCGCCAGGCGGCGCGGCGATACTCGCGGTAGCGATGCGGATCGGCGGCCCGAAGGGCCGCGGCGTTGGCCTGGCGCACCGCGTCGTGCAGGACCAGGCCGTCGCGGCTGGTTTCGACGAACGGCAGCGCGCGCAGTCGCTCGAAGGCGTCCTGGGGGGCCGCGTCGGGCAGCATCGCGCCCAGCAGCGGCTGTGTCGCGCGCCGCACGACCGACGCGGCGTCCACCGCCTGGCGCGTCAGGGCATCCTGCACGTCGGCGAGGAAGACCCGCGTGAGCTCTTCGACGACCCGCTGCGTGGCCGCCTCCTCGAGCCCCAGATCCGGGCGCTCGGTGAGGGCGGAGGCGGCGAGCTTGAGCGCGAGCGGATGACCGCGGGCGATGCGGTTGATCCGGGCGGTGGCGGCGTCGTCCACCTCGCAGCGCGCCAGCAGCTCGAGGGCGTCCGGCTCCTCGAGTGGCCCGAGCGGCACGCTGCGGAACAGTCCCTGCCACTCCGGTGCGGCGAACCACGCCGGCAGCGGGGGCTCGCGACCCGCCACGAGCACGCGGGCGTTGTCGTCCAGAGCCGGGACGAACACCTGGCGCAGCCACGCGTCCATGAGCCGGAAGACCTCGTAGTTGTCCAGCGCCAGCACGACGCGCGTGCCCAAGCCCGCCAGGCGAGCGGCAACCTGCTCGACCTGGTCGGACGGGCATCCGATCGCCGCGCCGAGCTCGTGCACGAACCCGCGCTCGGTCGGCTCGATCGCCCGGCAGTCCAGGCGCACGACGCTGACGCCCAGCGCGCGCGCGTCGACGAGCACCGCCTGCAGCAGAGCGGACTTGCCCACGCCCGCGATGCCGTGCAGATGGACGAGCAGCGTCGAGCCGTCCGGATCACTGAGCCCGGCGAGCACCGCGCGCTCGCGTTCGCGCCCGACGAATCCCGCGCTCGAGCGCTTGCCCAACAGGATCGCGATCTCTCCGGGCACCATGACCTCTGCTTTCGACGCTACCAGGCGCGTCCATGCTCCCGAGCCGGACGGTCCTGGGGTACTGGCTTCAACGCTCGATGAGCTCGATCCGGTAGCCGTCCGGATCGCGCACGAAGCAGATGCGGGAGCCGCCCTCGCGCACCTGGTACGGGGGCTTCTCGGGCTCGAGGCCCTGCTCGGCGAGGCCGCCCAGGGTGGCGTCGAGGTCGTCGACGGTGACCGCGATGTGGTTGTAGCCCGTGCCGAGCTCGTAGCCGTCCACGCCGTGGTTGTAGGTGAGCTCGAGCCGGTCGCCGTCGCCGGGCAGGCCCATGAAGACGTTGATCGCCTCGTCGCGGATCGGCAGCCGGCGGCGCTCCTCGAACCCGAGCGCCTCGTAGAAGGCCACGGAGGCGTCGATGTCGCCGATTCGGTAGCAGGTGTGGAGGAGCTCCATTGGGGGCCGACCTACCCGGGTAGCGTCCGCTCCATGATCCTCGAGCGTGCCATGAACGACGACTACCTGTCGAACACGTACCTCGTGGCGGCGGAGCCCGGCGGCGAGGCGTTCTTCGTCGACGCAGGCGGGCCGGTCGGGCCGCTGCTCGACAAGGTCGACGAGCTCGAGCTGACGCCGACCCACGTCCTGCTCACCCATCGCCACGGCGACCACGTGCAACAGCTCGGCGTGCTCACCGGCCGCTGGCCCGACCTCGAGGTGCTCGCCCATCCCGACGAGGCGGTGACGGGCGTCACGGGCGAGCTGCCCGCCGACGGCGAGCTGACCGTCGCCGGCCTGCGGGTGCGCACCCTTCACACGCCCGGCCACACGTCCGGCATGCTCGCCCTGCTCGTCGAGGACGAGGAGCTCTTCACGGGCGACACGCTGTTCAAGGGGTCCGTGGGCGGGGTGCGCGCGCCCGGCTCGACGTCCTACGCGGACCTCAAGGCGTCGGTCATGGAGCGGCTGCTCTCCCTGCCGCCCGCCACGACGATCCGGCCGGGCCACACGGACCCGACCACGGTCGGCGAGGAGCTGGCCTCCAACGCCTTCGTGCGGGTCTGGAACGGCCTGGACGCCGAGGGGGACGAGCCGGTGACGGTGTGGGACGAGCCGGCGACGCTCGTCCTCTGGGGCCCGGACTACGACGGCGGCCACAAGGCGTGGATCCGCTGGGCCGACGGCGCCGACGACATCGTCGGCGGCTCGCAGGTCCAGCGCGGCAGCTGAGTCCCGGCGCTGTCGGCCGCCGTACCCTCCGACCGTGGCCAAGGACCGCATCCCGACCTCGCGGATCGCCCGCTCGGCCAAGGTCGGGCGGCTCGCGGCCGGCCAGACGGGTCGCCAGCTCGGCATGCGGGCCATGAACGTCGGGCGCGACGAGGACGCCCGGCGCGCCGCCATGGACCGGCGCCAGTACGAGGCCGCGGAGCAGATCGTCGACGTGCTCGGGACGATGAAGGGCGCCGCCATGAAGGTCGGCCAGGTGCTGTCCTTCATGGACGTCGGCCTCGTCCCCGAGGAGCACCGCGAGGAGTTCCAGCGCAAGCTCGGCAAGCTCCGCGACGCCGCGCCCAAGGTCCGCTTCTCCGACATGCGCAAGGTCATGGAGGCCGAGTTCGGCGACCGGTTGACCGACGTCTTCGCGACCTTCGACGAGACGCCCATCGCCGCCGCCTCGATCGGGCAGGTCTACCGGGCGACGCTCGCGAGCGACGGTCGCGAGGTCGCGGTCAAGGTCCAGTACCCGCGCGTGGCGGAGGCGGTCCGCGCCGACATGCAGAACCTCGGCATGCTCCTGCGCCTCGCCAAGCGCGTGGCCCCGGGGCTCGACGTGAAGTCGACCGCGCAGGAGATCCGCGACCGCATCCACGAGGAGCTCGACTACGAGCTCGAGGCCGGCAACCAGCGGGCGCTGGCCCGCATCTTCCGCGGCCACCCGTTCATCGTCGTGCCCGACGTGGTGACGGAGCTCTCGCGGGAGCGCGTGATGGTCTCCGAGTTCGTCGAGGGCGTCGGGTTCGACACGATCCGGGACCTGCCGGCGACCGACCGCGACCGGATCGGCGAGATCATCTTCCGCTTCTACTTCGGCTGCATGTACCGCCACCGGCAGTTCTCCGGCGACCCGCACCCGGGCAACTCGATGCTCATGCCCGACGGCCGCGTCGCCTTCCTCGACTTCGGGCTCTTCAAGCGCATGCCGAGGGAGCTCATCGACATCGAGCTCGCCTGCCAGCGCGCCGGCCACGAGGGCGACGCGGACACGCTCTTCGAGATCTGGTCCGAGACCGGCTTCCTCGCCAGGCCGGACCGCTTCGACCCCGGCAAGCTCCTCGCCCAGCTGCGCGACGCGACGTGGTGGTACCTCGAGGACCGCGACATCACGCTGACGCCGGAGATCGCCACGGACGTCGTCATCGAGATGAGCGACCCGCGTTCCTCGCACTTCGCCCAGATGCGGCACGAGACGCTGCCCGCCGACCACCTCTTCGGCCGGCGGGTGGAGACGCTGACCCTCGCTGTGCTCGCCCAGCTCGGCGCGACGGCGAACTGGCACGCGATCGCCCGTGAGTGGATGTACGGCGAGCCCCCGCGCACGCCCCTCGGCGAGGCCGAGGCGGCGTTCTACGTCTCCTGAACCTGGAACATCGACGTCGTGCCGGGGCGGCCGCTCGGCAGGCCGGCGGTGACGCCGACGCGCTGGCCGCGCTCGAGCCAGCCGAGCTCGACGACCCGGCGCACGGCGGCGCCGATCAGCTCCTCCGTGACCTCGAAGCGCGGCAGTGAGCCGGCGCGCACGCCCCACATGAGCCCGCAACGGCGCACGGTCTCCCGCCCGGGGGAGAGCGCGTAGATCGGGACGCGCGGCCGGTTGGCGGAGATCAGCCGCACGGAGCGCCCGGACAGGGTCGGGATGACCAGCGCGTCGAGCTCGAGCTCCTCGGCCGCCATGACGGCCATGTGGGCGATCGTGTACGCGGGGTCGCGCGCGTCGCGGCGCACCCGGGAATCGTGCCAGCGCGCGTAGGGCAGCGCCTGCTCCGTGCGCACGGCGATCGAGGCCATCATCGCGATCGTCTCGACCGGGTACTGGCCGACGGCCGTCTCCTGGGAGAGCATCACCGCGTCCGTGCCGTCGAGGATCGCGTTGGCGACGTCGGTGACCTCGGCCCGCGTCGGCCGCGACGAGGAGACCATGGAGTCGAGCATCTGCGTCGCGGTGATCGAGGGGCGGGCCATCTCACCGGCGAAGCGCAGGATCCGCTTCTGGGCCATCGGCACCTCCTCGATCGGCAGCTCGATCCCGAGGTCGCCGCGCGCGACCATCACGCAGTCGGCGGCGTAGATGATCTCGCGGGCGCGCTCGACCGCCTGCGGCTTCTCGATCTTCGCGATCAGCGGCAGCCGCGTGTGCTTGCGCAGCTCGGTGATCTCGTCGGGGCGGCGGACGAAGCTCAGCGCGACGAGGTCGACGCCGATCCGCTCGCCCACGCGCAGGTGCTCGAGGTCCTCCTCCGGGACGGACGGCAGCTCGGTCGTCTCGCCCGGGACGTTGAGGCCCTGGCGGGACGCGACGACGCCGCCGACCTCGACCTCCGCGTCGAACTCCCCCGCCTCCGCCCGCTTGGCGGTGACGCGCAGGCGGACGCTGCCGTCGGCGAGGTAGACCGGCTCATCGACGGCGACGGCCTTGGCCAGGCCGGCCCACGAGACGTGCAGGTGGTGTGCGTCGCCCGTCGCCCCGTCGTCGCCGCAGGTGAAGGTCACCGAGTCCCCCGGTTTGAGCTCGGCGAAGCCGCCCTCGAGGATGCCGATGCGCAGCTTGGGACCGGGGAGGTCCTGGAGCACCGCGACCTGGCGGCCCGCGCGGCCCGCGGCGTCCCGGACGGCCTGGGCCGTCTCGGCGTGCTGGTCGGCCGAGCCGTGGGAGAAGTTCAGGCGCGCGACGTCCATGCCGGCCTCGACCATGCGCACGAGCACGTCGGGGTCGCTCGACGCGGGGCCGATGGTGGCGACGATCTTGGTCCTGCGCATCCGGCGGAACCTAGCGCGGTCGCGGCCGCCTCCGCTCGCCGCTCAGCGCAGCCGCACGCGCAGCGTCCGGCGGGCGCGATTGCCCGCCGCGTCGGCCAGGCGCAGCTCGAGTCGCAGGACGCCCGCGCGCACCCGTCGCACCGGCGCGCGACCGGCCCGCAGGTGCAGGGCGAACGCCCGTCGCAGGCCCGGCCGCCGGACCCGCACGAGGCGCAGCGGGCGGGCGCCGCGGCCACGCCGCACGCCGGTCAGCTCGAGCGTGGCACGGACGCGCTCGGAGGCGTGCACGCCCACGGGCAGGCCGCGGCCCGTGAGCGCGTGCCGGGTGATGCGCCGGGGGACCCGGCTCACGCGCGCGGTCGGGCGTCGCCGGTCGCGGGGGCGCCGCGCGATCGCTGCCGGTGCGACCGGTGCCGGCGCGGCCGCCGGCGGGCCGCGTGGCGGTGCCGGGGGCGGGGGCGGCGGGCCGGGGAGCTGGCGCGCGACGAGGGGGGTGGCGTTGCCGCCGTCGCAGCGCGGGCCCGTGCCCCCGCCGGCGCAGCCGATCCCGGCCGTGACGAGCCGGCCGTCGGGCTGCAGCGTCCCGGCGGTCGCCCGGGCGACGGGGCAGCGGTCCCACCCGCCCGTCCGCACGCCGCCGGGGCCCCAGGCGCCGTCGGGCGCTCCCGCCGCGTCCACCTTGGCCGTCCCGAACGCGTAGCCGCCGTCCGCGCCCGCGACCTGGCCGATCGCGGCGACCCGCCCGTCGGGCAAGGCGACCACGTCGTTGGCGACCGCGCCGGCGCCCGCCGGCAGCAGGCGCACGCCATCCGTGCCGAATGCGGGGTCCAGCGCACCCGCCGCCGTGCCCTGCACGAGCGCCATGGCCTGGCGGCCGTCGGGCACGGTGGCCGCGCCCGCGGCGAGCCAGCGGCCGCCGGGGCGTGCGACGAGCGCGGTGGCGAAGCCCGAGGAGCTGCCGACGACCTGCTCGCTCACCCCGTCGCGCCCGAAGCCGAGGTCCAGCGCGCCCGTCGGCGTCGTACGGACCTCGCCGAAGCGGTAGCCGGCCGGGCCGGAGGACGAACCGGCGATGCCGGCCGTGGTGGCGGTGCCGTCCGCGGCGACGACGAGCCCGAGGGCGTAGCCGTACGCCGCGCCGGCGAGCGTCTGCCCGGCCGTGCCGAAGCTCCCGTCGAGCGTCCCGTCGGCCCGGAAGCGGGCGACGGCGGTGCGGCCGCGGTCGGCCGCGTCCAAGGCCTGTCCGGCGGCGTAGATCGTCCCGCCCGGTCCCGCGGCGAGGTCGGCGATGGCCGCGAAGCCCAGGCCGACCGGCTGCAGGACGACGCCGTCGACCCCGAACGAGCGCACCCGCGCGCCACGGGCGTCGTAGCGGACCAGGGCGAAGACGTCGCGGCCCGCCAGGCGCGCGACGCCGCCGGCGACCACCGAGCCGTCCGGCAGCGGCAGCAGGTCGAAGGCCTGCGAGCGGCCGTCGCCGAGCGGCGTGGTGACGAACCCGCCCGCCCCGAACTCGGCGTCCAGGCCGCCGTCCGGGCTCAACCGGACGAGTCGGAAGCTCGAGTCGCCGTCGGTGAGGCAGGTCGCGTCGCGGCTCGGCCCGGGCGCGCACGAGGCGCCGCCGACGAGCAGGCGATCCCCCGCCACGACCGTGGCCGCGCGCGCGACGAACGAGCCGTCGGAGGCCGGGACGACAGCGAGCCGCCCGTCGGAGGAGAAGGCCGGATCGAGGTCCCCGGGCGCCGCGGCCGCCGCCGGCGCGCCGGCCAGCGCGAGCCCGGCCGCGAGGGCCAGCGCGACGCGACCGAGGGCACCGGCGTCCATGAGGACCCATCGGCCGCCGGGGAAGCGGGCGGGACCCTGCGGCCCGGTGACCATCCCTTCGTCCACGTCCGTTGGCAGCCCGGTGCGCGTGGCGCCGGGGGAGCCGGGTAACGACCGGGTGCTCGCCGTCGAGTCCCTGCGCCGTTGACACCGGAGGTCACCTTGAAGCGCCCCGTCCTGCCCGTCCTGGCCCTCGTGGCCGTCGCGGCCGCCCCCGCGTCCGCGAGCGCCGCCGCGATCAAGACGAGCAAGGCGTGCTACGTCGAGGGCGAGCCCATGCAGATCGTGGGCCAGGGCTTCACGCCCCTGACGGGCTGGACGGTCCACGACAGCTCCGGTCAGATCTCCGCCTTCGGCAACGCCGACCCGAGCGGCAACGTCGCGCTCACCGGGCCCGAGTTCGCGCCCGTCATCGTCGCCGACACGACGAAGCCGCGGACCTACACGCTCACGGCGACCGACAACAACGCGGCTTCGGTGCCCGTCGCCTCGATGAAGTTCAAGGCCGTGAACTTCCTCGTGAAGTACGCAGGCCGCGGCAACCCGCGCAAGCGCGTGCCCTGGCGCTTCTCCGGCTTTGCTCCGGGGCGGCCGATCTACGTCCACGTCCGCCGTGGCGGCAAGACGCTCAAGACGACGCGGATCGGCAGGGCCAAGGGGCCGTGCGGCACGCTGACCAAGCGCTCCAAGCGTCTCCCGGTCCGCGCGTCGCAGGTGCGCAGCGGCAACTACAAGGTCTTCGTCGACTCCTCACGGAGGTTCGCGCGCAGCGTCCGGCCGCAGTACCGCTTCACCTACAACATCACGCTGACCTACCGCTTCCGGTAGGTCAGCCGGTCGCGTCGACCGGCGCGCCGTCCGCGAGCAGCCGGCCGCCCGCGCGCAGGTCGCAGATGAGGTCCCAGTGGACGGCGGACTCGTTCGTCCCGCCCGTCTCCGGGTAGCTGCGGCCGAGCGCGAGGTGGACGGTGCCGCCGATCTTCTCGTCCAGGAGGATCAGTCCGGTTGGCCGGGTGAGGCCCGGGTTGGTCCCGATGCCGAGTTCGCCGAGGCGGCGGGCGCCGGCGTCGGTGGCCAGGGTCTCGAGCAGGTAGGCCTCGCCGCGCTCGGCCCGCGCGTCGACCACGACACCGGCCTCGAAGCGCAGCGTGACGCCCGCCACGTCGACCCCACCTGGGCTCGAAGGGATGGTGAAGGCGACGGTCCCCGTCGCCGAGGTCTCGTGGGGACCCGTGAAGACCTCGCCCGACGGGAGGTTGCGCCGGCCGTCCGAGTTGATCCAGGTCCGGCCCTCGACCTGGAGCGTGAGGTCGGTGCCCGGCGCCTGCAGCCGGACCTCGCGCGCGCCGGAGAGCCGCTCCACGAGTCGAGCTTGGCGCTCGGAGAGCTCCTGCCAGGCGGCGACCGGGTCGGGCCGGTCGAGGAACAGGGCACGCTCGACGAGCCCGGCGAAGCCCGCGGTGCCCATGCCGGCCTGCTGTGCGAGCGCGGGCACGGGCCAGAGGGTGACGTTCCAGCGCCGCCGGCGCGCCGCCGCCTGGACCGGGGCGCGGGCGCGGGCCGCACGGGCGAGGCGTGCGGGATCGACGCCGGCGAGCGCCGTGGCGTTGTCGGGGGAAATGATCCGCACGGTGGCGTCCGTCGTCTCGGCCTCGACGAGCTCGAGCGGCGCGTGGGCATCGAGCTGGGCGTCGCGGGCGGCGGCCCAGAACCCCTCCTCGGCGCCCTCGAGCGCGATGCGCAACACGGGCCAGGCCTCGCGGGCGAGGAGCTCGCGCTGCAGGGCGAGCACGAGCGGCGCGGCGCGCGCGCCCGCGCGCACCACGACCTGCTCGCCCGGCTGCACGTCGAGGCAGTAGCCGGCCAGCAGCCGGGCGTGGGCGTCGGCGTTCACGGGGCGGGCAGCTCGCGGAAGTGCTCGGCGAGGTGCTCGCGCAGGACGCTGCGGACCCATGCCCGCTCGTCCTGGGACGCGAAGCGGTAGCGGCCCAGCAGCTCCTTCTGCGCCGTCAGCGGCTCGGCCCCGGCCACCGACCAGGAGACCGCAAGGCGCTCGAAGAGCAGCTCGATCCCGCGCTGCCAGGCGTCCTCGCGGGCCGCCGCCGGGCCGAGGTCCTCGCCGGCGAGCACGCGCTTGTAGGCCTCGCGCGTCTTGGGCGTCATGGCGCCGCGCAGGACGAGCACGGCGTCGGCGGCCTCGTCGCGGTAGGTCGCCTCCGGGGCCTTGGGGCGGTCGGCCTTGCGCTGGCGGCGGCGGGCCATGGGCGCCGAGGCTACCGCGGCGGTTAGGGTCGGCCGCCATGGCGCCGTCCACTCCCCCCGTCGCCGGTCGCGGCGAGCGCGTGCTCGACGGCGCCTACCGCCTGCGGCTGCCGCTGCCCTTCCCGGGCGTTCCCCACGGCAACGCCTGGGCGCTGTCCGCCGGAGACGGCATCGTGCTGGTGGATACGGGCTACCACGCGGAGGGGTCGCTGCGCCAGCTCGAGCAGGCGATGGCCCAGGTCGGGCTGCGCCTGGACGACGTCACGCTCGTCGTCTGCACGCACGGCCACGCCGACCACTGCGGGCAGGCGGCGACCGTCGCCGCCCGCACGGGCTGCGAGGTGTGGATGCACCCGAATCGCGACCACCTCACGCGCGGCGCCGAGGACCCGGACGCGGCGCTGCGGCGGCGCCTGGAGGTCGGGCTCGCCTCGGGCGTCCCCGAGGCCCCGCTGCGCCGCTCGCTTGAGGCGCGGCGGGAGGCCGGGACGGGTGTCGCCGAGCCGCTCGAGATCGCGCGCGACCTCGTGCCCGGCGTCGTCGTGGAGACCGACCTCGGGCCGCTGGAGGTCGTCGAGACGCCCGGGCACGCGCCCTCGCACGTCTGCCTGCACCAGCCCGAGCGCCGCTTGCTGCTCTCGGGCGACCACCTGCTGGGCCGCGTGTCGCTCTACTTCGACCACGGCTGGACGCCCGACCCGGTGGGCGAGTTCCTGCGCTCGCTGGATCGCGTGCAGGCGCTCGGCGTCCGCCTGTGCCTCGCCGGCCACGCCCGGCCGTTCACGACCGTGGACGCGCACGTCGAGGCCAATCGGCGGCTCGTCGCCGAGCGGCTGGAGGGCGTCCGGGACGTGCTCGCCGGGAAGGGCCCGTGCCCGGCCTTCGACGTCGTGCCCGGGGTCTTCGGCGACGCGCTGACCCCGCAGACCGCCGGCTGGCTGCTGACCATGACGCTGTGCTTCCTCGACCACCTGGAGCTGCGCGGCGAGGCCGTCCGGCTCGAGCCCGAGGCCGACGGCGCGCCGCAACTGTGGGCGCCGGGTGCCGCCTAAGCTGCCTCGATGCGCATCGACGAGCTCCTCGACGCTGCCGACGGCCCCCTGTTCTCGTTCGAGTTCTTCCCGCCCAGGACCGACGCGGGCGAGGAGAACCTCCAGGCGGCGCTCGACGCCCTGCGCCCGCTGGCGCCCGACTTCGTCTCGGTCACCTACGGCGCCGGCGGCTCGACCCGCGAGAAGACGATCGACATCGTCACGCACATCAAGGCCCGCTTCGGCCTCGAGGCGATGGCGCACCTGACGTGCGTCAACGCCACGGAGGCCGAGCTGCGCACGACGCTGGACCAGATGCACGGGGCGGGCGTCGAGAACGTGCTCGCGCTGCGCGGCGACCCGCCGCAGGGCCAGGAGCGCTGGACGAAGACCGAGGGCGGCCTCGAGTTCTCCCACGAGCTCGTGTCCATCCTGCGCGCCGACTACGGCTTCGCGGTCGGTGGCGCCGCGTTCCCGGAGACGCACATCCACGCAACGTCGCCGGAGGACGACCTGCGCTTCCTCAAGGCCAAGGTCGACGCCGGCACGCAGTTCCTCATCACGCAGATGTTCTTCGACAACCGCTTCTACTTCGACTTCGTCGAGCGCGCCCGGGCGATCGGGATCGACGTGCCGATCATCCCCGGCGTCATGCCCATCCTCTCGACGGACGGGATCAAGCGGATGACCAAGCTCTCGGCCGCGCACCTGCCGCCGGACCTCGAGCGCGAGCTCGACGCGCGCCGCGGCGACGACGAGGCGGTCGCCGAGCTCGGCGTCTCCTACGCGACCCTGCAGTGCGCCGACTTGCTCGCCGGCGGCGCCCCGGGCATCCACTTCATCACGCTCAACCGCTCGCCGGCCACGCGCGCGATCATGTCCGCGCTCAAGGTCTTCGAGCCGTGGCGCGCGCCGGCGCTGCGCTGAGGCGCGGCGGGGCGGTTCACCGGTCCCCGTGCGCGGGTACCCCGCGGGTGATCGTCGAGGAGGGGTCGTGCGCAGCTCCATCATCGTGGCAGCGACGTGCTTCGTGCTCGCGGGCTCCGCCGGGTCCGCCCGGAGCGCGGACACCGTCCTGCGCACCCACCGGCCCGGCGGCCCCGGCTTCGCGCCGGCCTTCGTCGGCAACGGCTACCTCGCCGGCCGTCAGCCCGCCGCGGGACAGGGCTTCGGCACGGTGCCGCTGGCCGGCAGCCCCGAGCCGCTCGCGACGCAGTCCGAGGTGCAGGGCTTCTACGCCGAGTCCAGCCGGCCCGACGAGGGGCGGATCGAGCGACGGGCGGCGCTGCCCGCCTGGTCGACGCTGCGCGTGGACGACGGGAGCGGTCCCGTGCACGTCGCACGCCGGCGGGTGCGCGGCTACCAGCAGGCGCTCGACCTCCGCACGGGCACGCTGACCACGCGTTACCGCTGGCGCTCGCCGGCCGGCCGCAGCCTGGCCGTGCGCTACGACGTGACGCCGGACCGGGCGCATCCGCACGCCGCGCTCGTCCGGCTGCGCGTGACCCCCGGCTTCACCGGGCGCCTCGCGGTGACGGACGTCATCGACGGACGGGCCGCCGAGTCCACGCGCCCGGCCGGCACGGGGCACCGGGGCGCGCGCCAGTGGGTCGACCTGCGCACCGTCGGCCTCGGGGTCAGGGCCACCGTCGCCTCCGAGCTCACCGGGCCTGGGCCGCGGCCGCGGCGCGTCGCGCGCGCCGGCCGTCAGACGGCGGCCCAGAGCGTCCGCCTGCGCGTGCGCGCCGGCCGCAGCCTCACGTGGACGAAGGCCGTCGGCGTCGCCGTGTCCACCGACGCCGGCGCGCGCCGCCCGGCCCACGCCCGCGCCCTGACCGCCGCCCGCGCCGAGGCGCGGCGCGGCTACCGCCGCGCCCGCCGGGCCT
>JBBSPV010000005.1:0-133312 GCA_038258425.1 Solirubrobacterales bacterium | reverse complement strand
CGGCCGCGCCGCCGGATCGCAGACGTCGCAGCACGGGACGCCGGCCAGCGGGGCGGGCGGCGCCGGGTCACCGAAGTGCGTGAGCAGCCCGGCCCGCCGGCAGCGGCCGCCCTCCACCCACTCCCAGACCGCGCGGTACTGGCGCCAGCGGACCTTCGTGGCCTCGGCCGCCGCCGTCCGGCAGGTCGCGCGCGCCTGAGCGTCGTAGGGTCCCGCGACCCGGCCGACGGCGCGGTCCGGCGGGGACGGGGACGGCTGCAGGACCCCCGCGCGGGCGAGGTGGCCGAGGATCCCGCGCAACGCGTCGGCATCGACGGTGCCACGGGAACCGCCTCCGTGGGCGAGCGCGTCGAGGCCGACGTCGTAGTGGGGGCCGTCGGCGGCGCTCGCGAGGACGCGCTCGGCGACGGCGCCGATCTGGGCCTCCTCGACCGCCGCCCGCTCGATGAAGAACACGTGCAGGCCCTTGTCGCGGCCGCAGGCGAACAGCAGCGCCCGGGCGGGCGCGCCGTCGCGCCCCGCGCGGCCGGCCTCCTGGTAGTAGGCCTCGAGCGACCCCGGCACCGCCTCGTGGCAGACCGTCCGCACGTCGGCCTTGTCCACGCCCATCCCGAAGGCGTTGGTGGCGACCACGACCTGGACCTCGCCGGCCATGAACCGCCGCTGGGCCTCGGCGCGGCGGTCGCGCGGGAGCCCGGCGTGGTAGGCCAGCACCGTCGTGTCCAGCGTCCGCTCGAGCCGCCCCGCGAGCCGCTCGCACTCGGCCCGGGTGCCCGCGTAGACGATGGCCGGCCGGGCGTCCGCCTCCGCGAGCGCGGCGGCGATGCCCCGGTGCGCCGCCTCCTTGGTCGGCGACGGCACGACGGCGAAGCTCAGGTTCGGCCGGTCGAAGCCCGTCGAGATGCGCACGGGGTCGCGCAGGCCGAGCCGGGCGACGACGTCGGCGGCCACCCGGGGGGTCGCGGTCGCGGTAGAGGCGACGATGGCGCGCGCGCCGAGCCAGCGCGCCGCGTCCGCGAGCCGGAAGTAGTCCGGCCGGAAGTCGTGCCCCCACTGGGAGACGCAGTGCGCCTCGTCGACGACGAAGAGCCCGACGCGCGCCCCGCGCAGGCGCTCGGCGAAGCCGGGCGACGAGAAGCGCTCCGGCGCGACGTAGAGCAGCCGCAGGTCGCCGCGCACGGCGGCGTCCAGCGCCCGGCGGTTGGCCCTCGCGTCCTGCTGGGCGTTGAGCAGCGCCACCCGCCCGGGGGCGACGCGCTTGAGGGCGTCGACCTGGTCCTGCATGAGCGACACGAGCGGACTGACGACGACGGTGAGGTCGGGGCGCATGAGCGCGGGAAGCTGGTAGCACAGCGACTTGCCGGCCCCGGTGGGCATGACCACGAGGACGTCGCGGCCGTCCAGGGCGGCCACGACGGCGTCGCGCTGGCCCGGCCGGAAGCCGGAGAAGCCGAACAGCTCGTGCAGGGCGCCGTCCGGATCCGCGGCCCGGGCGACGGGCGCGCGCAGCCCGTCCTCGAGCCCCGGCAGGGTCGGCGCATCGGTCAGGACGGGCGGCGGCACGGAGCCCGCGATCGTACCGGCGCCCCCGGCGTGAACCCGCCTACCGGCGGGAAGTCGTCACACCTTCGCGAGCGGCAGGGCGCGGCGCTCGAAGGCGTCCTTGGCCTGCGCCTCGGCCTCCGTCTCCGCCAGCGGGTAGTCGCCGGAGAAGCAGGCGTCGCAGTGGTCGCCGCGGTCGCCCTCGATCGCCTCGTAGACGCCGTCGAGCGAGAGGTAGGCCAGCGAGTCGCAGGCGAGCTCGGCCCGGATCTCCTCCACCGTGCGGTCGTGGGCCACCATCTCCTCGCGCGAGGACATGTCCACCCCGTAGTGGCAGGGATTGCGGATGGGGGGCGCGGAGATGCGCAGGTGGATCTCGGCGGCGCCGGCGTCGCGCAGCATCTGGACGATCTGGCGCGTGGTGTTGCCGCGGACGATGGAGTCGTCGACCACCACGAGCCGCTGACCCGCCACGACCTCGGGCAGCGGGTTGAACTTCAGCCGCAGGCCGTGCTTGCGCAGCTCCTGGCCGGGCTGGATGAAGGTCCGGGCGACGTAGCGGTTCTTGACGAAGCCGTCGTCCGTCGGCAGCCCGGCGGCGCGCGCGTAGCCGCGGGCGGCGGCGTTGCCCGAGTCGGGCACCGGGATGACGACGTCGGCCGCCACGGGCGCCTCGCGGGCGAGGATCTCGCCCATGCGCCGGCGCGAGGCCTGCACGACGCGGCCCTCGAGGCGCGAGTCGGGGCGGGCGAAGTAGATGTGCTCGAACACGCAGAACGCCTTGCGCTCGCCCTCGACGACCTGGCGGGTGCGCAGGCCGGACTCGCAGAGGGTCACCAGCTCGCCGGGCTGCACCTCGCGCAGGTACCGCGCGCCGATGATGTCGAACGCGCACGACTCCGAGGCGACGCAGTAGCGGTCGCCGAGCATGCCGAGCGCCAGCGGCCGCAGGCCGAGCGGGTCGCGGAAGGCGCACACTCGGTCCTTGGCCATGACGACGGTCGAGTAGGCGCCGCGCAGGCGCAGCATGACGTCGGCGATGGCGTCCTCGACCGCGGCGGCCTCGTGCGTGGAGACGAGCGCGGCGATGATCTCGGAGTCCGAGGTCGAGCGGAAGCCGACGCCGGCCTCGCGCAGCTCGCCGTGCAGGGACACGGCGTTGACGAGGTTGCCGTTGTGCGCGAGCGCCACCTCGCGGTGGTCGGCGCGCCAGACGGGCTGGGAGTTCTCCCACGAGTTCGCGCCCGTGGTCGAGTAGCGGACATGGCCGATGGCCATCTCGCCACTCAGCGCGCGGAGCTTCTGCTCGTCGAAGACCTGGTTGACGAGCCCCTGGTCGCGGACGGTGATGATGCGCCCGTCCTGGGAGGCGGCGATGCCGGCCGACTCCTGGCCGCGGTGCTGGAGGGCGTAGAGCGAGAAGTACGACAGCCGGGCGACGTCGTGGCCGGGCGCGTAGACCCCGAACACGCCGCACTCGTCGCGCGGGCCGTCGCGGGGGTCCAGGAGATCGGGGGGCGAATCGGTCACGAGAACCCGGGGACGCCAGCGAGGCTAGCAGCGCGTTCGGACCCGAAAGGTGACGAACGCCGGCGCGTCAGGGCAGCAGGTCGGCGAGCCCGGCGGCATGGACGCGGACCAGCTCGGTGACCGGCAGGGTGAAGGCCCCGGCGACGTCGAGCGAGACCCCGCCGACGAGCCCGACCACGGTCGCCGCGGCGCCCAGGCCGGCCAGCGTCTCCGGCGCGCCGGAGACGACGAAGGCCCCGGGCGCCTCCCCAAACAGTCCCGCCTCGCCGTGCGGCGCCAGCGGCGCGAGGTCGACGGAGGCCCCGAGGCCGGAGGCGAGGCAGCACTCGGCCAGCGCGACGGCGAGCCCACCCTCGGCGACGTCGTGGGCGGAGTGCATGACGCCCGAGCGCACGCCCTGACGGACCGCGGCGTGCAGCGCGTGCAGCTCGCCGAGCTCGGCGGCCGGCAGCTCGGACGGCAGGGGCAGCCCGCGGAGCTTGCTGAGCTCGGCGCCGGCGAGGGCCGGGGCCCAGCCGGCGGCCGCCACCACCGCGACGGCGTCGCCCTCCCGGGCCCACCCGAGTTGGCCGGCGGCCCGCGCGTCGGGCAGCTCGCCGACCATCCCCACCACGGGCGTCGGGTAGATCGGGCCGCCGCCGGACTCGTTGTAGAGCGAGACGTTGCCGCCCACCACGGGCGCGCCCATCGCCGTGCAGGCGTCGGCGAGGCCGGCGATGGCCCGGGTGAGCTGCCAGGCGATGTGCGGCTTCTCGGGGTTGCCGAAGTTCAGGCAGTTCGTCATCCCGAGCGGCTCGGCGCCCGCGCAGGCGAGGTTCGCGCTGCACTCCACGACCGCCTCGACGGCGCCCCGGTAGGGGTCGCAGGCGACGCGGCGGCCGTTGCCGTCGATGGACACCGCGAGCCCGGGGCGGGGCGCGTCCGGGTCGGCGGGCGGGGTGGGATCCAGGACGAGCACCGCCGCGTCGCACGTCTCCGGCCGGCGCACGGTGCGCGAGCCGACGAGCCAGTCGTACTGCTGGAAGGCCCAGCGGCGGGAGGCGAGGTTGGCCGAGCCCAGCAGCGCCAGGAGCGTCGCGGCGGGGTCCAGGCCCTCCTCGAGCGTGCGGGTGGGCGCGGGATAGATCGGCGTGGCCGGCGGCGCGGGCTCGAGCTCGTAGACCGGGCAGTCGTCCACGAGCGCGCCGACCGGCACGTCGCCGACGACGGCGCCCTCGTCGAGCACGCGCAGGCGGCCCGAGTCGGTGACCTCGCCGATCACCGTGCCGTTGACCTCCCACTTCGCGCACAGCGCGAGGACGGCCTCGACGCGGTCGGGTTCCACGACGCAGAGCATGCGCTCCTGGGACTCGGAGACCATGATCTCGAAGGGCTCCATGTCGGCCTCGCGCAGCGGCACCCGGCGCACGTCGAGGTCGAGCCCGACCTCGCCCTTGGACGCCATCTCCGACGCCGAGGACGTCAGGCCGGCCGCGCCGAGGTCCTGCAGGGAGACGAGCAGCCCGGCCGCCAGCAGCTCCAGGGAGCACTCGAGCAGCTTCTTCTCCTCGAAGGGGTCGCCGATCTGGACCGTCGGGCGCTTGCCGGCGTCGAGCTCGCCGAGCTCGGCGCTGGCCAGCACGGAGGCGCCGCCGATCCCGTCCCGGCCCGTGCGCGCACCGAAGAGGACGAGCTGGTTCCCGACCCCGGCCGCCGCCGAGCGGATCAGCGCGTCCGTCTCGATCAGCCCGAGGCACATCGCGTTGACGAGGCAGTTCTGCTCGTAGGGCTCCTCGAAGTAGATCTCGCCGCCGACGTTGGCCACGCCGATCGAGTTGCCGTAGTGGCCGATGCCGGCGACGGCGTGCTCGAGCAGGTAGCGGGTGCGGTCCGAGCTCGGCTCGCCGAAGCGCAGCGAGTCGAGCACCGCGATGGGCCGCGCCCCGACCGCGAAGATGTCGCGCAGGATGCCGCCGACGCCGGTCGCCGCGCCCTGGAACGGCTCGACCGCGCTCGGATGGTTGTGCGACTCGACCTTGAAGGCGCAGGACAACCCGCCGCCGACGTCGACCGCCCCGGCGTTCTCGCCCGGACCCATGACCACGCGCGGCCCCTCCGTCGGCAGCGTGCGCAGCAGCGGCTTGGAGTGCTTGTAGGAGCAGTGCTCGGACCACATGAGGCTGAACATCGCGAGCTCCACCCCGTTGGGCTCCCGGCCGAGCTTGCCGACGATCAGCGCGTACTCGTCGTCGGTGAGCCCGAGCTCGCGCCAGGCGCTCATGCGAGCGCGGCGCTCACCGCGGCGAACAGCCTGAGCCCGTCGGCGGAGCCCGTCAGCTCGTCCACCGCGTGCTCCGGGTGCGGCATGAGCCCGAGCACGTTGCCCGCGGCGTTGCAGACGCCCGCGACGTCGGCGACCGAGCCGTTGGGCAGCGGGTCCTCGACGTAGCGCAGGACGATCTGGCCACCGTCGTCGAGCTCGCGCAGCGTCTCCACCGGGGCGAAGTAGCGCCCCGACGTGTGCTTGGCCGGGATGGAGAGCCGCTCGCCGACGGTGAGCGGGCGCGTCCAGTCGCAGGCCTGGGAGAGGACCTCGAGCGTCGTCTGGCGCATGGCGAAGCGCAGGGACACGTTGGGCAGCAGCGCGCCCGGGAGCAGCCCGGCCTCGCAGAGGATCTGGAAGCCGTTGCAGATCCCGAGCACCGGTCCGCCGTCGCGGGCGAAGGCGGCCACGGCCGCCATCACCGGGGAGAAGCGCGCGACCGCACCGACGCGCAGGTGGTCGCCGTAGGAGAAGCCGCCGGGGACGACGACCGCGTCCACCCCGTGCAGGTCGGCGTCCGCGTGCCAGAGCGGCACGGCCTCGCCCACGCGGGCGCAGGCGTCCAGCGCGTCCCGGTCGTCACAGGTGCCGGGAAAGGCGACGACGCCGAGTTTCACAGGGCGCCGGGTGGGCGGGGTTGGGTAGGCACTTCCACGTCGTAGTCCTCGATCAGCGGGTTGGCCAGCAGCTGCTCGCACATGGCCTCGAGCTGCGACGGGTCGGTGACCTCGAGCTCGACCAGGCGGCCGACGTGCACGTCGCTGACGCCGTGGAAGCCGAGGGCCGGCAGGGCGCGCTCGACGGTCTGGCCCTGCGGGTCCAGGATGCCGGCCTTGGGGCGGATCAACACGCGCGCCCTCATCCGGTCTCGCTTCGCTCGCCATCGCGGGCGGCTTCGCCGGCGCTTCTCGTCCGCTCCAGCCAGGCGCTGAACGGCTCGTCCGTCAGCCGCTCGTAGGCCTCGACGTAGAGCTCGCGGGTGCGGGCGGCGACCTCCTCGTCGATGGGCGGTGCGGGCGGCGCCTTGTCCCAGCCGGTCCCCGAGGCCCAGTCGCGCACGTACTGCTTGTCGAAGGACGGCTGGGCGCGGCCGGGCTCGTAGCCGTCGGCGGGCCAGAAGCGGGAGGAGTCCGGGGTGCAGACCTCGTCGCCGAGCACGAGCGTGCCGTCGGCGTCGAGGCCGAACTCGAGCTTCGTGTCGGCGAGGAGGATGCCGCGCTCGCGCGCGTGGGCGGCGACGCGCTCGTAGACGGCGAGCGTCGCGTCGCGGACGCGCTCGGCGAGGCCGCGATCGCCGAGCAGCTGGACCGTCTGCTCGAAGTCGATCGCCTCGTCGTGGCCGACCTCGGCCTTCGTCGACGGGGTGTAGAGCGGCTCGGGCAGCTGCTGGGACTCCTCGAGGCCCGGCGGCAGCTCGAGCCCGGAGACGTGCCCGGTGGCCTGGTAGTCCTTCCAGCCCGACCCGGTGATGTACCCGCGCACGATGCACTCCACGGGCAGCATCCGCAGCCGGGTGACGCGCACGGCGCGGCCGCGGACCTCCTCCGGCACGCCGTCCGCATAGGACAGCACGTGGTTCGGGACGAGGTCCTGCGTGAGGTCGAACCAGCGCGCGGAGATCCCCGTGAGGACCTTGCCCTTGTCGGCGATCTCCGTCGGGTGGACGACGTCGTAGGTCGAGATCCGGTCCGAGGCGACCATCAGCAGGTCCTCGCCGGTCGCGTAGAGCTCGCGCACCTTGCCGCGGGCCAACAGCTCGAGATCGGCGACGGAGGTCATGGAGTTGACGCTACCAACGGGGCCGGATCCCGCCGCGCTCAACCGGGGCCGGGGACCCGGACGCGGACCCGCCGATCAGCGCGACCGACACTATGTTCGGCTGCAGCGCCACCGGCCTCCGGCGCCGGCGGCCGCCGACGAGCGCGAGGTGGAGGTCGGTGCGTCCGGTGCCGTTGGTCATCGGGCCATCGTCACAGCTCGCACCCGTCGCCGGATACGCCGCGTCACGTTGCGCACGTCTTCCATGCGCTTCGTGACGCGCCGTCGCTGGACGGGCAAGCGCCAACCGTCACAATTCATACGGAAAGTTCGTCAGGACCTCGCACCCGTCGTCGGTGACGAGGAGCAGGTCCTCGAGCCGCACGCCGCCGAAGCCCGGCCGGTAGCAGCCGGGCTCGACCGCGATGACGTCACCCGCGACCAGCGGCTCCCCGGCGATGCCGACCCCGGGCCCCTCGTGGACCTCGAGCCCGACGCCGTGGCCGAGGCCGTGGTTGTACCCCTCGGCCAGCGTGCCCTCGGCGGTGCGGAGCGTCGGCTTGCCGGCTGCCTCGAAGACGGCGGAGGAGACGTCGTGCAGGTCGCGGCCGTGGGCGCCGGCGCGCACGCGCTCCACGACCTGGCGCAGGGCCTCGCGAGCGAGCGCGTGGTCCTCGGCCAGCTCGGGCTCCGGCGGCTCGCCACCGCCCACGAAGGTCCGGGTCATGTCGGCGTGGCAGCGCGACGCCCGGTCGCGCGGCCAGATGTCGATCAGGACGCACTCGCCGCGCAGCACGGGCCCGGTGCCGGACTCGGGGCCGCCGGCGGCCTGCTCTCCGATCGCGACGATCGCGTCGCCGCCGAGCTCGGCCCCGCGCTCGTCGCAGACGGCCTGCATCGCCGCCCGTACCGCTTCGGCGGTCAGCCCGTCCGGCAGGGCGCGGACGAGCCGCGCGGCCTCGCCCATCGCCGCGTCCGCGGCCGCCTGGGCGCGACGGACACCCTCGAGCTCGCCCGGGCTCTTGACCCGGCGACGGCGCTCGAAGCGCGCGTGGTCGACGACGACCTCGAGGCCGCGCTCGCGCAGGCGGTCGGCGAGCGCGACGGGGAAGTTCCAGGACACCACCGCGCGGTGCTGGCCGAGGTCCGCGACGGCCCGGGCGGCGGTCTCGAGGTCGGCGGCCGTGAAGTCCCCGCTCTCGGCCATCAGAGCACGCCGGCCGTAGGCCTCGGGGTCGATGAGCTCGACCTGCGGATCCGCGGCGCGGATCGTGGCGTGGTCGAACGGCGAGACGACGGCGATCCGCCGGTCGCCGAGCTCGACGTAGAGGAACGGGTCGGCGACCTGGACCGGCAAGGAGTGGAAGAGGTCCATGGAGCGAGCCGTGTCGCCGTGGATGAGGAGCACGTCGGCCATACCTACGTTTCGTCCTTTGGTTGTGGCAAGCGCCGCCCTTCGGAGGACGTCACCTCGTCGAGTCTCCCCAGGACCTCCGGCACGTGCCGGAGGTAGGGCGCAAAGTCGAACAGCGCATCGAGGTCGAGTCCCTCCGCGTGCGGCGACGCGGCCAGCAGCTCGCGCAGTGGCGTCTGCTCGTCCCACGCGCGCCGGGCGAGCTCCTGCACGATCCGGTAGGCGTCGTCGCGCGCCATCCCGCCGGCCACGAGCGCGAGCAGCACGCGCTGGCTGAAGAGCGCGCCGCAGGTGAGCTCGAGGTTGCGGCGCATGCGCTCCGGATGGACGACCATGCCGTGCACGACGCGCAGCGCGAGCGCCTGCATGTAGTCGAGCAGGATGGTGGCGTCGGGCAGGATCACCCGCTCGGCGCCGGAATGCGAGATGTCGCGCTCGTGCCACAGCGCGACGTCCTCCACCCCGGCCTGGGCGTAGCCCCGCAGCACCCGGGCCAGTCCGGTGAGCCGCTCCGTGGTGATCGGGTTGCGCTTGTGGGGCATCGCGCTGGAGCCCTTCTGGCCGGCACGGAACGGCTCCTCGACCTCGCGGACCTCCGTGCGCTGCAGGTGCCGGATCTCCGTCGCGAAGCGCTCGAGACCCGCGCCCGCGAGCGCGACGGCCTGCAGCAGCTCGGCGTGGCGGTCGCGGGGGACGACCTGGGTCGAGACCCGCTCCCCCCGCAGCCCGAGCCGCTCGAGCACCGCCGCCTCGTAGGCGGGGGAGTGCGAGGCGTAGGTGCCGACCGCGCCGGAGATCGCCCCGACCGCGACCTGGGCGAAGGCGTGCTCGAGCCGGCGGCGGTTGCGGTCGGCCTCGAAGGCGAAGCCGGCGAGCTTGAGCCCGAACGACGTCGGCTCGGCGTGGACGCCGTGGGTGCGCCCGACCGTGAGCGTGCCTGCGTGCTCGCGCGCGCGCCGGGCCAGGGCGTCCGCCAGCTCGCGGGCGCCGCCGAGGATCGGGATCGCCGCCCGCTGCAGCTGCAGCCCGAGGGCGGTGTCGAGCACGTCGGAGGACGTCAGGCCGTAGTGGATCCAGCGGCCGGCCGGGCCGGCCGAGGCGCTGAGGACGTCGACGAAGGCCGCGACGTCGTGGTCGGTCACCGCCTCGCGCTCGCGGACCGCCTCCACGGTGAAGGTCGTCCTCCGGATCGCTTCGAGGTCGTCCACGGTCGGGCCCTCCGGCAGCGCCTCGGCGGCGGCGACCTCCACGTCGCGCCAGGCCCGCATGCGCGCCTCGTCGGTCCAGACGGCCCCGAGCTCGGGACGGGTGTAGCGGGCGATCACGCGCCCGACGGTATCCGGCGCGAGCGGCGGCCGGGCTCAGCCCGACTCGGCGAGCTCCAGGGCGCACGCCACGACGTCCGGGTCGAACTGCGTGCCCGCGTGGCGGCGCAGCTCGCGCTGCGCCTCGACCGGGGTCATCGGCGTCGGGCGGTAGGGGCGTCGCGCGGTCATCGCCTCGTAGGCGTCGGCGACCGCGAGCACCCGGGCCTCCACGGGGATTGCCGTGCCCCGCAGGCCACGCGGGTAGCCCGAGCCGTCCCAGTGCTCGTGGTGGGCGAGCACCCACTCCGCCACGTCGCCGAGGCCGGCGTTGCCCACGATCCGCGCGCCGACCTCGGGATGACGGCGGATCTCCGCGAGCTCGACGTCGTCGAGCGCGCCCGGCTTGTGCAGGACCGCGTCGGCCACCGCGAGCTTGCCGACGTCGTGCAGCAGCCCGGCGATGCGCATGCGCTCCACCCGCGCGGCGGAGAAGCCGAGCCGGTGCGCGACGGCCCGCGCGTAGCGCCCGACGGTCTGGGAGTGCCGCGCCGTGCCCGCGTCGCGCAGGTCGAGCGTCTCGGCGAGCAGCAGCACCGCAGCCAGGTGGTGGTCGTCCTGCACCTCCTCGCGGCCCAGGGCCTCGAGCAGCGGCTCGATGGTTGAGGCGTCGTAGGCGACGACGCGATCGCGGCCGAGCCGCTTGGCCGCGACGAGCGCGCGCGTCGCGGCGCGCAGCAGGCGCTCGGCGTCGCGCGGCCCCGACCCGGTGCCCGCGACGCCGGCGGACAGGCGCAGCCCCCACGGCACCGGCGCGCACGCCCGCGCGCCGCGCCGCAGCGCCTCGGCGACCGCGCGCGCCTGCGGCTCGCCGCATCCCGGGAGCACGAGCGCGAACTCCTCTCCGCCGAGCCGGGCGCCGTAGCCGCCGGCCGGCAGCACGTCGCCGACCGTGGTGGCGATCACCCGCAGCGTGTCGTCGCCCGTGTGGTAGCCGAGCTCGTCGTTGACGCGCTTGAAGGCGTCGGCGTCGGCGACGACCACGGCGACGCCGTCGACCGGATGGGCGTCGATCGTCGCCTGGATCTGGTCGTGCAGCCCGCGCCGGTTGCGCAGGCCGGTGAGCGGATCGTGCTCGGCGAGGTGGCGCAGCCGCTCCGAGCTGCGCAGGACCTCGAGCGCGGTGGACGCCTGGTTGGCGAACGCCCGCAGGGTCCGCAGCCGCTCCGGCGTCGGCAGGAGCCGGTCCACCGGATCGTCCGGCCAGACGACGCCGAGCAGCGTGCCGTCCTCGCCGTGCAACGGCACGAGCAGCCAGTGGTGGTCCCAGCCGTGCGGGCCGCGACCGTTCTGGGTGGAGGAGTAGATGACGTGCAGCGACTCGGGCACGAGCGCGTGCGCCTCGGCGCGGGAGAGCAGCGCGCAGCCGTGCACCGGGTCGGCGTGCTCGAGCAGCCGCTGGATGTCGTCGACCGGGACCGGCCAGCCCACGGCCGGCGCTCCGCCCGGCCAGCCGACGGCCCCCACGGGGCTGACCTCGCTCGTCGCCGCGTCGCACAGCGCGAGCGTGACGCGCTCGAAGCCGAGCGCGCCCTGGATGCCGGCGCACACGGCGGCGGCGATGTCGGCCTGGGAGCGGGCGGCGGTCATGCGGGTGCCGACGGTCAAGAGCTCCTGCATGTCCGCGCGGTGGCGGCGCGCGACCTGGGCGGCCTGGGCGGACTCGATGACCAGCCCGGCCTGGGCCGCGACGGCGGCGAGGACCTGCAGCTCGCGGTCCGAGGGGCGCCGGCCCGTGCGCGGCTCGTCGACGGAGAGGACGCCGAGCACGCTGCCGCCCGCGGCCCGCAGCGGGACGAGCAGGCTGTCCTCGGCGCGCCAGCAGTCCGGGTCGCCGGGGTCCTCGTCGAGCTCGGGGACGTAGCTGGCCACCGAGTCGTCCCCCCAGTCCAGCTCGCCCTCGGGGACGAACCAGCAGCCGTGGCGCTCGAGGCGGCTCTCGAACAGCGGCGCCCACGCCTCGGCCGGCGACGTGGTACCCAGCAGCGCCCGCCGGGCCGGGGCGGAGCCGTGCACGACGACGACCTCGAAGTCGTGCGTCGCCGCCCGGTAGAGGTTCAGCGCGACGGTGGCGAAGCCGAGCGACTCGGCGAGCGTGCCCACCACGGCGCGCAGGGCCGGGTGGAGGTCCGGCCCCGAGCGCAGGGCCGCCGTCGCGGCGAGCAGGCCGTCCAGCGCGGTCGGGTGGTTCTGCGGGGAGACTTGGGGGGAAGGGGCCACGGCGGACGTCCCTCGGAAGCATCGGCCCGCGGCGGGCGGACCTTGAGCCTCATCGGGTCAGCAGGTCAGGATGCGGGCGGCCAGGTGCGCGGCGTTGCGCGGGTTGTCCAGGCCGACGGCGGCGACCGGCACGCCGGGCGGCATCTGCCCGACGGACAGGATCGCGTCCAGCCCGCCCGCGGCGCTCATCCGGCCCGAGAGCGGCACGCCGATGACCGGCAGGTCGGTATGCGCCGCGGCGACGCCCGGCAGGGCGGCCGACAGCCCGGCGCCGGCGATGATCACGCGCAGGCCGCGCATGCGGGCGTTGGCGCAGTACTCGGCGACGAGCTGCGGGTCGCGGTGCGCGGACATGACCCGGACCTCGTAGCGGATGCCGTACTCCTCGAGCACCGATCCCGCCTTCTCCATGGTCTCCATGTCGGACTTCGAGCCCATGATGATGCCGACGCGCGGGGCGTCGACCTCGATGCCGGCGAACGCCGTCTCGACCTCCGTCTGCGTGGGCGGGGCCGGCTGGGGTTCCTGGGTCACTGCGCGATGTCCCTGCGGAGCTGGCGCCCGTCGAAGTCGACCATGTCCGCGGCAGCATACGCCGCGGTCCGGGCGGCTTCCGCGTCGGCTGCGAGGGCGGTGACGTTGAGGACGCGCCCGCCCGCCGTGACCACGTCGGCGCCGCGGACGGCCGTGCCCGCATGGACGATCTCGACCTCCTCGCCCACCCGGTCCAGGCCGCGGATCACGTCGCCGCAGGACGCGCGCTCCGGGTACCCCCCGGAGGCGAGCACGACCGTCACCGCCGTGCGCGGGTCCCACTCGAGCGCCACGCCGGCCAGCCCGCCCGGCTCACGCGCCCGCGTGAGCAGCTCGAGCAGGTCCGACCGCAGCCGTGGTAGCACGACCTGGGTCTCCGGGTCGCCGAAGCGGACGTTGAACTCCAGCACCTTCGGGCCGTGATCGGTGAGCATGAGGCCGGCGTAGAGGACGCCGTGGAAGGGCGTGCCGCGCCGGGCGAGCTCCTCCAGCACGGGTCGGTGCACGGCGCCGACGAGCTCCTCGACGAGCCCGTCGCCGATGTCGGGGACCGGGGAGAAGGCGCCCATGCCACCGGTGTTCGGCCCGGTGTCGCCTTCCCCGATGCGCTTGTAGTCGCGCGCCGGGGCCAGCGCCACCGCGTGCTCGCCGTCGCACAGGGCGAGCAGGGAGACCTCCCGGCCGGCCAGGTGCTCCTCGACGAGCACCGGCCCATAGCCGAAGCGGCGCTCCACGAGCATGGCCTCGAGTGCCTCGCCCGCCTCGAGCTCGTCCGCGGCGATCACGACGCCCTTGCCCGCGGCCAGGCCGTCGGCCTTGATCACCACGGGATAGTCCGTGATCCCGCCCAGGGCGAGGTCGGCGTCGGTGACCTGGACGGCGTCGGCGGTGGGCACGCCGGCGGCGAGCATGAGCTCCTTGGCGTGGGCCTTGGAGCCCTCCAGGCGCGCCGCCTCCCGGCGCGGGCCGAAGGCCGGGACGCCCGCGTCCTCCAGGGCGTCCACGAGGCCGGCGACGAGCGGCGCCTCCGGGCCGACCACCGCGAGGTCGAGGCCGTGCCCCGCGGCGGCCGCGGCGAAGCCGGCCGGGTCCGTGGCCGGGTCGGGAGCGTCGAGCGTCCCGGCGTCGGCCGCGGTGCCCGCGTTGCCCGGCACGCACCAGAGCTCTGGGCGCTGGGGCGAGCGGCGCAGGGCCCGCACGAGCGCGTGCTCGCGCCCGCCCCCGCCGACGACGAGGACGCGCGGACCGCCCGCGTCGCTCACAGCGACGCGATGTACTCGTCGATCGGGATCGCGCTGAGCGACTCGTAGCGGCCCGTGCCCCGCGAGCCGAGCTCGAGCGAGACGCGCGCCATGGTCAGGTCGTCGGGCGCCTCGACGACGGAGATGAAGTCGAACTGGCCGAGCGTCGCCCACTGGGCCTTGACGCTGGCACCGAGCTGCTCGACCTCCTCGTTGACCTCCTTGATGCGGCTCGGGTTGTTCCTGACGGTCTGCACGCCCTCCGACGACAGCGTCGCGAGCATGATGTAGGTCGGCATCGGCGGCCCCTCCCGGGATCGAGCGTTGAGCACCGAAGCTCTACCCGATCGTCCGTGTCCGTGCGGTCACGCGTGCCCGCACGCCGAAGGCGGCTGACCGCGCGAAGCGCCGGGTAAGGCCAGCGTCCATGGCCGCGTCCGCGGGCTACGCCTGGCTGCTGCGCGACCGGCGCGCCCTCGGCTTCCTCACCGCCTCCATCGGCGCCCGCCTCGCGTTCGCCATGCTGCCGCTCGGGCTGCTGCTCTTCGTCCAGCAGACGACGGGCTCGATCGCCGCGGCCGGCTTCGCGGCCGGCAGCTGGGGCGTGGCCACGGCGCTGCACCCGGTCCGGGGCCGGCTCGTCGACCGCCACGGGCCGGGCGCGCTCGCCGGCTTCGTCGCCGCCTTCGCGGCGGCCCTCGCCGCGCTCGTGCTCGTCGGCTCCGCGACGAGCGCGGCGGCGCCCGTCGTCGCCGCGGCGGCGCTCGCGGGACTCGTCGTGCCGCCCGTGGGGCCGTTCGCCCGTGCCGTGTGGAGCGCGACGTACCGGCAACAGCCCACGCGGCTGCGCACGGCGTTCGCGGCCGACAGCGTGCTCGACGAGGCCACGCTGGTGGCCGGGCCCGTGCTCGTCGGCGCCGCCGTCGCCCTCGCCTCTCCCGGCGCCGCGATCGCCGTCGCCGCCGTTGTCATGCTCGTCGCCGGCCTGGCCACCGCCGGCGCGCCGCTCGCCCGCGGGCTCGGCGCCGTCGAGGACACCGAGCCGGACGCGGACGGGGGCGCGTCCTCGCGCCGGCCGCTGCAGCTCACGCTGCTCGTGCTCGCCGGGCTCGCCGGCGCGCTCGGCGCCGTCGAGGTCACCGTGCCGGCCTTCGCCACCGCCCGCGACGCGCCCGCGGCGGCCGGCCTGCTCGCCGCCGCGCTGTCGGCCGGCAGCGTGGCCGGCGGCCTGCTCTACGGCGTCCGGGGCGGCCGGGGCGAGGCCCGCCGACGGCTGCCGGTGTGGGCGGGCCTGTGCGCCCTGGCGCTCATCCCTTCGCTGTTGGCCACGAGCGTCCCCGCGCTGGGCCTGTTGCTCGTCCTGCCCGGGCTGGCGCTCGGACCGCTGTGGATCGTGCTCTACACCGTGGTCGACGCCGCCACGCCGGCGGGCCAGGGCACCCGCGTGTTCGGCTGGGTCGTCACCGCCAACAACAGCGGCGTGGCCGCGGGTGCCGCGCTCGGCGGGGCGCTGATCGCCGCGCACGGGACCCGCGCCGGGCTGCTGCTCGCGGTCGCGCTCGCGGCCGCCGGAGCCGCCGTGGCGGTCCCCGCCGGCCGCGCCACGGCGGTGCAGGAGGGTTCGCACATCGGTTCGCAGCCTTGAGGCGACCGGACGGGTGATCTACCGTCGCCCTGGTCGGCGAGAGCCAGGTGCTCTCGTACCCCCGTGGGCGAGGAGGTGTCGCATGTCCAAGTTCAAGTGCTGAGACTTCCCTGCGTGGGCCGCTGATTGACGTATCGACGACCCCAATCGCCTTGAAGCCATGTCCCGTACTGCAATACTGCGCCGGTGCCCTCGCGACCTGTTCGACCGCGCCTGCCCGCTCGAATGATCGAGCGGCTGTCGCCTGAGCGCGCGGGACTGGTGCTGCACGCCGTCCTGGCGGTCGCCGGGCTGCTGGTGCTCGCCGTCTCCGGTATGAGCTGGGGGATGGACCGGCCCGAGCTGCTGCCGGCCCTCGTGGCCATCGCCGTCGTCTGCGAGCTCTCCGAGGTGTGGCTGTCCTCCGGCGTGCGGCTCAACGCCACTCTCGCCGCGGCCGTCCTCGCGCTCGCCGTCGCCGGACCGGTCGGCGCCTTCCTCGTGCTGGCCGTCCCCGACCTTGCCGTCTGGGCGCTGCGCCGGGACGAGCGGCTGCTGCGCGCGGGCACGCTCGCCAACCTCGCCGCCTACCCGTGGGCGGCCCTCGCGGGTGCCGCCGTCCTCGCGCTCGCCCACGCGCCCGGAACCGACGGAGCCGCCCTGCCGCTGCTCGCCGCGGCGGGCCTCGCGCTCGCCGTCGCGAACTTCGCGGTCGGCCCGGCGATCTACGCGCCGCTGCAGCTCGGAGCGCCCGCGCGCGCCATGCCTGGCGAGCTCGCCGGGGCGCTGCCCGCCGTGGTCGCCATGGTGCTCACCGGCGTGGTCACCGCCGCGCTGATCCCGGCACTCGGCTTCGCCGCCCTCGGCGGCTTCGCGCTGGCGACGCTCGTGCCGCCCAGCGCGCTGACCCGGCTCGCCCGCGCCCGCCCGGTCTCCGACCTCGACCGGCTCGAGGCGACCCGCCGCTACGCCGACGCCCTCGCCGACGTGCTTTGCCTACCCGAGCGCGACCGGCACGTGCTCGCCGAAGCGGCCGCGCTCAGCGCGGTCCGGCCCGATCCGTGGAGCCGGCTCACGTCCGCCGCGACGCCCGTCGGCCATCCGGACCCGGATGCGTCCGAGATCGCGGAGACCGCCGCGTTCGCGGCCGAGGCCTTCGAGGGCGGCGGCCAGCCGTCCGGGGTCGGCGGGACGCTGATCCCCGAGCTGAGCCGCGTGCTCGCCGTGGCAGAGTCCTGGGCCGGCCTGACCGCCCGCGACACTGCGACGCTGTCGCACGTGGAGGCGCTGCTGGCGCTCGAGGCGCGCTCCGGCACCCGCTTCGACCCGGACATGGTGGCCGCCGCGGGCACCCTCGTCGAGCGCGACCTGCGCTTCGCCGCGCTCCCCGCGGCCCAGCCCCGGCTGCACGCGTGGCGCGGCTCGGCCGCCCTGCGGCAGCGCTTCGGGCCGCGGCTGCTCGAGCTCGTCAACGCCGCCTGAGCCGAGCGACTCCAGCGCGGGGCGCGTGGACGCGGCCGGCGGCGCGGACGGCGGCCGGTGCCGGGCGGGGCCGCCGCTGAGGAGGACGCCGGGGGGGCCCCTGGGCCCGCTCGCGCCAGGAAAGCGTCAGTCGCGCGGTGGTCGCCAGGACGACCGCTGGGCGACTGCAGCCCGGGTCGGCCCGCCCGCGCCGGAGGAGCGACTCACCCCCGCCCCGCCGCGGATGCGTACGCCGACCCGTGGCGAGCGCGCCGGCTCAGGCGGGCGAGGGCGCCGCCGCCGGCTCGGTCACGAGCTCGCCGTCCACGGCGTCGACGCGGACGACGTCGCCCGGGCCGTAGCGGCCCTCGAGCAGCCCGCGCGCCAGCCGGTCGACGAGGTGCCTGGCGATCACGCGCTTCAGCGGCCGGGCGCCGTAGGCCGGGTCGTAGCCGAGGTCGCCGAGCAGCGTCCGCGCCGCGTCGGTGAGCTCGACGGCGACGCCGCGCTCGGCGACGCGCTCGAGCACCCGGGCCACCTGGATGTCGACGATGGCGGTGAGCTGCTCGCGGTCCAGCGGCGCGAACTCGACGATGTCGTCGAGCCGGTTGATGAACTCCGGCTTGAACGTCGCCTCGGCCCCGGCGCGGCCGCCCGGGAGGTTCGAGGTCATGATCAGCACGGTGTTCTTGAAGTCCACCGTGCGGCCGTGGCCGTCGGTCAGCCGCCCGTCGTCGAGCACCTGGAGCAGGACGTTGAACACGTCGGCGTGGGCCTTCTCGATCTCGTCGAGCAGGACCACCGCGTACGGGCGCCGGCGCACGGCCTCCGTGAGCTGGCCGCCCTCGTCGTAGCCGACGTAGCCGGGGGGCGCCCCGACGAGCCGCGAGACCGTGTGCTTCTCCATGTACTCGGACATGTCGAGGCGGACCATGGCGTGCTCGTCGTCGAACATGAACTGGGCCAGCGCCCGGGCGAGCTCGGTCTTGCCGACGCCCGTCGGGCCGAGGAACAGGAACGAGCCGATCGGCCGGTCCGGATCGCTGAGCCCCGAGCGCGAGCGCCGCAGGGCGTTGGCGACGGCCTCGACCGCCTCCTGCTGGCCCACGACGCGCTCGTGCAGGCGACCCTCCATCTCGAGGAGCTTCGTGAGCTCGGACTCGAGCATGCGTGAGACCGGGATCCCGGTCCAGCGGGCGACGACCTCGGCGATCGCGTCGGCGTCGACGGTGTCGGAGAGGTAGACGTTGGGCTCATCGGAGAGCTCCTGGGCGTCGGCCTCGGCGAGCTTGGCCTCGAGCTCGGGGATCTCACCGTAGGCGAGCTTGCCCGCCGTCTCGAAGTCCGAGCCGCGCTGGGCCTGCTCGAGCTCCGTGCGCGCCTCGTCGAGGCGCTTCTGCAGCGCGCCCGTGCCCTCCACGCGCTCCTTCTCGCGCTCCCACACCGCCCGCATGCCGGCCACCTGCTCCCGCAGGTCGGCCTGCTCGCGCTCGATCGCCTCGCGGCGCTCCGTGGCCGTGTCGTCGTCGCGGATGGCGACGTGCTCGATCTCGAGCTGGGTGAGGCGCCGCTCGACCTCGTCGATCTCCGTCGGCACGGTCGAGGCCTCGATGGACACGCGCGAGGCGGCCTCGTCGACGAGGTCGATCGCCTTATCGGGGAGGAAGCGATCGGTGATGTAGCGCTGGGAGAGGTGGGCGGCCGCGACCAGGGCGGCGTCGGTGATGCGCACCCCGTGGTGGGCCTGGTAGCGGTCCTTGAGCCCGCGCAGGATGGCGACGGTCGCCGTTTCGGACGGCTCGCCGACGTTCACGGGCTGGAAGCGGCGGGCCAGCGCCGCGTCCTTCTCGACGTGCTTGCGGTACTCGTCGAGCGTCGTGGCACCGACGGCGCGCAGCTCGCCGCGGGCGAGCATCGGCTTGAGCAGGTTGGCGGCGTCGACGGCGCCCTCGGCCGCGCCCGCGCCGACGATCGTGTGCAGCTCGTCCATGAAGAGCACGATCTCGCCGCCGGCCTCCTGGACCTCCTTGAGGACGGCCTTGAAGCGCTCCTCGAACTCGCCGCGGTACTTCGAGCCGGCCAGGAGGGCCCCGATGTCGAGCGCGATCACCCGCCGGTCGCGCAGCGACTCGGGGACGTCCTGGTCGACGATCCGCTGGGCGAGGCCCTCGACGATCGCGGTCTTGCCCGTGCCGGGCTCGCCGATGAGGACGGGGTTGTTCTTCGTGCGGCGCGAGAGGACCTGGATGACGCGGCGGATCTCGTCGTCGCGGCCGATCACCGGGTCGAGCTTGCCCTGGCGGGCGGCCTGGGTGAGGTCGTTGCCGAACTTGTCCAGGGACTGGAAGGTGTCCTCCGGGCTCTGGCTCGTCACCCGATGGGGACCGCGGACCTGGGCCATGGCCTCGAGGAAGCCGTCGCGGGTGACGCCGTGGCGGCGCAGGGTCTCGGCCGCCGCGTCGTCGGCGCCGAGCAGCGCGAGCAGCAGGTGCTCCGTGGAGATGTACTCGTCGCCCAGCGGGGCGAGCTCGCGCTCGGCCTGGCGCAGCACGGCCTGGACGGCCGCGGAGGTGCGCGGCTCGTCGGGGGCGCCGAGGGTCGCGAGCCCGGCGAGTGCGCGCTCGACGTCGGCCTTCAGCGCGGCCTGGTCGACCTCGAGGCGCGCGAGGATCGGCCCGACCGTGCTGTCGGCCTGGTGCAGGAGGGCGCGGAGCAGGTGCTCCGTCGTGACCTCGGTGTTGCGGCGCTCGGCCGCGAGGGCGATGGCGGCCTGCAGGGCCTGCTGCGATTTGATCGTGAAGCGGTCCAGTTGCATAGGTGCGTGTGTCCTAGATCTGAGTCGGTCTGACTAAGATATTAGCGCACGGCAACGCCGGCGCGCTAGGCCTTCGGGCGGCGCACGGGCACGACGTCGGAGCCGCCCGGCGGCTGCCAGCGGACGATCTCGGCGCGGTAGGAGCGCCGGACCGCCTCGAGCTCGGTCTCCAGCGCCTGGGTCAGGCGAGCGTTGCGGCGCTCGAGCGCCGCGACGCGCTGCGCCATGCGCTCCATCTGCGCCTCCATCTCGAGCACGCGCTCGACGCCCGCGAGGTTCATCCCGAGCTCGACGGTCATCTCCTGGATGCGCCGCAGGAGCTCGACGTCGGCCTGCGAGTACAGCCGCGTGCCCTTGGCCGAGCGCTTGGGGGCGATCAGGCCCCGCTGCTCGTACATGCGCAGCGTCTGGGGGTGCATCTCCGCCAGCTCCGCGGCGACGGAGATCATGAACACGCCGCGGCCCCGGTCCACCGAGGCCGTCACGGTCGTCCGCCGCCGGACGCCCATCACGCGGCCTGGGTCGGCGCCGGGCCCGTCTCGGCGGCGCTGCGCAGCAGCGCCTCGCGCGGGTCGCCGGGCATCGTGCGGGCGAGGTCGTCGACGAGCTCGCGCTGCTCCGGGGTGAGCCCGGACGGGACGTCGATGACGAAGCGGTAGTGGATGTCGCCCTTGCCGCCGCCGCCGAGCTTCGGCGGGCCCGCGCCGCGCAGGCGCGAGACGGCCCCGCTGTGGGTGCCCGGCTTGACCCGCAGGGTCTTCGTGCCCGCGAGCGTCGGGACCTCGACGTCGGCGCCGCGCAGCGCCTCGACGACGGTGATCGGCACCTCGACCTCGAGGTTGTCCTCCTTGCGGCGGAAGACCGGGGACTGGGTGACGCGGGTGACGACGTAGAGGTCGCCGGACGGGCCGCCGCGCAGCCCCGCCTCGCCCTTGCCGGCCAGGCGGATGCGCGAGCCGTCCTTGACGCCCGCCGGGACGTTGACCTTGTAGCGCTTGAGCTCGCGCTGGCGGCCCTCGCCGTGGCAGGTGTGGCAGGGCTGCTCGATCACGGTGCCCGAGCCGCCGCAGCGCTCGCACGGGCGGGTGATCGAGAACAGCCCCTGGCCCTGGGACTCCACGCCGCGACCTTGGCAGACCGGGCAGACGATGGGCGAGGTGCCCGGCTCGGCGCCCGTGCCGCGGCAGGTCGGGCACGGGGACTGGGTCGCCACCGCGACCGGCACCTGGGCGCCGGCGACGGCCTGGGCGAAGCTGATGGAGATCTCCGTCTCGAGGTCGCGGCCGCGCTCGGCCTGCGGCCGGGTGCGCGTGCCGGAGCGGCGCCGGCCGCCCGTGGCGGAGCCGAAGAGGTCGGACAGGATGTCCCCGAAGCCGGCATCGGCCGCTCCTCCGTTGCCACCCGCACCGCCGGGGCTCCCTCCGAACGGGCTGCCCGCGCCGAACAGCGAGCCGCCGCGGTCGTACTGCTTGCGCTTCTCGGCGTCCGAGAGGACGTCGTAGGCCTCGGAGACCTCCTTGAAGCGCTCCTCCGCCGACGCGTCCCCCGGGTTGGTGTCCGGGTGGTAGCGGCGGGCGAGCTTGCGGTAGGCCTTCTTGATCTCGTCCGGGGACGCCTTGCGCTCGACGCCGAGCGTCTTGTAGTAGTCGCCGCGGGCCACGGCCGGCTCCTACTGGGCGACCACGACCCGGGCGGGCCGCAGGACGGCGTCCCCGAGGCGGTAGCCGGGCTGGTAGGTGATCGCGACGGTGCCGGGCTCGGCGCCCTCGACGGGCTGGGTGGCCATCGCCTCGTGCAGCGTCGGGTCGAACGCCTCACCGTGCGGGTCGAAGTGCTCGACGCCGAGGCGGCTCAGCGCGCCGCGCAGCTCGTCCTGGACGGACGCGACGGCCTTGAGCCACTGCTCGTCGACGTCGTGCTCGCCGCCGGCCTCCAGCGCGAGGCCGAGGTGGTCCAGGGGGGCCAGCAGCGCCTTGGCGGCCTTCGCCACGCCGCGCGCCTCCGCCGCCCCCACCTGGGCCTGCATGCGCTTGCGGAAGTTCTCGAACTCCGCCTGCTTGCGCTGGGCGAGGGCGAGGTACTCCGCGGCGCGCGCCTCGGCGTCGGCGACGGGGTCGGCGGGCGCCTCCGGCTCGGCGTCGATGACCTCGGTCTCGGCCAGCTCGGCGTCCTCGTCGAGCACCCGCGGCTCGGCCGCCGGGTCCACGGGCGGCACGTCCGCCCCGCCGGCGCCCGGGGAGGACTCATCCCCCGGCGCTGCGTGGCCGGGGGAGCCGCCCTCCGGGCGGCGGGGGGACGTAGCCCCCGTGGCCGCCTCCTCTTGGAACTTCGTCTCCTCGGCGCTCATGAGCGGTCGTCGACCACCTCGGCGTCGACGACCTCCTCCTCGTCGGAGGCGGCTCCGTCGCCGTCCGTGCCGGCGCCGTTGTCGCCCGCGGCCGCCTGCTGCTCGGCCTGCGCGCGCTCGTACATCGCCTCCGACACCTTGTGGAAGGCGGCGTTGAGCCGGTCCGTCTTGGCCTTGATGTCATCGACGTCGTCAGTCTTGACGGCCTCGTTGACGTCCTTGATGGCCTGCTCGATCTCCTCGCGCGAGGCGGCGTCGACGGCGTCCCCGAGCTCCTTGAGCTGCTTCTCGGAGTTGTAGGCCACGGACTCGCCCGTGTTGCGCGCCTCGACGAGCTCGCGCAGCCGCTTGTCCTCCTCGGCGTGCGACTCGGCGTCGGAGACCATGTTCTTGATCTCGTCGTCGCTGAGTCCGGATCCGGAGCGGATCTCGATCTTCTGCTCCTTGCCCGTGCCGAGGTCCTTGGCGGACACGTTGAGGATGCCGTTGGCGTCGATGTCGAACGTCACCTCGACCTGCGGGATGCCGCGGGGCGCCGGCGGGATGCCCGTCAGCTGGAACTTGCCGAGCGACTTGTTGTAGGTCGCCATCTCGCGCTCGCCCTGGAGGACGTGGATCTCGACGGAGGGCTGGTTGTCCTCCGCGGTCGAGAAGACCTCGGACTTGCGGGTCGGGATGGTCGTATTGCGCTCGATGAGCTTCGTCATCACGCCGCCCTTGGTCTCGATGCCGAGGGTGAGCGGGGTGACGTCGAGCAGGAGGACGTCCTTGACCTCGCCGCCCAGCACGCCGGCCTGGATGGCGGCGCCGACGGCGACGACCTCGTCCGGGTTGACGCCGCGGTGCGGCTCCTTGCCCGTGAGCTCCTTGACCTTCTCCTGGACGGCCGGCATGCGCGTCATGCCGCCGACCATCACCACGTGGTCGATGTTCGCCGCGCCCTTCTCCTTCGCGTCGGCGAGCGCCTGGCGGACCGGCGGGACGATGCGGTCGATCAGCGCCGACACGAGCTCACCGAGCTTGGAGCGGGTGAGGCGGATGTCGAGGTGCTTGGGACCGCTGGCGTCCGCCGTGATGAACGGCAGGTTGATCTGCGTCTCCTGGGCGGAGGACAGCTCGATCTTGGCCTTCTCGGCGGCCTCGTAGAGGCGCTGAAGGGCCATGCGGTCCTGCGTGAGGTCGATGGCCTGGTCGCGGCGGAACTCCGCGACGAGGAAGTCCACGACCGCCTTGTCGAAGTTGTCGCCGCCGAGGTGGTTGTCACCCGCGGTCGACTTGACCTCGAACACGCCGTCGCCGATCTCGAGCACGGACACGTCGAAGGTGCCGCCGCCGAGGTCGAAGACGAGGATGGTCTGGTCGGACTCCTTGTCGAGTCCGTAGGCCAGCGAGGCGGCCGTCGGCTCGTTGATGATGCGCTTGACGTCGAGGCCGGCGATCCGGCCGGCGTCCTTGGTGGCCTGGCGCTGGTCGTCGTTGAAGTACGCGGGCACCGTGATGACGGCGGCGTCGACGGTCTCGCCGAGGTAGGCCTCCGCGTCCGCCTTGAGCTTCTGGAGGGTCATGGCGGAGATCTCCGGCGGCGAGTACTGCTTGCCGTCGGCCTCGACGCGCACGTCGCCGTTGGGCCCGGACTGGACCTGATAGGGGACCATGGACTCCTCGTCGCGCACCTCGGCCTCCTTGCGGCCCATGAAGCGCTTGATCGAAAAGATGGTGTTCTCGGGGTTCGTGACCGCCTGCCGCTTGGCGACGGTGCCGACGAGGCGCTCGCCGGACTTCGCGAAGGCGACGACGGACGGGGTGGTGCGTCCACCCTCGGCGTTCTCGATGACGGTCGGCTCGCCGCCCTCGAGCACCGCCATGCACGAGTTCGTCGTGCCGAGGTCGATGCCGATGGTCTTGGCCATGTGCTGGAAGGCTCCTTGGTTCGAGAGAAGATCTCAGTTACGTTGGCTGAGATTCTAGCGGACTCCCACGCGCGGGCATCGGGACCGCAGCGCGCACTCCGCGCAGGCCGGGCGCTGCGCGCGGCAGGTCCGTCGGCCGTGGCGCAGGAGGTTGACGTGGATCTCGAGCGCCTCGCCGGGGCGCAGCGCCGCGAGCAGGTCGTCGTGCAGCTCCTCGAACCCCGCGCCGGGCCGGAAGAGGCCGAGCCGGGTACCGACCCGGGAGACGTGGGTGTCGACCGGCACGTCGTCCATCCCGAAGCTGAAGAGCAGCACGCAGGCCGCGGTCTTGCGGCCGACGCCGGGCAGGGCGGTGAGCACGGCGCGCGCCTCGGCGACGTCGAGCCCGGCCAGGTCGCCGAGGTCGACCGGGTCGCCGAGCGCCCGCAGGACGTCCTGGATCCGCGCCGACTTCTGGCGGTGCAGGCCGCCGGGCTGGATGGCGGCCTCGACGTCGGCGCGCGAGGCGTCGCGGACCGCCGCCCAGTTCCCGAACCGCTCGCGCAGGCGCAAGAAGGCGACGTCGCGGTTGCGGTCGTTGGTGGACTGGCTGAGGATCGTCAGGACGAGCTCGTCCACCGGCCGGCGGTGCGCCGGGGCGACCGGCCGGCCGTAGATCAGCCGCAGGCGGTCGCGGAGCGCGACCACGCGCCGGCGGGTCGGCGGCGTCCAGTCGTGGCGCGGGACGGTCGGCGGCTTCACCGCGGCGGACGCTACCGGCGGTGATCAGCCACCGGTCCGCCGCGGCGCTGCACGAGCTGCTCGAGACGGCGCGCCCACGAGTCGAGCTCACAACGCCGGCACGCCGAGTGGGCTGCGCCGGCCTCGACCTGCGGCGCACCCGCGTGCTGCTTCCCGCCGACGTCGCCGTCGTCGCGGACCTGCCGGTCACGTCGGTCGCGCGCACCGTGTGCTCGACCGCCGCGCCGTCGCAGACGTCCTCGCGCGCAGTCGCGGCCGCAGGGGCGCCGGCCTTCTGCGAGCGCTCCTGGCCGAGGATGCCGAAGCCGCGCTGACCGACAGCGAGCTCGAGGAGCGGCTGCTCGGTCTCGTCCGCTCCGCCGGTCTGCCCGCACCCGCGGCGCAGGCGCGCGTGCTCGGGTCCGGGTCCGGGTCGACTGCTGCTGGGCCCGATCGCGGATGGTGGTCGAGACGGACGGGGCCGCCGTGCATCGGACCCGGCGGGCGTTCGAAGCCGATCGCCGCCGCGATGCGCGCCTGACGGCCGCCGGCTGGCGCGTCCTGCGCTTCACGTGGCGCCAGGTGGTCGACGATCCGGCGCACGTCCTCACCGTGCTCGCCGCCACGCTCGCCCGGGCCGCCTGAACCATGCGCCCCGGCGCGGCCCACTGGACGCGATCGGGCATCACTCGAGTGCAAGATCGCGACCACCCCCCACGAGCCGCTGACGGCGAGGTTGAATGCACGCGTCCCGGCGGGCCGCTAGGGTCCCGCGCTCCCCAGAGCCTTGGCAGAGGCTGACGAGGAGGAAGTCTTGCGTCCCGAATTCGCCGTTGGAACACGGCTGTCCCGCCGTGGCCGGATCCCGCTCGCGAGCGCCCTGACGGCGCTCACGTTGCTGCTCGTCCTGAGCGCCTCGCCGGCACAGGCCGGCGCTCGCCTCGACCGCGTCGAGCGCTCGGTGATCAAGCGCGTCAATGCCTTGCGCGGCGGGATGGGGCTGCCGTCGCTGCGGGCCAGCCGCCGGCTCGCCCGCGCCTGCGACCTGCACTCCCGGGACATGCTGGCCCGCAACTTCTTCGCCCACCAGTCCTCCAACGGCCAGTCCTTCGCCCAGCGGATCGAGCGGTTCAAGCGCTCGAAGGCGAGCGGCGAGACGCTCGCCTTCCTCGATGCGCACGCCCGCCGCAAGGCGCGGACGATCGTCGCGATGTGGATGGCCTCGCCGGGTCATCGCGCGGAGCTGCTGGACCCGCGCTTCCGCCGCATCGGCGTCGGCCGGCGCCGCGGCCCGCTCTGGGGCCGCCGGGTCATCGTCGTCACCGCTGACCTCGCCACCCGGCGCTGACCTAGCTTGCGCGGCGTGCGACTGCGCGCCTCGCGGCTGCTCCCCGCCGGGCCGGCGGACCTCCTGCTCCAGGTGGTCGTGTTCTGCGGCGCCTACTGGCTGTACCGGCTCGCGCGCGGGCTCGTCGTCGACCACCCCGGCCTCGCCCTGGACCACGCGCGGGCGCTGGTCGGCGCGGAACGGTGGCTCGGCCTCTACGTCGAGCCGGCGATCAACGGCTGGGCGGCCGACCACCGGCTGATCGGCGCGGCGGCCAGCTGGGGGTACCTCGACTGCCACTTCGCGATCACCGTCGCGACCCTGGCCTGGATCTACCTGCGCCGCCACGAGGACTTCGCCCGCGTCCGCAACACCTTCACGGTGGCCATGGCGCTGGCGCTCGTGCTCTACGTCGCCTACCCGACGGTCCCCCCGCGGCTGCTGCCGGGCGCCGGCTTCCGCGACCTCGTCCAGCGGGAGACGGGCGTGCCCGACGCCACGGCGGTCCTGTACAACCCGTACGCGGCGATCCCGTCCATGCACGTCGCCTTCGCCCTCATGCTCGCCGTCCCGATGCGCCGCCTGGCGCGCCGGCGCGCAGCCCGCGCGGCGTGGCTCGCCTATCCGGTCCTCGTCACAGCCGTCGTCGTGCTCACCGGCAACCACTTCTGGCTCGACGCGGCGGCCGGTGCCGCAGTCGCCGCCGTGGCGTACGCGGCCGCCCGGCTAGCCTCGCTCCGCGAATGGCACGTCCGCGCCCCACGACGCCGACCGTTGCCGACCGGCTCATCGAGTCGCGCCTGACCCCCAACACGATCTCGCTGACCGGGTTCGCCCTGTGTCTGGTCGCGGCCGTGCTGGTCTGGCAGGACGACTACCTGCTCGGCGGCATCGCGTTCATCGTCGGCTCCGTCTGCGACACGCTCGACGGCCGCTACGCCCGCATGTCGGGCAAGGGCACGCCGTTCGGCGCGTTCCTGGACTCCTCCATCGACCGCTGCGAGGAGGGCCTCGTGCTCGCCGCCGTGGCGGCGAACTTCGCTCAGCAGGGCAAGGACGGCGCGGCCGGGGTGGTCGTCATCGCGGCCATCGCCTCGTTGATGGTCTCCTACACGCGGGCCCGCGCCGAGGCGCTCGGCGTCGAGTGCAAGGTGGGGATCGCCGACCGCGCCGTGCGCGTGGTGATCCTCTCGGCCGGCCTCGTCCTGCAGGCGTTCTTCGACGCCCTCGAGCCGGCCATCTACGTGCTCGCCGTGCTCGCCGTCATCACCGTCGGCCAGCGCGTCTGGCACGTGCGCGGCGAGCTGCTCGCCCGTAACCCGTGAGGCCGCCCGGGGTCTACATCAACAGCCGCTTCACAATCCGAAGGAACCCGAATTGAGCCTCACCAACGGCGGATCCCGCCGCTCCCAGGACAAGGTCCGCGTCGCCATCATCGGTGTCGGCAACTGCGCCTCGTCCTTCGTCCAGGGCGTCCACTACTACCGCGACGCCGACCCCACGGCCGAGGTCCCCGGCCTCATGCACACCGATCTCGGCGGCTACCACGTCTCCGACATCGAGTTCTCGGCCGCCTTCGACATCGACGCCGACAAGGTCGGCAAGGACCTCTCCGAGGCGATCTTCGCCGGGCAGAACAACACGATCAAGCTCGGCGACGACGTCCCCCACCTGGACGTGCCGGTGCAGCGCGGGATGACCCACGACGGCCTGGGCAAGTACCTCAAGGAGCGCATCACCAAGGCCGAGGGGCCGACGGCCGACATCGTCGACATCCTCAGGAGCACCCGCACCGACGTCGTGGTCTCCTACCTGCCCGTCGGCTCCGAGCAGGCGACGAAGTGGTACGTCGAGCAGATCCTCGAGGCGGGCTGCGCCTTCGTGAACTGCATCCCGGTGTTCATCGCCCGCGAGGACTACTGGAACAACCGCTTCAAGAAGGCCGGCCTGCCGGTCATCGGCGACGACATCAAGTCCCAGGTCGGCGCGACGATCGCCCACCGCACGCTCGCCCGGCTCTTCCACGAGCGCGGCGTCAAGATGCTGCGCACGTCGCAGCTCAACGTCGGCGGCAACATGGACTTCTACAACATGCTCGAGCGCGAGCGCCTGGAGTCCAAGAAGATCTCCAAGACCAACGCCGTCACCTCGGTCATGGGCCACACGCTGCCGGCCGATGACGTCTACATCGGCCCGTCGGACTACGTGCCGTGGCTCACGGACCGCAAGTGGGCGCACATCCGCATCGAGGGCCAGGCCTTCGGCGACGTGCCGCTCACGATGGAGATGAAGCTCGAGGTGTGGGACTCCCCCAACTCGGCGGGCATCGTCATCGACGCCGTGCGCTGCCTGAAGCTCGCGCTCAACCACGGGCTCTCCGGTCAGCTCGACGGCCCGTCCTCCTACCTCATGAAGTCGCCCTACACCCAGCGCCCGGACGACCAGGCGCGGGAGGCCACGGAGGCGTTCATCGCCCAGCACGCGCTGACCCGCAAGGCCGCCGAGGCGGCCCGCACGACGGCCGACGAGCAGACGCTCGACGGCTCGACCGCCGCGCGCTAGCCCATCGCTCCCGGCCCGCTGTCAGGCGGCGGGCCGGCGCCCGGCGGCGACGATGATCGACCCGTCGAGCTCGAGACCCCCGGCCACCTCGCGAGCGGCCGCCCGGGCGGCCGCGACGGCCCGCTCGCGGATCGACTCGCGGACCGCCGGCTCCATGCCGGCGAGGGCCTGGGCCAGCGGCCCCGCGAGGTCGGGCACCCGCGCCCACCACTCGTCGAGCGAGGCCAGGCGCATCGGCGCGGCCACGACCGCGACGGCGACGGCCTCGAAGCCCGCGCCGGTGATCAGGTCGCCCAGCGCCCCGGCATCGCCGAGCGAGAACGGCCCGCGCACGGCGGGCGGGGGGAACTCCATGCCGAACTGCGCGCCGACGGCGTCGAAGAGCAGGCCGAGCCACGGGTTCGCGGCGCGCCGGTCCCAGGTCGCCACGCCGAGCCGGCCCCCCGGGCGCAGCACGCGCAGGATCGCGGCCATCGCCGCTCCGGGGTCGTCGAGGAGCATCAGGCCCTGGCGGCAGAGCACGGCGTCGAAGGACGCCTCGGGGAGGTCGATCGCCGTCAGGTCGACGACCTCGGCGCTGATCCGCGGGTCGCCCTCGGCGCGCCGGGCCGCGACGGCGACCATCTGCTGCGCCCCGTCGGAGAGCACGACACGCCCATCCGCCCCCACGAGCTCCGCCGCCGCCAGTCCCGCGCCGCCCGCGCCGCACGCGAGCTCGAGCACCGCGTCGCCCGCGCCGATCCCGGCCAGCGCGAGCATGCGGCGCGTCGCGGCGGCGCCGTGGCGATCGACGAGATCCGCGTGCCGCTCCCAGCCGGGTGCGACGCTGTCCCACATGTCGAGCATCGACACGCAGCAAGTTTCCCACGCGGCCATCCGCGCCTCAAGTGCGGACCCCGGCGCATAAGCTCCCGGCGTGCCGCCCGTTGCCCTGACCGTCGCGCAGGTCTCGCCCTTCCCGTGGGAGGACGGACACGAGGTCAACGTCCACGTCCGTGAGCTGTCCCGGGCGCTGGCCGCGCGCGGCCACCGGGTGCTGATCGTCGCCCCGAGCCGCGACGCCGCCAGGGTCCGCGAGTCGCGGCGGCGGATCCGGGGAGGCGACCTCGACGTGCCCGCCGGCGAGCCGCTCGTGCTCGCCGTCGGCGAGCTGCTGCCGACGCTCGCGCCGCGCCGCGCCGTCCCGAGCCTGCCGGTCGACGTCGCCCGCACGCTCGACGAGCTGCTCGGCGGCGAGCCGATCGACATCGTGCACGTGCACGAGCCGTGGGCGCCGAGCACGTCCTCGTCCGCGCTGCGCCACTCGCGCGGGCTCAACGTCGCCTCCTTCCACATGCCGACGGAGCGGCCCCTGTCCACCCAGGTCGCCCGGCGCTTCGTGGAGACGTTCTTCGGCCGCCTCGACGCGCGGCTGGCGTCGTTTCAGGCCACCGCCGACCTCCTGGCGCGGGTCTTCCCCGCCGAGTACGAGGTGATCCGCCCGGGCGCCCGGACGGTGGACCGAGCGGTGGCGGACACGGGGGAGGCGCCCGCCGGCGGGCGAGGAGGCGAAGGCCCGGTGGGGCCCCTGCACGTCGCCTTCGTCGCCCAGGAGGAGCGCAGCGCCCTGCGGCTGCTGCTGCGGGCCCTGCGGCGGCTGCCCGAGGAGGCCGAGTGGCGCGCGACGGTCTACGTCCCCGGCGGCACGGTCCCTGCCTCGGTGACGCGCAGCCGGCTGCGCGACCGCGTGCGGATCGTGGCGCAGGGCGAGCTGTCCGTGGACGACCTGCTGGCCGACGCCGACGTGCTCGTCGCCGCCTCCGTCGGCCACGCGCCGGCGCCCGGGCTCGTGGTGCGCGCGCTCGGGGCCGGCGTCATCCCCGTCGTCTCGCGCCTGCCGGCGTACGAGGAGCTCGTCGGAGAGGGCGAGCTCGGGCTCGTCTTCGAGCCCTCCGACGTCGACGTGCTCGCCGCCCAGCTCGCGCGTCTGATCGCCGAGCCCGACCTGCGCCGGCGCCTGCGCGACGCCGCCGCCCCCGCCCGCGCCGACCTCGGCTGGCCGCGCGTGGCCGCCGACGTCGACGCCGTCTACCAGCGCCTCGCCGCGCGCCGCCACGGCACGGCGGGCGACCCCGAGCTGCGCCGGCGCCTGCAGTCGCGGCCGCTGATCGACGTCGACCTGCACATGCACACCGACCACTCGCACGACTGCGCGACGCCGGTCGAGGCGCTGCTGGCCGCCGCGCGCGACCGCGGCCTCGGAGCGATCGCCATCACGGACCACAACGAGATCTCCGGTGCCCACGAGGCCGCCGCCAAGGCCGCCGGCTACGGGGTCAAGGTCATCGTCGCCGAGGAGGTCAAGACCGCCCACCAGGGGGAGGTCATCGGGCTCTTCCTCACCGAGCGCATCCCCCGCGGACTGTCCCTGGAGGAGACCGTGGCGGCGATCAAGGCCCAGGGCGGCCTCGTCTACGTCCCCCATCCCTTCGACCGGCTGCACTCCATCCCGGACTACGAGCACCTGCTCGGCATCGTCGACGACGTCGACGCCATCGAGGTCTTCAACCCGCGGGTGGCGCTGCCGGCCTTCAACGAGGAGGCCCAGCGCTTCGCCGCCAAGTACCGGATCGTCGGCGGCGCGGGGTCGGACTCGCACGTCGCCCAGGGGCTCGGCAACGTCCGCATCCGCATGCGCGACTTCGACGGCCCGCAGGAGTTCCTCGAGTCGCTGCGCGAGGCCGACATCGTCGGTCGGCCGTCCTCGCTGTACTACGTCGGCGTGCAGGCGCTGAAGTTCCTCCAGACCAAGGCCGTGCCCCCGCCCGCCCGCAAGGCGGCGCGCGAGCGGGCGGTGCGCCGGGCGACGCGCAACCTCTGATGCAGCGGGAGGGAGAAGCGTCCGGCGCGGGGAAGCCTGTCGGCCAGATGCCGGCCACCGACGACGAGATCCGCGAGAAGTACCTCGAGCGCGCGATCCGGGAGCTCAACCACTTCACCCGCGACCTGCAGGCGTGCGACGCCTGCCCCCGCGGCGACCACATGCCCGTGCTCGGGTCGGGGCACCCGCAGGCCGACGTCTTCATGCTCAAGTACGCGCCGACGCACGCGGAGATCGAGGAGGGCGTCGCGTTCTACGGCCGCTCGGGCACGGCGATGATGAAGTCGCTCAAGCGCCTGGCGATCGACCCGCTCGTCGTCTACGGGACCCTGTGCGTGAAGTGCCCGGTGCCCGACACGACGCTCGCCGGCGCCGACTGCGTGGCGCGGCTCGTCGAGGAGCTCGCCATCGTGCAGCCGAAGCTCGTCGTCGTCATGGGGCCGGAGGCGCTCGAGACGCTCAACGACCTGCGCCTGCCGCTGTCGCGCGAGCTCGACGACGCGCCGGGCGAGCTGCAGCGCCTCACCCCGTCCGTCGACGCGCTCTACACGCCCGACATCGACGCCTCGCTCGACGAGGAGGACGCCAAGCGGGCCTTCTGGTCGGCCTTCCGCCGCCTCGGCGACTGGTACGCCGACTTCCCGCCGTACTGAGCGGCGGGGGCTCGAGCGCGGGAGGCGGAGCCAGCCCTCTTCCTCGGCGACCACGCGTCGCTGGTGCTGATCAATACGGTGCCGACATGGAGCGCCGGATCGACGACGTCGTGGTCCATTACGTCGAGCACGGCGGCGGCGTGCCACTCGTTGCGCTGCACGGCGCCGGTGTTGATCATCGCGAGATCGAGGCGGCGATCGAGGCCGTCGTTCCCCAGACGGGCTACCGGCGGATCTATCCGGATCTGCCGGGGATGGGTCGCTCGACAGCCGACGGCCTGAGCTGCAACGACGATGTCGTGGGGCTGCTCGGCGACTTCATGGATCACGTAGCCCTGGGGCCGGTGATGCTGCTCGGGCATTCCTACGGTGCTTAACTGGCTCGTGGAGTGGCCGCGCAGCGACCAGACATGGTGGTCGGCCTGGCGTTGTTGTGCCCCGTCGCCGAGCGGTCACGCAACGTGCCCGAGCACGACGTGGTTCGGGAGGACGCCGACGCGTACGACGAGCTCGAACCCGGGCAGCGGGCAGGGTTCGAGGAGTACTTCGTGGTACGCACGGCGGCCACCGCTGTCCGCTATCGCGTCCACGTGGTGCCGGGTACGACCCTCGCCGACGAGGCTGCGCTCGAGCGCATCTTCGCCGGTTGGACCGTCGACCTCGGGTCGGGGGCATGCTCAGCGCCGACGTTGATCGCGGCGGGACGACGCGATTCGGTGGTCGGGCACACCGACGCGACCGAATTGCTCGAGCGCTACCCGCACGCCACCCTCGCTGTCATCGAGGGCGCCGGCCACGCGCTCATGCACGAGCGGCCCGAACTCCTCGCCGCGCTCATCGGCGACTGGCTTGGGCGAGCGGGATCAGCCGACACGTGACCGACCCACGTGCGCTCGCCGGACGCGGCGAGAGGCGGCACGCGGCCGGATCACGGCTTCCCGCCCGCCTGTTGCCCTCGGGAGACGGTGAGCGGCCGCGCCTCGAGCGCAGGCGCCCGCTCAGCCCGTCAGCTTCTCGCGCAACTCGAACTTCTTGATCTTGCCCGTGCCCGTCTTGGGCAGCTCGTCGATCGCGTGGATGCGCTTGGGGACCTTGAAGCCCGCGAGCCGCTCGCGCACGAAGCTCTGCAGCTCGTCCGTGTCGGGCTCGTCGCCGGAGCGGCCGGTGACGAAGGCGACGAGGACCTCGCCCCAGCGGTCGTCCGGCTCGCCGACGACGGCGGCCTCCTCCACGCCGGAGTGCTCCATGAGCGCCTGCTCGACCTCGATGGTGGCGATGTTCTCGCCCCCCGAGATGACGACGTCCTTGAGCCGGTCGCGCAGCTCGACGTAGCCGTCGGGATGCACGACGCCGACGTCGCCCGAGTGGAACCACCCGCCCCGGAAGGCCTCCTCCGTGGCCTCCTCGTCGCGGTAGTAGCCCGTCATGACGTTGTTGCCGCGCATGACGACCTCGCCGAGCGCCTCGCCGTCGGGCGCGACGTCCTCCATCTGCTCGTCGATGACGCGCAGCCGCTCGGAGACGATCGTGCCGACGCCCTGGCGCGCCCGCCGGGTCAGCTGCTCCTCCTCACCGAGCTCGTCCCACGCCGGGTCCCAGGCGCAGACGGCCAGCGGCCCGTAGGTCTCCGTGAGCCCGTAGAGGTGGGTGACCTCGAGGTTGAGGGCGGCCGCGCGCTGCAGCAGCGCCGGGGCCGGCGGGGCGCCGCCGACGAACAGCCGGGCCGGCGGGTCCAGCGCCGTCGCCTCGTCGGCGCCGAGCATCATCGACATGACCGTCGGCGCGGCGCACAGATGCGTCACGTCCTCCTCGTCCAGCGCCCGCCAGATCCGGGCGGGGATCACCTCGCGCAGGCACACGTGCGTCGCGCCCATGGCCGTCACCGCCCAGGTGTAGGCCCAGCCGTTGCAGTGGAACATCGGCAGCGTCCACAGGTACGCGCTGCGGGTCGTCAGCGCCGCCTCGGCGATCACGCCGAGGCTGTGCAGGTAGGCGCCGCGGTGGGTGGTCATGACGCCCTTCGGCCGCCCCGTGGTGCCGGAGGTGTAGTTGATCGACAGCAGCGCCCGCTCGTCCTCGGGCCGCTGCAGCGCGACGGGCTCGGCGTCGGCGAGCAGCCGCTCGTACTCGGCGTCCTCGTCGTCGGCGTCCCCGATCCAGACGACCCGGGGCGCCTCGTCGAGCTCGCCGAGCGCCGCGTCCACGACCTCGCGTATGGACTCCAGCGCGAACAGCACCGTTGCGCCCGAGTGCTCCAGGACGTAGGCGTACTCCGGGCCGGCGAGGCGGGTGTTGAACGGGACGAGCACGGCCCCGACGCCCGGCACGGCGTAGTGGAGCTCGAGCATCGCGGCGGCGTTGGGCAGCAGGGTGGCCACCCGGTCCTCCGGCCGCACGCCGAGCGCCTCGCCGAGGGCCCCGGCCAGCCGGCGGACGCGGTCGGCGTGCTCCGCGTAGGTCCAGCGGCGCGGACCGTCGACCACCGCGGGCCGGTCGGGCCAGACGTCGGCGCTGCGGTCGAGGAAGGCCAGGGGCGTCAGCGGGGCGTCGGAGACGTCGGTCATGAGACCGTGAGCACCACCTTTCCGTGCTTGCCGGGGGCCTGGAAGTACGCGTAGGCGTCCGCCACGTCCTCGAGGCCGTAGGTCGCGGCGATCGGGACCGTCAGGCCGCGGGCGAAGCCGGGCAGCACGGACCGCTCGACGCGGCGGACGGCGTCGGCCTTGTCCTCGAGCGAGCGGGCGCGCAGCGTCGAGGCGTGGATGGCCCCGCGCTTGCCCATCAGCTGCTGGAGGTTGAGCTCGACCTTCGCGCCCGCGGCGATGCCGATCACGCAGATCCGGCCGCGCGACCCCAGCGCCTCGAGGTTGGCGGGCCAGTTCGGGGCGCCGACGAGCTCGAGGATGACGTCGAAGGGGCCGTGGGCCTCGAAGCCCTCGGGGTCGAGCACCTCGGCGCCCAGGGTGGCGACGGCGTCGCGCGAGCCCTCGGAGCGCACCGTGGCGGCGACCCGCGCGCCTCCCAGGGCCCCGAGCTGGACCGCGGCCATCCCGACACCGCCCGCGCCGCCGTGGACGAGCAGTCGCTCGCCCATCCGCAGTCCGCCCTGGGTGAAGAGCGCGTCGTGGGCGGTGGTGAAGACCTCGGGCGTGCCGCCCGCGGCGGCCCAGTCGAGCTCATCGGGGACGGGCATGGCGAGGCGCTCGTGGATCGTGATGAGCTCGGCCTGGCCACCGCCCGCGACGATCGACATCACGCGGTCGCCGACGCCGAAGCGCAGCACGCCGGCGCCGCAGGCGACGACCTCGCCCGCGAGCTCGAGGCCCGGGATGTCCGGCGGCGCGCCGGGCGGCGCCGGGTAGCGGCCCTGCATCTGCATCACGTCGGCGCCGTTGAGCCCCGCGGCGTGGATCCGGACGAGGATCTCACCGGCCTCCGGCTGCGGATCGGGGTGCTCCTCGACGACGACGGCCTGATCCCGGACGGTGACGGCGCGCATGCTCGCGACCCTACCCCCGGGCCTCGCCTCCAAGCGGCGACGCGCCCCGATTGCGTCACATGTCGCACAAGCGGCGCATGAAGCCGGCGAAAAGCGGAGAATCTCCGTTCAGCATGGATGTGCACGTTCCGATGCCGCCGCTTCCGAGCGTGTGGCGCGAGGGGCTCGTCGGGCTCGAGGCGGCGGCGCTGTGGCGCAGTCCCGTCTGGCGCGGCATCGGTCAGGCCCCGGGCGACGAGCGTCCCGTCCTGCTCATCCCCGGCTTCCTCGCGGGCGACGGCTCCCTGGCCGTGATGACCCGCTGGCTGCGCGGCCTCGGCTACCGCACGAACCGCGCCGGGATCCGCCAGAACGTCGACTGCTCCGAGGCCGTCTGTTGCCACATGGAGCAGCGGCTCGAGCGCATGGCCGAGCGCACCGGCGAGCGCGTCTCCATCGTCGGCCAGAGCCGCGGCGGCGTCATCGCCCGCGCCCTCGCCGTGCGCCGCCCCGACCTCGTGAGCGGCATCGTGACGCTCGGGTCCCCCGTGCGCGGCATGTTCGGTGTGCAGGCGCACACGCTCGGGGCGATCGGCATCGTCGGCGCGCTCGGCACGCTGCGAGTGCCGCATCTGCTCACGTGGCGCTGCCTGCGGGGCGACTGCTGCCAGGACTTCCGCAAGGCGCTGGAGACCGACGCGTTCCCCGCCGACGTCGGCTACACGACGGTCTACTCCAGGCGCGACGGCATCGTGAAGTGGCGCGCGTGCCTGGACCCGGCCGCCCAGGCGACCGTCGAGGTCTCCTCCTCCCACATCGGCATGGCCTTCCACCCCGACGTCTACGCCACCGTCGGCCGCGCGCTGGCAGGCTTCGCGCACGCCGACGACATGCCGGTGTGGACGACCTGGGCGCAGGCCGCCTGAGGGACCGGGGGGCTCGGGGGATGCCGGTCGTCACCGTCTCGGCCTCCTTCGGGTCCGGCGGGAGCGTCGTCGGCCCCGAGCTGGCGCGGCGCCTCGGCGCCACGGTCGCCGACCGCGCGATCCCGACGGAGGTCGCCGAGCGCCTCGACGTGACGCTCGAGCACGCGCTCGCCCGCGACGAGGCGACGGCGAGCCGCTTCGACCGCCTGATGCTCTCCTTCGCGGCGGTCGGCGCCTACGGCCCGCTACCGACGGCGGCCGAGGAGCAGTCCTACCGGGAGGCCACGGAGGCCGCGATCCGCCGGCACGCGGCGACCCGCTCGGCGGTCATCCTCGGCCGGGCCGGCATGCTCGTGCTCGCCGACGAGCCGTCCGTGCTGCGCGTGCGCCTGCACGGCGGCGAGGCGGCGCGCGTCCGGCTCGGGATGGAGCTCCTCGGCCTCGACCGCGACGAGGCGATGAAGACGATGCGCAGGACCGATCGCGCCCGGGACGCCTACGTGCGCAATCTCTACGGGGCCGACCCGGACGACGCCGCGCTCTACCACCTCGTGCTCGACGGCCCGGCCCTCGGGCCGGCGGCGTGCGTCGACGTCATCGCCGCCGCGGCCCGAGCCCTGGCGGCGCGCGTCGGCTGACGGCTAAGGCGGCCTCGAGGCTGGGGGCGTACGCTTCGCGTCATGGCCCGTCACGAACCGCTGGGCCGGGCCGCGCCCGGCGAGATCCTCGACACGGTGCGGGTGCGCCGCGGCCCGGACGGCAAGCTGCACATCGCGCCGCCTGAGCGCACGACGACGGAGACCACCGAGGTGGCCGAGAAGCCGCCCGTCCCCGACGACCCGCGCTCGGGGCTCACGCGCAACGTGCCGCCCTACGGCGGCGCCTAGCCGCGGTCGTCGTCGGCTGAGTCCCGCGTCGCGCCGTGCCGGTCGAGACCGTCGAGATCCACGGGCGGCCGGTCACGTTCCGCCGGGCCGGCCGCGGGCCGGTGCTGCTGCTGGTCCACGGCATCACCTCGAGCTCGCAGACGTGGGATGCGGTGATCCCCCTGTTGGCCGCCGAACATACGGTGATCGCGCTCGACCTCGTCGGCCACGGGGCCTCCTCCGCGCCGCGCGGGGACTACTCGCTCGGCGCGCACGCCAGCGGCATCCGCGACCTGCTCGCCGTGCTCGGCGTGCCGCGGGCGACGATCGTCGGGCACTCGCTCGGGGGCGGGGTGGCCATGCAGTTCGTCTACCAGTTCCCCGAGCGCGCGGAGCGGCTGGTGCTGGTCGACAGCGGCGGCCTCGGCAACGAGGTGAGCCTCGTCCTGCGCCTCGCGACGCTGCCGGGCGCGGAGTTCGTCGTGCCGCTGCTCTTCGGTCCCGCCTCGCGCCTGGCCGGCGGCGTCGCGTCCCGCGTCCTGCCGCGGCTGGGGATCGGCGACAGCGCCAACGCCCGCGGGATCGGCGACGGGCTGCGCTCGCTCGGCCGCCCCGAGGGCCGGCGCGCGTTCCTGCAGACGGCGCGGGCGGTCATCGACCCCGCCGGCCAGCGCGTCGACGCGCGCGACCGCCTGTACCTGACCGAGGACCTGCCGACGCTGGTCGTGTGGGGCGAGCGCGACCCGATCATCCCGGTCCGCCACGGTCGCGAGGCGCACGCGCTCATGCCCGGCAGCCGGATGGAGGAGTTCCCGGGCGCGGGCCACTTCCCGTTCAACGACGACCCGCAGCGCTTCGCCGCCGTGCTCGGCCACTTCGTCGCCACCACGGAGCCCGCGACCCACGACGAGGCGCGGCTCGAGGCGCGGCTGCGGCGTCAGCGGCGGGCGGGCTAGTCTCGCTCGGGGTTCGCGACGCCGTCCGGGCCGGCGGTGAGCAGCGCGACGCACTCGATGTGCGGCGTCTGCGGGAACAGGTCGACCGGGCGGACCCGCTCGAGCACGTAGCCGGCCGCGACGAGCTGCGCGGCGTTCGGCGCGAGCGTCGTCGGGTTGCAGGAGACGTAGACGATCCGCCGGGGGGCGGCCTCGACGACGCGGCGCACGACCTTCTGGGACAGGCCGGCGCGTGGCGGGTCGACCACGACGACGTCGGGCCGGCCGGCCTCCTCGACGAGGTCGCGCAGGCTCGTGCGGACGTCACCGGCGTAGAAGGACGCGTTGGCGACCTCGTTGACCTTCGCGTTCTCGGCGGCGTCCTGGATGGCGTCCGGCACGAGCTCGAGGCCGTGCACGGTCGCGGCGCGCGGGGCGAGCGTCAGGGCGATGGTGCCGATGCCGCAGAACAGGTCGAAGACCCGCTCCGTGCCGTGCAGGTCGGCGTAGCCCGCGGCGACGCCGTAGAGCTCGGACGCCATCTCGGTGTTCGTCTGAAAGAACGCCTCGGGGGAGATGAGGAAGCGCAGGTCGCCGAGCTGCTCCTCGAGCTGCGGGCTGCCGGCCAGCAGCTGCGAGGTGCCGGTCTGGGTCGTCTCGCCGAGCCCCGCGGTCTGCGTCCACCACAGCGAGTCGGCCTCGACGCGCTCGCGCAGCGCCTCGATCGGCAGACCGGTGGTCGGCGAGGTCACGAGGCGCACCTGGTGCTGGCCGGTCGCGCGGCCTTCGCGGACGACGAGGTTGCGCAGGACGCCGCGTTGCTCGCGACGGTCCCAGGCCGGGATGCGCGCTTCGCGCAGCACGGCGAGGACCTGCTCGCGCAGCTCGTTGCCGCGCTCGGAGGCGAGCTTGTTGTCCGTCACGGAGACGATCTCGTCCCAGCGCCCCGGCGCGTGGAAGCCGCAGATGAGCTCGCCCGCGGCGCCCGTCCCGAAGGAGTACTCGAGCTTGTTGCGGTAGCGCCACGGCTGGGCGGCGGGCACGATGGGCTCGAGGTCGAAGCCGTCGAGGCGGCCGATCCGGCGCAGCGCCTCGTCGACCTGCTCGGCCTTCGTCGAGAGCTGCAGCGCGTACGGGAGCACCTGCCACGGCGCGCCGGGATGGTCGGCGACCGGCTCGATGCGATCCGGGCTCGGCTCGAGCACCCGCAGCGTCCGGGCCTCGGCGAAGGCGCGCTTGCTCTTCGTGACCCGGGCGAGCACCCGGTCGCCCGGCAGGCCTCCCTGGACGAAGACGACGTAGCCGCCGGCGCCCGCCGGCGAAGCCGCTTGCGTATGCATCCGGGCGACGCCGTTGCCGCCGAAGGCGAGGCGGTCGACGGTCAGCTCGAGCTCGTCGCCCGAGCGGGGACGGCCGGCGGTGGCGGGGGCGGACACCCCGCCCACGCTAGGCGGGGCCCTAGGAGAGCTTGGACTCGACCGCGTTGAGCACGGTCTTGCGGTTCGCGTTGCGGCGCTCGTAGTCGCGGACCTTGCGCAGCTCGGCGGGCGTGAGGCCGTTGAGCCGGGCGGCGACCTTCGCGGCGGTCAGCTCCTCGTAGCCGTCGATGGGGAAGGCGGAGCCGAGGCCGGTCGCGCGCCGGGCGCGGTCGACCTCCCGGCGTACGCGGTCGGCGGGCCCGCCGAGCAGCTGGTCGACGTCGGAGAGCACGGCCTCGGTGTTGGCGCGGCCGCGCGCGAGGATCTCGGTGACGAGGTCCGTCGCGTCCGCATGGGTCATGCGGCCGCGCTGCACGGCGTCGTCGAGGACCTCCTGCAGGCGGTCGCGGGTGACGAGCACGGCGTCGACCGGGTTCAGCAGCGTGGCCAGGTGCTCACGGACGCCCGGGGCCGGCTCGTCGGCCCCGCGCGACCGGGGCTTGGCGGGGGCGCTCTTGGCTTGCGGCATCGCGCACGAAGCCTACCTCCGTCCGTCAGCCGCCGCCGGCCACGAGGAGCTCGAGCAGCGCCTTCTGGGCGTGGCGGCGGTTCTCGGCCTGGTCCCAGATGCGCTGGCGGTCGCCGTAGAGCACGTCGGCGCTGACCTCCTCGCCCGGATGCGCCGGCAGGCAGTGCAGCGCGAAGGCGCCGGGCGCCGCGCGGTCCAGCAGCGCGTCGTCGAGGGCGTAGGGCGCCAGCGCGCTGCGCCGCGACCGGGCGGTGTCCTCGTCGTCGGACATGGACACCCACACGTCGGTGTAGACCGCGGCGGCGCCGGCCACGGCGGCGTCCGGCTCGCTGACCACGATCGCGCCCGCCTCCGGCTCGAGCTGGAAGCCGGCCGGGGACGCGACGGCGACCTCGAGCCCGGCCAGGCCGCCGACGACGGCGAGCGAGCGGGCGACGTTGTTGCCGTCGCCGACGTAGGCGAGCCTGGTGCCGCGCAGGTCGTCCCCGAGCGCCTCGCGCAGGGTGAGCAGGTCGGCGAGCGCCTGGCACGGGTGGTGGCGCGGCGAGAGGAGGTTGACGACCGGCACCGTCGCGTGGCGGGCGAGCTCGGCGAGCCGCTCCTCGCTGCCCGTGCGCAGGCCGATGGCGGCGACGTGGCGGGACAGGACCCGGGCCAGGTCGCCCATCGACTCGCCGCGGGTGAGCTGCAGCTCCTCGGCGCGCAGGACCATCGGGTGGCCGCCGAGCTCGACGATGCCGACCTCGAAGGACGTGCGCGTGCGCGTGGAGGGCTGCTCGAAGACGAGGGCGACGGCGCGGCCCTCGAGGCAGCGGGAGGCGAGCGGCTCGGCCTTGAGCGCGGCCGACCGGGCGAGCAGGGCCTCGAGCTCGGCCGAGGTCAGCTCGGCCCCCGTGAGGAAATGCCGTGGCGCCAAGGGCGCGAGCCTATTCCCCGCGGCGCAGCCCGAAGCCGCGCAGCATGAGCAGGGCCTTCTCTCCGAGGCCGCCCGGCTTGGGCAGCACCCCGAGCTGGACCGCCGCGTCGTAGAGGTCGAAGAAGACGCGGATGCGGTGCAGGCGCCCCTCGCGGACCTCCGCGTAGGCGACGCCATGGACGATGATGAAGCGGCCCGTCGGCGTGAGCCCCTCGAGCTCGGCGCGGTGGGTGGCGAGCAGCTTCATCGGCGCCGAGACGTAGGCGCCGTCGCCGAGCCGGGCGCCGGTGGCCTGCACGCGCGCGTCGGGAAAGCCGGCCCACAGGCGCTGGGCGTGCCGGGCGATCGCCTCGACGGATTCCAGCGGCTCCGGGGTCAGCGGATCCTCGTAGTGGACGTCCTCGGGATCGCAGACGGCGGCGAATGCGTCCGGGTCGCGCCCCGACCAGGCGCGCTCCCAGCCGTCGAAGAGCTCGTCGGGGGTCACGATCGGACGGCGTCAGACGCCGAACTCCGGCACGCCCGACGCCGGCGTCGAGGCCTCGGCGTAGAGGCGGCGCGGGATGCGGCCGGCTCCGTGGGCGAGGCGGCCGGCCTCGACGCCGAGGCGGACGGCGCGGGCCATGGCGACCGGATCCTCCGCGCGAGAGATCGCCGACGCGCACAGGACGGCGTCGCAGCCGAGCTCGAGCGCGAGGGCGGCGTCCGAGGCCGTCCCGACCCCGGCGTCGAGGACGACGGGGACGCCGGCGTGCTCGACGATCAGGCGCAGGTTGTACGGGTTCAGCAGGCCCATGCCGGAGCCGATCGGCGAGCCGAGCGGCATGACCGCCGCGCAGCCGACGTCCTCGAGCCGGCGGGCGAGCGCCGGGTCGTCGTTCGTGTAGGGCAGGACCGTGAAACCCTCGTCGACGAGCTCCTCCGCGGCCTCGAGCAGTGCAGGGGCATCGGGCAGCAACGTGCGGTCGTCGGCGATGACCTCGAGTTTGACCCAGTGGGTGCCGAACGCCTCGCGGGCGAGCTTGCCGGTGAGGACCGCGTCGCGGGCCGTGTAGCAGCCGGCGGTGTTCGGCAGCAGCAGAACGCCGGCGCGGTCGAGCAGCTCGACGATCGAGCCCTGGGCGTCCGGGTCGACGCGCCGCAGGGCGACGGTGACCATCTCCGTGCCGCTCGCCTCGATGGCGGCGGCCATGGTGTCCATGGAGCGGAAGCCGCCCGTGCCGAGGACGAGGCGCGAGGCGAAGGCCCGGCCGGCGATGGTGAGGAGGTCGTCGCTCACGGCTCCAACGGTAGACGGACGGTGACCGCGATTGCGGACGCTGAGCGGCCGGAAGTGCGGTCACCCGCCCTGGACGGCGCGCACGACCTCGACGACTGCGCCGTCCGCAAGCGCCGTCGTCGCCCAGGCGCCGCGCGGCACGACCTCGCGGTCCACCGCCACCGCGACCCCGCGGCCGGACGCCGGGACCTCGAGCGCCTCGACGAGCGTCGTCACGGTGGCGCCGTCCGGCAGGGCGTGGGCCTCGCCGTTGACCCGGACCTCCATCACGCGGCTCCCACCGGGGCGAAGCGCGCCGCCTCGCAACCGGCCGCCCACCCCGGGAGCGCCTCGCCCGCCAGGACGCCGGCGACCGCGTCGGCGGTGGCCGGGGCGAGCAGGACGCCGTTGCGCCAGTGGCCCGTGGCCCACACGAGACCCTCGAGCCCGCCGGCACCCAGCGCGCACGCGTTGTCCGGCGTCCCGGGGCGGAAGCCGACCCCGACCTCCTCGAGCTCGAGCTCGAGGAGCCCGGGCACGACCTCGGAGAGGTCGCGCAGCAGCTCGAAGACGCCGCCCGCGGTCGCCGCCGCGTCCCACCCGCGCTCCTCCATCGTCGCGCCGAGCACGTAGCGCCCGTCGTCGCGTGGGACGACGTAGGCGGTCAGCGTCCGGATGCACCGCTCCACGAGGCCCGGCCCGCGCGGGTCGCGCAGGCGCAGCACCTGCCCCTTGACCGGGCGCACGGGCACGCGCGCGGCCTCCGGCAGGCCGGCCAGCTCACCGGTCCACGCGCCCGCGGCGAGGACGACCTGCCCCGCGGCCAGCACCTCGCCGTCGCGCAGTCGCACGCCGGCGGCGCGCCCGTCCCGGACGACCAGCTCGGTCACCCGCCCGGCCCGCACGGGAACGCGCTCGCGCAGCGCGCGGACGACCTCCCGCGGATCCACCGCGCGATCACCCGGGACGTCGAGGGCGAGGCGGACCGTCGGCGCGAGCGCCGGCTCGAGCCGGCGCGCCGCGGTCGGGCGCAGGCGCTCGGCCTCGACCCCGAGGCTCGTGCGGAAGCGGTGCAGGCGGTCGAGCGACTCGGCCGCGTCGCGATCGCGCGCGACCACGAGCGTGCCCGCCGTGCGCAGCGGCACGCCGAGTTCGTCCGCGAAGGCGGGCCAGCGGGCGGCGCTCTCCAGACCGAGAGCGAGGTGCGGCTCGTCGCCGTGCTCGGCCTCGCTGGCCGGCGCGAGCATCCCGGCCGCCACGCTCCAGGCCCCGGGCTCGCCCGCGTCGACGACCTCGACGGTCAGCCCGCGCGCGCGGGCCCGGAGCGCGACGGCGAGGCCGATGACGCCGCCGCCGGCGACGAGGACGTCGGGTGGAGCCGCAGGCCGCGCCACGTCCCGCAGGGTAGATGAGTGATGGCGCGAGAACCGTGGTCACGGGGGCGGTCATCGACAGATGAGGCGGCCTGCGACACTGCGGCCGTGACCCCCCGGCGACGCCTGCAGGCGGCGAAGCTCTACCTCTGCGCGCCGGCGTGCGGGCCGGAGCCCTTGCGGGCGGCCCTCGACGGCGGCGTCGACGTCGTCCAGCTGCGCGACCCCGGCCTCGACGACGACGGGCTCCTGCGCGCGGCCGAGCCGTTCCGCCGCGCCGCCGACGAGGCCGAGGCGCTCTTCGTCCTCAACGACCGCCCGGACCTCGCCGTCGCCTGCGGGGCCGACGGCGTCCACGTCGGCCAGGGGGACGCCCGGCCGGCCGACGCCCGCGCGGTCGTCGGCCCGGACGCGATCGTCGGGCGCAGCACGCACGGACCCGACGAGGGGGCGGTCGCGGCCGCCGACCCTGACGTCGACTACCTCTCCATCGGCCCCGTGCACGCGACCCCGACGAAGCCCGGGCGCCCCGCCACCGGGCTCGACTACGTCCGCTGGGCGGCCGCCGAGGTGCGCAAGCCGTGGTTCGCGATCGGCGGCATCGACGCGGTGACCGTCCTCGACGTCGTCGGGGCCGGGGCCGGGCGCATCGTCGTGGTGCGGGCGATCACCGAGGCCGAGGACCCGACGGCGGCGGCGGCCGAGCTGCGGGCGAGCCTCGACGTGGTGACCGGTGGGCGCGCGTAGCCGCAAGCGCCGGCGCGCGGCCGGCGCCGACGGCGCGCCGGCCACCGTGCGCCGGCGCGAGCCGCGCGTCCGCGGCGAGGCGCGCGACGCCCAGATCCGCGTGGGCATCCGGCCGCTCGCGCCCGGCGAGCGACCGTGGCCGCTGCGCGTCGCGGTCGGGCTCGCGCTGGCCCTCGCGCTGATCAACCTCGTCCTGCTCGTCGCCGGCTACGACTACTCGGGCGGCTCGGACCCGAATCCGCTGGGGGCCGTGATCTTCGCCGCCGTCATGGTCGTCGCGGCCGCCGGGATGTGGGCCGGCCGCTACTGGGCCGTGCTCGGCTTCCAGATCCTGCTGGCCATCATCGCCATCGCCTTCGGGATCCTGCTGCTGATCGCCTCCAACGTGCTCGCCGCGCTGCTGTGCATCGTCACCGTCGGGCTCGCCGGCACGCTGTTCTACAAGCTCATCCGGGTGCTGGCACGCATGCAGGTGCCCCGGCGTCCCGGCGCGCACTGACCCCGTAGGGTCCGTCGGACCATGGCTGACGAGTTCGACTGCATCGTGATCGGGTCCGGCCCGGGCGGGTACGTGGCGGCGATCCGCGCGGCGCAGCTGGGCATGCGCACGGCGGTGGTGGAGGCCGACGCCGTCGGCGGGCGCTGCCTGAACTACGCGTGCATCCCGGCCAAGGCGGTGCTGCGTGTGGCCGACATCCTCTCCGAGGTCGACGAGGCGGGCGAGTTCGGCATCGAGGTACCGAGCCGGACGGTCGACTTCGCGAAGGTCTCCGACCGGCGCGCGAAGGTCATCAGGACGCTCACGGGCGGGGTGGCCGGGCTGTTCAACAAGCACGGCATCGAGGTCGTCGAGGGCACCGGGACGCTGACGGGCGGGCTGGGGGTGGCGGTCGGCGAGCGCGCGCTGAGCGCCTCGAAGTGCGTGCTGCTGGCGACGGGCTCGACGCCCAAGCCGGTGCCCGGCACGTCCTTCGGCGGTCGCGTGATCGGGACGGAGGAGGCGTGGGCGCTGCCGGACCTGCCGGGCCGCCTCGCGATCATCGGCGCGGGCGCATCGGGCGCCGAGATCGCCTCGGCCTACGCGCGGCTCGGCTCGGAGGTCCAGCTCTTCGAGGCCCTCGGCCGCGTGCTGCCGACGGAGGACGCCGACGTCTCCAAGGCCGCCGGCCGCGCCTTCGCCAAGCAGGGCATCGAGGTGCACACGGAGACCTTCGTGACCGACGTGCAGCCGGGGGACGACGGCGTGGGCTTCGCCTACGGCGACGAGCGCGGCACGGCCGACTGGCTCGTGATCGCCGCGGGTCGTGCGGCCGACGTCGCGGCGCTCGGGCTCGAAGCCGCCGGGGTCACGGTGGCCGACACGGGGCTGATCGAGGTCGACGGCGCGCTGCGCACCGCGGCCGCCGGGATCTACGCGATCGGCGACCTCGTCCCCGGCCCCGCCCTCGCCCACAAGGCCTCCGACGAGGGCATCATCGCCGTCGAGGACGCCGCGGGCCACCAGACGCACCCGCTCGTGCACGCCGACATCCCGCGGGCGACGTTCTGCACGCCCAACGTCGCGTCCTTCGGGCTCACGGAGGCCGAGGCCCGCGACGCCGGCCACGACGTGGTGGTCGGCAAGGTTCCCTACGGCGCGGTCGGGGCGGGCACGGTCTACGGCGACCGCCAGGGGCTCATCAAGGTCGTCGGCGAGACGCGCTACGGCGAGCTGCTCGGCGGCCACATCGTCGGCGCCAAGGCCACCGATCTCATCCAGGAGCTCGTCAACGTCCGGGCGCTCGAGGGCGGCTATCAGGAGGTCGCCCGCATCGTCCACGGCCACCCGACCCTCTCCGAGGGCGTCATGGAGGCCGCCCGGGCGGCGGACGGGTGGCTCATCCACGGGTGAGCGACCCCGCGGCGCTCGAGCGGGTCCGCCGCCACTGCCTCGAGCTGCCCGAGACGTCGGAGCGTCCCAGCCACGGCGCGCCGACGTTCTTCGTGCGCAAGCGGGTCTTCGTGATGTTCCACGACGACCACCACGGCGACGGGCGCCTCGCGGTGTGGGTGCCGACGCCACCTGGCCAGCAGGCGGGGCTCGTGGCGGCCGCGCCCGCGGCGTACTTCGTCCCGCCCTACGTCGGCCACCGCGGCTGGGTCGGCGTGCGCCTGGACGCCGGACTCGAGTGGGACGCCGTCGCCGGGGCGATCGAGGAGGGCTACTGCCTCGTGGCGCCGAAGGCGGTCGTCGCGCGGCTCGCCGCGCGCTGAGCGCCTGCGATGCTGAGCGCGTGACGCCGCCGCGGTTCCTCTACGACTTCCGCTCTCCCGACGCGTGGCTCGCCGCCGAGCGCGTGGTGAGGGCGCTGGGCACGGTGCCCGAGTTCGTGCCCGTGGACCTCGACAGGCTCGCGGCGGGCGGCGTGGGGCGCACCGCCGACCCCGCCGCGCTCGCCGAGCGGGCCGCCGTCCTCGGAGTCCTGACTCCTCGGCTGCCCGACCCCTTCCCGCCCGTCGACGGGGCGTTCGCCCTGCTCGCCGCGACGTACGCCAAGCAGATCGGCAAGGTCGTCGCCTTCAGCCACGCGCTCTTCCGCCAGTGCTACGCCGCCGGCCGCGACCTCGCCGACCGCGACACGGTGTTCCTCGCCGGCGCCGCCGCCGAGATCCATCCGGCCGCGCTCGTCAAGGGCGCCGAGCTGCGGGGCACGGCAGGGCGGCTGCGCGACGCGACGGCCGCCGCCGCCGAGGCCGGCGTGCTCGACGTCCCGGCCGTGCTCGCCGGCGGCCAGGTCTTTCACGGCGACGCCGAGCTCGAGCGCGCCGCGACCGCGCTCGCGGGCGAGCCGGACGCGGTCTAGGTCGTCGCTGGGCGGCGCAGGACCGGCGCGCCGCCATCCAGCAGCAGCCAGCCGGCCGCGCCCGCGATCCCGGCCGTGACGGCGACCGCCGGCCAGGCGCCGAGCGGGTGCGCGAGCAGGTGGGAGGCGACGAAGGCGCCGAGGGCCACGGCGCCCCAGGCCACCCGCCGGCCCAGCGGAGCGGGCGAGGCGAGGACGGTCGCCGCCCCGACGGCCACAAGGACGACGCCGCCGAGTGCGCGCGCGCCGGTCGCGTCGGCCACGGCGAAGCCGGCCGGCAGACAGGCGAGCGCGAGGGGCCAGGCGGGCACGGAGCCAGCGTAGGCTGCGGCCATGACGGACGGCACCGCCAAGGGCACCGCCACGGCGGCCGAGCTCACCCGGGCGCAGCTCGGCGCCGGCCGGCGCGCGGCGGAGGCCCGCGCCACCGTGCCCGACGTGACCTACGCCGCCGAGGCCCCCGTCCCCGCCGGCGGGGACGGAGCCCTGCTCGCGGCGGTCGCGACCGCCCTGCGCGAGCACCCGCGAGTCAACGGCGCCTACCGCGACGGCCAGGCCGAGAGCTATGACCGGGTCAATCTCGGCGTCGCGGTGGCCGGGGCGGACTGGGTGCTCGTGCCCACGCTCCTCGACGCGGACCGCCAGTCGCCCGAAGCGCTCGGCGAGGCGCTCGACGCGGTCCGCGCGCGCGCCGCCGACGGCGCGCTCACCGCGCCCGAGCTGGCCGGCGCGACCTTCACCGTCACTGGCCTCGGCCTCCCGCCGGTGCGCCGGGTCGAGCCGCTCGTGGTGCCCGGCCAGGCCGCCGGGCTCGGCGTCGGCGCTGCCGAGACCCGCGCGGTCGCCGGCCCCGACGGCGTCGAGGTCGCGCGCCGGCTGGACCTCGTCCTCGCCTGCGACGGCCGCGTCCTGCAGGGCGCCGAACCCGCCCGCTTCCTCGCACGCGTCGTCGAGCTGCTCGCCTGAGGGGGGCCGGGCGGAGGGCCGGCGGCGATCGGCGGGACGGCCCGGCGGCGATCGGCGGGGCGGGCCGAGGGCCGGCGGGCGATCGGGCGCGGGCCGAGGGCCGGCGGGCGATCGGCGGGACGTCAGTCGCGCCCTGGTCGCCCGGACGACCCCACGGCGACTGAAGCCCGGTCGACCGGGGCGGCAGGCGGCTGAGCGTCGTTGTGGCGACACGAAGCCGCCTCTTGCCTCATCCCGCGGCCTCGTCCGGCGCCCTCATCCCGCGACCTCGTCCGGCGCCCTCGTCCGCGCCCTCGTCCCGCGCCCTCATCCCGCGGCCTCATCCGGCGCCCTCATCCCGCGGCCTCGTCCCGCGGGCTCGTCCCGCGGGCTCGTCCCGCGGGGCCCTACCGGAAGCCGCCGCGGGACCGGTAGACGGCGTTGGGCGCCGAGTCGGAATCGCGCGTGACCGCCGGCGGCGAGCGGTTCGTCCGCACGAACAGGCACAGCGCCCGCTGCGGGTCCGGGCCGGGCACACAGGAGCGGTAGAGGCCGGTCTCCACCCGCAGCGCGTCGATCTGGGCGAGCCCGCCCGCGTAGGCCGGGTGGCGGTGGTGGACGAAGCGGTCGACGGCGAGGACGAGCCGGGCCCGCGCGCGCGCGTCGGCCTGGCGCGCGCCCCGGTGGGCGATCCCGCCGACCACGAGGCCGAGGAAGAGGACGACGAGCAGGACGCTGCCGGCGTAGTCGGCGGCGATCGAGCGGGGCAGGTCGGAGCGCCGCCGCCGCAGCACGAACCCGAGCAGCGGCGCGAGCAGCGCGACGACGAGGAGGTTCAGGCACGCCGCCAGCAGCAGCGCGGCCACGAAGCCGCCCTCCGGGCCGTCGCCCCAGACCGGCAGCCGCGTGAGGAGGATCCCCTCGGCGACGGTCAGCACGACGAACACCGGCCACTGCCACGCGCCGCTCAGGCGCCAGCGGAGCCGGGTCCAGTCCACGCGACGCATCGCAGCCAGCCTACGTCGACGTACCATGGTCCACGTGCCCGGCGACCTGCTCGTCTGCCACCTCGGCCGCGTGCCCTACCGCGAGGCGCTCTCCTGGCAGGAGGACCTGCGGGCGCGGGTGATCGCCGGGGAATCGCCCGAGGCGCTGCTGCTGCTCGAGCACGACCCCGTCTACACCCTCGGCCGCCGCTCCGAGCCCGGCGACCTGCCGATGGGCGAGGACTGGTACCGCGCCCAGGGCATCGACGTCGTGCGCACGGACCGGGGCGGCAGGCTCACCTACCACGGGCCGGGCCAGCTCGTCGGCTATCCCATCGTCCGCGTCGAAAGAATCCCCGACCACGTGCGGGCCCTCGAGGCGGCGCTCGTGGACGCCGTCGGCCAGGAGGGCATCGTGGCGCGGGGGCGCGACCACGAGGGCACGGAGTGGACCGGCGTGTGGACGGGCGAGCGCAAGCTCGCGTCCATCGGCGTCCACGTCTCCCGCGGCGTGGCCATGCACGGCTTCGCCCTCAACGTCGACAACGACCTGCAGCCGTTCGAGTGGGTCGTGGCCTGCGGCCTGCCCACGACGCGCATGACCTCCGTGACCCGCGAGCTCGGCACGGGCGGCCACCTGCCCTGCGTGCGCCGCCGCGTCGCCTACGCGCTCTGCCGGGCGCTCGGGCGCCGCCAGCGGCTGGTCAGCCCGGCGCGGCTCGGCCTGCCCGCCCCCGTAGCCTCCCTGCCGTGAGCGACAGCCGCCTTCACGTCACCCGCAGCCGCTCGAACCCGGGCGGCATGGACGTCACCTCCGTGCTCGGCACGGAGGTCCTCCCCTACCGCTCGCGCAAGCCGGCCTGGTTCAAGGTTCCCGCGCCGGGCGGCGACAACTACCGCCGGCTGCGCGCCGACATCGAGGCCGACGACCTCCACACGGTCTGCCAGGAGGCCGCCTGCCCGAACATCGGCGACTGCTGGGAGCGCGGCACGGCGACGTTCATGATCCTCGGCGACACGTGCACGCGCCGCTGCGGCTTCTGCAACGTCAAGACGGGCAAGCCGACGTGGAACGACCCGCTCGAGCCGGCGCGCGTGGCCCGCTCCGTGGCCCGCATGGGCCTTCGCCACGCCGTGGTGACCAGCGTCGACCGCGACGACCTGCCCGACCTCGGCGCCGGGATCTGGTGCGGCACCATCCGCCAGATCCGCCGCCAGTCGCCGGACACGAAGATCGAGGTCCTCACCCCCGACTTCCGCGGCGAGGAGATGCCGCTGGCGCGGGTGCTCGCCGAGCGCCCCGACGTCTTCAACCACAACGTCGAGGTCGTGCCCCGGCTGTACCCGATCGCCCGCCGCGGGTCGACCTGGCCACGCTCGCTGCGCGTGCTGCGCAACGCCAAGGCGCTCGCGGGCGACGAGGTCGCGACGAAGTCCGGCTTCATGGTCGGCCTCGGGGAGACCCTCGACGAGCTCGTCGACGCGCTCGGCCGGCTGCGCGAGCAGGGCGTCCAGATCATCACCGTCGGCCAGTACCTGCGCCCGACCGAGCGCCACCTGCCGGTCGTGCGCTACTGGGAGCCGGAGGAGTTCGACGCCGTGCAGGCCGCCGGCATGGCCATGGGCTTCGACCACGTCGCGGCCGGGCCGCTCGTGCGCTCGAGCTACCACGCCGACGAGCACGTCGAGCAGCAGCGCCCCGGCGTCGGGCCGGTGGCCGCGACCGCCTGAGCGGGCGGCCGCGCCGATGTTCCCGCTCAAGGACGACGTCCCGACGGACCGCCTGCCCGTGGTCACGATCGCGCTGATCGCCGTCAACGTGGTCGTGTACGTCTTCTGGCAACGGGGCGGCCTCACGCTCGGCGACCCGAGCTCCCAGCACTACATCTGCCAGCTCGTCGGCAACGCGGCCGTCCCCAGGGAGCTCACCGACCCGGGCTTCGAGATCGTCGGCGAGGGGTGCGGGAGCGGCGGGCTCGCCCCGACGTGGCTCACGCCGTTCACCGCGATGTTCATGCACGGCGGACTGCTGCACCTCGGCGGCAACATGCTCTTCCTGTGGATCTTCGGCAGCAACGTCGAGGACTCCATGGGCCGCGGGCGCTACCTCGTCTTCTACCTGCTGGCCGGGGTCGTGGCGCTGGCGCTGCAGGTCGCGCTGGACCCGAGCTCCACCGTCCCGACGCTCGGGGCCTCGGGCGCGGTGGCCGGGGTCCTCGGCGGCTACATCGTGCTCTTCCCGCGCGCGCGGGTGCTCACCTTCGTGTTCATCGTCTTCTTCTTCCTCTTCCTCCAGCTGCGCGCGGTGGTCGTCCTCGGGCTGTGGTTCGTCCTGCAGGCGGTCAGCGCGTACTTCGACCTCGCGCAGCCCACGAGCGCAAGCACCGGTGGGGTCGCCTACGCCGCGCACGTCGGCGGCTTCGTCTTCGGGCTGGTGCTCGTCCGGGCCTTCGCCAACCGCCGCAAGCCGGCGGTCCGGCCGCAGCCCTCGCTTTACTAGGGCGCGATGACGGTCCGGCGGGCGATCATGGTCCTCGCGTGCCTGCTGTGGGCGATCCTGTCCTGCCTGACGGTCTACGTGCTCGTGGCGAGCGGCCCGGACCCCCTCGTGCTGCTCTCCGTGCTGGTCTGCGTCCTGCTCGGGGCCGCGGTGGCGGGCGCGATCGGCGGAGCGCGCGGATGAGGGCGTGGCTCGCGGCGCTGCTCGTGCTCGCCACGGGGCTCGGAGCGCTGGCCGTGCTCGCCCTCTCGCTCGGCGGGCCGGGCGCGCGGGCGCCACGCGCCGAGGCGGCCGCCGGGACGCTGAAGCCGGCGGGCACGCTCGACCTCGGCACGGCACCCTCCCCCCTCGCGGTCCGCCTCGACGACCCGGTGGACGCCTTCCCGACGCCGTTCAAGCGCCGGACGCTGCCGGCCGCCGGGCTCGTGTTCGACGTCGACACCGGTGACGTGCTGTGGCGCCGTCATCCGACGGCCAGGCGGCCGATCGCCTCGCTGACGAAGATGATGACCGGGCTCGTGGTCGCCGACCGGCTGCGGACCGGCAGCAGCGTGCGCATCTCGAGCTTCGACGCCAAGGCCCCCGGGTCGGCCGTCGGCGCGCTGCCCGTGGGCCGGCGGATCGGGGTGGAGACGCTGCTCTACGGGCTCATGCTGCCCTCGGGCAACGACGCGGCGCGGGCTCTCGCCCACGGCACCGGCGGCAGCCAGCGCGGGTTCGTCCGGCTCATGAACCAGCGCGCGCGGCTCATGCACCTCGGCTGTACGCGCTACGCGACCCCCGACGGCTACATGAATCGCGGCAACCACTCGTGCGCCGCCGACCTCGCCGCGGAGGCGCGCGCCGTCCTGCGCACCCCGCGACTCGCCCGCATCGTACGGCGAGCCGGCGTCGTGCTCCCGTGGCCGGTCAAGCGGGGCAAGCGGCGCAAGTTGTTCCTCACGAACCACAACCCGCTGCTGCGCCGGCGCTATCCGGGCGTCACCGGCGTCAAGACGGGCTACACGAACGCCGCCGGCGCGTGCTTCGTCGTCACCGCCCGCCGCGGCGGCGTGCACCTCGGCGTCGTGCTGCTCGACTCGCCCGACATCGACCGCCAGGCCCGGACCCTGCTGCGGCTCGGGTTCCGCGCCGCCGCACGCCGCTGAGGCGGGCCCGGCCCGAGCAGATGGGGGCCAGAACCCAGTCGCAGCAGGTGTGACACCAGGCCGCTCGGGGTCCGTACCCCTGCAAGATGTCCTCCGACGCCCACCGCAAGGCCGACCATCTCCGGCTCGCCACGGAGCCCGACGTGCGCCACACGGTCACGAGCGGGCTCGAGGCGGTCCACCTGCGCCACCGCGCGCTGCCGGGGCGCGACCTCGCCGGCGTGACCCTGGCCACGACGCTGCTGGGCCGCGAGCTCGAGGCGCCGCTCGTCGTCTCCGCCATGACCGGGGGAACGGCCGAGGCCGAGGAGGTCAACCGCCGCCTGCTGCGCGCCGCCGCGGCCGCCGGCATCGGCCTCGTCCTCGGCTCGGGCCGGCGGCTGCTCGAGGACGCCGACCTGCTGCGCACCTACCGCCCCGCGGGCGAGGAGCGCCCGCCGCTGCTGCTGGCCAACCTCGGGGCGGCGCAGATCACCGGCCCGAGCGGGCCCGAGCGGGCCGAGGCGCTCGTCGAGCTGCTCGACGCCGACGGGCTGTCCGTGCACCTCAACCCGCTGCAGGAGGCGGTCCAGCCGGAGGGCGAACCGCACTTCGAGGGTGTGCTGGAGGGCATCGCCGCCGCGGCGGCACGCCTCAGCGACCGCGCCGTGGTGGTCAAGGAGGTCGGCTTCGGCCTCGCCGGCGCCGACGTCGCGCTGCTCGCCCAGGCCGGCGTCGCGGCCGTCGACGTCGCCGGCGCGGGCGGCACGAACTGGGCGCTGATCGAGGGCCGGCGCGACCCGCGCGCCGGCGACCTCGCCGCCGCCTTCGCCGGCTGGGGCATCCCGACGGCCACGGCCGTCGCCGAGGCGCGGGCCGCGGCGCCCGGGCTGCCCGTGCTCGCCTCGGGCGGCATCCGCGACGGCGTGGAGGCCGCGAAGTGCCTGGCCCTGGGCGCGGTCGCCGCCGGTCTCGCCGCCCCGCTGCTGCGCGCCGCGCGCGAGGACCGCGCCACGGAGGCTGTCCGCACCGTCGCCGGCCAGCTGCGCATCGCCACGTGGCTCGCGGGCGCCGCCTCCGTCGCCGAGCTCGGCCCGGAGCACCTGCGATGAAGGTCGTCGTCGTCGGGGCGGGCCTCGGCGGCCTGGGCTGCGCGCTGCGGCTGCAGGGCGCGGGCCACGAGGTCGTCGTCGTCGAGCAGGGCGCGGCCCCCGGGGGACGCGCGTCTCGGATACGGGACGGCGGCTACACCTGGGACAAGGGCCCGTCGCTGATCACCATGCCCTGGGTGCTCGAGGACACCTTCGCGTCCGCCGGCCTCGACCTCTGGTCCGAGCTGGACCTCCACCGCCTCGACCCGCTCTACACGATCCGCTGGGCCGGCGAGGAGCGGGCCTTCCGCTTCACGGAGGACCTCGACCGCCTGCGCGGGGAGATCGCCCGCTTCTCCGAGCGCGACGCCGGGCGCCTCGACGCCTTCCTGGCGGCGCTCAAGCCGATCTACGAGGAGGCGATCGTCGGGGCCGGGCGCCGGGCCTTCGGCTCCGCGCGCGAGTTCGCCTCGCTGCTGCCGATGATGCTGCGGCTGCGCGCGGCGGAGCCGCTGCACCACTTCGTCTCGCGCTACTTCGAGCACCCCCGGGTGCGCGAGGCGTTCTCCTTCCACTCCCTGTTCATCGGGGGCGACCCGTTCCGGGTGCCCGCGGTCTACGGCGCCCTGGTCTACCTCCAGCTCATCGACGGCGGCTGGTACGCCGAGGGCGGCGTCTACGCCCTGGTGGAGGCGCTCGCGCGGACGCTCGACGTCCGCTGCGGCGACGGCGTGGAGGCGATCGAGACGGCCCACGGCCGGGTGACCGGCGTGCGGCTGCAGGGCGGCGAGCGCATCCCCGCCGACGCCGTCGTCTCCAACGCCGACGTCCTGCGCACCCACGAGCTGCTCGGCCACCGCCCGCCCCGGCGCCGGCTGCGGCCGACCATGAGCTGCTTCCTGCTCTACCTCGGCACGGACGCGGCGTTCACCGAGCGCCTCGACCACCACACGCTGCTCGTCGGCGACGGCTACCGCGACTTCATCCGCACGGTGACGCGCGGGCCGGCCCTCCCGAAGACGTTCTCGACCTACTTGCACGCCCCGGCCCGGACCGAGCCCGGCATGGCCCAGGCCGGCGGCGACTCGCTCTGCGTCCTGCTGCCGGTGCCCAACCGGCGCGACGCCCCGGTGGACTGGGCGCGCGAGGGCGACGCGCTGCGCGACGCGCTGGTGCACGACCTCGAGACGACGTTCGGGCTCGATGGGCTCGGGGCGTCGGTCCGCGTGGAGCACCGGATGGACCCCGTCGACTTCGAGCGCGACCTCGGGGCCGCGTGGGGCAACGCCTTCGCGATCGAGCCGACGCTGCACCAGAGCGCGTACTTCCGCGCGCCCAATCGCGACGGGCGCGTCCGCGGGCTGTACCGCGTCGGCGGCGGGACGCATCCGGGCGCCGGCATCCCGGGTGTGCTGCTCGGCGCGGAGGTCACCGCCGGGCTCGTGGGCGCCGACGCCACGGCCACGGTCAAGCGCCGGCGACTGGCGGTCGCCCGGTGACTCGCCGCGGTGACGCGGTCCTCGTCGAGGCTCGCACCACCACCCACCGGGTCGCGCGGACGTTCGGCCTCGCCAGCCGCCTGCTGCCGGGCGACGTGCGCGACGACGTCTACCGCCTCTACCTCGCCTTCCGCTGCCTCGACGACGCCGTCGACGACGGCGAGCCGGACGCCGCGGAGCGCATCGCGGCCGTCGAGGCCTGGTGCGACGGCGGGCCGGCCACGACCCGCGAGGCGCGCCTGTTCGCCGACGTCGCCCGCCGCCACGACCTCCCGCGCCGGGCACTGTGCGACTTCTGCGCCGGCATGCGCGCGGACCTCACGGGGCCGTCGCACCGGACGGAGGCCGACCTCGACCGCTACTGCTTCCAGGTCGCCGGGACGGTCGGGCTGACCATGGCCGCCCTGCTCGGCGCCCGCGGCCCCGAGGCCGAGCGCACGGCCGGCGCCCTCGGCATGGCCATGCAGCGCACGAACGTGCTGCGCGACCTCGACGAGGACCGCGCGGCGGGCCGGATCTACCTCGCCAGCGAGAGCGTCGAGCGCCACGGCGGGTCGATCGCGCCCGGCCGGCGGCGGGCGCTCCTGCGCGATCAGATCGCCCGGGCCGACGCGCTCTACGACGAGGGCTTGCAGGGTCTGCGGCTGCTGCCGCGCGGTCGTACGGCGATCGCGGCGGCCGCCTCCATGTACCGCGAGATCCTGCGTCAGATCGAGCGCGACGGCTACGGTGAGCGTCCCGGGCGGGCGGTCGTGCGACCCTCGCGGAAGCTTGCGGTTGCGGCCCGTCACGTCGCTCTTGCCCGCTGAGCGGGTACTTCCAGCCACATGTCCCCCGTAGCCCAGCGCCGGCGCACCGCCGGCGCCCTCCTCGCCGCCACGCTCCTGCTCGGGGTCGCGGCCGGGTGCGGCGGGGGCGGGAGCGGCACCTCCAAGGCCGACGACGCCAAGGCCAAGCGCACCGCGGCGCCGAAGCCACCCGAACTGCCCGGCGGCGGGCGCACGATCTTCCCCGGCCACCGGGTCGTCGGCTTCTACGGGCATCCCTCCTCCGACGAGCTCGGGGAGCTCGGCATCGGCTCGCCCGCCTCCGCCGGACGTCGCCTGCTCAAGGCAATCAAGCCCTACGAGCGCAAGGCGCGGCCCGTGCTGCCGGCCATGGAGCTCCTCGCCTCCGTGGCCACCGCCGCGCCGGGCGACAGGGGCGACTACTCCAGCCGCACCGACGCCGCCGTGATCCGCCGCTACCTGCGGGCGGCGCGCAAGATCGACGCGATCCTCATCCTCGACATCCAGCCGGGCCGCGCCGACTTCATGCCCGAGGTCAAGCGCCTCCGGCGCTGGCTCAAGGAGCCCGACGTCTCCCTGGCGCTCGACCCGGAGTGGCACATCGGCCCGGGCGAGCTGCCCGGCCAGGTCATCGGCTCCGTCGACGTCTCCGACGTCAACGCGGTCTCGGCCTACCTCGACGGCATCGCCGAGGACGGCGACCTTCCGCAGAAGCTGCTGCTGATCCACCGCTTCACCGACGACATGATCCAGGGCCTGCCCCGGTTGAAGCCGCGCAAGCACCTGGCCATGACGCTCAACGTCGACGGCTTCGGCACGGCGGTGCTCAAGACGGAGAAGTACAAGGCCTTCGCGAAGGACCTGCCGTGGACCTACGACGGGTTCAAGCTCTTCTACAAGGAGGACACGGGGCTCATGTCGCCGCGCCAGACGCTCAAGCTCCGGCCCAAGCCGGACGTCATCGTGTACGAGTGAGGCCGCTCGCCGCGGCGCTGCTCGCGGCGCTCGCGGCCGCGGGCTGCGGCGAGCGCCGGCGGACCGAGCCGCCGCCCGTGGCCACCTACGGGACCGGCGCGCGCGCGGTGACGATCCTGCGCCCGTCGGGGCTCCCCCGGACGACCGTCATCTTCCTGCACGGCTGGGGCGGCATCCCGACGCGCGTCTACGGGCCGTGGCTGCGCCACCTGGTCCGCGGCGGCAGCGTCGTCGTCTACCCGCGCTACCAGACGTCGTTCGCGACCCCGCCGACGGAGGTGCTGCCCAACGTCCTCGCCGCGGTCCGCACCGCGTCCAGGCACGTCCGCATCGACCCGCGGCACCTGGTCGTGGCTGGGCACTCGGCGGGCGGCGCGCTCGCCGCCGACTACGCGGCGCTCGCCCCGGAGGCCGGGCTCGCGCGCCCGCGGGCCGTACTCGCCGCCTACCCGGGCCGGGCCGCCCGCGGCCTGCCCGGGCGGCTGCCCGATCCCGGCGCCGGGAGCATCCCGGCCGGCACGCGCATCGTCGCCCTGGCCGGCGCGGACGACCGCACGGTGGGCACGACGACGGCCCGCGCCATCGTCGCGGGCGCCCGCCGGGTCCCGCGCGCGCGACGGCGCTACGTGCTCGTGCGCGACCCGCGCGTGGACGACCACCTGGGTCCCCAGCGCGCCGGAGCGCCGTCGCGCCGGGCGTTCTGGGCGCGGCTCGACGGCCTCTTGCTTGCGGTACGGTGACGTTCCCGTCACCTTCGTAGGAGCGACTGCCGGATGGACCTCAACGACACCCCGGAGCTGGCGCAGACCCGCGCCCGGGTCCGGGGCTGGCTCGCCGACCACGCCGCCGAGGCGCCCGTGAACCCGGGCGGCGGTCAGGTCGAGGACGACGCGGTCATCGCCGCGCGCCGCGCGTGGCAGGCCCGCCTCACCGAGGGCGGCCTCAACGGGGTCACCTGGCCGGCGGCCTACGGGGGCCAGGGCCTCACGCCGCTCGACCAGGTCGTCGTCAACCAGGAGATCGCCGCGGCCGGCGTGCCGGGCATCCTGGACGTCATCGGCGTCGGCATGCTCGGGCCGACGATCATGGCCCACGGCACGGAGGAGCAGAAGGAGCGCTACCTGCTGCCCATGCTGCGCGCCGACGAGGTCTGGTGCCAGCTGTTCTCCGAGCCCGCCGCGGGGTCGGACCTCGCTGCGATCCAGACGCGCGCCCGGCGCCGCGACGACGGGGCGTGGGTGCTCAGCGGCCAGAAGGTGTGGACGACCAACGCGCAGTTCGCGGCCTACGGCCTGCTGCTCGCCCGCACGGACCCCGATCTGCCCAAGCACAAGGGCCTCACGATGTTCGTCGTGCCGATGGACGCGGAGGGCGTGACCGTCCGGCCGCTGCGCCAGATCTCCGGCGACGCGCACTTCAACGAGGTCTTCCTCGACGACGTGGTGCTCGAGGAGGACGCGACCGTCGGCCCCGTAGACGGCGGCTGGGCCGTCGGGTTGACCACGCTGATGTTCGAGCGCGTGACCATCGGCCTCGGCGGCGAGGGCTTCGGCTGGCGCGCCGACCGCTTCGGCGCGGCGCTGCTCGCCGAGCCCGGAGCGGCGGAGGACCCGGAGGTGCGCCACCGCTACGGCGAGCTGTCGGCCGACTTCCTCGCGCTGCGCTTCACGGGCTACCGGATGCTCACGGCGGTGCAGCGCGGCGGTATCCCGGGCCCGGAGGGGGCGCTGGCCAAGGTCACCACCATCCGGGCCGCGATCGAGGCGGGCGAACTGCTCGCCGACACCCTGGGTCCGGACGCGCTGGCCATCGAGGGCGAGTCGTGGGGCCGGCTGATCGCCGACCTGCCCGGGCTGAAGTCCGCGGGCGGGACGGAGGAGATCCTGCGCAACATGGTCGGCGAGCGCGTGCTCGGGCTCCCGCCCGAGCCGCGCCTGGACAAGGGCGTCGCCTTCAACGAGCTGCGGTCGCGCGAGAGGGCAGCGGCCGCCGAGACCAACGGCGCCGGCCGCCCGGCCGACGTCGGGAGCGCGGCCCGATGAACTTCGCGCTGACCGAGGAGCAGGAGTTCCTCCAGGAGGCCGCGCGCGGAACGCTCGGCCGCGTGGGCACCGTCGAGGCGGCGCGCGACGCGCTCGAGGGCGGCCCGCTGCCCGACCTGTGGCCGAGCGCCGGCGAGGCCGGCTGGGCCGGGCTGCTGATCGCCGAGGAGCACGAGGGCGCGGGGCTCGGCCCGCTGGAGGCGATGCTCGTCTGCACCGAGGTCGGCCGCGTACTGGCCGCCGTGCCGCTGCTCGGGCACCTGCCGGCGACCTTCGTCCTCGACCGCGCCGCGGACGCCTCCGAGGCGGTCCTCGGCGCGCTGGCCGCCGGCGCTCGCCGCGCGGCGCTCGTGCCCGCCCGCCCGCCGACGGACGTCGACGCCCGCTGGACCGTCGAGCCCGCGCGCGGATCGACCCGCGGCCTGCCCCCGGCCCTGTCCGGCGGGACGCTCACCGGCGAGGTCCCGTGGGTGCCCGACGCCCCGGGCGCCGACCTGCTCGTCGTCGTCGCCGTCGAGGACGGGGTCCCGCGCGCCGTGGTCGTCGAGGCCGGGGCCGAGGGCGTCGAGGTCGACGCCGTCACCCGCTACGACGCGACCCGCTCGCTCGGCCACGTCCGCCTCGCGGGCGCGCCCGCCACCGTCCTGGACGCCGGCGCGGGCGTGCTCGCCGACGCCTGGCACCTGCAGCAGTGTCTGCTCGCCGCCGAGTCGCTCGGCGCGACCGAGGCGGCGCTGGAGATGGCCGTCGCCTACGCGAAGGAGCGCTTCACCTTCGGCCGCGCGATCGGCTCCTACCAGGCGGTCAAGCACGCGCTCGTGGAGATCCTGCGCCGGTCCGACAATGCCCGCTCGCTGATGTACTACGCGGGCTGGGCGGGCGCCGACGCCCCGGAGGAGTTCGCCCTCGCGGCCGGCGCCTTCCGGCTCACGGCCGGCAAGGCGCTCGAGGACGCGTCGCGGACGCTGATCTCGGTGCACGGTGGCATCGGCGCGACGTACGAGCACGACGCGCCGCTGTGGTTCCGCAAGGCCCAGCTCTCCCGGCGGCTGCTCGGGGGCACGCCGGGCGCCGCCGACCGGGTCGCCGCCGAGCTGTTCGAGCAGGCGCGCGCCGCGGCCGCCTAACCGCCCGGCGAGGCCGCGGCGAGGATCACGAGCAGCGCCACCACCCGCGTCGCAGGGACCTCGTGGCGTCCGTGCCCGGTGGGCCGCAGCCAGCCCGCGGCCACGAGCTGGCGCAGGTGGTGGTAGACCTGCCCCGTCGTGCCGGTGTCCTCGCGCCCGGCCAGCTCGGCCGCGGTGCGCGCCTCCCCGCGGGCGACGCGCTGCAGGATCCCGAGCCGCGCCGGATGCGCCAGCGCCGTCAGTGCGGCCGCTCGCTCCTCCCAGGGCGCGGCCAGCAGATCCGCGGCCGCATGGTCCATCTGCCACTCTGCGTGTTCGCCGCCCGGGAGGTCGACGAGGCCGGTGTAGAGGACGGCGGGGGCACCGGCGCCGTGGGCACGCAATCCTTCCAGCGCCCAGAACGTGCCCGCGCCGGCGGCCCGGGGCTGCGCTCCCGCCTCGAGCGCCGCCAAGCGGGCCTCGAAGGCGTCGAGGCGATTGGTGACGTCATCTTCTTGCGGCATTACGTGATTACGTTATCCTGTAGACATGACGGATCATCCTCGACGCGTCGACGCGTCCCGCACGGCCAACCGGATCCTGCGCTTCGCCCTCGTGGGCGGTGTCGTCGGCCTGGTGGCCGGCCTGCTGCTCGCCTGGCTCACCGCCTCGGACTTCCTCGACAACCCGTTCTGGGCGATGGGGATCGGGATCGCGGTCGGTGCCGCGTTGAGCGGTCCGGCGAAGCTCGAGGAGCCGGGCCAGGAGGAGTGATCCGCGCCCGGCCGCGCTCCCGGATGATCCGAGGATGCGCGTCTGGGCCCACGACACCTGGCGGTTCCCGCTCCCGGCCGGGCATCGGTTCCCGCTGGACAAGTACGCGCTGCTGCGCGAGCGCGTCGTGGCCGACGGGCTGTGCACGGAGGACGAGGTGCTGCGCTCGGAGCCCGTCGGCTGGAACGAGCTGGCGCGGGTGCAGGACCCCGACCTGCTCGGGCGCATCCGCGACGGGGCCCTGACCGTGCGCGAGGAGCGCGGCCTCGGCCTCCCCTGGTCACCGGAGCTCGTCGAGCGCGGCCGCCGCTCCTCCCAGGGGACGGTGCTCGCGGCCCGCGAGGCGCTGCGCGTCGGCGTGGCCATGAACCTCGGGGGCGGGACCCACCACGCCGGCCGCGACTTCGCGCGCGGCTACTGCCTGTTCAACGACGTCGCGCTCGCCCTCGGCGTGCTGCGCCGCGAGGGCGCCGCCCGCCGCGCCGTGGTCGTCGACTGCGACGTGCACCAGGGCGACGGCACCGCGCAGCTGCTCGGCGCCGGGCTGGACCCGGACTGCTGGACGCTCTCGCTGCACGGCGCGCGCAACTGGCCGTTCACGCGGATCCCGTCGGACCGCGACGTCGAGCTGGCCACCGGCACGGGCGACGCGGACTACCTGCGGGCGCTGGACGCCGTCCTCGACGAGGCGCTCGCCCGCGGCCCTTACGACCTCGGTTTCTACCTCGCCGGCGCCGACCCGTGGGAGGGCGACCGGCTCGGGCGCCTGGCGCTCAGCAAGCCCGGGCTGCGCCGGCGCGACGAGCTCGTCCTGGACCGCCTCGGCGCGGAGATCGGCGCGGTCTGCGTCGTGCTCGCCGGCGGCTACGCGCCCGACGTGCGCGACACGGTCGACATCAACGCGGCCACGGCGGCCGAGGTGGCCGCGCGGGTGCGCGTCGGCTGACCGCCGCTGCCGCCGGGCATCCCGTCGAGACCCCATTCGCACGCCGGGCGCTGGCGACGGTCTCCGGCGTGTGCGAGCCTCCCGCGCCCACCTCCCGCGGAAGTCCGCCCGCGAGGAAGCCCACGTCCCTGGAGCCCGTCGTGTCAGACCGGAGGATGATCGCCCTGCTGACGGTGGCCACGCTCGCGTGGGGGGCGCCGGCGGCCGCCGCGGCGACCCTGTCCGTGGACGACGACGCGGCGGACTGTCCCGCGGCGGGCTACACGAGCGTCCAGGCCGCGGTCGAGGCCGCGCAGGCGGGCGACACGGTGGCGATCTGCCCCGGGGACTACGCGGAGGGCAGCGGCGCGCCGTCGACGAACGCGCTCACGGTGACCAAGTCGCTGACGATCAGGGGCGCGGGCGCCGACCTCGTGCGCCTCACCCCGCGCGCGACGACGCCGACGGGCGGGAGCATCGCCCAGCCGGATCCCGACCTGCGCAGCGGCACGGGCGACATCGTCGCCGTCGTGGGCACCCCGCGGGTCCCGGTCACCGTGGACCTCTCCGGCGTTACCGTGGCCGGCACGGACGCGCGCGGTCGCGCCGTCGCCTCGAACGCCGGCGTCGTCTACCTCGATGCGGCAGGCTCGATCACCCGCAGCCGGGTGACCGACGTCGTGACCTCCGAGGGCGCCACCGCCTACGAGCAGGCCGGGGGCTGGCGCGGCGCGCTGCCCGGCTGGGGCATCGTGCAGACGAGCGCCACGCGCGTGGCGCCGGGCGGCGGGCGGCGGCTGCTGAGCATCCGCAACACGCGCGTCGACCGATACAACCGTGGTGGCGTCCTCGTCGACGGCGCCACGAGCGACGCGCCGCCGCTGACGCCGTCCGGCGTCGTCAACGCGGCTGCCGTCTCCACCTCGCAGATCGTCGGGCGCGTGGAGTGCGCGGACTTCGAGGGCACGGGCGACTGCGCCCAGGTCGGCCTGCTCACCACGGGTCCGCTGTTCGGCCAGGACGGCATCCGGGTCACGACGGGCGCTCGACTGACGCTCAGCGACTCGCTCGTGTCCCAGAACCTCGTCAACGGCGCCGGCGCGCCCGGGCGCAGCGCCTGGGACCGCACGCTCGGCGCCTACCGGCTCAACGCGACCAACCGCGCGAGCCTGCCGCTCGCCGCGGGCATCCGCCTGCTCGGCGCGTCCCTGCGGACCTACACGGGGCCGGCCAGCGGGCAGATCCTGTACTCCTCCGCCACCCGGTCCAACCTCACGGACAACGCCTACGGGGTGCTCAACCTCGCCGCGGACGGGACGACGACCCGCACGGGCGACCCGACCTCGACGACGGGCGGTGCCGACGACGTCTTCTTCGCCGAGGACAACTGGTGGGGTCTGGGCTACTACCGGGCGACGAATCCCGGCCCGGCCATCTCGCCGGCGGAGAATCCACCCGTGCCGGAGAACCCGGTCAACGGCACGGCGGTGACCGATGGCGACGGCCAGACCTCGGACGCCGTCGACGTCTCGCCGTTCCGCAACGGGCAGCAGGGCGATCCGTTCGCCGGCCAGGTCCCGATCGTCGACGCGCCGGGACCCGTCGACGACGCGGCGCCCACGGTGACGCTGTCGGCGCCGGCCACCGTCCGACGAGGCACGTCGTTCGTCCTGACCGCGACCGCGGCGGACGACTTCGGCGTCCGGTCCGTCGCCTTCTACGCGGGTGCGACCCTGGTGGGGAGCGCGACGACGACGCCGTACACGGCGAGCGTCGCGGTGCCCGCCGGCGCGCGCTGCGGCAGCCGCCGCACCTACGCCGCCGTGGCCGAGGACGCGCTGGGCCAGACGACCGCCTCGGCCCCGGTGACGGTCGCGATCAGATGCCCGGGCTCGCCCGGCGGCGGCGGGCCGGGTGCGCCGGGCGCCCCGTCGGTGACGCTCGGCCCGTTGCCACGGCGGCTGACGCGTCCCGTTCGCGTGCGCTTCGCGCCCGTGACCCCCGCGGGCTTCGCGCGCGCCGTGGTGTTCCTCGGCGACCGCCGGGTGTGCGCGGTGCGCTCGGCGCCCTACGCCTGCCGGCTGGTGCCGACAGGTGACGACGTGGGCCGCCAGGTCCTGCGCGTCGTCGTCACCGACCGCAACGGGGCGAGTGCCGAGGCGAACCGGCGCGTCGTCGTGCCGCGCTTCGCGGCGCGGCTGCGCACGACGGTCACCCGGCGCCCGCGGCGGGGCGGCCGCGTCCGCCGCACCCTGCGCGTCCGGATCGTCCGCCCGGCGGGCGTCAGCGCCCGCCAGGGTTGCCGGGGCGGGCACGTGACGCTCGTCGTGCGCCGGGCGCGCCGGACGCTCGTCGACGAGCAGCTGCAGCTCCGGGGCGCCTGCACCCTCACCCGCTCCGTGACGGCCGCGCGCCGGCCCCAGCGGTTCACCGCCCGCGTGACGTTCGGCGGCAACGCCGTCCTGCGCGCGTCCCGCACGACCCGGAGGTTCAAGTGATGCGCCGGCTTCCGCTTCTGCTCCTCGCGGCGATGCTGGCGCTTGCGGCGCTGGCGCCGGCCGGGCGCGCCGCGGACGACCCGGCGGGCTGCACGGACGGCGTGCGCTACGACCCGACCGTGCCGACCTGGGACGCCTACTTCGCGGCCCACCCGGAGTACGGCGCCATCGTGCCCTTCGCCTCCGGCGCCCCGGGCCGCTCCACGGGCAAGAACACGACGGCGAACCTCGACCGCTACTTCGACGCCGTCACCGCCGCCGTGGCCACCAACCCGCGCGTGCGGGTCAAGAAGTTCCTGCTGGGGACCTCCGAGCTCGGCGGGCGCGGCGTGCCGGGCCGCGACATCGCCTACTGGGTCGTCTCGACGCCCGGGCACATCGCGAGCTTCGAGGCCGACGGGCGCTTCTGGGCCGGCGTACGGGACGGCACGGTCTCCCAGGCCGACGGGCTCGCCGCCGCCCGTACCAAGCCGGTCATCGGCTGGGTGACCGCCACCCCGCACGGCAACGAGCCCGCCGCCGGCGAGGCGATCGTCCGTCAGCTCTACGAACTCGTCGCGCGTACGGACTGCGCCAACGCCCGCCGGCTGCAGAACATGGACGTCATCCTCGACCCCGTCCGCAACCCGGACGGCCGCGACAACAACGTCCGCACCACGGCCTTCGGCTTCGACCCCAACCGCGACTTCGGGGTGCGCAACTACAAGGAGAACGCGATCTTCCTGCCGGAGATCACGAAGTACCCGGGCGTGTTCTTCATCGACGCCCACCAGCAGGGCTCGGGCTACTTCTTCCCGCCCAACGAGGATCCCGTCCACCACGAGATCTCCAGCTTCTCGCTCGACTTCATCCAGCACCAGATCGGGCCGAAGCTCCAGCAGACGTTCAACGACCAGTCCGGTCAGTACCAGAACTACAACTCCTACGACCTCTTCACTCCGGAGTACGGCGACACCGTGCCGTCGCTGCTCATGGGCGCGGCGGGCATGACCTACGAGAAGGGCGCCGACGAGGCCTACGGCAAGCAGGTCTACGACCACTACCTGGCCATCGACACGACGATCAACCTGACCGTAAACGACAAGGTCGGGATCCTCTCGCGCTGGGTGCGGCAGTGGCCGGAGGCCGTCGCCCAGGGCCGCGCCTGTCAGCTGCAGCCCAACAAGCTCGTCAGCCCGCTGCACGACACGATCAACCAGCAGCCCGACATCGACGTTTGCGGCTACTTCTTCCGCCCGGACGCCCACACCGGCGACCTCGCCCGGCTGCTGCGCGCCTTGCAGGAGGTCGGCGTCAAGGTCTACTCGCTCGACTCCGCCGTCGGGGTCGCCGGCCTGCACGAATACGGCAAGGCCGACACGACCGGGACCCTGCCGCGCGGGACGCTGTACATCCCGATGGGCCAGGCCCAGAAGCACTGGATCCAGGCCGTGCTCGGCGAGGATCCGTTCATCCCGTACAACTACTACTACGACGTGGTCACCTGGTCCTACGGGCTTCAGCGCGGCCTGGCCGGCGACGGCTTCCTCACCCGCCCGCTGGCACCGGGCGCACGCCTGACGGAGCTCGGCCCGGTGGCGCTCGGCTCCGCGCCGGCCGGGGCCCCGGCCGTCTACGCCTTCGACACGGACGCGATGGAGGGCCTCGCCCTCGCGGTCGACCTGCTCGACGCCGGGGTCAACGTCTTCCGGGCCGAGCGCGCCTTCGACGCGGGCGGGATCCACTACGCCTCGGGCGCGGCGCTCGTCGACGCCCGCTCGCTGCGGGCCGGCGGGGTCGACCTCGACGCCCTGGCCGCCAAGCGCGACACGCCGGTGCGCGGTCTCGACGCCTTCCCGGTGGCCCACCGCCAGCTCACGCGGCCGAAGATCGGGCTCTACACGGGCGCGGCGACCGTGCCGACGAACCCGCTCGACTTCGGCGGCGGCACCGGCCAGTGCACGGCCACCGCGTTCTGCGAGGCGCTGTTCGTCCTGCGCGAGAAGGACGAGCTGCCGGCCGCGACCGTCGTGCCGGTGACCTCGGCCGACCTCGAGAGCGGCGCGCTGGTCTCCGGCGGCTTCACCGCCCTGGTCGATCCCGGCTACACCGTGGCCGCCGGGCCCGGTACGGCCGCGCTGCAGGCGTTCGTCAACACCGGCGGCCGCTACGTCGGCACGAACGCCGGCGGCACGGCGACCGCGCGCAACGCGGGCGTCACGACACTCGACACGACGACCATCCCCGGCCTGCTCACGCCGGGCTCGACCTTCGACGGTCGCTTCGACACGGCCAACCCCGTCGGCTGGGGCTTCGACCGCGGCGGCTGGATCTACCGCGACTCCACGAGCAACCCGGTCTACGACCCGGCGACGCTCGGCTCGGCCAGCGCCGTCGTCACCTACGCGCCGGCGCCCATGCGCAGCTACGGGTTCTCGCTCAACGCGCTCGGCCCCGGCCAGCTCGGCGGGCGCCCGGCGGTCGTCGACGCGCCGCTCGGCGGCGGGCACGCCGTGCTGTTCGGCTTCAACCCGTTCTATCGCTCCTGGAAGGAGCAGGACGAGCGACTCGTGCTCAACGCGATCCTCTACCCGGCGGGCGCGGCGCTGCCGCCGTCGGCGCCGCGGCGGGCGACGGCGGTGCGGGCGCCCAGGCGGATCGCGCCGGCGACCCGGCCGGTGGCCGCCGGCCGGCTCCGCTCCGTGGCCAGCCGGCCCCTGAAGGTGCGCAACCGGATCGACCGCGACGTCCTCATCCGCGTGCGCCGCGGCCAGGTCCGCAAGCTGCGCGCGGCCGTGCGCGCCGCCCGGCTCGGGCGACGCCTGACCCGGCGGGTGTCCTACAAGACGACGCGCCGGACCGCAACGCTGCGGGTACGGAGAGTGCGGCGAGCCGATGAGCACGCGCGCAAGCCATGGGTCGACCGGATCATGGCCGGTCTGGGGGCCAGGGGCGTGCGGCCGCGGTTCGCGCAGCTCTGACCCCGGGCTCCACCTGCCGCAGGATGCCGAGGCACGTCTGCGCGAGATCCTGGTCGCGGCGCCGGTCGCACCCAGGCGGGTTGGGAGGGTGTGGAGCGGACGTTCGCCGAGGCGGCGGAGGCGTGGATGGAGCACGGCCGGCTGAAGCGCGGGTTGAAGCGCAGCACGTTGAAGAACTACCGCCAGGCGCTGGACCGCTACGTCCTCCGGGACCTGGGTGACCGGCCGCTGCGCGGTCTGGGCGAGGAGGAGATCGAGCGGTGGCATTCGCGCTTTCCGCGCTCGCGGACGGGGAGATCTCGCTCGTGCTCTGTCGGGCCGTGCTCGGCCAAGCTCGGCTGGCTCGACGTGCACCCGTCGACCGGGGTGGAGCGCTACCCAGTCCGGTACTCCGGCGACTACGACTTCTACTCGCCCGAGGACGTCCAGGCGCTTGTCCGCGCCGCCGCCACCGAGCAGGACGCGGTCCTGTTTCTCACCGCGGCGATGACTGGGCTGCGGCGCGGGGAGCTGCTCGCGCTGACCTGGCGCGACGTCGACTTCGCCCGTGAAGCGATCGGGGTGCGGCGCAACCTCGCGATGGGCGAGCTGACCACCCCGAATTCCGGGCGGGTGCGGGTCGTGCCGATGGTCGCCCAGGTCGCCGGGCCCCTGGCCCGTCTGGCCCAGCGCGACCGGTTCACCAGCGATCAGGACTTCGTCTTCGGCTCCCCGACCGGCAGGCCGGCCGACCCCAGCGCGGTGCGGCGCCGCTACCACCAGGCCGTCAAGACGGCCGGCCTCCGCGCCTTGCCGTTCCACAGCTTGCGCCACCATCTCTGGTCCATCGCCGTCAACCGCGCCTCCCTCGTCCAGGTCCAGGCCTGGTTGGGGCACGCCGACATCCAGACCACCGCGCGCTACCTGCACCACCGGGCCCAGACCGGCGACATCGGACTTCGGGATGTGCGGTTGTGCTGCCAACGATGCGCGGGGCGGGACGCGCACGCTCTAGGCTCGGGGGCGGATGGCCGAGGTAATCGTCGATCACGACTTCACGTCGCCGCGGGCGCACGTGTTTGCCTACCTGGGCGAACACGAGAATCTCGAGGCGTCCTTCGGTGCGCGCATCACCCGGGTGCGTGACGGCGGCGACGGGTCGCGCAACGGCGTCGGGTCGACGCGGCGCCTGGAGGTCGGTCCGTTGCCGGCGTTCGAGGAGACGGTCACGGAGGTTCGGCACGAAGAACTGATCCGCTACCGGATCTCGAGCGGTCGGGCGGTGACGTCGCTGGTCACCGATCACGAAGGTGTGATGCGATTGTCCGACACGCCGGGAGGCGGCACGCATCTGCGTTACCAGATCACCCTCGGCGCGCGGATCCCGGGCCTGGCGGCGGTGGTGGCGCTCGTGCTGCGGCGCAGGATCCCCAAAGGGTTTCCCGCAGTGGATGCCGCTCTGCCGGCGTAGAGGGGCGGTCAGCCGCCCATCCCGGCCTGGGCCTCCGCAACCTGGGCCAGCCAGGTAGCCTCACTGAGGGTGATCCGCTGACGTCTTCTGCTACCGATTCGGCCCTGCGAAGCCCTCGATCGGGACCGCATCCGGATCTCGAGCTGCCCGCCGAGGCACTCGGGCCTCCGTTCGAGCTTCTGGAGTCGAGGCTCCGGCCGCCCCGCCTCAGTGATGACAGCGTTCCGCGAACCGATCTGGTTGTCGGCCTGAACGCCTCAGCCGAGCCGCCGGTCGTCGTCGTCTGTGCCGGCGCTGGTTACGGCAAGACCACGCTGCTCGCGCAGTGGGCGGCATCGCCGGAGAGCCCGTCGTTCGCGTGGGTGTCCGTGGATCAGGACGACAACGATCCGGTCGTCCTTCTCACCTACATTGCGGTCGCGCTCGCGCGCGTCTCGCCGCTCGACGCCGCTGTCTTCGACGCGCTCGCGTCATCAGGCGCTTCCATCGAGGCGAAGGTCGTCCCTCGTCTGGGCGCGGCTCTGGCGGCCATGGAGGAGCCGGTCGTGCTCGTGCTCGATGACGTCCACACGATCGAGAACCCGCGGTGTATCGACGCCATCGTCACGCTCGCCGGTCACCTTCCCCCGGGCTCACGGCTGGTGCTCTCGACACGGGACCGCTCCGCCCTCCCGCTTGGGCTGCTGCGGGCGCGGGCTCTCAGCCTGGAGCTCGGACCGAACGAACTGCGCATGGTGGAGGACGAGGCCCGCGACCTCATGAATGCCGCCTCGGCCAACCTCTCCGATGACGACATGGGCGAACTGCTCCGGCGCACCGAGGGCTGGCCGGCGGGCCTGTACCTTGCCGCCCTGTCGGCCCGGAGCACGAGGGGTGGCCGCGGGAAGATGAGCCCGCTCACGGGCAACGACCCATTCGTCACGGACTTCCTGCGCTCGGAGTTCCTCGCGCGCCTACCCCCCGCCGAGGTCGAGTTCCTCACTCGGACGAGCATCCTCGACCGGCTGTCCGGGCCGCTGTGTGACGCGGTGCTGGAGTCGACCGGTTCCGCGCGCCTGCTCGAAACGCTGGAGCGCTCCAACGCGTTCGTCGTCAGCCTCGATCGCGATCAGGGGTGGTATCGGTGCCACCACCTCGTGCGGGAGCTGCTCGCGGCTGAGCTGGCGCGGTCCGAGCCGGATCGCGTGTCGCCCCTGCTCGGTCGCGCATTCACCTGGTGTGCCGCCAATAAGCAGGCGGTTGCGGCGATCCGGTACGCCCAGGCAGACCGAGCGGCCGATCGGGTCGCGGCGATCATGGAACACTCAATCCAGCCGGTGTTCCAGAGCGGCCGCATCACCACGGTCGAGCGGTGGTTCGCCTGGTTGGACGAGCACGGCGACCGCACCCGATATCCCGCCGTCGCCGTGATCGGCGGCATGTTCTTCGCGGCCACTGGTCAGCCCACTGAGTCCGACCGGTGGGGCGCGGCGGCCGAACATGGCCACCACGACGGGCCACTACCCGACGGGAGCGCATCGATCGACTCGTGGCGGGCTTTGCTACGCGCGTATCGGTGCCGAAGCGGCTTGGCGGCGTTGCAGACAGACGCCGCACTCGCCGTGCGGACTCTCGGGCCGAAGAGCCCGTGGCGCCCTCCGGCAATGGTCTGTCTCGGCCTGTCAGAGCTACTGAGCGGCTCCCTTGACGCGGCGGATGACATGTTCGTCGACGCGAGAGAAGAGGCGAAGCATCTCGGCGCGTCCAACATGGTCCCGGTTGCCCTCGCCGAGCGCGCTTTGATCGCCGTCGAGCGAGAGGAATGGGCGCAGGCCGACGTGTTCGCGGAGGAGGCGGTGTGGGCAGCGCACCACTCCCGCCTGGAGGACAGCGCACTCAACTCTCTGGTCTGGGCTGTCGCGGCGCGCACCGAACTGCACGCGGGGCGCACGACGAGCGCCCACAAGCTCGTCGCGCGCGCGCGGGATCACCTTCCGCAACTCACATACGCCCTCCCGGTCCCGGCGGCACAGGCACGCTTGGAGCTGGCCCGCACCTATCTCGCCATGGCCGATCGGGCCGGCGCGGGAACCATGCTCCGGGAGGTCGACGCGGTGCTCCGACGGTGTCCGGACCTCGGGACCCTGCCCGCGCAGGCGGCCGACGTCTGCTCGCGACTGAGCAGGGCCGGCCACTCCACCCCAGGAGCCTCGAGCCTCACGGCCGCCGAGCTCCGTGTGCTCCCTCTGCTGGCGACCCATCTGACGTTCAAGATGATTGGCGAGCGGCTCTACCTTTCCTTTCACACGGTCAAGTCTCATTCGATATCCATCTACCGCAAGCTCGACGTGACATCCCGCAGCGCCGCGGTCGATCGGGCCCGCGAACTCGGCCTGCTGTAGGGCTCGCCGTCCCCCGGAGGCCGAGCGCCCGGGACGCGCTTCCCCCACATCGGGCGAGGCGGCCCGCCAGGACCCGTGGGAGGCTGGTCGCCAGGTCCACGATCGTGGACCCAGGTCGATGGGAGTCCACGATGGTCGCGCCTCTCGCCGTCTCGGCGTTCAGCTGGTTCCCGCTCGCCCCCTAGCCGGGCGCGCCCGTGGATCAGATACTTCTCTTCGCATTCACCGCGGCGTTCAACCCGACGCTGCTCGCGGCCGTCACGGTCATGCTCGTGCTGCCGAGCCCGAAGAAGCTGTTGCTCGGGTACCTGCTCGGCGCGCTGATGACGAGCATCACCCTCGGCCTCGTCATCGTGTTTTCACTCAACGGCTCCTCGAGCACCACGAGCACGGCGAAGCGCACGGTCAATCCGGTCTTCGACCTCGCGCTGGGCGCGCTGATCCTGGTCGCTGTGTTCGTGGTCGCGACGGGCCGGGATACGGGGCGCCGGGCCCGCGCCGAGCGAAAGCGGGCCGCCCGCGAGGGTGCGGCTCCCCCGCGGTGGAAGCAGGCCCTGAGCGGGGCTCGGCACGGACCACGTTCGTCGTCGGGGCGCTCCTGACGCTTCCCGGCGCGTCCTACCTCGCCGGTCTGGACCTACTCGCCAAGCAGGACCTCTCGACGGCCGCGACGGTCCTCACGGTTCTGGGGTTCAACCTGATCATGCTGCTGCTGCTCGAGCTCCCGCTCCTCGGCTTTGCGATACGACCGGAGGGCACGGCGGTCGCCGTGGAGCGCTTCAGTGCCTGGCTCGGCCGTGAAGGCGGGCGGATCGGCATCGGCGTTGCCGTCATCCTCGGGGTCGCACTGATCCTGCGCGGCCTCGCCGGACTTCTCGGGTAGGCAGTCCCCCAAAACGCCGGCCTGCAAATGCCGCGGGTGCCGGCCGGGGTGCGCAGCGAGGTGCGACCGCGTCCGTCGGGCACTTTGGAGACAACTCTTTGGGGCACGAGCCCACAAACAGCCCGTCGCATCTAAGGTGTATGGCGGTCTTGCAGGGACTCTGTGAGTGGAGCCAGACGGGATCGAACCGACGACCTCCTGCTTGCAAAGCAGGCGCTCTCCCAGCTGAGCTATGGCCCCGTGGGGCGCAGTCTAGACCGGCTCAGCCGAGCCGCAGGACGCTGACGTGCGTGCGGGTCTCCTCCGGGGTGCGGCCCCCGTGGTGGCCGCGGAAGGTGGTGCCGTGGTCGGCGGCGCGGCGCAGCCAGGCGAGGCGGCCCGGGGCGGGCAGGACGCAGACGCTGGCCAGGCGGTCCAGCAGGGCCGGGGCCGGGTCGGGCCCGAACGCGCCGGCGGCCAGCAGGTCGGCCACCGGCAGCACCTCGGCGGCGTCGCCGAGGGCACCGCGCAGCGCGTCGACGGTCCCCGCCACCTCGGCGGCGGGGACGTGGAGGAAGACGTCGCGGCTCGATCCGGCGGGACGCAGCGGCAGCGTGGCGAGCGGCGGATGCAGCTCGTCGAGCCACAGCACGGACTCCGGGTCGACGTCGATCTGCCCGTGGTCGGCGGTCAGCACGAGCCAGACGTCCTTCGCGGCGACCCCGGCCAGCAGGCCCTCGACCTCGTCGAGCGTCTCGCGGACCTGGGCGTCGAACGCGCTCGACGCCGGCCCGGTGAGATGGCCCTGGGTGTCGATGAGGTCGAAGTAGACGTAGGCGTAGGCGCGCCCGGCCGCCTGGACGTGGCCGAGCGCCTCCCGCAGCCCGTCCGCGAGCGCACCGTACGGGTGCAGCGTCGCCCCGCGGGCCGCGGCGCGATCGAAGACCGACGGGGAGAACCGGTCGGGCTGGTGGACGCTCGCCTGCACCCCGGCCGCGGCGAGCCGCTCGTAGAGCGTGGGCTCGGCCGGCAGCAGCGGCGTCGCGTCCGCGCCCCAGGCGGCCGACAGCGAGTCGCCCGTCTCGCCGGAGAACGCGAAGCGCAGCGGCGTCACGATCCGTCCGAGCGTCGGCTCGAGCACGTGCCACTCGTACAGGCCGTGCCGCGCCACCGGCAGGCCGGTGTGCATCGTCGTGACATGCGCGGTCGTCGTCGAGGGGAACTGCGAGGTGATCTCGCTGACGATGCCCGAGGTCGCGAAGCGCCGCAGCAGCGGATGACCGGCGTGGCGCTGCACGAAGCGCATCCCGAAGGCGTCGAGCAGGAGGACCACGACACGGTCGGCCCGCGCCGGCAGCCCGTCCAGGGACGGGCCCGCAGCCCCGGTCAGCGCCGCCTCGAGCGCGGGCGGCAGCTCGGCGAAGCCGTCGATCACGCCGGCCTCCAGGGCCGGCCCAGCCTCGGGGGCCGCGCGGTGTCCCGACCGCGCGACCCCTCGAGCTGCGCCAGCCGCTCGACGCCGCCGGGAGACCCGGAGGGGACCAGGCCACGGCGTCGGGGCGGCAACGCCTCCCGGATGTCCGGGCCGGAAGGCCGAGCCACCGTCACCCTCTCGGGGCCGGGCGGCTCACGAGCACCATCGGCCGGTCGGCGGACAGTCCGCGCGCAGGGCGGCGGGCGTCGATCAAACGTCCAGCTCGACCTGGCCGTCGACCACGACGACGGCGTCGCCGCCGACCCGGACCCGGTCGCCCTCGAGCGCCGTGCGCAACCGGCTCGGCCGGCCCATCTCGACGCCCTGGGCGACCTCGAGCGCCTCGCACCCCGTGCGCGCCGCCACGTGGACGCACAGCGGACCCGCCGCGGAACCCGTGGCCGGATCCTCCCCCTCGACCGCTGAACGCACGAAGCTTCTGGCCCAGGCCGACCCCGCCGCGGGATCGACGACGGCGACGTAGAGCGTGAGCCCGTCGCCCGGCGCCAGGACGCGGGCGATCGCGTCGTAGTCCGGGACGGCCCGCGCGAGGACGCCGCGATCGCGGACGCCGACCACGAGCTGCATGAGGCCGGTCGAGACGAACTGCGCCGGCACACGCGGATCGGCGTCCGATCCGTCCAGGCCGAGCGCGGCGAGCGCCTCGCCCGCGTCGATCTCGTCGCCGAACACGGCCGGCTCCTGGAGCATCGACGCGCTCGCGCGGTCGCCGTCGAGCCGGACCTCCACCGGCTGGCGGCCGGCGTGGGTCTGCTGGACGTAGGCGGCCTCGGTCTCTCCGCGCTCGCGGGCGACGGCGACCGCCGTGCCGAGGGACGGGTGGCCCGCGAAGGGGATCTCACCCGTCGGCATGAAGATGCGATGGCGGTAGTCGGCGTCGGCACCGGTCTGCACGAACGACGTCTCCGAGAGCCGCATCTCCCGCGCGAAGGCGAGCATGAGCTCGTCGGGGAGCCCGTCGGCGTCGTGCACGACGGCGAGGCCGTTGCCCGCGAACCGCCGTGACGTGAAGACGTCGAGCAGCGTGAACCGGCGGCGGGCCACCGCTACTCGTCGAAGTCGAAGTCGCGCGGCGGCTTCTGCTCGAACCAGAGCCGATCGTGCTCCGGGGTCTCCTGGAGGAAGTCCGGCGTCTCCTCGAGCAGGTCCTCGCTCGGTGTCTCGTCCTCCGCCGGCGCCCGGCGCGGCTCCGCGTCCCCGGGTTCCTCGCGGGCCCTCGCGTCGTCGGCCTCGCCGTCCCCGAACGGATCCTCGTCGAGCCAGCCCGGGTCGGCGCGGCGACCCTCGGGGTCCGGGGCCGGAGCGTCGGACATCGAGACGGCCGCCGGGGGCTCCTCCGGCTCGGACGCGCGTGGCGGCGCCGGCGGCTCCGCCTCGTCCGGCTCCTCGCGCTCCTCGAGGTCCTCGGCGGGGGGCGCGGCGTCGCGGCGGGCGGGGCCGAGCGCCTCGGACTCGAGCCGCCGGACCTCCTCGGAAGAGGTCCCGGCGCGGCGCTTGAGCTCCAGGTGCTCGCGGATGGCGTCGTCGAGCGTGCCCATAGGTCCTCCCGACAGGCTACCCGGCTTTGACGACACGATTCTTGCCGAGGCGCTTCGCCCGGTACAGCGCCGAGTCGGCCGCGGCGACGAGCGCATCCTTGTTCATGATCGCCGACTCGGGCAGCGCGGCGGCCCCGAAGGACGCGGTGATCTTCAGCGCTCCCTTGCCCGCGACGAGCGGGATCTCGAGCCCCTCGATCCGCGCCCGCAGTCGCTCCGCGAACTGCTGGGCCCCGTCCAGGTCGGTCTGCGGCAGCGCGACGGCCATCTCCTCACCGCCGTAGCGCGCGGGCTCGTCGATCTCGCGGGAGGAGTCGATCAGCACCCGGGCGACCTCGCGCAGGACCTCGTCCCCCTGCAGGTGGCCGTAGCGGTCGTTGACGAGCTTGAAGTCGTCGATGTCGAGCATGATCAGCCCTAGGGCCTGCTCGAAGCGCTTGGAGCGCTCGACCTCGATGGCCATCACCTCCTGGAAGCGGCGGTGGTTGAACAGGCCGGTGAGCTCGTCCGTCACGGCCTGGCGCTGCACGGCGCGGTGCAGATCGACGTTCTCGATCGACACGGAGGCCTGGCTGGCGAGGTACTGGAACAGGTCGCGCTCGCCGCCGGTGAACGGCTTTGCCTCGCGCGCGACGGTGATCAGGCCGAGGACGGTCGCCGGGCTGTCGGCGGGATGCAGCGGCTGGGCCAGCGAGTACCAGTCCCCGCGCCGCAGCCCGACCGGCTTGCGCGCCTCGAGGGCGGCCGCGTCCGTGGCCTCGAGGACGTTGCCCAGGACACCGACCTCGCCGACGCGGGCGACCTCGGACAGGGCGCCGTCCGTCGTGCTGCGCGCGCTGGCGCGCCCGACGCTCGCGCCGACACCGTCCACCGCGGTCTGGACGATGATCTCGAGCACCGCGTCGCGGTCGAGGCCGCTCGCCGAGAGCTCACCGACGCGGCGAATTGCGTGCTGCAGCCGGCGCCGCTCCTCGTCGAGCTCCTCCAGCCGCTGCTCGAGCTGGCGGGCCATGGCGTTGAACTCCGTGCCGAGCGCGGCGAGCTCGTCCCCCCCCTCCGTCGGAACCATGACGTCGAAGTCCCCGCCGCCCAGGCGGCGCGCGGCGCTGAGCAGCCGCTCCACCGGGGCCTGGAGCGTCCGGGACACGGTCAGGGCGAAGGCGAAGGCCAGGACGAGGAAGGCGAGCAGCAGCGCGGCGACGATCACGGAGTCCTTCGTGATCGCCGAGCGGGTGCTGCGCTCGTCCGAGAGCAGCCGCACCGTCAGGGGCGGCCCGCCGGAGACGGCCGCCGCGTCGAAGCTCGTGACCCGGAAGCGCTCGCCGGCGACCTCGACCGCCCCCCGGCGCGGGAGGGCGACGGCGCGGGTGCCGGGCAGCGTCGTGCGCACGGGCGCCCCGCCCCCGGACACGACGGCGTCGAGGTCGGTGAGGGTGCTCAGCAGCTGGGCGAAGCTCCCGCGGGAGCGGATGGCGACCTGCAACGTGCCCGCCCGGCCGCCGTCGCGGCCGACGAGCCGTGTCCTGGCGCCCGCGACCCCGTCCTCGGCGCCGACCGCGTGCCGCTCACCCCCGGGCAGCACCAGCAGCGCACTGGCCGCCCGCTCGCGCCGGATGAGCGCGCGCAGCTCGCCGTCGATGCGGGCCCCGTCACCCGACTCGATCGCTCGCGCGAGCCGCGGCGAGCGAGCGATGTCGCCGCCGACGGCGGCCGCCTGGCGGCCGAGCTCGTCGAAGACCCCGAGCGCCGTGCGCTGCGCCTGGGCCAGGCGCGCGTCGCTCTTGCCCTGCTCCGCGTCGGCGACGAGTCGGAACAGGATGACCGAGACCGCCACCATGGGCAGGAGGACGATCACCACGAAGAACGCGGTGAGGCGGCTGCGGAAACTACGTGGGACCATGGTGGAGCGCCGGGACGGCAGCGTATCCGGAGGCTGGCGGGCCATCGACGCTGCCATCGGCGCCGCGTGGGGCGAGCGTGAGTCCTGCAGGGGTCCCTACACTTCCCGCACGCGCCGTCGCCGCGAGCGCGCCTCGGGGCTATAGCTCAGTTGGGAGAGCGCCTGGATCGCACCCAGGAGGTCGGGGGTTCGAGTCCCCCTAGCTCCATCGGCCGAGGTTCCGCGCCAGGCCGTGGATCGGCGACCTCGCCGTCACGCTGACCGGTCATCGCATCGGCGGCGCTCACCGCGCGGCGGGATGCATCGGTCGTGACGATGTGGACCAAGCGCTGGGATCTCGGCCGCGTTCGCCAAGAGCGTGTCCCAGCCTCGCACCGTTCAGGGTCAGGCTATGCGAGCGTCGCGATCCCGCGAATGACCATGTAGCAGCCCCCGACCACGAGGATGGCGACGGCGATCGTGCGGCTGTTGCCGGAGAGCCAGACGCTGAACCTGCGTGATAGATCGGCGGCACGCGCGGGGGCGAACAGGAACCCGAGCAGTGGAAGTTCGATCAAGGCGTATTGGACGATGCAGAACGCCACCACGACGAGGACGACCTGGCTGTCGGAACTGCCCGACTGGGAGATGTCCTTGAGCGCGACGACGTACCAGGCGCCGGGCGGGAGGTTGAGCAGCAGGCCGACGCCGAACGCGACCCTGGCTCCCTGGGCGTGGCTGAGGAGCCGCGACGCCTTGCTGTCGCCCTTCGGTGGCGCGGGAGGGCGGCGCCTGACGAGGACCGCGAGCCCGAGCGCGATCGCGCCGGCCCCGAAGTAGACGATCGGGTTGGCCGGTGGGTGCGAGCCGGATACCAGCTTCGTCCCCTGCACCTCGAAGACGATCAGGAGCCCGACGCTGATGCTCGCGATCAACCCTCCGAGAAGAAAGAACGCCATCATGCGCGCCGGCTTCGGTGCGGTGAGCGCGACCACGACGACCGCAACGAGAGTCGGATACACCGCGGACAGGAGCGCCAGCGGCACGAGCTCCCACATGCGCTACGACGTCCCAGCGCACAACGTCGGCATGGGGATGCTCATCCGTTTGGCTGGCGACTGTCGGTGGCGACGTGCGCGCCCGTCTTCGCCTGGAATGGCTCGAGCCAGGCCTTCCCGGCCGCGGTCAGCGTCTCACCGCCGTAGTAGACGAGGACGACCTTCTTGCCTGAGAGATCGCTGCGCTCGTCGTCGTGCTCGAACTCGTACTCGCCGGGGTGGTTGAAGCCTCCGAGTCGCTCGACCCGCACCCTGCGTCGAGCACGCCGGCCACGAGCAGGACTGGGAGCGTTGATCGTCGAGCGAAGGTCATGGGGTGCGACGGCGCCGTCGATGATCACCACGTGGTATCACACGCCTACGCGGCTGGCGATGGCGAGACTGCGCCACGGCCCCTCTCCGTGTGCCCTACGGAATGCGAGACGGGGGTTCCGCGAGTCGGCGCGGATCTAGAGGCTGCGGCGCACGGCCTTGGCCGCTTGGTGGCCGGCCCGTACCGCGCCGTCCATGTCGCCCGACCACATCGGCGCAACCTCGGTTGAGGCCAGTGGATGGGTCCGGGGGACACGCGCGCCACCCGCCCATCCATGCGCGGCGACCGCCGGCGGCCTGCCCGTCCTCATGGTCCGCTTCCATTGTCGCGGCGCGCCCATGCCGAACCGGGTGGAGCCGGCCGCACCCTGTCTCACACGCCGAGCGCCCCAGCGATCGCGTCGAGCGCCGGCGCCTGCTCCTCGTCGGCCACGGCGAGCTCCAGCACCCGTGCAGCGGGATCCCAGCGGAGGTCGAAGACGGGACAGCACTCGCGCTCGACGGCGAGCGTCGCCTCCACGAGGCTGGCGTCACAATCGGGTGCCAGCGTCACGCGCAACCGGCGCGGCGCCCGCTCGGTGACGTGGGCGCCCACGCCGATCTCGCGGTACCGCCGACCCTGTTCGCGCGCCCGGTCGGCGTCGAGCGAACACGCGCCGGGCAGGGGAAGCGGCTTGCGCGCGCGGATCAGGGCGGAGGCCGCGGCCGGGTGGACGCGATGCGTCTCGGTGATCTCGACGTCGACGAGGCCGGCGGCGGTCAACGCGGTCTGGAACTCCTCCCGCGTGAGGGCGCCGGCGATGCACCCGGTGTAGGCGGCCATGTCGGCGCGGACGGCGCCGTCCATGTCCGCATCGGCGACGACGTCGGAGACCGCCAGGCGACCACCGGGCCTGAGGACGCGACCGGCTTCGCGCAGGGCCTGTGGCTTGTCGCCGGAGAGGTTGATCACGCAGTTGGAGATGACGACGTCGACGCAGGCGGCCGCCAGCGGGATGGCCTCGATGTGACCCTTGAGGAACTCGACGTTGTCCGCGCCCGCGGCCGCGGCGTTGCGGCGGGCGAGGTCCAGCATCTCGTCGGTCATGTCGAGCCCGATGGCGCGGCCGGCGGGTCCGACGCGGGCGGCGCTGATGAGGACGTCGCCGCCCGCGCCCGACCCGAGGTCGAGGACGATCTCGCCGGCGTGAAGGTCGGCGACCGCGGTGGGCACCCCGCAGCCCAGCGACGCCCGCAGCGCGGAGCCGGCTGCGGCGCCCTCCTCGCCGTACAGGCCTGCGCCGAAGATCGCTTCGCCGGCCTCGCTGTGCACGGAGACCTCACGTGGGCAGCAGCTCGCCAGGCCGGACGCGGCCCCTCGCGCGGCCGCGGCGTACGTCTCGCGCACGAGCTCGCGGACGTCGGGCCGGCCCTCCGCGCAGCCGCAGCCCCCGCCCGCCGCGGCTGTGCCACAGCAGGCGGCCTTGGCGTCCGGCTCGCAGCAGGTGCTCTGCGCCTGCGCCGTGCAGCAGGCGCTCGGGTCGGTCAGCTCAGCCATGCCGTCAGCTCGGTCAGCGCGTCGGGGCGGACGTAGTAGTAGGCCCACAGTCCCTGGCGCTCGGCGTCGACGATGCCGGCGTCGCGGAGCCGCTTGAGGTGATGGGACAGCGTGGGTTGCGAGATGTCGAAGAGCGGCACCAGCTCGCAGACGCAGACCTTCCCGGCGTGCCGGCGCAGCACGTCGACGAGCTGCAACCGGATCGGGTCTCCCAGCGCCTTGGCCACCTCGGCCAGACGCGCGGCCTGCGCGCGCTCGACGTCGGGATAGACCACGGGCTCACAGCAGCGCACGCCTGTCGCCCGTTTGGTCTTCGGTGCGAGCTCCAGATCGACCGCCATCGATATACGACTACCGATTCGACTGACGTTTGTCAATGGAATAGGCTGCCGCTCCCGGATGGAGCCTCGCGTCGTCCGTCAGCCACTGAGCGCGCCGCTGCGGCGCCGGGTGCTCGCCGAGTACCTCGGCTCGGCGTTCCTCGCCGCGGTGGTCATCGGTTCGGGGATCGCCGCGGCCCGGCTGTCGCCCACCGACACCGGCCTCGCCCTGCTCGAGAACGCCGCCGCGACCGCCGCCGGGTTGTTCGCGATCATCCTGATGTTCGGGCCGATCTCCGGCGGACACCTCAACCCGGTGGTCTCGCTGGTCGACGCCCGCCTCGGCGGCCTCGCCTGGCGCGACGCGGTCGCCTACATCCCGGCGCAGATCGCCGGCTGCATCAGCGGCGCGATCGTCGCCAACGGCATGTTCGGCCTCGCCGCCGTCAGCGTGTCGCAGACGCATCGGGCCAGTCCCGCGCACCTCCTCGCCGAAGTCGTGGCGACGGTGGGGTTGCTGCTCGTGATCTTCGCGCTGGCGCGCACAGGTCGCGGCACGTCGGCGCCGGCGGCGGTCGGCGCCTACATCGGGGCCGCCTACTGGTTCACCTCGTCGACGAGCTTCGCGAACCCGGCGATCACGGTCGGACGCGGCTTCTCCGACACCTTCGCGGGCATCGCCCCCGCCTCCATCCCGGCCTTCGCCCTCGCACAACTCGCCGGCGGCGGCGTCGCCATCGCGCTGATCCGCATGCTCTACCCCGACCTCACGGCCGCCGAAGCGGCCGAGGTCGTCGTCCCCCCGGAGGTCCGTTCCGCGTGAGCCGCGCCCTGTTCGTCTGCCTGCACAACGCCGGCCGCTCCCAGATCAGCGCGGCCCTGTTCGAGCGCGCGGCCGGCGGCCGCCACGAAGCGCTCTCGGCCGGCACCACCCCGGCCGAGCACGTGCACCCGGAGGTCGTCGAGGTCATGCGCGAGCTCGGCCTCGACCTCGGCGACTGCGTCCCGCGCAGGCTCACCCGTGAGCTCGCCGAGCAGGCCGACGTCGTCGTCACCATGGGCTGCGGCGACGCCTGCCCGTACATCCCCGGCAAGCGCTACGTCGACTGGGACCTCGCGGACCCCAAGGGGCGGCCGCTCGACGAGGTCCGCGCGACGCGCGACGACATCGCGGACCGCGTCCAGGCGCTCGTCGCCGATCTCGACGCCCGCGACTGACCGATGCTCTCCGCCTAGCGCTGAACGACTACAGCGCGTCCAGCTTGCTCAGGTCGAGAGGTCCCCACCTCTGCCCCGAGCTCCATGGCCCGATGCCCGCGGGGTCGTCAGCCGGAGAGCACGATCATGGTGTCGCCTGCCGCCGCCGCTGGCGGCTCTCCCCGCGTCGCGACGCGCAGGTCGCCCCCCGTGGTGACGACCGCCAGCAAGACGTCGTCCGCCCCGTCTGGGCCGGCGCCCACCCCGTCGCCCGTGTCGACCACCGCCTCGTGCAGCCGTCCGTCGGCCGCGAGCCGGCGGCTGACCGCGCCATAGGTGAGGTGATCGTCACCGAGGATCCCGGCCTCCCCCGGAGGCACCGCCAGGTGGCTGCCGTCCGGCTCGGGCGCGGCTCGGAAGACGTGCGCGTGACCAAGCTCCACCCGCAGCTGGGCGGCGACCACGGCGTTGAGGTCGTCGCTCTCGGTGAGCACCAGCGCGTCGGTCACGTCCTCGAGCTCGACCTCCCGGTCGAGCGCGTCGAGCAGCCCCCCACGCTCGGCCTCGAGGCCGGCGGCACGGGCCGCCTCGCGGTCGTCCGCGCGGCCGATCCACAGTCGCACCGCCACGCCCGCTCGTTGAAGCGCGCCCGCGAGCGCCGGCGCCCACGGACGGCCGCCGACGATCAACACCACCGGCCGCGCGGCGACGGCGACGCCGAGGTGCCGGGCGACCGGCGCGGCGGTCAGCCCGTAGAGGACGACGGTGGCGAAGATCACGACGAAGACGATCGGGAGGATCCGATCGGCGCCGGCGACGCCCCGCTGCACGAGCGAGAGGCCGAACGCCGACGCGGTCGCTCCGGCGACGATGCCGCGCGGGGCCATCCACGCGAGAAAGGCGCGCTCGCTGAGCGCCAGCTCCGTGCGCCAGGTCGCCAGGCCGACCGCCAGCGGTCGCACCACGAGCGCCATCGCGGTCACGAGCAACAGTGCCCCTGGCAGCACCGCCGAGACGTCGGACGGTGAGACCGAGGCGGCGATCAGGACGAACAGCACGCCGATCAGCAGCTGAACCAGCGTCCCCTGGAACTCGAGTGTCAGCGAGACGTCGACCGTGCGCTGGTTGGCGAGCACGACCCCCATGACCGTGACCGCGACGAAGCCGCTGTCCTGGCGCACCAGATCGGCCGCGACGAGTGCGGCGAAGACGAGCGCGAGCACGGCCGGGACGGCCTGCCGCGGCGCCGTCCGCTGGACCTCGCGCAGCACGAGCCACAGCAGCGCCGCACCCGCCGCCCCGATCGCCGCACCGACGGCGAGATTGCCGAGCAAGGCTCCCGGTCGCCACCCGGCGCCGCTGCCGGAGGCGCTGACGGCGTTGAAGACGATCACGCCGAGCAGCGCCCCGAGCGGGTCGACGAGCACTCCCTCCCACGTCAGCAGCGACCGCAGCGATCGCTGGGGTCGCACGAAGGCCAGCAGCGGCAGCACCACGGTCGGGCCCGAGACCGTCACGATCGCGCCGATGAGCAGCGGCACGCCGTGGCCGAGGCCGTCGAACAGCAGCCCGGTCACCACCGTCACGCAGGCCCACGTGACCAGGATGCCCACGAGGACGAGCCGGCCGACGAGCCGGTGGCTGCCGGCCGCGAGCTGGGAGAACGACAGCCGCAGCCCGGCCTCGAACAGGATCACGCCGACGGCGAGCGAGACAAACGGCTGGTAGAGCTGACCGAGGAGGCGGTCGGGGTGGACGTCGGGCGTCGCGATCCCGGCGAGGAAGCCCACCGGGAGCAGGACGACGATCGCCGGCAGCCGCAGTCGCGCGGCGGAGAGCTGGGATCCGACCGCGAGCACGACCACCAGGCCAAGCCCGAGCAGAACGTCGTCGGTCGTCATACCGGGATGTCGTCGTCGGAGCCCGGTCGCAGCGCGCGCTGCAGGACCGGCAGCGCGTCCGCGGCCGCGCCGACCTGCCACGACAGCGCCAATCGCCCGACGTGCAGGCGCGGAACCACCGGCCGCCAGCTCGTCGGCACCGGGGTCATCACCCGATCAGGGGGATCCGGCCGAGCCGAGCTCGTCGGCCGACGGGCCCTCGCCCTCACCGATCAGATCACGCTGGGCGAGCGTGTAGAGCAGGCCGAGCGCCGGCAGGACGAGCACGACGGCAGCGATGAAGACCGCCAGGACGCCGGTGAGCGTCGCGGCCGGTGCCGCGCCGGCCGTGATCGTCAGCGTGTCGCCCAGCAGGTTGGGGAACTGGGCGACGGCCCACGCCCAGATCATCGCCGCGACGGCGCCCACGGCGAGCGCCCTGGCGCCGCGCACGACGCCGCGACGAACCATCACGAGAACGGCGACCCCACAGAGCGCGGAGACGATCACGAGCGGCAGGGCCTGGTCGACGAGCCGGTCGAAGAGCGGCCGGGCGTCGGCGTGGAGGACGGGGAGTCCGGCGGCGCCGATGGCTCCGGCCACGAGCGCGGCGCCGAGCGCGCGCCGCGCGAAGGCGCGCTCGAGGTCGGCGGCGCCGGCGCGGCGCGCATCGCGCACGAGGAAGACCGCCGACAGGTAGGCGCTCGTGGCCACGAACAGCGCTCCCACCAACAGCGAGAGCGGGTTCAGCCAGCTCGTGACCGCGTCCCCGGCGGCGTTGCCGACCGGGACCCGGCCGCCGGCCACCGCCCCGGCGACGGTGCCCATGAAGAACGGGGTCAGCAGCGAGGAGACGCCGAACAGCCGCGCCGCCAGGATCCGGCCCCGGTCTCGGCGCGCGGTGGTGTGGAACGCGAAGCCGGCGCCCCGTGCCACGATGCCGAGCGCCGCGAGGCTCAGCGGGATGAACAGCGTCGAGGTGATTGCCTCGAACGCGGTCGAGAACCCGGTCCAGAGCACCACGAGGACGAAGATCAGCCATACGTGGTTCGCCTCCCAGACCGGCCCGATGGCCCAGTCGATCAGCTCGCGGAGCCGGCGCCCGCGCGTGCCGCCGCCGGCGACAAGGGACCAGAAGCCGGCCCCGAAGTCGGCGCCGCCGAACACGGCGTAGAACGTCACGCCGACCCACAGGACGCCGGCGACCGCGTCCGCGCGGCTCACCGCTCATCCCCGGACGACACGGGCTCGGGCGGGGGGGCGCCGGGCCGCGGCCCGTAGGGCGCCTCGGCGCCGTCGGCCTCCGCCGTCCCGTCGGCCGCGCGCCAGCGCTGCGCCATCGCGCGCAGCGTGATGATCGTCGCGGCACCGAGCACGGTGTAGACGAGCAGGACGATCGTGAACGTCACCCATACGCCGCTGGCACCGGTGATCGCGTCCTCGGTCCGCATCACGTTGTAGACGACCCACGGCTGGCGTCCCACCTCCGTGACGATCCAGCCGGACTCGAGCGCAACGACGGACGCCACGCCCGACAGCGCGACGGCGCGCAGGAACCACTTCGTCTTCGGGAGCTCCCGGCGCCGCCACCAGACCCACCCGAACCAGATTCCCAACACGATCAGCAGCGAGCAGATCCCGACCATCGTGTCGAACGCCCAGTGCAGCATCGTGTTCGCCGGTGGCCGGTCGTCGGCTGCTACCGAGTCCAGCCCGATGACCTTCGTGTCGGTGCTGAACCCGACGAGGAAGGAATCCATGCCGGGGATCCCGATGCCGCCCTTGACGCCGCTCGACGTGCAGCGACCGCCGAGGTACTCGGTCACGTGGGTGGCGGTCTGCTGCACGCACTCCATCCCGGCGAACTTGATCGGCTGGTCCTTGGCGATCGAGCGGGCGGCCGTGTCGCCGACGGCGAACTGGATCGGGGTCGCGATGCACGCGACGGTGAGCGGGATCAGCAGCCCCAGCCGGTGGTAGCGGTCGCGCCGCCCGCGCAGCATCCCGACGGCGTAGACCGACGCGACGAGGAACCCGGTGACGAGATAGGCCGCGAGCAGCATGTGCGGGACCTCGTAGGGCACCGCGTCGTTGAAGATCACCTTCCAGGGCTCGACCTTCGTGACGTCCCCGGCGGCGGACAGGGTGAAGCCCTGCGGCTGGTTCATCCACGAGTTGACGGCGACGACCGAGAAGGCCCCGCCGACGCCCGCGACGACGATCGGCACGCCGGTCCAGAAGTGCTTCCACCCCGACAGCCGCCGCCAGCCGAAGATGTAGATCGCGACGAAGATGGCCTCGAGGAAGAAGCAGATCCCCTCGATCGCGAACAGGACGCCGAAGGTGCCGCCGAAGCGACCCGTGAACGCCGGCCACAGCAGGCCGAACTCGAACGACAGCACCGTGCCGGTGACCGCGCCGACCGCCACCAGCACCGCCGTCACCTTCGACCAGCGCCGCGCGAGTAGCAGCGCGTCGGCGTCGCCGCGCCGGAGGCCGCGGTAGTGGGCGATGAGCATCATCGCCGGGAACGCCACGCCCAGCGACGCGAGGATGATGTGAAAGCCGAGCGTGAACGCCATCTGGCTGCGCGCCGGGGCGAGCTGCGAGGAGACGGCCAGGAGGGTGCTCATGCCGAACGCTCCGCGAGCCGCCGCTGGGTCATGAGCGTCGCGACGCCGCCGGCCAGCAGCATCGCGACGTTGACGGCGAGCACGGCAAGCGCACCCGCCGCCTCGCGGAGCTCCCCGACGCCCGCGGCGACGCCGAGGTAGGCCGCCGCCGGGATCGTCGTCACCGAGATGGCGACCCCGACCGCGGAGCTCGCCCGCGTCTCCAGGGCGAGCATGCCGGCGACGCCAGCGGCGAACGCGACGCCGACCGTCGAGGCGTTGATGTTCACCAGCCCGTCCAGTGCCGACTCGCCCACGTGGAACGCGCTCGGGAGGTGCCCCAGCGCGTCGAGCCCGGCCGTGAGCAGCGCGGCCACCGCGCCCACCAGCCCCAGGCCGATCACCAGCGTCAGCAGCGCCCGGCTCGCGAGGCGCCAGCGGCGGCTGACGAGCGCGGTGCAGATCGCCGTGACGGGGAGCGTGTCCGGACTCACCGCCATCGCGCCGACGATCAGCGTGGTGTTCGCGTAGATCACGCCGAAGCACGCGATCACGCCGGAGGCGCACATGAAGACCAGGTAGCGCCCGACCGGTCGCGAGTTCTGACTCGCCTGCCCCATGACGTCGGCCCAGATCAGGGCGGCTTCGCGATGTCCCGCGGAGATCGGCCCGATGTCGTCGAAGCGCGCCAGCGCGATGTCCTCGGCGTCCATGCCCTGCGCGAGCAGATACTCCAGCGCCACGTCGGCCGACTCGCCCTGGACCTCGGCGGTCAGCAGCGCGCGCCCGTCGACGACCCCCGCCGACAGCGCGGCGTGGCGAGCCGCACCGCGCGCTTCGAGCGCGGCGCCGACTTCGGCGAGCGTGGAGGACGAACCGTAGACGCGGAGGTGCAGCATCGAGCCCGTCAGCCCGTCCCGACCGCCGCCGGCCGCTCGACGCGGTCGAGCTCCCGCTCGACGACCCGGCTCTGTCGCTCGCCGACGCTCGCCGACCCCCAGGCCGTCAGCACCTTCAGACGGCGGCCCGGCACGCCCTTGCCGAGGTAGTAGAGATGGACGCCCAGATAGGTGAGGAACGCCGGCAGTCCGCCGAACCCGAAGCCCCGGACCTCGCACACCGCCCGGCCGCGGCCGACGACGGCGAGCGCCCCCTTGTCGAAGTAGCGAAACGGCGTCGAGGCGCCCGGCCGGCCCTGCGCGATCCCCTTCGCGACGTGCCCCGCCTGCTGGATCGCCACCGTCGCGAGCCCCGGCAGGGGCTTGCCGTCGCGTCCGGACACGCTCGCCGCGTCGCCGATCACCGAGATCTCGGGGTGCCCGGACACCGCGAGGTCCGGACCCACCTCGACGTGCCCGGCCCGATCCGTCGCGGCGCCGGTCGACCGGGCGAGCACGGCGGCCACGCCGGCGGTGCGCACGCCGGCCGCCCACACGACGGTCCGGGCGGCGATCCGCTCGCTGCGGCCGCCCTCCTCCACGGTCACGCCGTCGGCGTCGATTCCCGTCACCCGAGCGCCCTCACGCACGATCACGCCGAGCTTGGCGAGCGCCCGGGCGACGCTCGCGGACAGCCGTGGGCTGAAGGCCGGGACGACGCGCTCGCCGGCGTCGAGCAGGATCACCTGCGCGTTGGCCGGATCGATGCGCGAGAAGTCGTCTCGCATCGCGTGCCGCGCGAGGATCGCGAGCTGACCCGCGATCTCCACGCCGGTCGGCCCTCCCCCGACGATCGCGAAGGTCAGCCACTCCGCGCGCAGGACCGGATCGGTCGCCCGCTCGGCCTCCTCGAACGCCCCGAAGATGCGGTCGCGCAGATCGACCGCGTCGGCGACCGTCTTGAGTCCGCACGAGACGTCCTCCCACTCGTCATGCCCGAAGTAGGACGTCTCGGCACCACAGGCGAGGATCAGGCTGTCGTAGGGCAGCTCCTCCCCTCGATCGAGCGTGACGCGCCGTCGCTCGGCGTCGATGCCGGTGACCTCGGCCATGAGCACCGCCGCGTTCGGCTGGTGCCTGAGGAGCGCGCGGATGGGCGCGGCGCACTCCCCGCTCGACAGGCCGCCCGCGGCGACCTGGTAGAGCAGCGGCTGGAAGAGCAGATGGTTCTTGCGGTCGACGAGCGTCACCTCGACGTTGGCGTGACGGAGCTCGCGCGCCGCCGCCACGCCGCCGAACCCCCCGCCGACGATCACCACGCGGCGCGGCGTGCCGACGGGCTCAGGCGGCATGGGCCGACTCCCCCTCACGAAGCGACACGCCGAGTCGCTGCAGCAGGTGGTCCCCGACGCGCACGGCGTTCGCCATCGCGGTCAGCGCCGGGTTGACGGCGCCGATGCTCGGGAAGAAGCTCGTGTCCACGACGTAGAGGTTGTCGACCTCGTGCGCACGGCAGTCGACGTTCAGCGCCGACGTCGCGGGATCCGTCCCGAAGCGGCAGGTGCCCGCCTGGTGCGCGACGCCCGCGACGGGAATCTCGTTCTTGAGGTAGGCGTGGTGGGGCAGCAGGTGGTGCTCGTGCATGCCGAGGTGCCCGAGCATCGACTTGAGCTCGTGGAAGAGCCGCTGCTTGGGCGCGTCGTTGCTCGCCCGGTAGACGAGCTTGACGCGGCCCTCGCCGTCGACGGTGACGCGGTTCTCGGATCGCGGCAGATCCTCGGTCGACAGCCAGAAGTCGACCGCGTGCCGGGCGACCTCCTCGAGCGACCAGCTGGGCGCGAAGCGCGTCTCTCCGGGCTTCTCGCCGCGGAACATCGGCGCCTGCGACTTGCCGACCATCTGGATGTTGCCCATCGGGAACTCGAAGTCGTCCGTGCCGAAATAGAAGTCGTTGATCCCGAGCGTCTTCTGGAACACCGTCGGGTTCACGTCCTTGGAGAGGGCGAGCACCGCCTGGCTGTTGTGGAACATGTAGTTGCGCCCCACCTGGTCCGACCCGTTCGCAAGACCGTTCGGATGCGCGTCGCTCGCCGAGCGCAACAGCAGCTTCGCCGAGTTGGCGGCGCCGCAGGCGACGACGACGACGTCGGCGGTGCACCTCTCGGGCTCGCCGTCGCGCTCCAGTTCGACCTCGGTCACGGTCGTGCCGGCCGGGTCGGTGTGCAGCGCGATCGCCCGGGCGTTCGTGAGCAGCGTGACGTTGTCGTGCTCGAGCGCCGGCCGCACGCCGAGCACCTCGGCGTCGGACTTCGCGTGCACGAGGCAGGGGAACCCGTCGCAGGTCTGGCACCGGATGCACCGGCTGAACGGCATGTCGTCCTCGTCGAGCATCACGCCGCACGGCGCGTGGAACGGGTGCAGGCCCTCCGCGGCAAGATCGTCGGAGAGCTGTTGGATGCGCGGCTCGTGCGAGACGGCCGGGAACGGATACGGCGCACTCGCCGGCGGCTCGGTGGGGTCCTCGCCGCGAACGCCGTGGACGTTGTACAGCTGCTCGGCGCGCGTGTAGTAGGGCTCGAACTCGTCGTAGCCGACCGGCCACGCCGGCGAGCTGCCGTCGTGGTGACGCAGCTCGCCGAAGTCCTCCCGGCGCAGGCGATACAGCGCGGCGCCGTAGAACTTCGTCGCCCCGCCGACGCAGTAGTGGATCTGGGGCTGGAACGACTTGTCGTCGGCGTCCAGCCACGTGTCGGGCGAGACGTACCGGTTGTCGACGAAGACGTCCTGCGCCGACCAGTTCTGCGGCTCGCGCGGGAGCCAGTCGCCGCGCTCGAGTAGAAGGATGCGCTTGCCGGACGGTGCCAGGGCGCGCACGAGCGTGCCGCCCCCCGCGCCGCTGCCGATCACGATGACGTCGTAGTGGTCCATCAGGAGAACTCCTCGATCCGTTCGCTCAGGATGATGCGCCCGGCCGCCTCGATCAGCGCGAGGTGGGAGAACGCCTGCGGGAAGTTGCCCAGGTGCCGACTCGTGTCGGCGTCGAACTCCTCCGCGTAGAGGCCGAGCGGCGACGACTCGCGCAACAGGCGCTCCATCAGGTCGCGAGCCCGCTGGAGCTCCCCGATCATCGCGAGCGCCGAGACGAGCCAGAACGAGCAGATCAGGAACGTACCCTCCTTGCCCGACAGCCCGTCGTCGGTCTCGTCCGTGCGGTAGCGCAGCACGAAGCCGTTCTCCGTCAGCTCGTCGGCGATGGCCAGGACGCTCGCGCGCAGGCGCTCGTCGTCGCGGGGCAGGAAGCCGAACAGCGCCGCCAACAGCGTCGAGGCGTCGAGCGCGTCGGTCTCGTAGTGCTGGCGCAGGACGCCGCGGGCGTCGACACCGTGCTCGAGGATGTCGGCCCGGATCTCGTCGGCGACCGCACGCCACTGGTCCTTGAGCTCTGCGTCGCCCCGGATGTGGGCGAGCTTGGAGGCGCGGTCGAGCGCGATCCAGCCCATGAGCTTGGAGGAGACGTAGTGGCGCGGCTCGCCGCGCGCCTCCCAGATCCCCTGGTCGGGCTCGCGCCAGACCGCGGTCGCGCACTCCGCCTGCGCCTGCACGATCGGCCACAGCCGCCGTGGGAGCCGCTCGCTGCGGCGCGTATGCAACAGGATCGAGTCGAGCACCGCGCCGTAGACGTCGTTCTGGCGCTGGTCGAAGGCCCCGTTGCCGATCCGCACCGGCCGGGCTCCGGCGTACCCCGAGAGATCGTCGCGGGTGGTCTCGGTGAGGTCGCGGCGCCCGTCGATGCCGTACATGATCTGGAGCGAGCCGTCCTCGTTGGGCTGCAGGTCGGCGATGAACTGCATGAACTCGTCGGCCTCCCAGTCGAGGTCGAGCATGTGGAGCGCCTGCAGCGTGAACGTCGAGTCGCGCATCCACGTGTAGCGGTAGTCCCAGTTGCGCTCGCCGCCCGGCGTCTCGGGCAGCGAGGTCGTCAACGCGGCGACCGTCGCGCCGGTGGGCATGTACGTCAATCCCTTGATCGCCAGCGCGGACCGCCGGATCGCCGCGCGCCAGCGATGGTCGGGCATCCGCGCGCGCCCGAGCCACGCGCGCCAGAACCGGCTCGTCGCATCGAGGCGCGCCGTGGCCTCCCCGACGTCCTGGGGCGCCGCGACGTCGTCGGACCACGAGAGCGAGCAGTAGAGCTCCTCGCCTGCGGCCAGCACGTGCCTCGCGCGGACCCGGTTGCCCTCGATTCCCAACGCCATGTCGGTCTGCAGCCGCACGTCCTGACCCGCGCCGGAGGCCTCGGCGACGGTGCGGCCGCCGTCGGCGAGGGTCCACTCCGCGGGCGTGCGACCGTAGTCGAACGTCGGCTCGCAGACGAGCTCGATCTCGACGCTGCCTTCCATGCAGGCCACGGTCCGCACGAGCATGTGCTCGGCGTCGTCGTCGGCGGGCGGACGCGTATGCGGCGTGACGCTGTCGTCACCCTGGCTGGGGCCCATCGTCAGCGCGTCGCGCACGACCACCCACCCGCTCGGCGTGTGCCAGTGCGTGATGAGCACGTTGGTGCCGGGCTCGTACGCCCGCGAGGCCGGGAAGTTGATCCCGAACGGCCCGAGCCGGAACGAGCCCGCCTCGCGGTCGAGCAGGCTGCCGAAGACGCTCGGGGAGTCGAAGGCCGGGACGCACAGCCAGTCGATCGCGCCGTCGGGCGCGACGAGGGCGCCCGTGTGGCAGTTCGAGAGAAACGCGTAGTCGGCGATCGGCGGGAACGGCGACGGCGCGGCCGCGCTCTGGGGCGCCGGATCGACGGCCGGCTCGCCGGCCGTCGACGGGGTCCGCTCGGTGCTCATGAGGTGCCCTCCGGCCGGTCGGCTGCGGCGATCCACGGGACGCGCCAGCGACCGTGGCCGGCGACGACGCGGTCCGCCGCGGTCGGCCCCCAGCTGCCCTTCGCGTACGGCTGCACGGGCGACGGGTGGTCGAGCAGCGGTTGCATGATGCGCCACGCCTCCTCGATGCCGTCCTGGCGGGTGAAGCGCAGGCTGTCGCCCTGCATCGCCGCGTGCAGCAGGACCTCGTAGGGCGCCGCGCCCTCGCCACCCTGATCCGCGAACTCCATCGTGAGATCGATCTGCTCGGGCTCCGCGAGCTGGCTGCGGTGCGCTTCGACGAGAAGTTGGATGCCGGTCGTCGGATCGAGCTTGACGACGAGCTGGTCGGGCTCGGGCCGGCGCGAGCCCGGGGGGCGGAAGGCGATCCGCGGGGGGCGGTGGAAGATCAGCCGCGCCTCGGTCTGCGTCGCCGCGAGGTGCTTGCCGGTGCGGATGAAGAACGGCACGCCGGCCCAGCGCCAGTTGTCGATCTCGAGGCGGAGGGCGGTGTAGGTCTCGGTCTCCGAGTCCGCCGCGACTCCCTCGACGTCGAGGTAGCCGTCGTAGCGGCCTCGCACGCAGTGCTCGGGGCTCGCGTCGCGGGTGGCCCGGAAGACCCCGTAGATGGCGTCCTTGAGCGAGCGCGCGTCCTCGCCGGCCGGCGGCTCCATCGCGACGGCGGCGAGCACCTGCATGAGGTGGTTGACGACGACGTCGCGCAGCGCGCCGACGGGGTCGTAGAAGCTTCCCCGGTCCTCGACGCCAAACGCCTCCGCGAGCGTGATCTGCACGCTCGCGACGTGGTTGCGGTTCCAGACCGGCTCGAGCATCGCGTTGGCGAACCGCAGGTAGAGGATCTCGACGAGGCCCATCTTGCCGAGGAAGTGATCGATGCGGTACAGCTGCGACTCGTCGAGGTAGCGATGGACCTCGTCGTTGAGCGCACGGGCCGAGGCGGCGTCGTGGCCGAACGGCTTCTCGACGACGACGCGCGCGGCACGCGTCAGGTCCGCCTCCGCAAGCCCCTTGATGACGGTGCCGAACAGGAACGGCGGGATCTCGAGGTAGAAGACCGGCGCGCGCGCCGGCTCGATGGCCACCGCGAGTCGCCTGAACGTGTTGCTGTCGGCGAAGTCGCCCTGCAGGTATGAGAGGCGGTCGGCGAACCGTCCGAACGTCGCCTCGTCGATCGTCTCGCCGCAGGCCTCGATCGCCTGGCGCGCGTGCGAGCGCAGTTCCCCGTCGGTCCACTCGTCCGCGGCGACGCCGACGATCCGGCAGTTCAACAGGCCGCGGCGCTCGAGCCGGTAGAGCGACCGGAACGTCATGACCTTGGCGAGGTCGCCGGAGATGCCGAAGACGACGAGCACGTCGGCGACCGCACCGTCTGCGGCGGCGTCCGGCGCCTGCGCCTGCGGGGTGATTGCCGTCATGGTTCCTCTTCTCGCCGTGATCGCTGACCCGGCCAGATGGTGCCCGAGGACCACGTCGGCGGGCATCACCCGATCGGGATGAACTTGCCCGCGCCGAACCGCGGACGCGCCAGGAGGCGGCGTCGGCACGGGGCATGAGACCGTGAACCGGCCGGTGCGGCGCCCCGGCGTGGCGCCGCGCGGTACACCGTCGGCGTGAGGTCAACCCGCACGCGCACGCCGACGATCGACCACCAGGGTCCCGACGATGGTCACCAGCGCGAGCAGGCTGAGCACGCCGCCGATGAGGACACTGGCGGGGCGATAGGTGAAGCGGACCTCGTGGCGGCCTGCCGGGACGGCGACGGCCCGGAAGGCCGCGTCGGCCGCCTCGATGGTCGTCTTGCGACCGTCGACCTCAGCGGTCCATCCCGGGTAGAAGGTGTCGAGCAGGACGAGCCGCCCGGGCGCTGCCGCGCGGACCGCGACCCTGACCACCGTGTCGCTGCGGGAGAGGATCCGGGCGGACGTCGGTGGCCGCGACTCGCCCGCGGGCGGGGCCTCGGTCGTTTCGATGGCCGGAGCGGCTTGCGCCGCCCCCGGGCCACCCAGGGCCGTGAGCAGCACCGATTGGCGCAGGCTCCGGCTGCGGCGCCAGCGATAGGCGACGAACGCCTCGGGCAGCGCGGAGCGATGGTCGAGCACGATGCCGTCCGGACCGGAATAGGCGGTCCGGTCCGCACCCAACGAGCTCTGCGTCCCCGGTGCGAGCACGACGGCGCGCGCGCCGAAGACGTCGAGCAGCGCCGGCGTCCGCGGGCTCGACGGCGAGACCGCCTCGGTGCTGACGCTCGCGCTGCCCCCGAGCGCGGACCAGAGCGTGGCCGTGCGCCTGACGGTCGGCTGCTCATGTCCGCGTACGTCGCGCAGTCCCCAGCGAGGGGCCGTGTTCGGCTCCAGGGCGTCGATGCCCACCACCCGGCCGCCTCCCGCCACCAGCCGCCGCATCTCCACCAGCGGGGGCGGCAGCGTCGCCGGGACCGCCTGCCCCTTGTCGATCGCCGGGTTGTAGTCCCAGCCCATGGTGATCAGGTCGAGGGCCACGAGCGCGCAGGCGACGGCGACCGCCGGCGTGCCTCGAGCACGCCCGCGCACCATGAGGCCCAGCAGGATCAGACCGACGCCCGCGAAGACCGTCCAGCGGAGCACGGCCGCGACGGCGATCGGATCGGCGCCCCCGACGGTGTCGTTCCCGAGGAGCCGGCGGGCGCCGTCGGGAAGCACCGTGAGCCACCCGGGGTGGGCGGCGAACACGCCGAGCACCGGCAGGACGGCGAGCACCGCGGCGACCGCGAGCACGCGACGGCGCTGGGAAGCCTCTCCGCACAGGCCCTCGAAGCCGTACGCCGCCAGGAGCGCGATCGCGAACGACGCCAGCGCGAGGCAGCGTGAGAGGTTGATCCGGTCGAGCCCCGGCAGCTTCGCCGCCAGCGCGGCCACCGGCCCGGTGTCGAAGGCGATCAGGAGCGCCACCGCCGCCAGCGCCGCGAAGAAGAGCTTCGGACCCCGCGGGCGCCCACCGGCGGCGAGGCCGCCGGCGGCGAGCAGCAGCGGGAGCACGCCGACGTAGAGCGTGCGCTCGGTGAAGTTGGCCGGGCCGGCCATGCCGCCCGGCCGGCCCGGCCGGAACCAGTACTCGGGGAAGACGACGCTCAGCGCCGCCTTGACCGGCAGCGGCGCCCCCGCGCGCGAGGTGCTGAGCGACACGCCGAGCGCCTCGAGCAACGGCACAAGCATGACGGCCGAGAGCGCGAGCCCGACACCCAGTCCCGCGACCGCCAGCGCTCCACGACGCAGGGCGAGCGAGCGCTCGAGCCCCACCAGCCGGGACACCGTCCACCCGGAGGCCGCCAGGGTGACGAGCAGCGCCGCCTCCGGTTGGCCGCCGAGCCAGGCGAGCCCCAGCACGAGGGCGAGCCACGCACCGTCGCCCACCCGCCCACGACGGCACAGGCGCTCCGAGGCGAGGAACGCCCACGGCAGCAGAACGTAGGCGTGCGCGTGGGGATGCATCAACCAGACGATCAGGTACGTGCCGAAGCCGAACGTCAGCGCCCCCAACAGCGAGGCGCCGCGACTCAGCCCGAGGCTCTGGGCGAACAGGAAGGTCCCGAGCGCGGCGAGCGTCAGCTCGAGCACCGCGATCCAGGCCAGCGTCTCCCAGAACGGCCCGACCACCCCGAGCCAGGTGAGCGGGAAGAGCGGTGCACTCTGTTGCGCGGCCAGCAACGGTCGCCCCGCGGAGAGCGCCGGCGCCCACAGGGGCAGCCGACCCTCGCGGAGGGCTCGGCGAACGAGCAGCCCGTCCGGCTCGAACACGTTGGCGGCGTCGAACTGCAGCGGGTTCTGCGGGACGGCGCCCGCCGGTTGGTCGAGGAACGGCGCGGCGAACCGTGGCAGATCACTGGCCGAGAGGACCTTGCCGCCGAGCGTCGCGGGCAGGAAGAGCAGCACGGCGAGCAGGAACGGCACCACGACCGGGACGAGCAGGGCAGGCCTCCGGGCCGACATCCGCGGCAGCCTAAGCGGCTCGCACCGGTGGCGGATTCAGCTGCCGGCCAGGACGAGCTCGATGCCGGCGCCCGCGCAGAGTCGCTCGACCGCCGGCGTCGTCTCGTCCATGACCACGACGTCGAGCGCCTCGAGGCCCGCGATGCGCGCGAAGTCCGTGGTGGCGACCTTCGTGTGGTCGACGGCGACGACGACGCGCCCCGCGCGCTCGATCGCCGCGGCCTTGACCTCGGCCTCGGCGATGCTGCCGACGCTGATGCCGAGCTCGGAGAATCCGCTGACGCCGAGGACCGCGACGCTCAGGGCGAAGCGGTGGAGGTTCCCGACGGCCAGCGGCCCGACGACCGCTCCGTCCACGACGCGCACCTGTCCGCCGAGCAGCGTGCACTCGATCCCCGGCACGTCGGCGAGCACGCCGGCGACCTCGAGGCTGCTCGTCAGCGTCGACAGCCGTGGGCGCCGTGCGGCGGCCGCCAGCGCGATCGCGAGCGTGGCGACGGTCGTCCCGCTGTCGAGGAAGACCGACTCGCCGTCGCGCAGCAGGCCGAGACAGGCCTGGGCGATCGCCTCCTTGGCCGGGCGGTTCGCGGCCTGCCGGCCGGCGAGCTCCCGCTGCACGGTCGGCGCCAGCGCCAGCGCCCCACCGTGCGTGCGCTTGAGCAGCCCCTGCTCCTGCAGCGCCCCGAGGTCCTTGCGGACCGTCGGCTCGGTGACCTCCAGCAGGCGCGCCAGCTCGCCGATCCGCGCGCGTCCGCGGGCGGCGACGAGCTCGGCGATGCGTGCGCGGCGCTCGTCCGCGAAGGCCGAGCTGCCGCTGCCGGAATCGTCGGTCATGCCGTTCGGCAACGTACCAGTCATTGCGGGTAGTTTCGTTTACTTGTGGAAAGGCGTGCACTTGCCCGCTATACCGTGCACATCCGAAACGGTACGCGGAACACGATCGGCATCCTCACCAGCGGCGGCGACGCCGCGGGCATGAACGCGGTCATCGCCGGCGCCTGCCAGGAAGCCGACCGCGCGGGCGCCCGGGCGGTCGGCGTGCACCATGGGTTCGCCGGCCTGGCGCAGCAGCGGGCGGCGGTCGTCGACACGCGGGAGGCGGCCGTCCACGAATCCGAGCCGGGCACCTGGCTCGGCACGGCCCGCTGGCCCGCCCTGCGCGAGCCGGCCGGCCGGGACGCGTGCCTGCGCGCGCTCGAGGCACTGGGCCTCGGCGCCCTCCTGGTCATCGGCGGGGAGGGCTCGGCCGAGGGCGCCCGAGCGCTGGCCGGCGCCGTGCCCGTGGCCGTCGTCCCGGCCACGATCGACGGTGACGTCACCGGGACGGCCCGCACCGTCGGAACCGACTCGGCGGTGGCCTATGCGTGCGACGTCATCGACCGCCTGCGCGTCACCGGCCGGTCGCTGCCCGGAAGGGCCTTCGTCGTCGAGACCCTGGGCGCGCCCACGGGGCACCTCGCGGACGCGGTGGCCGCCGCCGCCAGACTTCAGGCGGCGCTCGTGCCCGAGCGACCGCACGACCTCGACGCCGTCGCCGGGAGCCTGGCGGAGCTCGCGCAGGCCGGCGACGCCGTCGTCGTGGTGTCCGAGGCCGCCGCCGACGCCGTGACGGTCGCGCGCGAGCTCGCGCGACGCTCCGGACTGCGGGTGCACCCGACGATCCTCGGCCACGCCCAGCGCGCCGCCACCCCGACGGCCGCCGACCGTGCCCTCGGCCTGGCGGCCGGGCGCGCCGCCGTCAGCGCGCTGGTGCGCGGGGACTCCACGTTCACCGACCTGCGCCCCGACGGCACGGCCGTCCCCATCCCTCTCGTCCAGGCCGTCCGGGCGTCCGCTCCGCCGGCCCCCATCCCGAAGGAGGCCAGCCGTGCCGCACGGCCATGACCGCCCGCTCTACATCCTCGCCTTCGACCACCGGACGTCCTTTCGCACCAAGCTGTTCGGGATCGACCGCCCGGCGACGCCGGAGGAGCTGGCCCGGATGCGCGAGGCGAAGCACATCATCCTCGACGGCCTGCTCGCCGCCGCCGAGGCCACCGAGCCGGGCGCCGTCGGGGCCCTGACCGACGAGGAGCTCGGCGCCGAGGCGGCCCGCGCGGCCAAGGCCCAGGGGCTGACCCTGGCCATGTGCGCCGAGCGCAGCTCGGTGGCGGAGTTCGAGCTCGAGTTCGGCGACGACTTCGCCGCCCACATCGAGGCCTTCGACCCCGACTTCGTCAAGGTCCTGGCCCGCTACAACCCGGACGGGGACCGCGAGCTCAACCGGCGTCAGGCGCGGCGGCTCGCCGAGCTGTCGGCGTGGCTCGAGCCCCGCCGGACGAAGTACCTGCTCGAGGTCCTCGTCCCGGCCGAGCCGGGACAGCTCGCCGCCGTCGACGGGGACGCGGGCCGCTACGTGCGTGAGCTGCGCCCGGAGCTGACCGCCACGACGATCGGCGAGCTCCAGTCCGCCGGCGTCGAGCCGGACGTCTGGAAGGTCGAAGGGCTCGACCGCGCCGAGGACTACCGGCTGGTGGCCAAGGCGGCGCGCGCCGACGGCCGGGACGAGGTCGGCTGCGTCGTGCTCGGGGCGGGGGCCGCCGAGGCCACGGTGGCCCACTGGCTCCGCGAGGCCGCCGGGGTCGAGGGCTTCATCGGCTTCGCGATCGGGCGCACGATCTTCTGGGACGCGCTCGAGGCCTGGCTGGCCGGGAGCGCCTCCCGCGAGGAGGCGGTGGAGACGATCGCCGGCAACTACCGGCGGACGATCGAGCTCTACGAGTCCGCCCGGACCGCGGCATGAGGTCCCGATGACCACGGAAGCGACCCTCCGGACCGGCGCGGCCCCGACCACCGCCGAGCGCCGCGCCCTGCAGCAGATCACGACCTCCGGCGGGCGCTACGCCGTCGTCGCCGCCGACCACGGCCAGCCGCTGGTGGACATGCTCGACGACCTCGGGCTGCCGAGCGGGCCGGACGCGCAGCGGGCGTTCAAGGCCGACCTCGTCGACACGATCGGCCGCGAGGCCAGCGCGATGCTCCTCGACCCCGACGTCTCCCTGCCGGCCGTTGTCGACGACGGCCGGCTGGCGCGCGACGTCGGCCTGCTGGTGCGGATCGAGGCCGACGGGCACGAGCTCGAGGACGGGCTGCGCCGCTCCCGGCTCATCCCCGGCCTCGGGGCCGCCGGGGCGCGCGCGCTCGGCGCCACCGCGGCCAAGGTCATGGTCTTCGTGCGGGCGGACCGCGAGGACCTCGACGGACCCTCGGCCGCCACGGTGCGCACGGCGCTCGAGGACTGCCGCCGCGCGGACCTGCTCTGCGTGATGGAGCTCATGACCTACCGGCTCGACGACGAGACGCCGGAGGCCTTCGCGGCCCGCAAGGCGGACCTCGTCGTGGACGGCGCCGTCCTGCTGCAGGCCTGCGGGACCCAGGTGCTCAAGCTCGAGTACCCGGGCAGCGCGCAGGCGTGCAGGCGGGTCACCGACGCGATCGACGTGCCGTGGGCCGTGCTCTCGGCCGGCGTCGGCCACGACGACTTCTGCGATCAGCTGCACGACGCCATGGACGGCGGCGCCTCCGGCTTCATCGCCGGGCGCTCGCTCTGGAAGGAGGCGGTCGGCCTGCGCGCGCCGGAGCGTCGCCGCTTCCTCGACGACGTCGCCCGGCGCCGCCTGGAGGACCTGCTCGCGATCGTGGACGCCGCGGGGTAGGACGGGGTGGGCGAGCTGCGCCTGGGCCTCGACGTCGGCACCACCTCCTGCAAGGCGGTGGTGCTCGACGCCGACGGCGCCGAGGTCGGCCAGGGCCACCTGCGCACGCCGTGGACCCGGGTCCGGACGGGCGCGGAGATCGATCCGGACGCGCTCGTCCGCGCGGCGCTGGCCGCGGCCGCCGAGGCCCTCGCCTCCGGCCCCGCGGGGACCGTGACGGGCGTCGGGATCGCCGGCATGGCCGAGACCGGCGTCCTGATCGGGCGCGACGGCCGGCCGGTGGGGCCGGCCATCGCCTGGCACGACACCCGCGGGAGCGAGGCGGCCACGGAGCTCGCGGCGGCCTTCGGGGCGCGCGGCTTCGCCGGGCGCACCGGGCTGCCGCCCTCCGCCCTGTGCTCGCTGAGCAAGCTGGCCTGGCAGCGGTCGCACCTGCCCGCCGCGGCCGGCGCCGCGCGCTGGCTGGGCGTCCCGGAGTGGGTCGCCCGGGCCCTCGGCGCGGGCGAGGCGGCCGAGCTCTCGCTCGCGTCGCGGACCGGGCTGCTCGAGCTCCGCGAGCGGGCGTGGTGGCCCGACGCCCTCGCCTGGCTCGGCGTCCGCGACGGCTTCCTGCCCGAGCCGGTGCCGGCCGGTGTGCCGGTCGGCCACGTGGGGGAGGCGTTCCCACCAGCCCGCGGCGCCGCCGTCGCGATCGCCGGGCACGACCACCTGGCCGCGATGGTCGGGGCGGGCGCCGACCGCGACGGCGACGTCCTGCTCTCCTCGGGCACGGCCGAGGTCGCCGTCCGGACGCTCGCCGCCGGGCTGCCCGCGGACCGGATCGCCGACGCGGTCGGCGCTGGGGTCACCGTCGGCCTGCACGTGCTGGCCGGCCGCTGGGCGCTGCTGAGCGGCGGCGAGCTCGAGGTCGCCCCGACCTCGGCGCTCTCGGACGCGAGCCCCGCCGACGCGTGGGAGGCGGCGCTCGAGGCGGGGGCGGAGGCCAACGCGGCGCGGCTGGCCGCCAGCGACGCGGTGGCCGGAGCGCACGGGCGGATCGTCGCCGCCGGCGGTGGCACCCGCAGCGACGCCGCCCGGGCCGCCAAGGCGCGGCGGCTGGGCGTCATCGAGTGGTCCCCCGTGCGGGAGGCGACCGCGCGGGGCGCCGCCCTCCTCGCGGGCCGAAGCGCGCCCCTCGCCGAAGCGCCGGCCGGGAGGCCCGGTTGACATCGTTGTCAGATCCCGGGTATGGTGCTCCGCGGCGGCTGACAACGTTGTCGGCGGCCCGCCTGAGGGGGTGGAGACGAGTGAGCACGAAGACGGCGCGTCCGACCATGCGCGACGTGGCCTCGCAGGCCGGCGTCAGCCTCAAGACCGTCTCACGGGTCGTCAACGACGAGCCGGGCGTCGCCGCGCAGACCGCCTCCCGCGTATCCGAGGCGGTCGCCCACCTCGGCTTCCAGCGCAACGACCTGGCCCGCTCGCTGCGGCCCGGACAGCCGTCCTCGACGGTCGGGCTCGTCATTGAGGACGTCGCCAATCCGTTCTGGTCGGCCATCGCCCAGTCCGTCGAGGCCGTCTGCCGGGAGCGCGGCTACCTGCTCATCACCGCGTCCGCGCTCGAGGACGCCGAGCGCGAGCGCGAGCTCGTCACCGTCCTGCTCCAGCGTCGCGTCGACGCCCTGCTCGTGGTCCCGGCCGGCACCGACCACCGGTACATGTCGGCCGACCTGCGCCGCACGAGCGCCGTCTTCCTCGACCGGCCGCCGGCCCGGATCGAGGCCGACACCGTCCTGCTCGACAACGCCGGCGGGGCACGCCAGGCCGCCGAGCACCTGCTCGCCGCCGGGCACACGCGCATCGCGTGCCTCGCGGACACCGCCGCCCTCTACACCGCCACGCAGCGGATGGGCGGCTTCCACGCCGCGCTGGCCGCCGCGGGCCTCGAGCCCGACCCGGCGCTGGTGGCGGCCGGCAACCGCGCCGCCGGCGACGCCCAGGCCGCGGTCGAGCGCCTCCTGGCCCTGCCCGAGGACCGCCGGCCGACGGCGATCTTCGCGGCCAACAACCGCAGCACGGTCGGCGCCCTGCACGCGGTCTACGGGGCCGAGCGCCCCGTGGCGCTCGTGGGTTTCGACGACTTCGAGCTCGCCGACCTGCTCGGCGTCACCGTGGTGCGCTCGGATCCGGCGCGGATGGGCGAGCAGGCCGCGACGCTGGCACTGGCGCGCCTCGGCGGGGACGACCGGCCGCCCCAGCGGCTCACCGTCCCGACGACGCTGGTCGCCCGCGGCAGCGGAGAGCACGCGCCGTGAAGCCCGTCGTGCTGCCGCCGAACCAGTTCCACCGCTTCTACCGCGGCGGCGCCCGCATCGACGCGCTGCGCGGCGTCCCCGCCGGCGCGGACGGCCGGCCGGAGGACTGGATCGGCTCGACCGCGACGTCCTTCGGGCACCCCACCGAGGGGCTCAGCCGCCTCGAGGACGGCCGCGTGCTGCGCGACCTCGTCCACGCCGACCCGGAGGCGTACCTCGGGGCCGAGCACGCGGGTCGCTGGGGCGCCGAGCCCGCGCTGCTGGTCAAGCTGCTCGACGCCGGGCAGCGCCTCCCGGTCCACGCCCATCCCGGGCGGGCGTTCGCCCGCGAGCACCTCGGCCTCGGCTTCGGCAAGACGGAGGCGTGGATCATCCTCGAGGCCGAGCCCGGCGGCGCCGTGCATCTCGGCCTGCGCGAGCCGGCGGACGCCGCGACGCTGCGCGGGTGGGTCGACCGCCAGGATCCGGACGAGATGCTCGCCGCCCTCAACCCCATGCCCGTGCGGGCCGGCGACGCGGTGCTCGTGCCCGCCGGCACGCTGCACGCGATCGGCGCCGGCATCCTGCTCCTCGAGCTCCAGGAGCCGACCGACCTCTCCGTGCTAGTCGAGTGGCAGCCCTTCGGCGTCCACGACGGCTCGGAGCATCTGGGGCTGGGCTGGGAGACGGCGCTCTCCGCACTCGAGCTCGGCGCCACCGACCCGAGCGCGCTCGTGCGGCGCGAGGCGGGCGACGGGGCGTCCGTCGCCCCGCTGCTGCCGGACGCCGCCGCGCCCTACTTCCGCGCCGAGCGGCTCAGGCCGGCGCTCGGCCCCGTCGAGCGCGATCCGTCGTTCGCCGTGCTCGTCGTCCAGGCCGGCGAGGGCGCGCTGCGCACGGCGGCCGGGGACCTGCTGCCGCTGCGGCGCGGGAGCACGGTGCTCGTCCCCCACGCCGCGGGGCGGACGACCTTCGAGGGATCGGTGGACGCCATCCGCTGCCTCCCGGCCGAGGCCACGACACAGGAGGGACCAGGGTGACGCCACCCGCGCAGGACGACAAGGTACCGGTGCTCGAAGCCCGGGACATCGTGAAGAGCTTCGGCCGCGTGCAGGCCCTGCGCGGCGCGAGCTTCACGGTGTATCCGAACGAGATCGTGGCGCTGATCGGTGACAACGGCGCGGGCAAGAGCACGCTGGTCAAGACGCTCACCGGCGTGCACCCGCCCGACGCCGGGGAGATCCTCTTCGAGGGCGAGCCGGTGTCGATCCCCACGCCGCACGCCTCGCGCGACCTCGGGATCGAGACGGTCTACCAGGACCTTGCCCTCGCGGCCGAGATCGACCCCGCGGCGAACATGTTCCTCGGCCGCGAGGTGCTGCGATCGGGTCCGCTGGGCAAGCTCGGCTTCCTCAACAACCGCGAGATGCGCCGCCGCAGCGACGAGGCGTTCGACGCGCTCGGCGTCCGCATCCAGGACACGGGCGCGCGCGTGGCCAACATGTCCGGCGGCCAGCGCCAGGGCATCGCCATCTGCCGCGCCGTGACCTGGGCCAAGAAGGTCGTGTTCATGGACGAGCCGACGGCCGCCCTCGGCGTCGTGCAGACCCGCAACGTGCTCGAGCAGGTCCGGCGGGTACGCGACCAGGGCCTGGCCGTGGTGCTGATCAGCCACAACATGCCCGAGGTCTTCGAGGTCGCCGACCGGATCGAGGTGCTGCGCCTCGGCGCGCGCGTCGCGCGGCTGCGACCGCAGGACGTGAGCATGGAGGACGTGGTCTCCGCCATGACCGGCGCGCTGACCTTCCACGAGGAGGAGACGTCGTGAGCGCCCCCGCCGCCCCGCCCGAGGACCAGACCCTCGACGAGGCTCCCGAGCCGCGCCAGCCCGCCTGGCGGCGCCTGCTCACGAACTCCAGCGTGTCGATCCTCCTCATCCTCGTGGGGCTGGTCGTCGTCTTCTCGGTCCTGCGCTTCGAGGAGTTCTTCTCCGTCTCCAACACGCGCAACATCGCCACGGACGCGGCGGTGCTGCTCGTGCTGGCCACCGGCCTGACGTTCGTGATCATCACCGCGGGCATCGACCTCTCCGTCGGCTCCGTGCTCGTGTTCACCGGCGTCGTCTCGGCGAAGTTCATGAACCTGCTCGGCGGCCAGAGCTGGGGCGTCCTGCTCGCCGGGCTGGCCGTCGCGCTGCTCGGCGGCGCCGCGTGGGGCGTGCTCAACGGCTTCCTCGTGACCAAGGCGCGAATCCCGCCGTTCATCGTCACCCTCGGCACGCTCGGGATGGCGCTCGGCTCGGCGCTGCTGATCACGGGTGGCGTCGACGAGCGCGACGTGCCGTTCAAGCTCATCGAGACGATCGGCTCCGGCCGCCTGTTCGACCAGATCCCGTACCTCGTGATCATCGCCGCCGTCGTCGCGATCGTCTTCGCGATCATCCTCGCCCAGACGCGCTTCGGGCGCTACACGTACGCCATCGGCTCCAACGCCGAGGGCGTCCGGCGCAGCGGCGTCAACGTCGACCGGCACCTGATCAAGGTCTACGCACTGGGCGGGACGCTGGCCGGACTGGCCGGTTACCTGTCGCTCGCGCGCTTCGGCACCACGTCGATCGGCGGCCACTCGACGGACAACCTCGACGCGATCGCGGCGATCGTGATCGGCGGCACGAGCCTGTTCGGCGGCGTCGGCACGATCCTCGGCACGATCGTCGGCGTCTTCATCCCCGCCGTGCTGCGCAACGGCTTCGTCATCGTCGGCGTCCAGCCGTTCTGGCAGCAGGTCGCCGTCGGCGCCGTGCTGATCGCGGCCGTGTACTTCGACCAGCTCCGCCGCGCCCGCTATCAGCGATGAGCGCCCCCACGTCACATCCGTCACCCCCGAGGAGGAGGAGTCAGCACATGCCAGGCACCATCAGGTCGGTCAGGACCGCAGCGCTCGCGCTCGTGGCCACGCTCGCGCTCGGCGTCGCCGCGTGCGGCAGCGACAACAGCGGCGGAGGTGGCAGCGGCGGCAAGAAGAGCTACAAGATGACGCTGCTCGCCGGCGTCAAGGGCGACGAGTTCTACATCACGATGAACTGCGGGGCCCAGGCCGAGGCCAAGAAGCAGGGCGTCAAGCTCGACTTCCAGGGCCCGGACCAGTTCGACGCCTCGCTGCAGACGCCGATCGTCAACGCCGTCGCCGCCAAGAAGCCCGACGCGCTGCTGATCGCCCCGACCGACAGCAAGGCGATGTTCGCGCCGATCAAGCAGGTCGCCGACGGCGGCGCGAAGATCGTGCTCGTCGACACGACGCTCGACCAGCCCGACCTCGCCGTCTCCCAGATCGCCTCGGACAACGAGGGCGGCGGCCGCGAGGCGGCCAAGGCGCTCGCCCAGCAGATCGGCGGCAAGGGCAAGGTCTTCGTGGTCAACGTCAAGCCGGGCATCTCGACCACCGACCTGCGGGCCAAGGGCTTCGAGGAGGAGGCCAAGAAGCTCGGCCTGGACTACATCGGGCAGGACTTCAGCCAGGACCAGCCGGACAAGGCCGCGGCGATCGTCAAGGCCCAGCTCGCGAAGAACCCCGACCTCAAGGGCATCTTCGCGACGAACCTGTTCTCGGCGGAGGGCTCGGCGAGCGGCCTGCGTGAGGCCGGCAAGCAGGCGGGCGTCAAGATCGTCTCCTTCGACGCCGGACCCAAGCAGGTCAAGGACCTCAAGGGTGGCCTGATCCAGGCGCTCGTGGCCCAGAAGCCCGCCGACATCGGCGCCCAGGGCGTCCAGCAGGCCGTCGCGGCGCTCAAGGGCGACCCGGTCAAGAAGAAGATCGCGACCGGCTCGGTGATCCTCAACAAGGACAACCTGGCCAAGAACCAGGACGCCGTCTACAAGGCCGGCTGCTGACCCCCGGCGCCGGCCGCGCGGACGTGGGGCGCGAGCTCCGCGGCCGCGCGCCGGCGCCCTCAGGGCCCAGGCTCGACGCGCGCCTGCATCGCGCCGAGCACCGTCACGGAGCGGGCCGCGGTCGCGCACGCGAAGCGTGCGGCGGCCAGCGGCTCGGCGCCGTCGCGCAGCCGGGTGACGAACGCCGCCGCGAAGGTGTCGCCCGCGCCCGTCGGATCGACCTCGGTGACCGCCGGCGCGGGGACGTGGCGGACCTCGCCGTCGAGGCCGGCGCCCGACACCAGCGCGCCCGCGGCACCGGCGGTGCGGCAGACGAGCGCGGTGCGAGCGAGCTCGGACTCCTCGAGCCCGAGCGCCTCGAGCTCGCCGGCCGACGGGAAGAGCACGTGCGCGCGCCGAGCCAGGCGGGCCGTGCGGGCACGGGCGTCGGGGTGGGCGTCGGGGCGCAGGTTGGGGTCCACCGAGATCCGGCCCCCCGCGGCGGCGACCCGCTCGGCGCTCGCCTCCACCGCGTCGCCCAGCTTGCCGCCGAAGGCGACCGTCGACCCCGAGACGTGCAGCCAGCCGGCCTCGGCGGCGGCCCGCTCGACTGCGCTCGCGTCGAGGTCCGTGGCCGCCGAGTCGGGCACGGAGAACCAGAAGTCGCGGCCGCCCTCGTCGTCGTAGGCGACGAAGGCCAGGGCCGTGGCGCGCCCCGGCGCGACGCGGACGGCGCCGGTGCCGACGCCGTCGGCCTCCAGCCGGGCGAGCAGCGCGTGCCCGAAGCGGTCGTCGCCGACGGCGGCGGTGAGGGCGCTGGGGGCGCCGAGGCGCGCGGCGACCGACGCGAAGATGGCCGGCGCGCCGCTGGGAAAGGGGCCGGCCCACTCGCCGGGCGTGGCGAGCGCTCCGTCCGGCGTGCTGCGGCGGAACTCCATGAGCGCCTCGCCGACGGCGAGGATCCCGCCGCGCCCGGGTCGACCCTCGATTATCACGGCGCCATCATGCCGTCCGGGCGCGGCGGACGCCGGCCCGGCCTTCGAGCGGCTCCACGCCGCTCGAAGGGACGCCGCGGCCGGTGACGCCGCGCGCCCGGATGGCCGGGACTACGGGCGCACGTGAGCGAGGTAACCGATGACGATGCCCATGACGTCGTCACGCGCCATGGGGGCGTCGTAGACGGCGTTCAGCCGCAGGGTGTCGCCCGCGCGCACCCGCCCGAGGTTGCGGCCGACGCGACCGCTCATCGAGGCGATGTGGCCCTCGTAGCGCCGGCGCTGGCCGTACCCCGCGACGGAGTTCACGATGGTCCGGTGGCGGGTCGCGTTCGCGAGCCGGATCCGCTTCCCACCGTCGTGCAGGTGCCCGGCGGCGGCGACGAAGCGGCCGGACACCGGCGACGTGTACGACCACGGGGTGTTCGAGCGGCCCGCGGGGATCGAGAACTCGGAGTTGCCGCAGTTGTTGACGTCGAGCCACATCGGCGTGACGGGCCGCAGGGGCCGCGTGCTGTAGGTCATGCGGACGCGCAGGTACAGGGTGCGCGGGCGCGTGTCCATGTTCATGAGCTCCGTGAGCAGCCGCCAGGAGTCGTTCGCGCCGATCCGATAGCCGTAGCCCCGCGGCAGGCGCATCGGTGTCCGCTCGTTGCCCGAGGCGAAGAAGCGCTCCTTCCAGAAGCGCCCGCCCGCGCACGTCAGGTCGGGCCTGGCCGTGTTGAACAACACCATGTGGTGGAGCATGACCCCGGTGTTCCAGTTCTGGACCCGGCCGGCCGCGTCGACGAGCTGCGCGCGCATCCGGGTGATCGAGCATCCGTGGCACGGCGGGGCGGTCTGCTGGACGAACGTCTTCATGGCGCCCATGCCCATCTTCTCCTGCATCGGGCCGGCGCCCATGTCCCTGCCCTTGGCGGGCACGACGAAGGGCCCGTAGCGCTGGGTCGTCGTGGTGGTGCCGCGCTGGGCGGCGCCGGCGGCGGCGGGAAGCAGGAGCGTGGTCGCGAGCACGGCGACCACCAGACGAAGCCGGGGCATGACCCTCCAGGTCTCAGGCGGCGGAACTAGGGCGGACGGGAGATGCAACCCACCGCCGAGTCGCGAGTTGCGGCGAGCCCGGCGCGGCCCGACCTACCCTCGACCCATGTCCGCCCCGCCCGCCGAAGCGCCGCGGCCGGCGGAGCTGCGCGCCCGCCTGGCGGGGCTGACCCTGCGCGACGAGGCGCGCCTGGGCCGCCGTCTCCAGCGCCTGCGCCCGGACGCCGGGGCGGCCCCGCTGCGAGAGCTCGCAACCGAGGTCGAGCGTGCGGAGACCCGCGTGCGGCGTCGCCGGGCTCTCGTGCCCACGGTCACCTATCCGCCGGAGCTGCCCGTGTCCGGGCGCCGGGAGGACCTGCTCGCGGCGCTCGGCGAGCATCAGGTCGTCGTCGTCGCCGGCGAGACGGGCTCGGGCAAGACGACGCAGCTGCCCAAGCTCTGCCTCGAGCTCGGCCGCGGCGTACGCGGGGCGATCGCCCACACCCAGCCGCGGCGGCTCGCGGCACGCACGGTGGCGGCGCGGATCGCCGACGAGCTCGGCGTGCCGCTCGGCGAGGCGGTCGGCTACGCCGTGCGCTTCGACGACCGCTCCAAGGACGCCGACACGCTCGTCAGGCTCGTCACGGACGGGCTGCTGCTCGCCGAGGTCCAGCGCGACCCACTCCTGCTGCGCTACGACACGGTGATCGTCGACGAGGCGCACGAGCGCTCGCTCAACGTCGACTTCCTGCTCGGTGTGCTGCACCGGCTGCTGCCGCGCCGCCCGGACCTCAAGCTCGTGATCACCTCGGCGACGATCGATCCGGGCCGCTTCGCCCGCCACTTCTCCGACGCGCCCGTGGTCGAGGTCTCCGGCCGGACGTATCCCGTCGAGGTCCGCTATCGCCCGCCGGACGCGGAGCTCGACCCCGACCCGGCGGAGGTCGTCGGCGACGCGGTGGCCGAGCTGCAGCGCGAGGGCCCGGGCGACGTGCTCGTGTTCCTCTCCGGCGAGCGCGAGATCCGCGACACAGCCGAGGCGCTGCAGGGCCGCTTCGGCGGCGACACGGACGTGCTGCCGCTCTACGCGCGGCTGTCCAACGCCGAACAGGCCAAGGTCTTCCGGCCCGGGCCGCGGCGCCGGGTCGTGCTCGCCACCAACGTCGCCGAGACGTCGCTGACCGTGCCCGGAATCCGCTACGTGGTTGATCCCGGCACCGCGCGGATCAGCCGCTACTCGGCGCGGCTGAAGGTCCAGCGCCTGCCGATCGAGCCCGTCTCCCAGGCCTCGGCCGACCAGCGCAAGGGCCGCTGCGGGCGCGTGGCGGAGGGCGTGTGCATCCGTCTCTACGCCGAGGAGGACTTCGCGACGCGGCCGCCCTTCACCGACCCGGAGGTGCTGCGGACGAACCTCGCCTCGGTGATCTTGCAGATGGCCGCGCTCGGCCTCGGCGAGATCGCCGACTTCCCGTTCCTCGACCCGCCGGACCGCCGCCAGATCCGCGACGGCCTCAACCTGCTGCACGAGCTCGGGGCGATCGACCCGGGCGCGACCGATCCGCGCCGGCGCCTGACGCAGACGGGCCGCCGGCTCGCGCAGCTGCCCGTCGACCCGCGGCTGGGGCGGATGGTGCTCGAGGCGGGGCGGCTGCGCTGCGTGGATGAGGTGGTCGTCATCGCCGCCGCCCTCTCCATCCAGGACCCGCGGGAGCGGCCGGCCGACAAGCGCGAGGCCGCCGACGCGGTCCACGCCCGCCACGTCGGCCCCGAGCGCTCGGACTTCCTCGCCTTCGTCAACCTCTGGCGCCACCTGCGCGAGCAGCGCGGCGAGCTCAGCGGCAACCAGTTCCGCCGGCGCTGCCGCGAGGAGTACCTGCACTACCTGCGGGTGCGCGAGTGGCAGGACCTCGCCGGCCAGCTGCGCGCGGCGGCGCGCAACGTCGGCCTGGACGTCAACGAGGTCCCCGCCGAGCCGGACGAGATCCACCAGGCGTTGCTCGCCGGGCTGCTCAGCCACCTCGGGCTGCGCGACGCCGCTCGGCGCGAGTACCAGGGCGCACGCAACGCCCGCTTCGCGCTCTTCCCGGCCTCGGCGCTGGCCCGCAAGCCACCGGCCTGGGTCATGGTCGCCGAGCTGGTGGAGACCTCCCGGCTGTGGGGCCGGACCGCCGCGCGGATCGAGCCGCGCTGGGTCGAGCCCCTCGCCGGCCATCTGCTCAAGCGGACCTACGACGACCCGCGCTGGTCGCGCGAGCGGGCGGCCGTCGTCGCCACGGAGCGCGTCACGCTCTACGGGCTGCCGATCGTCGCCGCGCGGGCCGTCGCCTACGGGCGCATCGACCCGGAGCTCGCGCGCGACCGCTTCCTGCGCTCCGCGCTCGTGGAGGGCGACTGGGACACCCGCCATGCGTTCGTGGCCGAGAACGCCCGCCAGGTCGAGGCGGTGCGCGAGCTGCAGGATCGCATGCGGCGGATGGACCTGCTCGTGGGCGACGAGGCGCTGCACGCGTTCTTCGACGCGCGCGTGCCCGAGCACGTGGTCTCGGGCCGCCACTTCGACCGCTGGTGGAAGGACGAACGGCGGCGGCAGCCCGACCGGCTGACGTTCACCCGGGAGGATCTGCTCGACCCGGCCGCGGCGGCGACGCTCGACGACCGCGCCCGGCCGGAGACGTGGAAGCAGGGCGACCTGCGGCTGCGGCTGTCCTACGCGTTCGATCCCGGGTCGGCGATCGACGGCGTCACCGTGCACGTCCCGCTGGCCCGGCTCGGCGCGGTGCGTGCCACCGGCTTCGACTGGCTCGTGCCCGCGCTGCGCGGGGAGCTCGTCACGGCCCTGCTGCGTGCGCTGCCCAAGGAGCTGCGGCGGCCGCTCGTGCCGATTCCGGAGACCGCGGCGGCGATCACGGCCCGCCTGCGGCCCCGCGTCGGCCCGGTCACCGGGCAGGTCGCCGACCTCGTCGAGGAGCTGCGCGGGGTCGCCGTCCCGGCCCGGGCGTGGGATGGCGTCGTCCTGCCGCCCCACCTGCGGATGACCTTCGCCGTGGAAGGCGCGGACGGCGCGACGCTCGCCACGGGACAGGACCTCGAGGCCGTCCGGGCCGCGGTGCGCCCGGGCCTGCGGGCGGCGCTGGACGCCGCAGCCCGTGGCCTCGTGCGCGAGGGCCTGCGCGACTGGCCGCCGGACCTCGAGACGCTGCCGCGCGAGGTCGAGGCGCTCGGGGCCACGGGCTACCCGGCGCTCGCCGACGAGGGCGCCACGGTGGCCGTGCGGGTGCTCGAGTCGCCCGAGGCCCAGGCCGACGCGATGGTGGCCGGCACCCGCCGGCTGCTGGCCCTCAGCCTCCCGTCGCCTGCGAAGGGCGTCACCGCCCGGCTCGGCGTCGAGGCCCAGCTGCTGCTCGCCACGGCGCCGCACGGCGGCGCGGCGCCCTTGCTCGAGGACGCGGCGGTCGCGGCGCTCGACGTCCTGCTCGCCGACGCCGGCGGGCCGGTGTGGACCGCGGAGGGCTTCGCGACGCTGCGCACGCGGGTGGCCGGGCGGCTCGTGGCCGCCACCACCGGGGTGGTCGGGCGCCTCGTGCGCGTGCTCGCCGCCGCGCGGGCGGTGCAGGACGGGCTCGCGGCGCTGCGGGGCCCCGCGGTGCAGGCGGCGAAGCTCGACGTCGAGCGCCAGCGCGACCGGCTCCTGCGGCCGGGGCTCGCGGCGGCATTCGGGGCCGGGCGGCTGCCCGACGTCGAGCGCTATCTGCGCGCCGCCGCCCACCGCCTGGAGCGGCTGCCGGCCGCGCCGGCGCCCGACCTCGACCGCCAGCGGGCGATCACCGCGCTCGAGGCGCTCGCCGACGCCCGCGGCGTCGGGCCCGCCGACGAGGCCTTCTGGCTGCTGCAGGAGCTACGCGTGGCGCTGTTCGCGCCGGCGCTCGGCGTCCACGGGTCCGTCAGCGCCAAGCGGGTGCGCCGCCTCCTCGAGTAGCGGGGTCTCGCCGGCGCCCTTGTCCCGTGATCACTTCGGCTCGACGACCAGTGAGCCGATCTGCTCGCCCTGCGCCTCGAACTCGATCTCGAAGACGCCCGTGATGTCGGCCTTGACGCTGAAGGTGATGGTCTGGCCGGCCGCGGCGTCCTTCTTGATGTCGTAGCCGTGGAGGTGGACCTCGTCGGCCTTGGCGGCCTTGACCTTGAAGGTGACCCGGTCGCCCTGGGTCGCGGTGATGCGCTGGATCCGTCCGGCCTCGAGCGTCTTGACCGCCGGCCGGGGCGCGGGGGTCGCCGTCTTGCGCGACTTGGCCTGCGCCTCGCCGCGGCTGGGCGTCGCGGTCGGGGTCGCCGCCGTGTCGGTCGTCGCGTCCCCGCGCGTGATGAGCACGATCGCCACGACGGCGATCACCGCAGCGACGGCGAGGAAGGTCAGGCGCTGACGCCGGGGCATCTCCCGACAGGCTAGGCGGCGCTCAGCGCGCCGGCACGAGGCGCGGGTCGTGCTCGTGCGCGCGGAAGAAGCCCACCATCGCGTCGACGTAGTCGGCGAACGGCGGCGGGGCCAGGTCCTCCGGCCCGAGCAGCGCCACCGTGCGCCGGGTGTCGAAGGCGACGGGATGGTTGAGGTAGACGATCGACTCGCGCGGCGTGCCCCCGAACAGGTCGCGCACCGGCCGCGCGCGCAGGGCCGCCTCGACGAGCCCGGGCGGGATGCGGCCGACGGGCGGCCGGCCCGCGTAGGCGAGCGAGAGGGCGGTCACGAGCGCCCGGGTCGTGACCGGGTCGGGATCGACGAGGTGCAGCGTCTCCCCCACCGCGGCCTCCATGAACGCCGTGCGCGCGATCGCCGCGACGACGAAGTCCACCGGCACGACGTTGAACGTCGCGGAGGAGGAGCCGAACTGCATGACCGGGCGCCCGAGCCCGGTCATCCGGGAGACGTTGCGCAGCAGGTAGTACGGCCCGTCGAACTTCTCCGTCTCGCCCGTCCGCGAGTCGCCGACGACCACCGCGGGCCGCAGGATCGTGGTCGGGACGGCGTCGCGGCGCTCGTGGACCCAGACCTCGGCCTGGAACTTCGTCGCCTCGTAGTGGTTCTTGAAGCGCTGGCCCATCACGAGCTCGTGCTCGTAGACCGTGCCCTCGCGCCGGCCGGCCACGTAGGCCGTGCTCACGTACGTGAGCCGCTCGAGGTTCGGGGCGGCCAGGCAGAGGTCGAGCACGTGCCCCGTGCCTTCGACGTTGACCCGGCGCGCCAGGGCGACCGGGACCGCGAGGTCGTAGATCGCCGCGAGGTGGAAGACGTGGGTGATCTCCGCGGTCAGGCGGTCCCAGTCCGTGGCGGCGAGCCCAAGCCGCGGCTCGCCGATGTCGCCGACCACGACCTCCGCGTCGTCGCCGGCCAGCTCGCGCGCCGCGGCCTCGACGCGCCCCTCGACGAGGACGACGAGGCGCAGTTCGGGACGCCCCGCGCGCAGGGCGCGGACCAGCCGCCGCCCGATGAAGCCGGGGAAGCCGGTGACCAGCGCGCAGCTCAGGACTGCCGCTCGATCACGACGACCGGGATCTGCCGGTCCGTCTTGGCCTGGTAGTCGTCGTAGGCGGGCCACACGCTCGTCATGACCTTCCACAGGCGCTCGCGCTCCTCGCCCCCGGCGTCGCGCGCGATCGCCGAGAAGTCGTCGGCCTTGATCTGGAGCTCGACCTCCGGGTTGGCGCGCAGGTTGAGGTACCAGGCCGGATGCTGGGGCGCCCCGCCCCGGGAGGCGACGACCACCGCGCGGCCGTCGTCGTCCTGGAAGATCAGCGGCAGCGTGCGCGGCTCGCCCGTCTTGCGCCCGACGGTGGTCAGCAGCAGGCACGTGGTGCCCTGCCACTCGTAGCCCTCCTCGCCCCCCGTCTCGCGGTAGCGGCGGACGTGCTCGTCGCCGAAGAGAATGTCAGTGCTCATGGAAGCCTCCGAGTCGCGGGGGTGGCCGGGCGCTGCGCAAGCGTACGTCAGCCTCCCGCCCGCCGCGGTGACGACGCACGGTTTACCCGTGCCTTAGGCGGGAACACCCCTCCCCGGCGACGGAGGGAGAGGGGATCCGGATGGGCTACGGCATCGGCATGATCCGCGAGCAGGCCAGCGGCTTGACCCGCGATCAGCGCAACGCCTTCCTGGCCTCCTGGCTCGGCTGGGCGATGGACGCCTTCGACTACTTCCTGCTCGTCTTCGTCCTCTCCGACGTCGCCAAGACGTTCGACACGTCCAAGACGAAGGTCGCGGTCGCCACGACGCTGACGCTCGCCGCCCGGCCCATCGGGGCCGCGATCTTCGGCTACTGCGGCGACCGCTTCGGTCGCCGGCCGACCCTGCTGGCCTGCGTGTTGTACTACTCGACCGTCGGCGTCCTGACCGCGTTCTCGCCCTCGCTGACGGTCCTGCTGATCCTGCGTACGTTCTACGGCATCGGCATGGGCGGCGAGTGGGGCCTCGGCGCCTCGCTGGCCATGGAGAAGATCCCGACGGAGAAGCGCGGCTTCTACTCCGGCATCCTCCAGCAGGGCTACCCGATCGGCTACTTCTTCGCCGCCCTGGCGTTCTTCGCCATCGAGCCGACCTTCGGCTGGCGCGGACTGTTCGTCGCCGCGGCGCTGCCCGCACTGCTTGCGCTGTTCATCCGCCTGCGGGTGAAGGAGTCCGAGGCCTGGGAGGCCACCAAGGCCCGCCAGCAGGAGACGAACGTGGGCTGGCGCGACGTCTTCAAGCAGCCGGGGGTCCTCAAGCGCTTCGGCTACCTGATCCTGCTCATGGGCGCCTTCAACTTCATGAGCCACGGCACCCAGGACTTCTTCCCGACCTTCCTCGAGGACGACTTCGGCACGGGCACGACCACGACGGTCATCATCGCCCTGATCTACAACCTCGGCGCGATCATCGGCGGCGCGTACTTCGGCGCGTTCTCCGAGCGCTTCGGCCGCAAGCGGACGATCATCCTCACCGCGCTCGTGGCCCTGCCGATCGTGCCGCTGTTCGCCTTCGCACCGACGCTCGGCCTGATCACGCTCGGCGCGTTCCTCATGCAGTTCTTCGTGCAGGGCGCCTGGGGCGTGATCCCGGCGCACCTCACCGAGCTCTCGCCGGACGAGATCCGCGGCTTCTACCCCGGGGTGACCTACCAGCTCGGCAACCTCCTCGCAGCGGTCAACCTGCCCATCCAGACGGCACTCGCGGCCAGCGTCTCCGGTGGCTTCGCGCTCGCGGCGGTGATCGTCCCGACGCTGCTCGTCGTCATCTTCCTCACCTCGATCGGCAGCGAGGCCAAGGGCGTGCACTTCGGCACGCGGGAGGCCAGCGAGTCGCCCGACCTCGCGCCCGGGCGCTCCGGCGGCCTCCGCGGGCAGCCGGCCCCGGGGTAGGGCGGCCTCAGGCGGTCGCGGCGAGGCGGACGACGGCCACCGACTCGGGCAGGGCCGCCCGCCAGCCCGGCTTCGCGAGGACGCACTGCGCGACGGAGATCCGCCGCTCCGCGAAGCCCGCCTCGCAGTAGGCGAGGTAGAGGCGCCAGATGCGCTGGAAGGGGTCGTCGTAGCCGAGCGCCTCGAGCTCGCCGAGGGCCGCTTCGAAGTTCGCCCGCCAGTGGCGCAGCGTCTCCACGTAGTGCGGAGTGAGGTCCTGCAGGCCGACGACGGACAGGTCGGTCACCGCGGCCAGGCAGCGCTGGATGACGGTCAGGGAGGGGAGGCAGCCGTTGGGGAAGACGAACGTCCGGATGAACGACCGCGACGCCTTCTCCACGGCGTAGGCCCGGTCGTCCATGGTGATCGCCTGTAGGAGCATCAGCCCCTCCGGCTTGAGCCGGTCCGAGCAGGTGCGGAAGAACGTGTCGAAGTCGCGCCAGCCGACGGCCTCGATCATCTCCAGCGAGACGAGCTTGTCGTAGGACCCGGCGAGGACCCGGTAGTCCTGCCCGACCACGGTCACCAGATGCTCGACGCCCGCCGCGCGCACGCGTGCACGCGCGTGCTCGAGCTGGTCGGCGGAGATCGTCGTGGTGGTGACGCGGCAGCCGCGCGTCGTGGCGGCGTGCACCGCGAAGGTGCCCCAACCCGAGCCGATCTCGAGCACGTGGTCGGCCGGCCCGAGCTCGAGCTTGTCGCAGGTCAGCTCGAGCTTCGCGATCGACGCCTCCTCGAGGGTCATGCCGGGGTCGGCGAAGTAGGCCGAGGAGTACATCATCGTCGGGTCGAGCATCCGCTCGAAGAGCGCCGTCCCGAGGTCGTAGTGCCGGGAGATGTCCGTCCGGCCCTGGCGCTCGGTGACACGCCGGGAGCGCAGGCGCTGGAACGGCACGCGCACCGGCGTGGCCCAGCGCCGGACGGCGTCGAGCTCGGCGGTGTTGACCGCGGCGATGCGGATCAGCGACGTGAGGTCCGGGGAGTCCCAGTGCCCGTCGGCGTAGGCCCGGCCCAGGCCGGACGATCCCCTGACCAGCAAGGGCCACGCCCTCGGCGAGACGACGTGGACGACCGCGGAGGGCTCGTCGTCGCCGCCCGGGCCGAAGCGGAACTCCCGCCCGTCCTCGTGCACGATGAGCTGCCCGCGATGAACCCGGGACAGCAGCAGGAAGACGAGGCGCCGGGCGGCGGCCTGGCCGCGCGTCATGCCGTCGCTCCCGCGCGCGGGTGCGGGTGGTAGCCGACGCGCCGCGCCCACAGGCCGAGCGCATGGCCGTAGATGAGCGCCAGCGTCCGCAGCGCGGGCGCCCGCAGCAGTGCCCGGGTGCCGAGCGGCCGGCGGTGCAGGTGCAGCGTGGCGTCGAAGGCCCGCTCCCCGTCCCGGCCGGACTCGACGTGCACCGAGAGCGTCCCCGCGGGCGCGGGGACGCGCAGGACGTAGGACTGCTCCATCGGCATGAAGGGCGAGACGTGCATCGCCTTGTCCAGCGCCGCGCCGGCGCCCGTGCCGTCGACGACGTAGGCGTGGCGCTCGCCCCACGGCGTGTTCGTCACCTCGGCCACGACGGCCCGGAGCTGCTCGCGGGCGTCGAAGCAGTAGTAGAGCGAGATCGGGTTGAAGCAGACGCCGAAGGTCCGCAGGGTCGTGAGCAGCCGCACCGGCCCCTCCGGGCGGGCGCCGGTGCGCGTCTGGACGAGGTCGCGGACGGCGTCGGCGAGCGGCGCTGGCCCGTCACCGCCGAGGTAGTCGCGGCGGCGGAAGCGCACGAGGCCCGGGCGGGAGCGCACGAGGCGGCCCCCGAGCAGCCGCGGCAGCTCCTCGAGGTCGAGGTAGGCGTAGGCGACCCGGTGCACGAACGCGTGCCGGTGCTCGGCGAAGCGGCGGTGGCGCACCGTGCCGGCGTAGACGGCGGAGTGCATGGGGCTCACGCCGCGATCGCCTCCGCGGCCGGCTGGGCGGTCACGGACGCGACGGCGCGCAGGGCGCTCTGTAGGCCGTCCTCGTGGAAGCCCCAGCCCCAGTAGGCGCCGCAGTACGCGGTGCGGCCGGTGCAGAGCTCGGCGTGGCGGGCCTGGGCCGCGCGCGCCCCGAGCGTGTAGACGGGATGCGCGTAGGGGATGGTGCGGATCACGCTGGCGGGGGCCACCCGGTCCGTGCGGTTGAGCGTCACGACGTAGGGCCGGCGCGTGGGCAGCGACTGCAGGCGGTTCATCCAGTAGGAGACGGCGGGCCGGTCCGTCGGGTCGTCCAGCAGGTGGTAGTTCCAGCTCGCCCAGGCGCGGCGGCGCCGCGGCAGCAGCGAGGCGTCCGTGTGCAGCACCGCCTCGTTGGGCTGATACGGAAAGGTGCCGAGCACGTCGCGCTCCGCCGGGGAGGGGTCGCGCAGCATGGCCAGGGCCTGGTCGGCGTGGGTGGCGACGACGGCGCGGTCGAAGGCCTGCGGCGCGGCACCGCGGGGCGTCACCTCGACGCGGTCGGCGAACCGCTCGACCGCCTCGACGGGGGTCGCCAGCCGGACCCTGCCCCAGAAGCGCTCCAGCAGCGCCTCGACGTAGGTCCGCGACCCGCCGCGCACGACGCGCCAGCGCGGCCGGCCCGTGAAGCCGAGCATGCCGTGGTTGGCGAAGAACTCGACGAGGAAGCGGGCCGGGAAGGCATCCATGCGCGTCGGGTCCGCCGACCAGACCGCCGCGGCCTGCGGGACGATCAGCCGCTCGACGAAGTCGTGCGAGAAGCCGCACTCGGCCAGCCACGCGGCCAGGGAGGGCTCGGCGGCACCCGCCAGGAGGCGGCGGGCCTCGCGGTTGAAGCGCGGGTACTCGAGCACCATGCGCTGGAAGCGGCGGTCGACGAGGTGGCGGCGGGTCGCGTAGAGGCCGTTGACCGAGGACGCCGCGTACTCGAAGCGCCCCGCGTCGTCGGACACGCCGAAGGACATGTCCGACGGCTGGGACTCGACGCCGAGCTCGGTCAGCAGCGCCTCGAAGCCCGGGTAGTTTCGGTCGTTGAAGACGATGAAGCCGGTGTCGATCTCCAGGGGGCCGCCGGGAGCCTCGACCGTCACCGTGTTCGTGTGCCCCCCGGCGTAGGCTGCCGCCTCGAAGACCGTCACGTCGTGACCCTCCCCGTCCAGGCGGCGGGCGGCGGTGAGGCCGGAGATCCCGGCACCGATGACGGCGATCCTCATGGCCCTTGGTATCGCCGCACCGTCCTGATCCGGATCACCTGACCGCCGCGTAGCCCTCATCCGTGGCCATGATGCCGTCTCCCGCCCGCTATCGCCTGCTCGACCTCGCCCTCGAGCGCGGGGTGCTCCCCGATGCCCTGCTGCGCGCCGGCTCGCGCTACGGCGCCGTGGCGCGCGTGCGCCGCGAGGCGCGAGGCGGGGTCGAGGCGCAGGAGGCCCGGGCGCAGGAGCTCGTCGAGCGGATGTCCTCCGGCCCGATCGCCGAGCACGTCCAGTCGGCCAACGACCAGCACTACGAGCTGCCCGCCGAGTTCTTCGGGCTCTTCCTCGGGCCGCGACGCAAGTACTCCGGCTGCCTGTGGGACGGCGACGCGGACGACCTCGCCACGGCCGAGGACGCCATGCTGCGCCTCACCTGCGAACGCGCCGGTCTGCGCGACGGCATGCGCGTGCTCGACCTCGGCTGCGGCTGGGGGTCGCTGTCGCTGTGGATCGCCGAGCACTATCCCGCCTGCCAGGTCGTCGCCGTCTCGAACTCGCACGGACAGCGGGAGTGGATCGAGGCCGAGCGCGACCGCCGGGGCTGGACGTCGCGGCTCGACGTCCGCACGGAGGACGTCAACACCTTCAACCCGGGCCAGACCTTCGACCGCGTGCTCTCGATCGAGATGTTCGAGCACCTCCGCAACTGGGCGGAGCTCCTGCGCCGCATCTCGACCTGGCTGGAGCCCGACGGGCGGCTGTTCGTCCACGTCTTCTCCCAGCGCCGGCTGCCGTACCGCTTCGAGGGCACCTGGGCGGCGGAGCGCTTCTTCACCGCGGGCACGATGCCCTCGCACGAGCTGCTCGGCCGCTTTCAGCACGACCTCGTCCTCGAGCGGCGCTGGGCCGTCGACGGCACCCACTACGCCCGCACGCTGGCGGCCTGGCTCGAGCGCCTGGACGCGGGCCGGGACGCGGCGCTCGCCATCCTCCAGCGCACCACGGGCTCCCCCCGCGAGGCCCGGCGCCGGCTCGCCACCTGGCGGCTGTTCCTGCTGTCCACGTACGAGATCTGGAACTGGCGGAGCGGCAACGAGTGGCTCGTCTCCCACTACCTGCTCGCCCCGCGGTAGGCCGCGGTCCGGCACGGCCGCGCGCCGCAGACGTCGATCACCGCGCCGTGCGGCCGCATGAAGGCCGACTTCTGCGCCCGCGCAGCCGGGGTCGCTCGCGGATCCTCGTGCGGGTCGGGCCCGAGCCGGGGCGGCGTGTTGGCCTGGGGCTGCAGAGGGGTGCCAGAGTCCCAGTAGACGATCGCCGAGCCCTTGAACGGGAAGGCGCGCAGCGCCGGGATGCCGTACAGCGGCCGCCGGTCCGGTGAGCGGCCGGGGTCGAGCTCGTGCGGCGTGCGCCGCGCGCCGATCGTCCGCGCCTCGGCGTCGGCGGTGACCGTCGAGACCTGGTGATCGGCGACGGCGACCTGCATGAGCACGGTGTGCTCCGGGGTGCCCGGCAGCGGCCGCGTCGTCATCGCCCGCGCGTAGCCGTTGGCCTCGCCGCGGTCCCAGAGCAGCTGGAGGAGCGAGAGGGCCACCGTCCGCGTCGAGGGGTCCGGGTAGGCGGGATCGAAGATCAGCCGGTAGGTGTCGAAGTCGCTCGAGCGCGGAAGGAGGGTCGAGAAGCGCATGCCCGGCACCCCGAGCACCCCGCGCGTGGCGTCGGGCGAGAGCGCCATCAGCGCGCCGCCGAGGATCCCGCCCTGGCTGTTGCCGTCGTAGTACAGGGCCGACGGATCGATCACCGGCCGGCCGCCGGCCTGCAACGCCGGGTCGGCCGCGAGCCCCTGCGGATGGGCGAGCAGCCGGCCGAGGTAGAGCGCGTTGACGAAGCCCTGCTGGCTGCCGTCGGGTACCGCCGGGAACTTCGACAGGTCCGCGAGGGCGGCCGCGGCGGTCGGGACGTCGGCGCGCGCGAAGCCGGCCCACGGTGTCGCGCAGAACGTGATGTCGTGCTCCGCGCTGAAGTCGCGGACGTTGCGGGCGTCGAGCTCGCCGATCGTCCCGAGCAGCCCGTGGCCGTAGAGCGAGACGCGCGCCGGCGCGCCGGGCGTCGCGGCGCGCGGCACGTTGCAGGCGAAGGCCGCCCGGGCGACGTTGCCCGGCGCCGGCGCGGGCAGCGCGTCGGGCCGGGACGAGCGGTAGCGGAAGCGGCCGCCGGGCGCGCAGCCCGCGGTGGTGAGGTAGCAGGGCACGGTCACGGTGCCCTCGACCTTGCGCGCGATCTGCGGGTTCTCCGCCGGCGTGTAGTCCGTCACCTTGGTGATCGCGTAGCCCGGGGCCCGGCCCGCGATCCGGCCGTCGGCGAGGTCGGCGTCGCCGAGCCGGCGGAACGCGTCGTCGCGGATGGCGAGGGCCCGGCCGGTGATCGAGCGACGGCTGGCCACGGTGAAGTCCCACGCGAGGTGCAGGCGGCGGTCGTCGCGCACGTGCGCCCGGCGCAGCGTCCGGCGCAGCCGCCGCGGCGTGGTGAAGCCGGGCACACGGCCGATGCGGCCACCCGCTGCGGTGCGCAGGTTGCGCAGCACGACGACGTAGCGGCGGCCGTAGGCGAGGTTGCGGGCCGGGTTGACGAGCAGCAGTCGTCGCCGCGTCGCGTTGGCGTCGAGCTCGGCCCAGATCGGCTGGCGCCGGCCCGTGCGGGCGTCGAGCAGCAACACGGGCTGATCGCGGCGGCGGTACTGGCCGAGGTCCCCGACGGGGACGATGCGCGACTTCTCGAAGGCGCGGTCGCTGCCGAGGCGGGGGATGCGCGCGATGATCGGCTGCCCGGGGCTGAACCCGTCCGAGCGGTTGTACTCCGCCGGATCGATGCGGACCCCCTGGGCGTTGGCCGGCATGGCCGCACGGCGCAGGGCCAGGCGACGGCCCGTCGGCGTGGACCGGTCGGGCCGCGTCAGCGCCGCGTCGTTGGGAAACGGCAGCAGGCACGCGCGGTCGGGGGCGCCGGCGCAGCCCGGCGCCGCCTGGGCGGCGGGGGCGGCCACGCCGGCGGCGACCGTGGCGGCCAGCAGGACGGCACGGGAGAGGCTCCGCATCGGCGCGATCCTATGCGCGGCGCACCGCCCGCGCCAGTCAGCTCGCGCGCGCCAGCTTCGACCGCGGCGGGAGCGGGACGAACCCGCTCGTGCGCTCGACGTAGTCCGCGTAGCCCTCGCGCCGGCTCATGTGCTTCTCCGTCATCTCCTTGCCGGTGCCACGGGTGAGCAGGAAGGTCATGATCACCGGCCCGGGGAACGACCACCAGGCGCCGGCGTCGAGGGCGATGAGGTACAAGCCCCACCACACCGTCGCGTCGCCGAAGTAGTTCGGGTGCCGCGTGTAGCGCCACAGCCCCCGGTCCATGACCTTGCCCCTGGTGGCCGGGTCGGCCTTGAAGCGGGCGAGCTGGGCGTCGCCGACGGCCTCGAAGGCCAGGCCCACGGCCCACACGACGGTGCCGGCGACGAGCAGGGCCCCGGCGCCGTCCGTGCCCGCCCCGACGCCCTGCAGCGGCAGCGAAACGACCCACGCCATCGCGCCCTGCAGAAGGAAGATCTTCAGCAGCGCGACATAGGGGAACCGCCTCGGATCGCGCTCGCGCATCTCCGCGTAGCGGCGGTCCTCCTGGCCCTCGCCCGCCTTGCGCCGGCCGATGTAGACCGCGAGCCGCAGACCCCAGAGCGAGGCCAGCGCTGCGGCGATCAGCGCGCGGGTGTCATCACCACCGCCGACCGCGTAGGCGATCCAGCCGACGAGCACGAAGTTCGGCCCCCACAGCACGTCGACGTAGGAGACGTCCTTGAGCGGGAGGCTGACGAGCCAGGCCGCGACCATCAGCGCCCCGAGCGCGCCCGCCGAGATCGCCATCGTGGCGCCCAGGTGATCCATGCCAGGCTCCTACCCCGCCACAATGGGGGTCAATGAACCCGCACGCGGTACTCGGCGTCGCACCCACCGCCGAGCCCGAGGAGGTCGGCCGCGCCTACCGGGAGCTCGCCAAGCGCTTCCACCCCGACCGCCGCCCCGACGACGGCGCGGCCGCGGCGCGGATGGCCGACATCAACGCGGCCTACGCCATGCTGCGCGGCCAGGACGAGGCCTTCGCCCGCCGGGCCGCCGACGGGGAGCGCGCCGCGGGGCGCCAGCGGGTGCCCGCCGCGCGGCGGCCGCGGGCCGGCTCGGCGGTCACGGAGCCGCGCGTGCGCCGCGCGCTCGGCAGCGAGCTGCTCAAGGCGCTCGCCGACGACGAGCCCGTGCTCGTCCTCACCGACGCCGCCGCCTGGGACTCGCCGCGGGTCCGCCTCGCCGTCACCGACCGCCGCCTGCTGTGGCTGCGCGCGGACGCGCCGACGGACCGCGTGCGGTCGCTGCGCTGGTCGGCGATCCGAGCCGTCGAGGGCCGCCTGAAGGGCCCGCGCAAGCGCAAGGGCGAGCTGCGGGTGCAACCGCGCTCCGGCCGCCGCATCTCCTTCGCCGAGCTCGAGCCCGACGCGCTGCGGCTCGTGCTCACCCGCGTCCGCCGGCACGTGCCCGCGTGATCGCGCTCGCCGACGTCCGGGCCGCGGCGGCTCGCCTCGACGGCGCGGCCCACGTGACGCCCGCGCTGACCTCGCGCACGCTCGACGCGCGGACGGGGGCGGCGCACGTGTGGTGCAAGGCCGAATCCCTCCAGCGGGTGGGGGCGTTCAAGTTCCGCGGCGCCTTCAACGCCGTGGCCACGCTGGACGATGGCGAGCGCGCGCGAGGCGTCGCGACGGTCTCCTCGGGCAACCACGCCCAGGCGCTGGCCCTCGCGGCCCGCGAGCACGGGGCGGCCGCGACGATCCTCATGCCCACCGACGCGCCGGCGGGCAAGCGCGCCGCCACGCTCGGCTACGGGGCCGAGATCCTCGGCTTCGACCGCTACGCGGCCGACCGCGACGGCCTGCTGGACGAGCTCGTGGCCGAGCGCGGGCTCGTCCCCGTCCACCCCTACGACGACGAGCGGGTGATGGCCGGCCAGGGCACCGCGGCGCTCGAGCTGCTCGAGCAGTCCGGCGGCCTGGACCTCCTCGTGATCCCCGTCGGAGGCGGCGGCCTGCTCGCCGGCTGCGCGACCGTGGCCGCCGCCCACGGCGTCCGCGTGGTCGGCGTGGAGCCGGCGGCCGGCGACGACTTCGCCCGCTCCCTGGCGGCCGGCGAGCGGGTCGCGGTGCCCGTCCCGGACACCATCGCCGACGGGCAGCAGACGTCGGAGCCGGGGTTGCTGACCTTCGCCGTCGCCCGGGAGCGCGTCGAGCGCGTGGTGTGCGTGACGGACACCGAGATCGTCGCGGCGATGCGCTGGGCGCTCGAGCGGCTCAAGCTCGTGCTCGAGCCGAGCGGCGCCACCGGCCTGGCCGCCCTGCTGCAGGGCCGGGTCCCGGACGTCGCCGGGCGCCGCGTCGGGGTCGTGCTCAGCGGCGGCAACGTCGACGCAGCGCGCTTCGCCGCGCTCATCGGGACTTGATCCGCCGGCCCTAGCGTCGTCCGCTTGTCCCGAGGCGTCCGCATCGCGCTCGCGGCGGCCGCGCTCGCGGCCGCCGTCGTCGCCGTCCTGGTCCTCCGGGGTGGGGACGGCCCGCCCGTCGCCGTCAAGCCGGCCGTCATCCCCACCCCACCCGGTACCGACCGGCCGCCGCTGAAGGACCCCTTCGCCTACGCCCCGTCGCGGCGGCGGGAGTTCGAGCGGCGCGCCGCCGCGGGCAACGCCCACGTCCTCTACGCCTTCTCGCCGGGAGGCGCGAACGCGAGCGCCGCCCGGACCGCGCGCTGGCGGCTCCGGATCGAGGCGGCCGCCCGCGCGGCCAAGGTCGACCCCGACGAGCTCGAGGCGCTCGTGTTCCTCGAGAGCGCCGGCCGACCCGACGCCCGCACCGCGGCGGGCACCGACGGGGCCGTCGGGCTCACGCAGATCGTGGCCGGCACGGCCACACAGCTGCTCGAGATGCACGTCGACACGACGGCGTCGAGCCGCCTGACCCGGCGTCTCGCCAAGGCCCGCAAGCCCGCCGTACGCCGGCGGCTCGAGGCGGCCCGCCGCCAGGTCGACGAGCGCTACGACCCGGTCAAGAGCCTCGCGGCCACGGCCCGCTACCTGACCTTCGCCCGGGACAAGCTGCGCACGAACGAGCTGGCCTTCGTCTCCTACCACATGGGCGTCGGCAACCTGCAGTCCGTGCTGAGCCGCTACGCCGGCGGACCGACGGACGAGGCGCTGCGCTACGCCCAGGTCTACTTCGACTCCTCGCCGACCCGGCACGCGCCGGCCTACGCCAAGCTCGCCTCGCTGGGCGACGACTCGTCAAACTACCTGTGGAAGCTCATGGCCGCGAAGACGATCATGCGGCTGCACCGCACGGACCCGGCCGGGCTCGCGGCGACGCAGCGCCTGCAGACCGCGAAGAACTCGGCGGAGGAGGTGCTCCACCCGTCCGCGACCACGCCGGCCTTTCAGAGCCCGGATCAGCTGGCGGCGGCCTTCACGGCCGGCGACGTCGTCGGCCTGCCGGTCGACACGCCGCGATCCGGCCTGCGGATCGACCCCCGGATGGGCGAGCTGGCCGGGAAGGTCGGCCAGCGCCGGTCGCTGTACCGCGGCCTGCGCCCCGAAGCGCTGGCCCTCGCGCTCTACGCAGCCGCGCAGGTGCGCGCGGCCGCCCACCTGCCGCGCTCGGCGCTCACGCTCACCTCCACGGTGCGCGACGAGCGCTACCAACGTGCGCTGCAGCGGCGCAACACCCAGGCGACGCGGAACTTCTCCCTCCACACGACGGGCTGGGCCTTCGACGTGTCGCGGACCTACGCGTCGCCGCAGCAGGCGATGGCCTTCCAGTTCGTGCTCGACCGGCTGACGTCGCTGAACCTCATCGCCTGGGTCCGCGAGCCGGCCGCGATCCACGTCACGGTGTCCGCCGACGCCGCCGCGCTGCGCCCGCTCCTCGATAGGGTCGGCGGATGACACCGTCAGCGGTCCGGACCCCCGATGAGCGGTTCGAGGGTCTGCCGGACTTCCCGTTCCAGCCGCACTACCGCGAGGTCGACGGGCTGCGGCTCGCCCATCTCGACGAGGGCGACGGCCCGCCGGTGATCATGCTCCACGGCGAGCCGACCTGGTCGTTCCTCTGGCGCCACGTGCTCCCGCCGGTGCGCGACGCCGGCCATCGGGTGCTGTGCCCGGACCTCGTGGGCTTCGGGCGCTCGGACAAGCCCGTCGACCGCGACTGGTTCAGCTACGACCGCCACACGGCGCTCGCCGCGACGCTGCTCGAGGACCTCGACCTGCGCGACGCGACGCTCGTCGTGCACGACTGGGGCGGCCCGATCGGTCTGCGCCTGGCCGTCGAGCACCCCGACCGCATCGCGCGGATCGTCATCACCGACACCGGCGTCTCGCGCGGCGACCGGCGCATGCCGGAGGCGTGGCAGACGTTCCGCGCCTTCGTGGATCGCGTGGAGGACCTGCCGATCGGGCCGATCGTCCAGGGCGGGACGGTGAGCCACCTGCCCGACGCGGTGATCGCCGCCTACGAGGCGCCGTTTCACGACCTCGGATCCAAGGCCGCGGCGCGCGCCGTCCCCGGGCTCGTCGCCGAGACCCCCGACCACCCCGCCGCCGCCGCCGGCGCGCGGGTGCTCGAGGCGCTCGCCGCCGACTCGCGGCCGACGCTCGTCCTCTGGGGCGCGCAGGACCCGGTCCTTCCCCTCGAGCTCGGCCGCGCTTTCGCCCGGGCGATCGGCGCCCCGGAGCCCGAGCCGATCCCGGGCGCCGGCCACTTCCTGCAGGAGGACGCGGGCGCCGCGATCGGCGCCCGCATCGCGGACTGGCTCGCAGCCTAGGGGTGCCGGAGGCCGCGTGCCGGCAGCGACGGGACGTGCCGGCCGCAGGCGGGCCGCCGAGGGTGCTCCCTAGGCGGCCGCCGGCTCGCGGTCGGCGGCCTCCTCGGCGACCTGGTGCTCGGCGGCCGGGGTCGAGCGCGAGGCCCGCGCCTCGTAGGCCGCGCGGCCCGCTCTGCCCGCGGCGTCGATGAGCAGCCGGTCGCCCTTGAGCGCCCGGCCGACCCACTCGCGCGCGCCGTAGGGCAGCGTGGCCATGACCTGGCCGATCACCCCGGTCGAGCGCGGCACGAAGACCTCGAAGCGCGGCCGCTCGAGCGCGGCGACGGTCGCGCCCGCGACGTCCTCCGGGCTCACGCGCTTGATGAACGGCGAGTCGGCGATGCCCGACGCGAGCTCCGTGGCCACCAGCGACGGCATCACGACCGTGACCTCGACGCCGAACGGCTTGAGCTCGCCGCGGATCGCCTCGGAGAAGCCGACCACGCCGTGCTTGACCGCGCAGTAGGTGGCTCCGCCCGGGAACCCGCTCTTGCCGGCCACGGAGGCGACGTTGACGATGTGGCCCGTGCGGCGCGGCTTCAAGCGCCGCATGGCCTCCTTGGAACCGTGGATGACGGCGTGGAGGTTGAGCTCGAGCTGGCGGATGACCGTCGCGTCGGACTCCTCCTCGGCGGGGGCCAGCGGCATGATCCCGGCGTTGTTGATCAGCACGTCGAGGGGGCCGAGCTCCCGCTCGACGTCGTCGAGGAAGGCGGTGAAGCCGGGGCGATCGGTGACGTCGAGCCGGCGCGCCAGGGCGTCGCCCCCGAGCTCGCGGGCGGTCGCCTCGGCCGTCTCGATGTCGAGGTCGCCGATCGCCACCCGGGCGCCCCGCTCGGCGAGGGCCCGCGCCATGGCCGCGCCGATGCCGCGCCCGCCGCCGGTGACGACGACGACCTTGCCGGACAGGGAACGGGGCTGCTTGGCCATCGGGGAGGCTCCTTCTGCGGGGGGGGTGGCTCGCGCTCGCGGTCGGACGCTACCGCAAAGGTGACGGGGGCGTCACAAATACGAGCCCGAGGGGATGTACGGCCGCAGCGGCCCGACCTCGCCGCGCACGGCGATCGCCCCTGCCGGCCGCAGGTCGAGGCCGGCGTCGAGCACCTCCTCCATCGCCCACGCCTGCCCGGCGTCGAGGAAGTCGACCTCGACATCGCCGGCGCCCGCGAACTCCGCCAGGGCCGCGCGCAGCAGCTCGCGCGCCACCCGCTCCTGCGGCGCGGCGACCAGCGTCACCTGGTGGCCGCGGAGGGTGGCGAACCCACCCCCATCGTGGACGAGCAGGCGCACGCCCGCGGCGAGCATCGCCCCGACGTCGTCGCCGTGGGCCGCGCCGCGCACGGCGCGGCCGGCGGCGTCGCAGCGGTCGCGGTCCGCGGGCCAGCGGCCCGCGCGGACGGCCGGCGGGCGCGCCGGAGGCCGGCTGACCGCGCCGAGGGCGTCGAAGGTCGGGCGCAGGGCGAACCCGGCCCGCGCATAGGCCCGCAGCGCACGATGGTCCTCCGAGGCGAGGATGATGGCGGGCAGCCCGCGCCCCGGATCGAGCGCGGCCCGCAGCAGCGCCGAGCCGGCGCCGGCGGACTGCAGCCCGGGCGCGACCACCAGGAGCGACAGTCCCCACAGGCCCTCGCGCACGAGGCCGAGCGCCGCCCCGGTGACGGCGCCGTCGGAGCCGACGCTGACCCAGGCCCCGGCGGGATCGGTGCCCACGAGATGGCGGATGCGCACGAGCCCCGGGCCGCCGGGGGCGAAGGGCGCCGGCTCGCGGCCGAAGCGGCGCGCCAGGTCGTTGAAGGCCGCGTCCATGACGGACAGCACGACCTCGGCGTCCGCGGTGCGCATGGGCCGCAGCTCGGGCATGCGCGAGACCCTACGGCCGCCCCCGGGAGCGGCGTGGGCCGGTTCGAGCCCCACTAGCCTCGGGCGTCGTCATGGCGAGCCGACAAGGGGAGAAGGAGGCTCGCCGGCGGGCCCGGATGCAGCAGGAGGCAGCCGAGGCGCGCGCGACGGGGCGTCAGAAGCGGCTGCAGCTCGTCGCCGGCGGGGTGCTCGTCGTGCTCGTGCTCGCCGGCATCGTCGTCGCCGTGCTGGGCGGGCGCAGCGGCTCGGGCGACCCGAAGACCGTCTCGACCGGCGACGTGCCCGCCCTGCCCGAGCAGCGCCTCACCGACGTCACCAGGGCGGCCGCCGCGGCCGGCTGCAAGCTCACCCATCCACCCCTCGAGGGGCGCGGGCACGAGCAGCGGACCTTCACCGCGGCGGACTACAAGACCAACCCGCCGACGAGCGGGGCCCACTTCCCCGAATGGTCCCAGGACGGCACCTACACCGCCGGCAGGACGCCGCCACTCGGCCAGCTCGTGCACACGCTCGAGCACGGCCGCATCGACGTCCAGTACAAGCCGGGCACGCCGAAGCGCACCGTCGCCCGGCTCCAGGCGCTCGTCAACGAGAACGGCCCCTACCACATGCTCCTGTTCCAGAACCCGACGGGGATGGACGCCGAGGTCGCGGCGACGGCGTGGGGCCAGAGCCTGACCTGCCCGTCGGTGACCGACGGCACCTGGGACGCGCTGCGCACCTTCCGCGACGCCTACCTCGACAAGGGGCCCGAGAAGATCCCGTAGCGGGTCGTCCGGCCGGCTCAGCGCCAGCCGCCGGTGCTCCCCTTGTACAGATCCTGGCCCGTGAGGACCATGCGCACCGAGGCGTACATGATCCGCACGTCGAGCGCGAGGGTCGCGTGCTCGAGGTAGAAGAGGTCGAGGTCGATGCGCGCCGACCACGGCAGCGAGGCGCGGCCGTTGACCTGCGCCCAGCCCGTGAGCCCCGGGCGCACGAGCAGCCGGCCGCGCTGGCGCTCGTCGTAGCGGTCGACCTGGACCTGGACCGTCGGGCGCGGCCCGACGATGGACATCTCGCCGCGCAGGACGTTGACGAGGTTCGGCAGCTCGTCGAGGGACGTGCGCCGCAGCAGGCCGCCGACACGGGTGATCCGCGCGTCGCCGGCGTCGACGGCCAGCCCGGCGCCCATCGACTCGGCGCCGGAGACCATGGTGCGGAGCTTGAACAGCTCGAAGGCCGCGCCGTCGCGACCCACGCGGCGCTGGCGGAAGACCGCTGGGCCGTGCGTCTCGAGCCGGATCGCGACGACCGCGACGAGCAGGATGGGCGCGGTGAGGACGAGCCCGGCGACGGCGAGCGCGACGTCGAGGGCGCGCCGCAGCGGGGAGCCCGCCCACCGGCTCACGGCGACCGCGCAGGCGGCCGGGCCGTCGGAGGCGACCGCCGCGGGGGGCTTCGGGGACAGGGCCATCGCGCGGGCATACTGCACGAGATGCCGCCGCTGGCGCCGCCCGATCCGCCGCTGACCGACGGCGAGCTGACCCTGCGCTGGCGCCGGCCGGAGGACGCGGCCGCGCTCATGGCCGTGCTGCGCGACCCTGAGATCACCCGCTGGACGCGGGTGCCGGCCGGCTACGACGCGGCCGACTTCGAGGCGTCGCTGATCCGCACCGCGGCCGAGCGCGCCGACGGGGACGGCCTGCAGCTGCTCGTCGTCGACGGCCGAGACGCCATCGTGGGCAGCGTCCACCTGCACGAGATCGGCTCGGGCACCCCCGACATCGGCTACTGGGTCGCCGCCGGCGCCCGCGGCCGCGGCGTCGCGCCGCGCGCGGTGCGCCTGCTGCGCGACTGGGCGCACGCGACGCTCGGGCTCCGGCGGCTCGAGATCCACGTGCATCCGGACAACACCGCCTCGCTGCGCGCGGCACGGAAGGCCGGCTTCGCGCCGACGGGGGAGTTGCGGCCGTCCCGGCGCGACACCGCCCAGCGGCTCGCGGTGCTCGCCTGGGAGGCGCGCGATGGCGGCTGACCGGCGGCTGCTCGTGCTGCTGCTGCCCGAGCCGCTCGAGGCCTTCGGCGAGCGCCGGCTGGCCGAGGCGCTGCTCGGGGCCGAGGGCGTCGTCGGGGTCGATCCGCCCCGGATCTCCTACGCCGCGCAGGCGCGGATCCCCGACGTCTTCGGCGTCGCCATCGCCCACCGGCAGGCCAGGCGCCTGCGCCGCCGGCTGCCGGGCGCGCCCGCGGCAGTGGCGATCTTCCACCCGGGCCAGTACCCGCTGGCTCGGGCGATCGTCGCCCAGGTCGACGGCTGCGAGCTGTGGTACGGACGCGTCGACCGGCCCGAGGCCCACGCGCCGGAGCGCCGGCGCCCGCGCCTGGCCGAGCTGCACGTCCTGGCCTCCGGCCGGGCCGCGCTGACCTTCACGACCTCGGACGAGCTCGGCCGCGAGGAGGCCCTGGCCGGCCGCCGCGCGACCCGCGTCGACGACGATGACGCCCCCTTGTGGGACCGCCTGCTGTGGCTGCTGGGACCCCCGGACCGCCCGGGCGTCGGGGACTGACCCGCGGGCCGGCGCTCAGCCGCCGGCGGTGCGGGGGCGCGGGGTGACGCCGCGCAGCAGGTCGACGGCGTTGCGCGTGAGCTGCTCGACGGCCGGGTCGCCCGCACCGAGGCGCGCGACCCAGCCCTGGACGCCCACCCGGACGACGAGGCCCTTGCCCTGGCTCGCGGCGCTGAAGGCCGGCAGCTCGGGTCGCGGGGCGACGTTGTCGCTCTCCGCCTTCGCGGCCTCGGCCGCCGACAGCGGCTGACCGACCGCCGCGATGATGCGGCCCGGGCCCGGCGCGGCGAGCTCGTCCACCCGGCGCACGCCCCGCAGGGATCCGGAGAAGCCCTGCAAGAGGCCGGAGCCCTTGGCCTCCGCGAGCACGGACAGCGGCGGCGCGCCGGACACCGCGCGGGGCCGGGTGAAGCGACCCCCGAAGGCGTCGAGGTCGCCGACGGCCGTCGGCCGCGTCAGACGGCGGTCGGCGACGGTGACGCCCGCGCGCAGCGCGGGCGAGCCGAAGAGCGCCACACGGCCGCCGGCGGCCACGAAGCGCCGCAGCCGGCGAGACAGCGTGGCGGAGACGTACTCCGGCGAGCCGGCGAAGAGCAGACCTGCCCGCTCGCCCGGCGCCGGCGCATCCGACAGCGCGAGCGCCAGGTCCGTCGTGAGGTCGTAGCGGAGCTTCTGGCGGTCGAGCCAGACGAGCAGCGGGGCCACGTCGGAGGCGAAGCCGGCCGGCAGCCCCCCGGGGTAGCCGAACAGGCGCGGGTAGGGGACGGGCTGGCCCGTGCTGAGCACGTCCGGCAGGCCGTCCGCGGACGCCGAGTCCTGCACCGGGTCGAGGCCGAGCCACGTGACCATCGGGAGCACGACGGCGAGGCGGCTGCGCCCACGGCCTTGCACCGCGAACGGCACCCGGGTCTGGGAGCCGTGCGAGCGGACCTCGAGCAGGTACACGCCCGAGCCCTTGCGGGGCGCGCGGACGAGCAGCGTGGTCGAGCGCTTCGGGCGCCGGCTCGCGGCGAGGGTCGTGCCCGAGCCGAGCCGGCGGACGCTCCAGGAGTAGCGGCGCCCGCGCGCGTCGACCCGGAAGGCGGTGATGGCGCCCGCGGCCACCGCGCGGACCGGCGGCTGGACCGCCAGCGAGCGCACGGTGAAGCCGGGCCGGCCGCCGATGGCGCCCACCTGGGCTCCGGGCGGCGGTCCGACGGCCTCGTTGCCGGCCTTGTCGCGCGCGACGACCGCGACGAGGTACGTGCCCGGCGGTGCGGGACCGCCCGCGTCGGTGCGCCCGTCCCAGGCGCCGGTCTGTGCGGCCTTCGGGCCGCTGAAGCGCCGCACGACCTGCCGTGGCGAGACGTCGGTGCGCACGACGCGGTAGGCGACGGGCCGGCTCGAGCCGGCCCCGCGCACGCGGAAGCGCACGGGCCGGCCCGGTGCGACGACGACGTCGCGCTTGCGCACGAGGGCGGCGGGCGACGGCGGGCGGGTGTCCAGGTTGAACGGCTTGGGGGCGAGGATGGACCGGCCGTCACCGCCGAGGGTGACCCGGATCCGGTACGCCCCGTCGGGCGCGCGACGGCCGTCGTCCTCGAGCCCGTCCCACTCGACCCGCACGGGCCGGTCCCTTCGGATCCGCAGGCCCGAGGCGATGCGCCGGACCCGCACGCCGTCGGCGTCCACGACGTCGACGGCCGCCGAGGCGTTGTCGAGGTCGGCGCGGAAGACGATCGGCTCGACGTCCCGGCGGCCGTCGCCGTTGGGTGAGAAGTACTTGACGCGCTGCACGCCCTTGAGCTCGGCGGGCTGGGCCTTCAGGCGCGAGGCGATGAGGAAGGCGCCGAGCGTGGCCAGCAACAGGACGGCGAACCCGATGGCGGCGGCGCGCCCTGGGGCGGGGGGCGGCGGCGACCCCTGGGCGGGGTCCGGCTCCGTGGCGACGCTCAGGGCGACTGGTCCGCGCCCACGACGACGACCACGTCGGCGCTCGGGGCGAGCTGCTCCGCCGCCGTGGCGATCCGCTGCACGTCGGTGATGTTGAGCAGCTTGCCGATCGCCTGCGCTTGTCGGCGGCCGCCGGAGTCCGCGTAGAAGACGATGGACGCGGAGCGCGCCTGGTCCGTGTAGGTGGCCGGTTCTCCGACGTTGTAGCCGTCAGCCTTGACCTTGTCGGACACCGTCGCCGCCAGGCCGGTGACGGTCGTGCCGTTCAGCACGGTCACCGACGTGTCCGCCTTGGTCGGTGCGGCCGCCTTGCCGCGTGACGTCGCGGTCGAGTCGGGCGACGCCGGGGACGAGGCACCGGGCGTACCGCCGCCGGAGGCCCGCTGGCCGCTCGACCCGCTGTCGGTGCCCGTGAGCAGGAGCACGCCACCGACGCCGACGGCGAGCAGGGCGGCGACGGCCGCCGCGATGAGGACCAGGGGACGGCGCCGGCCCGCCGGGGCCGTCTCGGCCGCCGGAGCCGGCCGCGCGGGTGGGCGGCCCGCGCCCTGGCCCCGGCGCAGGGTGGAGCTCGCCGGCCGCGGGGTGGGCCGGCGCGGGATGGCCGGGACGGTGCCGCCCGAGCCGTTGGCCGGTGCGGCCGGCCGGGTCGCT
>JBBSPV010000004.1:0-138628 GCA_038258425.1 Solirubrobacterales bacterium | reverse complement strand
CTCGCCGGCGGCGGCCGGCACCCCGACGACGCGCGCGTTGGCCGAGCCGGCGTGGGCCAGGGCGAGCCGGCCCCGGTCGGGATCGAAGGCCGCGGCGACGGTCTTCGTCGCGCCACCGTCGACCCCGACGAGCACCCCCTCCCGGCGCGGCACCCGGGCTCCCGGCGCGAGCGCGGGCGCCAGGACGATGAGGGAGGCGCCGGTCATCGCGGCAGCGTACGCTCGCACGATGGCCTCGCCCTGGCCCACCACGCCGCCGACCCCGGCCCAGCGCGCGGCCTACGCGGACGCCGAGCCCGCGCCGCTGTGGTGGCGCGCCGTCGAGCCGGAGCCGGCCGCCGCCCCGCTGATCGGTCGTGTGGAGGCCGACCTCTGCGTCGTCGGCGGCGGCTTCACCGGCCTGTGGGCGGCCCTGCACGCCAAGGCCGACGACCCGGGCCGCGACGTCCTGGTGCTCGAGGCCCACACGGCCGGCTTCGGCGGCAGCGGCCGCAACGGGGGCTTCGTCGTCGGCTCGCTCACCCACGGCCTCGGCAACGGCCTCGCCCGCTTCGAGCGGGAGATGCCGCTGCTCGAGCGGCTCGGACACGCGAACTTCGAGGGACTCGTGGCCGACCTCGAGCGCCACGGCATCGACTGCGACCTCGAGCGCACCGGGGAGCTGACCGTCGCGCTCGAGCCGCACGAGGCCGAGGGCCTGGCCGAGGAGGCGGAGCTGCTGGCGCGCTTCGGCCACGACGTCGAGCTGCTCGACGGCCCGGCCATGCGCGCCGACATCGCCTCTCCGACCTACCTCGGCGGGCTGTGGGACCGCACGAGCGCCGGCGTCCTGGACCCCGGCAGGCTCGCGGCCGGCCTGCGCCGGGCGGCGCTCGCCGCCGGCGTGCGGATCTCGGAGCACTCGCCGGCCTCCGGGCTGCGCGAGGACGGGGCGGGCCTGGAGCTGCGCACGCCCACCGCCGTCGTGCGGGCCCGGCGGGTGCTGCTCGCGACGGGCGCCTCCGCGCCGCTGCTGCGCCGGATCCGGGCCTACGTGCTGCCGGTCTACGACCACGTGCTCGCCACGGAGCCGTTGAGCGCCGAGCAGCGTGACGCGATCGGCTGGCGCCGGCGTCAGGGCGTCGGCGACGCGGCGAACCAGTTCCACTACTACCGCCTGACCGCCGATCACCGGATCGTGTGGGGCGGCTACGACGCCCTCTACCGCTTCCGCGGACCGGTCGGCCCGCAGCTCGACGAGCACGACGAGACGTTCGCGGCCCTCTCGCAGCACTTCTTCACGACGTTCCCCCAGCTCGAGGGACTGCGCTTCTCCCATCGCTGGGGCGGCGCGATCGACACCTGCAGCCGCTTCTCGGTGTTCTTCGGCACCGCGCACGGCGGACGGGTGAGCTACGCGTCGGGGTACACGGGCCTCGGCGTCGGCGCCTCGCGCTTCGGCGCCCGCGTCGCCCTCGACCTGCTCGACGGGCGCACGACGGAGGCGACCCGCAGCACCTACGTGCGCCGCCGGCCCGTCCCCTTCCCGCCCGAGCCCCTGCGCTCCGCCGTCGTCCAGCTCACCCGCAACCGCCTGGCCGCCGCCGACCGCCGGGCCGGCCGGCGCGGGCTGTGGCTGCGCACACTCGACCGCCTCGGGCTCGGCTTCGACTCCTAGGTCTCCTCGACCGACGCCTGCAGCCGCCGGTCGACCTCCTCGAGGCTGCGCCCCTTGGTCTCGGGCAGGTGGCGGCGCAGGTAGAAGAAGCCGGCGAGGGCGAAGGCGCCGTAGAGCCAGAACATCCCCGTCTCGGTGATCGTCGAGATGAGCGTCAATACCGAGATGGAGATCACGAAGTCGAGCCCCCAGTGGGTGAAGACGCCGAGGCTCGCGCCCTTGCCGCGCACCTCCGTCGGATAGACCTCGGAGGGGAACAGCCAGATGGCGATGCCGAGGCTCGCGGCGAAGGCGGCGATGTAGACGCACAGCCCGACGACGAGCAGGATTCCGACGATCCCGTTCTGGTCCGGCAGCAGGTACAGCGCCCCGAGGAACCCGAGGGCGACGGTGATGGCGCCGACGCCCCACAGCACGAGCGGCCGGCGCCCGACCCGGTCGATGAGCACGAGGGCGAGCGCGGTCAGGGCCACGTTGACGACACCGACGCCGACGGAGCCGAGGATGGAGGCGCTCGAGCCGAACCCGGACTGCTTGAGGATCGTCGGCGTGTAGTAGATGACGGCGTTGACCCCCACGAGCTGGTTGATGGCCGGGACGCCGACACCCACGCGCAGGGCGGGTCGCAGCTCGGGCTTGAGCAGGTCGCGGTACTCGCTCGTGGACTCCTCCTCGATCGTCCGCCGGATCTCCTCCGCCTCGTCGTCGATCTCGTCCGCGGGCCGCGTGCGGCGCAGCACGTCCATGGCCTCCTCGTCCCGGCCCTTGCTCAGCAGCCAGCGCGGCGTCTCGGGCAGCGAGAGCAGTCCGAGGAACATGCCGATGGCCGGCAGCGCGGCGAGCCCCAGCATCCAGCGCCACGCCTCCGCGCTGGCCAGCGCGTAGCCCACGCCGTAGGCGATGAGGATGCCGACGACGATGAGGAACTGGTTCGTCGACACGAGCCGGCCGCGGCGCTCCTTCGGCGCCATCTCGGCCAGGTAGAGCGGCACGGCCATGGAGGAGGCGCCGAGGGCGAGCCCGATGACGAAGCGGCTGAGGACGAGCAGCAGGGCGGTGGGCGAGACGGCCGAGGCGATGGCGCCGAGCGCGAAGACGACCGCTGCGGCGAGCAGCGTCTTGTGCCGCCCGAGCCCGTCGGTGAACTGGCCCGAAGCCAGCGCGCCGACGACCGCGCCCAGCAGCAGGGAGGCGACCACGGCCTGCTGGCCGAAGGTCCCGAGGTCGAAGTCCGGCGTGATGTAGAGCAGCGCGCCGGAGATGACGCCCGTGTCGTAGCCGAACAGGAAGCCGCCGAGCGCGGCGATCGCCGCGATCCGGCGCACGTAGCGCTCGACGTCGGAGCGCGCCTGCTGGTCACCCTCGCTACTGCCGGCCATTCCGTCCCCCCTCCGTAGTGGTGGCGACCGCCATACCCGCTTCGGGCCCCGCGGTACGCTCCGGCCATGCGCCTGTCGCGCTCGGCGGTGCTCGACGCCGCCGCCTCGATCATCGCCGAGGAGGGCGTCGAGGCGCTGACCATGCGGCGGGTCGCCGCGCGCCTCGGGACGGCGCCGATGAGCCTCTACCGGCACGTCCGCGACAAGGACGACCTGCTCGTGGCGCTGCTGGACCGGCTCGCGCCGGCCGAGGATCGCGCGGGCCTGCCGGCGCAGCCCCGCGCCCGCGTGCTGGCCGCGTGCCGGCTGATGCGCGACGCGCTGGCGGAGCATCCGTGGGTCGTCGAGGTGCTGGCCCGCGGCGACCTGATCGCGCCGTCGGTGCTCTGGCTCGTGGACGAGATCGTCGCGGGCCTGCTCGCGTGCGGGCTCGACGAGGCGGCCGCCGTGGCCGGCTACCGCGCCATCTGGCAGTTCACCGTCGGCGAGCTGCTGCTCGCCCACGGGGCCGCGCGGCTCCGGCGTCCACCCCACCTGCTGGCGCAGCTCGAGGACGCCGACGCGGGGGAGCTGCCGGCGCTGGCGTCCGTGGCGCCCCGGTGGCGCACCGCCCGGACGGCCGACGACTACGAGCACGGGCTCGCCGCACTCGTGGACGGCTTGCGCGAGGCCGCCTCCTGAGGTTCGGCTTGCGTTCTGCGTACGTGTACGCGACCCTGGGCCGATGCCTCCCACCCTCGGCCACGGCAAGCTGTGCCACCTCGAGCTCCCGACCCTCGACGTCGACGGATCCGCGGCCTTCTACGGCGCGGTGTTCGGATGGCAGACCCGCCGCCGGGGCGACGGCAGCCTCGCCTTCGACGACGGGGTCGGGGAGGTGAGCGGCAGCTGGGTCCCGGGCCGCCCGCCGGCGACGGAGCCCGGCCTGCTGCTCTACGTCTGGGTCGACGACGTCGCCGCCAGCGTGGACGCGGTCCGCGCGCACGGCGGGGAGATCGTCCAGCCGGTCGGCGCCGACGCCCCGGAGCTCACGGCGCGCTTCCGCGATCCCTCCGGCAACGTCCTCGGGCTCTATCAGGAACCGGTCTCGTGAGCGGCGAGGCATGGCGCGCGAGGATCGCGCCGCAGCTCTCGGTCCGCCGCGGGCGCGAGGCGATCGCGTTCTACGAGGCCGCCTTCGGCGCGGTCGAGGACTACCGGGTGGGGGGCACGGACGAGCACGAGGCCGTCGTCGCCCAGCTCGCCGTGGACGGGGCGTGGTTCTGGGTCGCCGACGAGTCCCCCGAGCACGGGAGCTTCAGCCCGGAGTCGCTCGCGGGCGCCACCACGCGGATGCTGCTCGTCGTCGAGGACCCGGTCGCGACGGTCCGGCGGGCCGTCGCCGCCGGCGCCACGCTGGTCGCGGAGGTCGCCGACGAGCACGGCTGGCGCCTCGGGCGCGTCCGGGACCCGTTCGGCCACCACTGGGAGATCGGCAGGCCGCTCGGACCCTGGCCACCGCCCACGGGCGGCCCCGCCGGCGCCTGAGGCCGGGCGCGGCCCGCGGTACGCTCCGGCCCATGCGCCTGGGCGTCCGAGCCGCGCTGGTCGACGGGGCCGTGGTCGCGGGCGACGTCGTCGTCGAGGACGGGGTGGTCACCGCCGTCGGCGCCGAGCCGACGGGGATCCGCGGCCTCGCGGCGCCCGGCTTCGTCGACCTCCACATCAACGGGTTCGTCGGCGTCGACTTCCTCGCCGCCGACGCAGCCGGCTACGTGGCCGCGGGCGCCGCGCTCGCCGCGACGGGCGTCGTCGCCTTCCGCCCGACCTTCATCACCTCGCCCGTGGACGCCCTCCGCGCCGCCCTGGAGACCGTGGCCGGCCTGCCGCCGGCGGACGGCCCGGAGGTGCTCGGCGTCCATCTCGAGGGGCCCTTCCTGTCGCCGCGCTGGCCGGGCGCGCACGATCCGGCGCACCTGCTCGACGTCGACCCCGTGCTGGCCGAGGGGCTGCTCGCCAGCGGGCCGGTGACGGCCATGACCCTCGCGCCCGAGCTCGACGGTGGCCTCGCGCTCGTGGCCCAGCTCGCCGAGCGCGGCGTCGCCGTCTCCCTCGGCCACACGGACGCCGACGCCGTTACGGCGCGAGCGGCCTACGACGCGGGCGCGCGCGCCGTCACCCACCTCCACAACGCCCAGCGCCGCTGGTCGGCGCGCGACCCGGGCGTCGCCGGGGTGGCGCTCGTGCACCCGGGCGTCGTCGTGCAGCTGATCGCCGACGGCGTCCACCTCGCACCGGAGACCATCCTCGCGGCCTTCGCCACCGCCGGCGACCGCGCCTGCCTCGTCACGGACGCCGTCGAGGCGGCCGGCTGCGCCCCCGGCGCGTACCGGCTCGGCGGCCAGGACGTCGAGGTCGACGGCAGCGCCGTGCGGCGCCCGGACGGCCGGCTGGCCGGGTCGCTGCTGACCATGGACGAGGCCGTGCGCTGCGCCGTCGCCAGCGGGGTCGAGCCCGTCGCCGCGCTGCGGGCCGCCGCCGAGGTCCCGGCGCGCCTGGCCGGGCGGCCCGACCTCGGCAGCCTGCGCGTGGGCAGCCCGGCGAACCTCGTCGTGCTCGACGACGAGCTGCACGTCCGGCGCACCCTCGTGCGCGGCCGCGAGGTCGCCGCGGCGTAGGCCGGCGCCCCGACGGCGCCTCACTCGTCGTTGCCGCCGCGCCCCCGTCCGGAGAGCTGCGGCGTCCCGTTGCCCTCCGGCACGGTCGCCTGCGTGTCCACGGGCTCGGAGACGACCGTCTGCCAGAACTCGAGCGCGTGGCGCTCGAAACGGACGCCGAGGCGCACCGTGGCCAGCGCGTAGCGCCAGTCGTTGCGATCGTTGAGGAGCTCCTCGAGGCGCTCGTAGTCGGCCAGGCAGGCGCGATGGACCTCCTGCCGGGCGCGGGCGACGTCCTGCACGTCGGCCGGCGCCACGAGGCCGCCGAAGTAGAGCTTGAGCAGACCCGGGTCGCGCGCGGGCTCGGCCAGCCACGAGCGCAGGGCCGCCTCGCCGGCCGGCGTGATCACGTAGGTCGGGCGACGGCGGCGACCGCCGTCGCTCTGCTCCTCGTGCAGGAGTCCGGCCGCGGCCAGACGCGCCGGCTCGGCGTAGAACGGATCGATCTCGTTCTCGAAGTAGTTGTTGCGGTCGCGCCCGCGCAGCCAGCCGACGAGGATCGTGACGAGGACGACGATGAGGGCGAGGACGATCAGGGCGGTCAGCATCGGGGCTCCTACGGTCGGGGTTCGGGCAGCGGCGTGTCCCGCGCGGCGTCGTGGCGGCCTGCAAGCACGGCGGAGATCGCGGCCTTGAGCGTGCTGCGCATGACGACGTGGCCATCGTGCACGGCGACGACCCGCTTGAGCTCGGGAATGCTGGCGACCGCCGCCTGCTGCAGGTTGGAGACCTCGGACTTGTCGGCTTGCAGGAAGAGGCCCTGGACGTAGAGCAGCTCACCGCCGACGGGCAGGACGAGCAAGCGTCCCCGGTTCACGCGCGAGCCCGACTGCGTCCACAGGGAGATCCAGGCGGAGATGTCGGGGTCCTGCTCGATCAGCGAGCGGGCCTGCTGGGGCCCGAACACCGTCTCGGAGGGCCGGAAGAGCACGCAGGTGAGCTTTCCGAGCACGCCTGGGTCGCTGCGCCCGGCGAGATACCCGCTGAGCACGTCGCGATCGGTCGGGCTGAACGGCTGAGCGAGCAGGAACTCCGCCTTGTCCTGGCCGGGCAGCCGCGTCTCGAGGTAGTACGGACGCAGATCGGCTCGTCGCGCCACGCGCTCCTGGACCTTGCGGGCGACGCGGTCGGAGATGAAGTCCGCCTCGCTCGGGATCCGCCATGCGTCCTCCTTGGCGTAGAACGCGTCGGCGCTGCGCATGTGGTAGAGCGCCCAGATCACCGCCTGGGCGCGCATGAGGTCGCGTGGATAGCGGAAGTGCCGGCGCAGGTCGGGCGGGGCCTGCTCGACCGGGGTGAAGGCGTGCGGGAAGATCCGCTTCCAGGCCTTGAGCACAGGATCGGTGTCGTCGGTGGCGTAGAACGTCACCGTGCCGTCGTAGGCGTCGACGACCGCCTTGACGCTGTTGCGCACGTAGTTGGCGGTGCCGTCGAGCCCGGGCCGGTCACGCACGAGCTCGCGCGGCAGGTCGCCCTCGCCGGACTGCGGGTCGTTCGCGCGGATCCGCGTGAGGTCGCCGAGGTTCACCCGGCGGGCGTAGGGCACCATGTCGCTCGTGGTGTAGGCGTCGACCACCCACTGCAGGCGATCGCCGGAGACGACCGGGTACGGGTCGTGGTCGAACTTGAGAAAGGGCGCGATCCGCTGGGCGCGCTCGCGGACCTGGCGGTACAACAGCAACCGCGTCGAGCGGCGCACGCGGTGGCTGAGCAGGAGCTTGGGCTGCCAGAAGCGCAGCGCGAAGGCGGCCCGCCGCAACGCGGAGTCGAGCTTGACGCCACCCCGGCCGTAGTAGGCGCTGCTGCCGTAGCCACCCCCGATCCGCGGGGTGTCGATGGCCGCGTTGGGGGTGGACACGAGCGCGCGATCGGCCGGCGCCTGGCCGTAATACACGCGCGGGTTGCGCGGTGACAGGGCCTTGGGGCCACGCGCCGGGATGCCGCCGGCGGTGATGATCGGCATCCCGCTCCCGTCGGCCTCGGCGGGCGGGGAGGCGACGACGCCGTAGCCGTGCGTGTACATCGTGCGCCGGTTGATCCACGTGTTGGCGTCGCGGGGGAGTGACGACTGGCTGATCTCGCGCACGCCGAGCAGCATCTCCCGGGCACCCGAGCCCAGGTCGTAGCGGTCCTCGTCGATGCCCGGGAACGTGTAGTAGTGACGCAGGGCCTGCAGCTGCTGGTAGGCGACGCGCAGGGTGGCCGGATCCCACAGCCGGGCGCCGACCTCCGCGCCGCGACGGCGGAGCTCCTTCTGGCTCAGCCGCGGCTGGGCCGGGGCGCGCACGACGTCGACGTGGTCCAGCCCGAAGCCATAGCGCGTCATCTCGAGGTGGTCCTTGATGTAGGGCCGGTTGCGCGTGAGCTCCTGCGGGTCGACGACGATGTACTCGTAGACGCGCGGGTAGAGGTGCGCCAGCGACAGCGCGGCGATGCCGAGGAACACGATGCCGAAGGCCGGCAGCGCCCAGCCCCGCACCAGCACGTTGAGCTGGAAGATCACGAAGACCAGCACGATCACCGCCGATAGCACGTAATAGGCAGCCAGCGCGGCCTTGATATCCGTGTAGTCGAGGCCGGTGATCGCGCCGTCGCGATCGTAGGAGAGCAGGTGCCGCTCGAGGAGGAAGCCCCAGAACAGGACGGCGGTCAGGCACATGTAGAGCACCGAGAGGTGGACGTTCGTGCGCCAGCCGACCTTGACGCCCAGGCCCTGGGGCCGGATGCCGGCGAAGAAGAAGTAGGCCAGCGCGATGAGGACGAGCGTGACCATCAGCATGTACATGAGCCGCTGGTTGAGCAGCACGAGGAACTTCAGCTGGAAGACGAAGTAGCCCAGGTCCTTGCCGAAGAACGGGTCGGTGCGGCCGAAGTCCACGCGGTGGAAGGCGAGCAGCACCGACTGCCACGTCGGCAGCGCGGTGAGGCCGAAGGCCAGGCCGACGACCACGGAGATCAGCACGATCAGGGGCAGGGCGATCGGCTCGAGGACCAGCCGTACCCGCTCGACCGGGGACTCGAGCTTGCTCGGCAGCGCGTCACCGGGGCCCATGCGCCAGGCGAGCCAGAGGTTGACGAACACGAACCCGGCCACGGCGAAGAACGCGACGAGCACGATGGCCACCTGGGTGACCAGGCGCGTGCGGAGGATCTCCAGGTAGCCGACGCTCTGGAACCAGAGCACCTCCGTGTAGACGTACGCCGCGATCAGGACGAGGAGCACGACCCCGACGCCGATCACGAGCCACAGCGCACCTCCGCGCAGCTGCAGGAGCGCAACCCGTCCGGCCCGGCGGCGCAGGAGCGTCGTCACCGGCCGGGCCTCGAGCGGACGGCGCGCAGGCCGAGCGCGCCGAAGGCGGGCAGGTCCGGCTCCAGGATGTCCAGGCTGGTAAGCGGCAACCCGGGCGGCGAACGACGCGGCTCCTGCACTCGCCGGCCGTGGCCGAGATCGCGTGCCATGTCCTCGAGGAAGTTCGTCAGCGGCACGGCGAACCCGAGCCACGCGCGGTAGCGCTCGTGGGCGTCCGCCGGGTCCTCGTCGTCGGCCACCAGCATCCCCCGCATGTCGTCGTCGAGGTTCAGGAAGCGGGCCACCCACCGATCACGCGCGCCGCCCTGGGCCCGTGCCGCCTCGAAGACCGAGCGGGGAACGGGCCGTGCCGCCCGCCGCGGCCGCACGGGAACCAGACCGCCTTGCAGATCGGCCACGAGCGCGGCGGTCGCCTCGAGCAACGTGTCGAGTCGCGGGTCGCGCACGACCGGATGCGAGGCCGGCAGGCCCCAGCGCAGCGCCACGGCGGTCTGGGCGATGGCGCCGAGCGTGGCCGGCAGCGACCATCCGCGCCGGCGCGGGTGGAAGTAGTACGTGATCGGATGGCGGCGCAGCCCCTCGCCGATGTTCGTGAGGTTGTCGTGCAGTTCCTCGAGCCAGCTGCCCAGGTCGACGGCGCGCCCGTCCCGGCAGCGGTGGCGCAGCGGGCCGAGCGGGTCGCCGATGCGCAGGCGCTGATGATGGAGCTTGCTGCCCAGGATCTGGATCTCGTGGACGACCTGCTGGATGCCCAGGAAGTACGTGATCGTCAAGGTGAGGATCAGCAGCCCGAGCAGCGCCTCCACCGCGACGAGCAGCGAGAAGCCCGTCGTGGAGGGCTTGACGTCGGCGAAGCCGATGGTCGACAGCGTGATCCAGCTCAGGCGGAAGGCCGGCGCGATCCCCTGCGGTGCCTGGCCCTCGAACGTCACGTTCCCGGGCGCCCCCTGGATGCCGGCGAAGTAGATCAACGCGAAGGCCGTGGTGACGAGGAGCGTCCACAGGGCGAGCATGAGCGGCACGAGCAGCGGACCGGCCAGGGACAGCCACGCCAGGCGGGCATCCCCGGGCAGCAGCCGGCCGATCCGGCGCCAGGGCCGCCACACGGCCCGAAACGCCCGCCCGCTGAGCAGGCTCGAGCCCGTCGGGTGCAGCGTGGTGAGCACGACGTCGACGAGCGTGAAGCCGAGCAGCGAGACGCCGAGCACGGTCCACACGCTCAGCCACCGTGCCCGTCGAGTGGTGCGCGCTCGTCGAACGCGCTCTTGCCGTCGTTGCCGGCGCGGGAGCCCTTGGCCGCCTGGACGGTGCCCTGCACGACGAACGCGCCGACGGCATCCGCGAGCGCCATCCCCTCCGGGAGGTCCTGCCCGAAGCTCGCGCGCAGCGTCTGGTCACCATGGCGCTCGACCTTGAGGGCGCCCGCCTCGCGGATCCGGTTGGCCTGCTCGGTCTCGGCGAAGTACACGCGCAGACCGCTCGTGCTCTGCACGACGTCGTCGCTGGTCAACGGCTCGTCGAAGCGGAACTGCACCTGATCGCCGACGCGCTCGGCCTGGACGAGGTCGGGGTTCTCGGTGCGGCCGTGGTGCGAGACCGCCGCCGCCTGGTTGACGTTCAGCGGCGCCTTCGGCGTGGGGCCCGCCTTCCGCGAGGTCACCACGCCGGTGTCGACCGCGCCGCGCGGGAAGTCGCTCGGGTGCAGGCGGCCCGGGAAGACGACGGTGACGACGCGGTCGCCCGCGTGGTCGTGCGGGGGCATGACGTTGGTGGAGCCCGGCATCGCATCGCCGCCGTCCTCCGGCACGAGGCGGAAGTTCGAGCGGGTGCCGTTCTTGATGTAGGCCGACTGGTCGAAGGTGAAGTCGACGCACGTCGTGGGCGTGAACTGGCTGGTGAAGGGTCCGCGGCGGAAGCTGCCGACGGAGAGGAGGTCCGGCGCCGTGGTCGGGCCGGAGTTCTTCGCGGCGGAGTTCGGCGTGTGGGCGGCGGGGCAGACCTTCGCGCCGGTGTTCCCGAGCGGTCGGTGCTCGTCGAAGGCGTTCTTGCCGTCGTTGCCGCCGCGAGAGCCCTCCGCCGCTTGCACCGTGCCCTGCACCGCGAAGGCACCGACGGCATCCGTCAGCGAGCGGCCCCCGGGCAGGTCGTTGCCGTAGTAGGCGCGCAGCGTCTTCTTCGTGCGCCGCTTCACGGCGAGCGCGCCGGCCGCCGGGATGCGGCTGGACTGCTCGGCCTTGGCGAAGTAGACGCGCAGGCCGCTCGTGCTCTGGATGACGTCGTCCTGGGTGAGCGGCTCGTCGAAGCTGAACAGGACCTGGTCGCCGTCTCGCTTCACCTTCACGAGGTCGGGGTTCTCCGTCCGACCGCGGTGGGAGACCGGCACGGCCTGGTTGACGCCGGCCGGCGCCTTCTTCGTCGCCCCCGCCTCACGCGAGGTGACGACCTTGGAGTCCACGTAGCCGCGGGCGAATTCGTCCTTCGAGAGCTTGCCGCTGAACAGCACCCGGACGTCCGCGTCGCCGTCGCTGTCGTCGGGCGCCGCCGCCGAGCGGGCGTCTACGGCGTCGCCGCCGTCGAGCGGGACGAGGTGGAAGTTCGACCGATCGCCGCCCGCGAGGTAGACCGGACTGTCGAAGCCGAAGGTCACGATCGTCTGGGGGCTTCCGTCGTCGTTGGGTGGCCCGGGCTTGAACCCGCCGACCGACATGAGGTCGGGCGCGGCGGTGGGACCGTCCTTCGTGCCCTCGCCCGAACCGCCGCAGGCGCCGACCATCACGACGCACAGCAACCAGGTGGCACCGGCGCACAGAGAACCCTTTAGTCTAGACACTGGCAAATCACCCTCCACGCACGAGGCGCATGCCGAGCCCCGCACCGTGGCGACCGTTGCGGAGCGGTGTGCGAGGACAGGGGAGGCTCCCGGTGGCTGGAGTGAGAGACAGCCGAACCAACCGGCTGGGGCCCCGGGAGCCTCCCTTCTCCCCACGACCCGACGGCCGTCTCGACGGACGTCGCGTCCCGTCCAGCCGACGGCAGCACCTGCCGCCCGGCCGGTCGCGCCGGCGAGGCGCGTCAGGTGGGGCAGCGGGCGCAAGCAGGCACGACGACCGCTCGTGTCGATCCTCGGCGATGGCCGCACCGCGACGTGCTGCGTCCGACCGCGGCGCGTCGTCGCCCACAGGCAACGAGCTGATGAGAGAGAGGGCTGGAGACATCGAAGCCTCGCCGCCGTCGGCGACGAACTGCAGTGCCCCACGTCTCTCACCACGCGGAACGAATCGAGCTCCGGTTGCCCCTCAGACCGCCCCGGTAAACCAGACAGTCGACTCGAGCTTCGACGCCTCGGCCTGTTTGCCCCCGTGTGTCACCATGGCGGCGGGCGCATCCGTCGCCCGGCCCGACGCACCCGGCGTCGGGGGTCTCGTGGGGTGAGAGTCACGGGCTCGAGAGAGGCAGGCAGGTGCCTGTCGCGTGAGTCCAGTGATGTCAGCCACCGCCACCGCCAGCTCCGCGAAGCACCCGCCCGGGGAATCGTCGGCGTGAGTGGCGACCTGCCCGCCAAGGGCACCCGCCCGTGGTCGGCACGCCTGCGGCGCCTGCGGCGCGCCCGCCACGGCGCCGGCCGCGAGGCTCGGCGCCGGTCGTTCTGGCTGCCGTCGGCACTGATGATGGTCATCGGCACGGTCCTCGGCATCGTCGTGCCGATCCTCGACAACGGCTACGAGCTGTCGCCCACGCTCTTCGCCTTCAACGACCTCGGTTCGGCCCGGACGGTGCTCACGACCATCGCCGGCGCGGCCGTCTCCGTGGTGAGCCTGGCCTTCTCCATCACCATGGTGGCCGTCCAGCTCGCGGCCGGCCAACTCGGTCCGCGCGCGGTGACGACGTTCCGCGAGGACTGGCTCGGACAGTGGGCGATGGCGCAGTTCGTCGGGCTGTTCGCCTACTGCCTGATGTTGATGACCCAGCTGACCGCGCAGAGCACGGCCGTGCCCGAGACCTCCACGGCGTTCGCCGTGCTGTGGGGGCTCGTGGCGCTGATGCTGTTCGTCATCTTCATGGGCTCGGTGGTCAGCCGCCTACAGGCCGCCCGGGTGATCGAATGCGTCGCGCTCGACAGTCGCCGCGCCGTGCGATCCTGCCACCCGCAGACGATCGGACGTCCCGCACCTGACGAGCAGGCCGCGGAGGAGCGCGTGGCCCGCGCGCGCCGCGAGGGCGTTACGAAGGTCCTGCGCGCCCGCGAGGGCGGCTACCTGCTGCAGCTCGACGAGGACCAGCTGATGTACGCCGCGGACCTGCGGCCCGGCGTTGTCGTGCAGGTCGGTCGGATCGGCGAGTACGTGCTCGAGGGCCAGCCCATCGCCGAGCTTCACCTCCAAGACGACCCCGGGGACGAGCTCGAGGCGATCCTCGACGTCTACTCGGAGGTCTTCCGCTTCGGCGGCGAGCGCACACTGGCTGGAGACGTCGGGCTGTCGATCCGCTCACTGGCCGACGTGGCGCTGCGCGGGCTCTCCCCGAGCCTCAACGATCCAGCCACCGCTGAGACGGCGCTTGGCGCGCTGGTCAACGTCCTCATGGACTTCGTCAGGCACTGCCGGGGCGGCGAGCAGATCCGGGTGATCGAGGACGACCGCCCGGTCCTCGTCGCCGCCGTTCCCGACCTCGACGACCTCGTGGCCATGGGGTTCGAGCAGGTCACCATCATGGTGGCCGGCGAGCAGCCACAGCTCGCCCGGCAGGTGATCACGTGGATGCGCGAGCTCGAGCGCGCCGCCGAGTCCGCAGGCGAGCCGACGGGCGAGGTCGTCCATCAGATCGAGCTGCTGGGCCAGACGGGACACCAGGACGCCGGTGACGTGGCCGACGAGTCCGACGGCGGCTCCAGCGGAGGCCTCGCACCCTCACAACTGCGACACCTCGAGTGACCCCGGGGCGTCCCGCCCGTCGTGGCAGCAGCTTCGCGGATGCCTCAGCGGCCGGGCGGCGGTGGCGAACCCGCCGCCCGGCCGGGAGCTCAGCCGGTGAACCGCGGGCGCACGGCGGCCCGCGCTCGCCTCGACCGGAAGTCCAGCGCGATGGTTCGCGAACCGCACGAGCCCGCGAAGCGCGCCCGGAGTCGCAGGCGGTGGACGCCACTGCGGATCCGCCGCGGATCGACGCGCTGGATGAACCGCGCGCGCCGGTCGGTCCCCAGACGCCGGCCGTCGAGGCGGAACGTCACGGCCCGCAGCTGCTTGCCGCGGACCTCGACGCGGAACGGCCGGCGCACCGTGCGCCGGGTGCCATAGCGGGCGACCGTCGAGCGGCTCGTGAAGACCCGCGTCGCCGCGCAGACGTCCGTCACGGACTTGCCGCCGGCACCCCCGCCGCCGCCGTTCCCGCCGCCGCCCCCGCTCCCGCCGCCGCCGCCGCCGTTGCCGCCGCCGCCGTTCCCGCCGCCGCCGCTGCCGTTGCCGCCGCCGCCGTTCCCGCCACTGCCGCCGCTACCGCCGCCGCCGGTGCCCTGCCCGGGCGAGGAGAAGACAAGCTCGTCGAAGGCGTTCTTGCCGTCGTTGCCCCCTCGGCTGCCCTTGGCCGCCTGGACCGTGCCCTGCTGCACGAACGCGCCGACGGCGTCGTCGAGCGTGTTGCCCTCGGGCAGGTCACTGCCGAAGATCGCCCGCAGCGACTTCGGGGTGACCTCCTGGACGCGCAGGGCGCCGGCCTGGCGGATCGTGCTCGCCTGACTGGTGGAGCCGAAGTAGATGCGCAGCCCGCTCGTGTTCTGCACGAGGTCGTCGTTCGTGAGCTTCTCGTCGAAGACGTAGATCAGCGAGTTGCCGTCCCGCCGTACCGAGACGAGGTCCGGGTTGGCGGTCGTCGTCCGCGGTGCGATCGGCTCGGACTGGTTGACGTTGTACGGCTGGGCGGACGTGGCGCCCTGGCTGCGCGAGGTCACGACCCCGGTGTCCACGAAGCCCCGGGCGAAGGACGCCGGGTCGAGCGAGCCGGGAAACGGAACGGTGACGACGGCATCACCCGCAACGTCGTTGGGCGGCTTGACGTTGGAGCTGCCCCCGAGGGCATCGCCGGCGTTGCGCGGCACGAGGCCGAAGTTCGACGTGTCTCCGCCCTTGACGTACGCCGGCTGGTCGAAGGTGAAGTCGACGAGGGTGGTCCGGGTGCCTCCGGCGGGCGGTCCGGCCCTGAAGTTCCCGACGCTCAGTAGGTCCGGGGCGGTGGTGGGTCCGCCACCAGCCTGGGCGTTGGCGGGGACAGCCGAGATCAGGAGGCACGCGACAGCGCCAAGGGCTATCGACGCGCTCCGCGCGGTCCGTGGTCTGAGCATGGTCTTTTCCTGATCCGTGGATTCGCAGCAGAGCGGCAAAGCGCCACCACCGAGCCGGGCGACGGTAGCTCCCGATAACGACCGGCACAAGCGCGTGCAGCCGGACGCGCCGGCCTCCGACGCTCCACCGCGATCTCCAGACATCCGGACGGTCTGGACGCGGACGCGGCCACTCAGCGGCGCTGGTCGATCTCGATCGCGTAGCGGTCGCCGCGGTACAGCGTCGTCGCGGTCGTCACCGGCGCCAGCGCCTCGTCGACGACGTCGGTGTCGAAGCGCAGGCCGGGCGTGCCGGGCTCGACCCCCAACAGGCGGGCCTGAGCGCCGACCACCACGACCGCCACGACCCGCTGGCGCGCGCCGTGCAACCTCACCCCCTCCCGCTCGAGCCGCTCGAAGAGCGACCCCGCGGCGAGCGCGTCGGCCTCGAGGCCGGGGAAGCGGCCGGCCGGCAAGAACGCCTCCTCGAGCGCCATGGGCCGGCCGTCGGCCGTCCGCAGGCGCTGCACGCGCAGGACCGGCTCCCCGGCTTGCAGGCCGAGCCGGCGGGCCACGTCCTCGCCGGCGGGCACGACCTCGTGGCGCAGGACGGTCGAGCCCGGCTGGTGGCCGCGGGCGCGCATGTCCTCGCTGAACGAGCTCAGCGTCTGGGCCTGGGCGACGCGCGGCGGGGCGACGAAGGTCCCGCGGCCCTGCACCCGCTCGACGGCCCCCTCGGCCGCGAGCCGGTCGATCTCCGAGCGCACGGTGCCCCGCGCCACGGCGTAGCGCTCGGCGAGCATCCGCTCCGAGGGCATGGCCGCGCCCGGCTCGAGCGTCGCGATCAGCCCGGCGAGGATCTCGCGCAGCTGGCCGCCCTTGCGGGCGCCGTCCGCGAGGCGGTCGGGCAGCACGGACACGTCAGTGGGTGACCGTGACCTTGGAGAGGCCGAGCGGCGCGTCGGGATCGATCCCGCGCAGCAGCCCGAGCTCGCGGGCGACCTGCTGGGCGCGGACGACGAGCGGGATGACCGCGAGCCCCTCCGGGAGCGCCGGGTCCACCGGCAGGTCGGCGGCGAGGTCGGTCGCGGCGAGCTGGACGTCGCCGCCGCGGACGCGCAGGTCGGTGACGAGCTCCTCCACGTCGGCCGCCGTCGGGCCGGCCGCGGACAGCGCGAGCACCGGGAACCCCTCCCCCACCACGGCGACCGGGCCGTGCCGGAAGTCGGCCGTGGACGCGCCCGTGGCCACGATGCCGCTGATCTCCTCCAGCTTGAGCGCCGCCTCCAGGGCGCCGGCCAGGAGCAGGCCGCGGGCGACCACGGCCATCGCCGGCGCGTCGCCGATCCGCTCCGCCGCCCGCCGCGACGGCGCCGGGTCGGCGAGGACGTCCGCCACGGCGTCGGGCAGCGCGTCCCAGTCGGCCGCCGACCACGGCACGTCGCCGAGCGCCTCGGCCAGCAGCGCGAAGGCCGCGACCTGCGCGGTGAAGGTCTTCGTGGCCGGCACCGCCGCCTCGGTCCCCGCCGCCGTGGCGACGGTCGCGTCCGCTGCGCCGGCCAGGGGCGCGGACTCGTCGTTGGTGATGGCGACCGTCCGGGCGCCCTGCGCGCCGAGTGCCTCGAGCACGGTGACGATCTCCGGCGTGCGCCCGGACTGGCTGACCCCCACCGCGAGCCACCCGTCGAGCTCCCCGCGCACGCCGTAGCGGGTGAGCAGGCTCGGCGCCGCGAGCGCCACCGGGCGCCCCGTCACGAGCTCGAGCACGTAGCGCCCGAAGACCGCGGCGTGGTCGGAAGAGCCGCGCGCGACGAGCACGATGCCCGTCGGCGCGACGCCCGTCACGGCCCGCAGCCCCGCCACCTGCTCGTCCCGGCGGGCCGCGAGGGTCGCCAGCACGCCCGGCTGCTCGGCCATCTCCGCGGCCATGCGGCCGCCGGCCGTGGGCGCCTCGGTCACTTGAGCAGCCCCGCCTGCTTGCACGCCTTCGCGTAGTTCTTCGAGCAGACCTGCTTGGCCGTCGCGAATCCGTCCTTGAAGATCACGCTGTCCATGTTCTTCTCGTCGATGGCGATCGTCGGCAGCAGCGCGGACTTCACCTTGCCGCCCCCGTTGTCGACCTCCTTCGGCGTGAGATCAGCCGGCGGCTTCTTGCCCTGGGCGAGTGGCACCGCGATCTCCGCCGACACGGCCGCGAGCTTCGGGATCGGCTGGTAGACCGTCATGAGCTGGTTGCCGGCGACGATCTGCTGCAGCCCGGTGACCTCGGCGTCCTGGCCCGTGATGGTCTTCGGCCCAGGGTCGACGCCCTGGCTCTTGAGCGCCGAGATGACGCCGCCGGCCATCCCGTCGTTGGCGGCGTAGACCGCGTCGAAGCCGTCCTTGCCGAGCGCGCTCTCGGCGCCCTGCATCTCCGACCGGGCCTTGTCCGGGCTCCAGTCCGGCGTGTCGTAGGACTTCACGATCGGCGCGCCGGCGGCCTTGAAGACGTCCTCGGCGCCCTTCTTGTACGGCCCGGCGTTGGAGTCCGTCGGCGAGCCGTTGATCATCACGATTCGCGGCTTGGCGGTGCCGCGCTTCTTCTGGGCCGCCAGCAGCGCCTTGGCCTGCTGCTGGCCGACCTGGTACGGGTCGATCGACACGTAGTAGTCCAGCGGCGCCTTGGCGATCAGCCGCCCGTAGGAGACGACGGGGACGCCCTGGGTCTTGGCCTTCTGGGCGATCGAGCCGGCCGCGTCGACGTCGACGGCGTCGACGACCATGACCTTGGCACCCTGCGCCAGCGCCGAGTCGGCCTGCGACTGCTGCTTGGCCGCGTCCTGGTCGGCGTTGGCGTAGATGACCTCGCACGTGGGACACAGCTGCTTGACGCGCTTGATGAAGCGCGGCTTGTCCTGGGACTCGTAGCGGGCGGTCTTGCTCTCCGGCAGCAGGAGGGCGATCTTGCCGCCCTTGCCGCCCGACGAGCCGGACGACCCGCCGGAGTCCGAGCCGCCGCAGCCGGCTGCCGCGCCGGCGAGCGCGACGGTCGTGAGCCCGGCGACGAGCGCTCGTGCGTGCGTGTACGTCCTGCGCATGGTTCTCCCCCGACGGCGTCAAGTGGTCTATACCAGTGGTAGCGCACCGCTCACACGTCGTCAAGCCGGACACGGCGTCCGACGCCGTGCCGGTAGGCTTCGCTCGCGTGCCGTCGGTGACCCGCCGGAGCGCCACCGGGCGCGAGCGCCGCGAGGCCGTCGAGGCTCGCGTGTTCGAGGCCGTGGAGCGCCTGCTCGAGCAGGGGGAGAGCTACACGGCGCTCGGCGTCGGACGCATCGCGGACGAGGCCGACATCGCGCGCTCGACGTTCTACGTCCACTTCTCGGACAAGACGGACCTGCTGCTGCGGATCGCCGACTCGGCCACGGATGAGGTCTTCGGCTCGCTCAACGCCTGGGTCCGCCAGGGCGGCGAGGACCTCGCCGCCCTGGAGGCGACGATGGCCGACATGGTCAGCGGCTTCCGCGACCACCGCCGCCTGCTGATCGCCTTCAACGAGGTCGCCGCCTACGACCGCGAGGTCGCCACGTACTGGCGCGCGCGGGTCGAGGGCTTCGCCGGCCGGCTCGCCGACCGCCTGCGCCGGGCGCAGCCGGACGCCGACCTGGACTGGGCGATCACCGCCTCCTGGATGGCCTGGGGCGTCGAGCGCACGGTCGCCCAGCACGTCGTCCAGGACGCCGAGGGCCGGGGCGACGCCCGCCTGGCCGTCGGCATCGCCCGCGCCCTGTGGCGGCAGACCCACCCCAACGAATAGACTGTCGGACAACCTGTCCGGTCCCAGACCCCAGCCGCACGAGACCCCGAGGAGCACCACCATGGCAGCCAGCGAAGCCCTCGTCTTCGACGCCCTGCGCACCCCGCGTGGGAAGGGCAAGAGCAACGGCTCCCTGCACGGGACCAAGCCGGTCGACCTCGTGGTCGGCCTCATGCACGAGATGCTCGGCCGCCACGGCGACCTCGATCCCCACCGGGTCGACGACGTCGTCCTCGGCTGCGTCTCCCCCGTCGGCGACCAGGGCGCCGACATCGCCAAGACGGCCGCCGTCAAGGCCGGCCTGCCCGACACCGTGGCCGGCGTCCAGCTCAACCGCTTCTGCGCCTCCGGTCTCGAGGCGGTCAACATCGCCGCCCAGAAGGTCGCCTCGGGCTGGGAGGACCTCGTGCTCGCGGGCGGCGTCGAGTCCATGAGCCGCGTGCCCATGGGCTCCGACGGCGGCGCCTGGGCGATGGATCCCGAGACGAACTACGACACGTCCTTCGTCCCCCAGGGCATCGGCGCCGACCTCATCGCCACCGTGGAGGAGTTCTCCCGCGACGACGTGGACGCCTACGCGCTGCGCTCGCAGGAGCGCGCGTCGGCCGCGCAGTCCGAGGGCCGCTTCGCGACCTCGGTCGTGCCCGTGCAGGACCTCAACGAGCACGTCGTCCTCGACCACGACGAGTTCATCCGGCCCGGGACGACGCTCGAGGGCCTCGGCAGGCTCAAGCCGTCCTTCGCGGCGATGGGCGAGATGGGCGGCTTCGACGCCGTCGCGCTGCAGAAGTACCACTGGGTCGAGCAGATCGACCACGTGCACACGCCGGGCAACTCCTCCGGGATCGTGGACGGCGCGTCGCTCGTCGCGGTGGGCAGCGCCGAGGTCGGCGAGCAGCTCGGCCTCAAGCCGCGCGCCCGCATCGTCGCCACCGCCGTCTCCGGCGCCGACCCGACGATCATGCTCACGGGCCCCGCGCCCGCCTCCAAGAAGGCGCTCGGCAAGGCCGGGCTGACCGCGGAGGACATGGACCTCGTCGAGATCAACGAGGCCTTCGCCGCCGTCGTGCTGCGCTTCGTGCGCGACATGGAGCTCGACCTCGAGAAGGTCAACGTCAACGGCGGCGCCATCGCCATGGGCCACCCGCTGGGCGCCACCGGCGGGATGATCCTCGGCACCCTGATCGACGAGCTCGAGCGCCAGGACAAGCGCTACGGCCTCGCCACCCTGTGCATCGGCGGCGGCATGGGCATCGCCACCGTCGTCGAGCGCGTCTGAGCCCGGGAGATCCGACCATGACCGACGAGCAGACCATCCGCTGGGACCAGGACGCCGACGGCGTCGTCGTCCTCACGCTGGACGACCCCAGCCAGAGCGCGAACACGATGAACGCGGCCTACGTCCGCTCCATGGGCGAGACCGTGGACCGGCTCGAGGCCGAGCGGGACTCGATCACCGGCGTGATCGTCACCTCCGCCAAGAAGACGTTCTTCGCCGGCGGCGACCTGCACGACCTCAAGCGGGCGACGAAGGACAACGTCGGCGAGGTCGCCGACATGCTGCGCACGGTCAAGGGCCAGCTGCGCCGGCTGGAGACGCTCGGCAGGCCCGTCGTGGCCGCGATCAACGGCGCCGCGCTCGGCGGCGGCCTCGAGATCGCCCTGGCCACGCACCACCGCATCGCCGTGGACTCGCCGAAGGTCCAGCTCGGCTTCCCCGAGGTCCAGCTCGGGCTGCTGCCGGGCGCCGGCGGGGTCGTGCGCTCCGTGCGCATGGTCGGGATCGTCGAGGCGCTCATGCAGTGGCTGCTGCAGGGCAAGCGCCACCGTCCGGCCAAGGCGCTGGAGCTCGGCTTCCTCGACGAGCTCGTCGGCTCGCCGGAGGAGCTCGTGCCGGCCGCCAAGCGCTGGATCGAGGCCAACGCCGAGGCCGCGCAGCCGTGGGACGTCGAGGGCTACAAGCTGCCGGGCGGCACGCCGTCGAATCCCAAGCTCGCCCAGAACCTCCCGGCGTTCCCGGCCAACCTGCGCAAGCAGCTCAAGGGCGCGAACTACCCGGCGCCGCACCACATCCTGGCCGCGGCGGTCGAGGGCGCCCAGGTCGACTTCGACACGGCGATCGAGATCGAGGGCCGCTACTTCACCGACCTCGTCGTCAGCCCGGTCGCCAAGAACATGATCCAGGCGTTCTTCTTCGACCTCCAGCAGGTCAACGGCACGCGGGGCCGGCCGGACGACATCCCGCCCTTCGCCTCGCGCAAGTGCGTCGTGCTCGGCGCCGGGATGATGGGCGCGGGCATCGCCTATCAGTGCGCCAAGAGCGGCATCGAGGTCGTGCTCAAGGACGTCTCCCAGGAGGCGGCGGACCGGGGCAAGGGCTACTCGGCCGGTCTCGTGGCCAAGGCCGTCGAGCGCGGCCGCTCGACCCAGGAGCAGGCCGACGCGCTGCTGGCGCGCATCACCGCGACCGACGACGCGTCGCTGGCCGCCGGCGCCGACCTCGTGATCGAGGCGGTCTTCGAGGACCCGTCGATCAAGGAGCAGGTGTTCCGGGAGGTCGAGCCGCAACTCGCCGAGGGCGCGCTGCTGGGCTCGAACACCTCGACCCTGCCGATCACCGGCCTGGCCGCCTACGTCTCGCGGCCCGAGGCCTTCATCGGCCTGCACTTCTTCTCCCCCGTGGACAAGATGCCGCTGCTCGAGATCATCAAGGGCGAGAAGACCGCGGACGAGACGCTCTACCGGGCGCTGGACGTCGCCAAGCAGATCGGCAAGACGCCGATCGTCGTCAACGACTCCCGCGGGTTCTTCACCTCCCGCGTGATCGGGACGTTCATCAACGAGGGCATCGCCATGCTCACGGAGGGCGTCCCGGCGCCGTCGATCGAGCAGGCCTCCTCCCAGGCCGGCTACCCGGCGCCGGTGCTGCAGCTCTCCGACGAGCTGAACCTCAAGCTCATGCGCAAGATCCGCCGGGCGGCCGAGGCGGCGGGCGAGACGGGCAGCGGGTTCGACAACCACCCGTCGACCGTCGTCATCGACCGCATGCTCGACGAGTTCGAGCGCCCCGGCCGGCTCGAGGGCAAGGGCTTCTACGAGTACGGCGAGGACGGCCGCCGCACGCGCCTGTGGCCGGGGCTGCGCGAGGCCTTCCCGCCCGTCGCGGACCCGTCGGCCATCGTGCTGCGCGACCTCGAGGAGCGGATGATGTTCATCGAGACGCTCGAAACCGTGCGCTGTCTGGACGAGGGCGTCATCGAGACCGTCGCCGACGCGAACATCGGCTCCATCATGGGCATCGGCTTCCCCGGCTGGTCCGGCGGGGTGCTCCAGTTCGCCAACGGCTACGCCACCGGCCTCGCGGGCTTCGTCGCCCGCGCGCGGGAGCTCGCCGCGGCCTACGGCGGGCGCTTCGAGCCGCCCGCCTCGCTCGTCGAGAAGGCCGAGCGCGGCGAGACCTACACCGACGCGCCGGCGCCCGTCGCGGCCTAGGTCCGCCCCACCCCGGTCCGCGTGTCGCGGCCTAGGTCCGCCCCGCCCCGGTCCGCGTCACGTTGCGCGTGGATGCCGTGCGGAACGTGACGCGCCGGTCGGCACCTGAGCTGTTCGTCGACCTCGGCTCCCCGTACGCGTGGCTCGCGGCGGAGCGCGCCGAGGCCGTGCTCGTCGCCAGGCCGGTCCTCGTGCCCGTGCTGCTCGGAGGCATCTTCGCCGCCCGCGGGCGCGGCTCGTGGGCGCGCACGCCGCGGCGGGAAGCCGGCATGGCCGAGGTCGAGGCCCGGGCCGCCGCCTACGGGCTGCCGCCGGTGCGCTGGCCCGCCGGCTGGCCGTCGGACTACCTGGCCGCCATGCGCGCCGCCGTGTGGGCGGGGCGTGCGGGTCGCGGGGACGCGTTCATGCGCGCCGGCCTGCGCGGCGTTCACCGCGGGGGCGGACCTGACGGACGCGGGAGCGCTGCGAGCGGTGACCGTCGAGGCCCGGCTCGAAGCGGACGGCCTGGCCGCCGGGATCGCGGACCTGGTCGTCAAGGCCGAGCTGCGCGCGAACACCGACCGCGCGCTGGCGCTCGGCGTGTCGGGCGTCCCGACGGTGCTCGTCGGCGGGGCGGTGTTCTGGGGCGACGACCGGCTCGAGGCCGCCGCCGCGGCGCTTGCCGGTTCCGAGCTGGGCGCAGACACCGGACGGCCGGGCGACCCGACGGCCGGACGGCCGGGCGGCGGGGCGCAACGGCAGCGCGGCGCACACGGCAGTTGGTGAGGCGCGCCGCTCGAGAGGCAGGCGGCGGCGGGACCTTCAGTCGCCCAGCGGTCGCCCCAACGACCACCACGCGACTGACGCTCTCCGGCACGAGCGGACCGGCCGTGGCGCTCCGCGGCGATCGGGCCGGCGAACTCGTAGCCCTCGTGCACGACGAGGTCCGGCCGCTCCCGGCCGAGGAGATCGATCGTCTCGCCGAGCACCGAGCCCGCGCCGACGCGCGCGAAGCCCTCGCCGATGGCCAGCGCGTCGCCCGCGTCCTGGCGCGCGGTGGCGATGCGGGCGAGCAGCGACCCCCACGCCTCGTCCGGGGCCTGCTGCATGGCGTGGACGGGGAGACCGACCTCCTCGACCGCGGCCGCGCGGGCGCGGTGGGCGACGAAGGCGACGTCGTGGCCGGTCCGCGCGCACGCCCGGCGCGAGCGGCAGCCGGTGCCCGGAGTGGCCGGTGGTGGTGAACAGGATGCGCACGGCCGAGCCGATAGCTTGCCACCCATGAGCGACGCCGAGACCTCCGTCCTGGACCTCTTCCGCCTCGACGGCAAGGTCGCGATCGTCACTGGGGCGTCCTCCGGACTTGGCGTCGCCTTCGCGCAGGCGCTGGCCCAGGCCGGCGCCGACGTTGCGCTCGGCGCCCGCCGGGTGGAGCGGCTCGAAGAGACGCGGGCGCTCGTGGAAGCCGCCGGCCGGCGCGCCATCGCCGTCGGCACCGACGTCTCCAAGCCCGAGGACTGCCAGGCGCTGGCCCGCGCCGCCGCCGACGAGCTCGGCCGTGTCGACGTCCTCGTCAACAACGCCGGGATCGGGACGGCCGTGCCCGCCTCGCGCGAGACCCCGGAGCAGTTCCGACAGGTGATCGACGTCAACCTCAACGGCTGCTACTGGATGGCGCAGGCGGCGGCCGCCGCGATGACCGAGGGCGGCTCGATCGTGAACATCTCCAGCGTCCTCGGCCTCGTCACCGCCGGCCTCCCCCAGGCCGCCTACGCATCCTCGAAGGCCGGGCTGATCGGCCTCACGCGCGACCTCGCGCAGCAGTGGACGCAGCGCAAGGGCATCCGCGTCAACGCGCTCGCCCCCGGCTTCTTCGCCTCGGAGATGACCGACCAGTATCCGCCGGAGTACCTCGAGCACCAGCGGACGCGGATCCTCTCCGGTCGCACGGGCGAGGCCCGCGAGCTCGCCGCCGCCTGCGTCTTCCTCGCGAGTCCGGCCGGCGGCTACGTGACGGGCCAGACGCTCGCCGTCGACGGCGGGCTGACCATCACCTGAGCCGTGCTCGGCCTCGCCCTGGTCGCCGCGGCCGCCGTCGTGCCGCCACCCGCCGGCGCCCGCTTCGACTACCAGATCGGCGGGGCCTACCCACCCGCGCCGAGCGTGGAGATCGTCGACCGCGACCGGGCCGAGCCGCCCGCCCCCGGCCGCTACGGCGTCTGCTACGTCAACGCCTTCCAGGTGCAGCCCGGTGAGCGCGGCTGGTGGCGCCGCCGGCACCCGCGGCTGCTGCTGCGCGACCGCCGCGAGCGGCTCGTGGTCGACCGCGCGTGGCGCGAGCCGCTGCTCGACGTCGGCACGGCGACGAAGCGGCGCGCCCTCGGGGAGATCGTCGGCCGCTGGACGGACGGCTGCGCTCGGGCCGGCTACCGGGCGGTCGAGCCCGACAACCTCGACGCCTGGACGCGCTCGCGCGGGCAGCTCAGCCGCCGGGATGCGATCGCCTTCGCCCGCCGGCTCGTCGTCCGCGCCCACGCCCGCGGTCTCGCCGTCGCCCAGAAGAACGCCCCCGAGCTCGCCGCTTCGGGCCGGGCGATCGGCTTCGACTTCGCCATCGCCGAGGAGTGCCAGCGCTACCGCGAGTGTGATCCCTACACCGCTGCCTACGGCCCGCACGTCGTGGAGATCGAGTACCCCGACGCCGGCGGGCCGGCCGGCCTCCGTGCGGCCTGCGCCGCCCGCGGCGACCGTGTCTCGGTGCTCTACCGCGACCGCGAGGTGCGACCGCCCGGCCGGCCCGGCCGCGTCGCCCGTTGGTGCTGAGCCCTGGCGACCGGCCGGATGCGTGCCCGGCGGGGGCGGTGCGGGTCGTGAGCGACAGCTACTCGGCCCTCCCCCCGGCGACGGGTTCCTGCGCGCTCCAGGGGAAGGTGATCCAGCGATCCGTCCGCCGCCAGACGTACGGGCACTTCACGACGGAGTGCGGCTTCTCGTAGAGGACGGCGATGCGGGCCTCGGCGACGTGTCCGGCGCAGAAGGCCTGGACGACCTCGAGCGTGTGACCGGTGTCGGCCACATCGTCGACGATCAGGAGCCTCTCCGCCTCGAGATCGACGAGGCGCGGCACGGGCGGCAGGACCATCGGCACGTCGAGGCGCTCGTCGACGCCGGTGTAGAACTCGACGGAGATCGAGAACGTGTTCTTGACCCCGAGCGCGTAGCCGACCGCGCCGCCGGGCAACAGTCCGCCGCGGGCGATGGCGAGCACGATGTCGGGCCGGTAGCCGCTGTCGTGGACCTGCTGCGCGAGCTCCCGGGCGGCGGTGCCGAGCTCCTCCCAGCCCATGTGCTCGCGATCGGGCGCCTCCATGGCCCCGGGCTTGCCCTGCGACACTGCGGAGCATGCGGACCGCGGTTCGAGCGACGGGCGCGGGACTCGCGATCGCGGCGCTGCTCGCGGGCTGCGGCGGCTCGGACGCCAAGCCGGCGAGCGGCCCGAAGCCCCAGCTGGACCCGCCGCGCGCCGCCGAGCCGGTCGCGGCCCCGCCCGTGAAGGGCACGCCGCCCGGCCGCAGCGTCGAGGTCGGGGCCAAGCCGGAGGGCGTGGCCGTCGACCCACGCTCGCACGTAGCCGCGGTCGCGGTCCAGTCGCCCCCGGTGCTCGTGCTGGTCGACACGCGGACGGGCGCGGTGCGGCGCCGCGTGCGCCTGCCCGGAACCGCGCGCCACGTGTCCCTGGCGCAGCCCGGCGGCCCCTTCCTCGTCCCGGCCGAGACCGCCAACGCGCTCGTCGAGGTCGGCCTCGACGGCAGCACCCGCACGACCCGGGTCGGCGACCACCCCCACGACGCCACCGCCCTCGGCGACCGGCTCTACGTGGTGGACGAGTTCGGCTCGACCCTGTCGGTCGTCCGCGACGGCCGCCTGCGGGCGCAGGTGCCCGTCGACGTCCAGCCCGGCGGGGTGACGGCCGTCGGCGACCAGATCGCGGTCGTCGGCGTGCAGTCCTACACGCTCGAGCTCTATCCCGGCGACCGCGACGACCCGCGCGGCGAGGGGTCGCGCAGCGCCGGGCTCGGCCCGTCCCACGTCGTCACCGGGCCGGCCGGACGGCTCGCGATCGCCGACACGCGCGGCCAGGCGCTGATCGTCTTCGACACGCGCCCGCGACTGCGCTTCCGCGCTCGCGTGCCCCTCGGCGGCACGCCGGTCGGCCTCGCCGGCGAGCCGGGCCGGGGCCGCGTCTGGGTCGCGCTCAGCGAGCGAAACGAGGTCGTGCCGGTGGACCTGTCCGGGGCCAAGGCGGTCAAGGGCGAGCCGATCGCCACGGTGCGCAACCCGTTCTCGGTCGGGGTCGACACGGCCACGGGCCGGCTTGCGATCGCCTCGCGCACGGAGGGGACGCTGCAGCTCGTCGATCCCCAGCGCTAGGTCAGCCCAGCCGGATGCCGTCGAGCGCGGCCTGCAGGATCGGCTCGAGACGCAGGAGTGGTGCCCCGGCTCCGTCGCGACGGGCGACCGGGCAGGCCGCCCGCCGCGCGGGGTCAGCGCGTGCGGCCGAGCCCTCGGACGTAGGCCGCGCCGTTGGGTGTGCCGACGCCGGTGAGGTTGTCCCAGCCCGGCGCCTGGTGCAGCGACTCGAACTCGTCGTCGAGGGTCCGCAGGACGGGCGGACCGATCGCCGACGTCGGGTCGGCCGAATCCTCGTAGTTGCGCCGCACGACGCCCGGCGGCAGGACACTGGCCGCGATGTCGTGCACGCCCGCCGTGCCGTCGAGCGCGTAGATCGCCGGGTTGGCGAACCCGTGCGCGTAGCCCTGGGCCTGGTCGGCCAGCGCCTGCGTCGCCGCCAGCAGCGGCGAGGAGAGGCTCGTGCCGCCGATCCGGTACTCGCCGTAGGCCACCGTGCCGTCGGTGAACGTCTGCGTCTCGCCGACGAGCATGCCCGTCTGCGGATCGCCGTCCATCGAGACGTCCGGGATCGTCCGCTGCCCGCGCGCGATGGCGGGCGGCACGTGGCCGCGCTGGTAGAACGGCTGGCCGAACAGGGCGCTCGTGCCGCCCCCGCCGCCGTAGAGGTAGACCGGGTCGGTCCACGCGGTCGCGTCGTCGGTCAGCGACGCCGTGCCGGTGGCCCAGCCGACCTCGCCGCCGTAGCCGTCGTTGCGGTCGACCGCCAGCGAGGTGCCGCCGGCGGCGGTCACGAGCGGCTCGGTGGCCGGGAAGTCCGGCGTGGTGACGCCCGTCGGGGTGCCCGTGCCGTCGCCGGTGAGCGACTCGTCGCCGTTGTCCCCGGAGGAGAAGTACACGCCGATGCCCTCCAGCGCTGCCTGCAGGAACGTCTGGTCGTAGGCGAGCTTGAGGTCCGCCGGCTCGTCCTCGGAGACGCCGCCCCACGAGTTGGAGATCACGTCGGCCTTGCGCCCGTTGACGATCCGGTTGAGCGCGGCGATGAAGTCGCCGTCGTCGCAGGAGCGGCTCGCGACGTAGAGGATGTCGGCCCCCGGCGCGATGCCGTGCACGGCCTCGACGTCGAGCGTCTCCTCGCCGTACCAGCCCTGCTCGCCGCACAGGTCGCCGTTTCTGACGTCGTCGTAGCCGTAGCGGAACGGCTTGCGCGGCAGCAGCTGCCGGTACTGGTTACCGCGCAGCGGCGGCTCGCCGTGGATCCGGGAGTACCGGCGCGCGTCCGTGAGGATCGTGGGCGCCGCGTAGGCGTCCGTGATCGCCACGGTCACGCCCGCACCGTCGATGCCGCGGGCGTTGAGACCGGCGAGCCCGTAGCCGCCGCGGAACTGCGCCGGGGTGTAGCCGCACGGCGCGTAGGGCAGCGTCCGGCCCCGGTACCTCGGCAGGTCGATCGCGAGCTTCTCCCCGAAGTACGTCGAGCACGGCGGCGCGTTGACGAACGCCTCCGGCGGCGGGGCGCTCGTCCCGGCGGCGTGCCGGGCCGGGCTCCGCGTCGGCGCGTTCGGCGCGGCGGTCCGCCCGGAGGCCGGGGGCCCGTCGTTGAGCGGCCGGGTCAGCGTGCCGGCCTCGTCGAGGCCCGTGACCGCCGAGACGCTGCTCGCCAGCGCGACGGGGACCGTCAGCTCGGTCGCCGGCGCGTCGAGCCGCCGGCCCCGGTACGCGTAGCTGCGCACGTCGGTCTGGAACGCCCGCTCGGCCTGGGCGAGCGTGCCCGAGGCCTCTACGTTGTGGCGGTTGGCGGGGACGCCCTCGATCTCGAGGCCCGCCCCCCGCAGGAAGGCCTTGACCGCCCGGACGTCGGCGACCGCGGGCGCGAAGCGCCGGTTGAACTGCGCGGGCGTCAGGTAGCGGCCGTAGGCGGCGCTCGTGGGGTCCGAGACCTGGTGCAGGAGCGCGTCGGCACCGGCCTGATCACGCAGGCCGAGCACGACGCGGACCGTCACCCGCCGGGTGCCGTCGGCGTCGCCGCGATCGCGGCTCGCGCGGGCCCAGCTCGGCACAGTGCCACGGACGCGGCTGCGTGCCGGCGGCGCGGCGCCCGCGGAGGGGGCGAGGACGCCGAGCGCGGCCGCCCCCGTCAACAGCAGGACCAGTCTGCGCAGGGCTGAGTGCATCGCCGCACCCAAAGGCAACGGCGCCACGTGCGCCAGGCGCCCGGTCCGACATCAGACCATGAGCGGCCAGGTCGCCCCGCCACCCGTCACAGTGGCGCTCCCATGCCCCGCCTCCTCGTGCTCGTCGCCCTCACGCTCGGCGCCCTTGGCGCCTCCGTCCTTCCGGCCACCGCCGAGGGCGCCATCTACAAGGGCAAGCGCCACGGCTACTCGCTGACCCTGAACTCGGCCAAGCAGGAGGGGGCGTTGCGCCTGCCGGCGGTCGGGCAGCAGCCGGACTTCTACGTCGTGCGCTGCGCTCGGCGCGCCCGCGGCCGCCACAAGCTCGTCCTGGGCGTCGCTCCGATCACCCCCGGCCGGCGACTCACCGCCCCCCTGAACCACTGGCGTGCGAGCGCTCGCTTCTGCATCGTCGCGAAGAACCGCCGGCCCGTCGCGCGCTTCACCGTGCGCCGGTAGCTCAGACCTTCTCGAAGGTGAGCCGGAAGTGCTCGAGCAGCTCGCGCTCGAAGCACGTGTAGTTCGGGCTGACGCCGGAGGCGAAGGCCAGGCGGAACTCCCTGCTGGTCAGGTAGCGCGGCACGAGCCGGGCCTTGACGAGCGTCTTGCGCCAGCCGGGCTCGCCGAAGCGCCAGCGCCACTGGCGGATCGTCTCGAGGTAGTCGAGCCGGCCGGAGGACTTCGAGACGAGGCGGAAGTCCGGTTCGGCGTTCGCGACGACCTGCTCGGCGCCGAACGGCAGGAACGACCCGGGGAACTGGTGGGTCATGAGCTCGAGGTACCAGGCGTCGGACCCGCGCGGGGCGTCGAGTGAGACCTCCTGAACCGGGATCATGTTCGGCCCGAAGACCATGGTCTGCAAGTAGAAGCGCCCACCGCTGGGCAGCAGGGTGGCGACGTTGGCGAAGATGTCGCGGTAGACGGCGTCCTGGCGGCCGGCCTCGTAGTCCTCGCGCGAGCAGAAGTGCTCCCAGGCGCCGAGGCTCGCGACCGCGTCGAAGGCGCCGAAGGTCGAGGCGTCCACGCGACGGGCGTCGTGGAGGTGGACGTCGAGGCCGTGGCGACGGCAGGCCTCGAGCTGCGCCTTGGAGAGAGTGACGCCCACGCCGCTGGCGCCGCGCTCTCGCGCGTCGTGGAGCAGCGGCCCCCAGCCGCAGCCGAGGTCGAGCAGCCGGCGCCCCGGCCCGACGCCGATCTCCGCGGCGACGTAGTCGTGCTTGCGCGCCTGTGCCTGCTCGAGGCCCATGGAGAAGTCGCCGTCGTACTTCGCGCCGCTGAAGTCGGCGTGGTCGCCGAGGCTCAGCCGGAAGATGCGGTCGATGAGGGAGTAGGTGAAGTCGAGGTCTCTGCGGTCGGCCACGACGCCGAACCTACCGGCGCGGGCACGACGCGCGGCCCGCGGCCACGCCTCGGATCGTGGATCGACTCGAGGAGCCTCGACGTCTGTCGGCGAACGCGCGTGGGGAGATCGGCGTCAGGATCACGCCGTTCCAGATGCCCGTGCGGGCCTTCGAGCACCACTGACGGCCACGAACCGGACCGCGAGGGCTCAGCGGATCGGGTCGACCGCAACGGCGACCACCTCGAGCCCGGCGATGCCGTCGAAGTCCCGGACGTTGACGGAGTAGATCGGCAGGTCGTGGGCGAGCGCGGTTGCCGCGATGAGGGCGTCGTAGGCCCGCGCGGCCGGCTTGCGCCCGGAACGGCGCAGCGAGGCGGCAACGCGACCGAAGGCGCGGGCGGCACGATCATCGAACGGCAACGGACGGAAGTCTGCCTCCGCCTGCTGCAGCTGAGCCTGGCGGATCGCGCGTTCGGCTTCGTCGTCGGTCACGAGCGGCCCGACCGACAGCTCGGCCAGGGTGACGGCGGTGATCAGCGGCTCGGCAGGCAACGACTGCACGTCCGTCACCCGAGGCAGCGAGATCACCGTCGAGGTGTCCAACACGCCCTGACGACGCGACACGGTCACAGCTTCGGATCCAGCACCGTGTCGACGTCCCGGCGCAGCGCGGCGGGATCTCCGCTGGGAAGACCGCGCCATCGACGCAGGAGGACCTCAGCCGACAGCGCAGGCTCCTCCAGGGCGCGCAGTGAGGCGACGCGACGCCCGCTGCGCGTGATGGTGATGTCCTCGCCTCCGGCTGCGCGGTCGATCACCTCTCCGCCGCGGTTGCGGAGGTCCCTGATCGAGACGTCTGTCATCTCCTGCAGCGTATCACGCGTGATACGCCGGCGGCCCGGCGTGGTCCCTCGGCGACCTGCGACGATGGCGCCGATGGTCGCCGTCACGTTCCACGAGCCCGCTCCGGACGTCGTGTCCTGGGTCCATCCCGCCCCGCGCGCCATGGAGCGGGCCGGCCACGCGATCCGCGCCGACGGCGGCGTCTGGATCGTCGACCCGCCGCTCGGCGACGACGTGCTCGATCGCATTCGCGCCCTCGGCGAGCCCGCGGGCGTCCTGCAGTGCCTGGACCGCCATCCGCGCGACTGCGCGGACGTCGCGCGCGAGCTCGGCGTGCCGTTGCACGTGACGCCCTTCGGCGGCGTCGCCGGCGCGCCCTTCCGGGCGGTCGGGCTCTGGAACCTGCCCGTGTGGCGGGAGGTGGCGCTGTGGTTCGGCCGGCAACGGATGCTGCTGGTGCCGGAGGCGATCGGGACGGGCCCGACCTACCTCGCTCCGGGCGAGACGGTCGGCGTCCATCCGCTGCGCCGCCTGCTGCCGCCCGGGCGCGTGCTCGACTTCCGGCCCGAGGTGCTGCTGACCGGCCACGGGGCACCGCTGGCGGGCGAGTCGGTGCCGGCGGCGATCGCCGGCGCGATCGCGGGCTCCCGCCGCCGCACCCCGGCGCTGGCCGCCGCGCTCGTCCGCAAGGCGCGGTTCCTGCGATGACCGGACCGCCCGACCTCGTCCAGACGCTGATGGCGACGGCGGCCGAGCCGCCCTTCCACGACGAGCTCACGGACGTCTGGGGCGCGGAGTGGGGTGCCGCGGACGAGGTCGGGCCGCTGCGCACGGTGCTCGTGCGCCGGCCCGGCGACGCACTCGGCCAGGTCCGCGCGGACGCCTGGGACGAGGCGGCGCAGGCGCTCGTCGACCCCGAGGGCGGTTGGTACTACACGCGCCGCGAGCCGCCCGACCTCGAGCGCGTCGCCGCCCAGCACGACGGGCTCGTCGCCGCCCTGCGCGGCGAGGGGATCGACGTCGTGGTCGCCGAGCCGCTCGGCGGGCGCTACGTGAAGGCGGTCTACATGCGCGACCCGCTGGTCACCGTGCCCGGCGGGGCCGTCATCGGCCGCATGGCGGTGCGCATGCGTCGCGGCGAGGAGGCCTCGCTGACCCGCATCGTCGCGGAGCAGGGACTGCCGATCCTCTCGACGATCACCGGCACCGGCACGCTCGAGGGCGGCTCCTTCGTCAAGCTGCGACCCGGCCTGGCGGCCTTCGGGACCTCCATCCGCTGCAACGAGGAGGGCGCTCGCCAGCTGCGCGACGTGCTGGCCCGGATCGGCTGGCGGCTGCACGTGGTCCCGCTGGCGGGCTACACGATCCACCTCGACCTGCACCTGACCATGGTCGACGTCGACAAGGCGCTCGTGGACGCGGCCGGCCTGCCCTTCTGGTTCCTCGAGGAGCTGCGCGCGCTCGGCATCGAGACCATCCATCCCGAGGCCTCGGAGGCCTGGGCGCTCAACGCGCTGTGCCTGCGCCCGGGCCGGGTGCTCATGGCCGAGGGCTCGCCGCGCACCGTCGAGCGGCTCGCCGGGCGCGGCGTCGACGTCGTGGAGATCCCCTACGACGAGCTGCACGCCAACGGCGGGGGCGTGCACTGCTCGACCATGGAGCTCCTGCGCGAGCCGGCGGCCTGACGCCGCCGCCTCAGGACTCCACGCCGAACTCGCCCGCCGGCAGCCCCGGCGGCGTGTTGCGGGCGATCAGCCTGCGCGTCGGCTCCGCCGGCCGCGGCGATCCTAGTGGTGGCCCTGCCCGAGGTCGCAGCCGGCGAGCGGCAGCCGGTGCAGCTCGTCGGCGGTCTCGACTCCCTCGGCGACGACCTCCTTGCCCGCCGCCATGGCGAGCCGACGACGGCGGCGACCACGATCGCGCCGTGCCCGCCCACGTCGAGGCCGACCGTCGCTCAGCCGCGGCCGTCGTCCGTGGCCATCACGATCCCGGCCGCGCAGGTCAGCAGCGTGCCGAGCAGCGCGACCATGGGCGCCCAGCCCGCACCGTCGGCCTGGATGAGGACGACGAGCATGCCCGTCACGAGGACGACGCCCAGGGCGCCGAGGAGGCAGAGCGCGAAGCCGGCGAGCCAGGGGCGGCGCAGGGCCCGGACGGCGACTGCGACGGCCACGAGACACACGAGCGCGAGCATCCAGTCGAGGTTGGAGAAGTTCGACCAGGCGGACTGCTCCAGGCCGCCGGCGTCCGTGTCCCAGCGTGGGATGAAGGTGCTCCCGAGCGCGAGCAGGGCGGCCCCCATCGCCAGCACCCGGGCGGCTTCGGAGGAGCCGGCCACGGGGCCGAAGCTAGCCGTCCGCGCCGGACGGGCAGGCGCGCAGCAGGCGGTCCACGAGCTCGGCCTGCGCCGGGTTGAGCCGCCGGCGCGCCTCAGCCGGCTCGAACCACGCCGCCCGGTCGACCTCCGGGAAGGCCTGCGTCCGGCCCGAGCGGGGCGGCCACTCGAGCTCGAACGTGTTCGAGCGCAGCGCCTCCGGGTCGAAGTCCGCCTCGCAGGCGAAGGCGACGACGACCTTGCCGCTCTTCTGGCGGACCTCGCCGAGCTCGACGAGCGCCGGGTCGGCCAGCGCCAGGCCGGTCTCCTCCTCCAGCTCGACGAGCGCCCGCGCGCGCGGCGACTCGCCCGGCTCGATTTCGCCCTTGGGGATCGACCACGCGCCGAGGTCCTTGCGGGTCCAGAACGGGCCGCCGGGATGCACGAGGAGCACCTGCGCGGGGTCGCGGCGGTACAGCAGGACCCCGGCGCTCGTGACGGCCACGCGCCCACCGTATCCCGGCGGCTGACCGAACACGGGTCCGCCACGGGTCGCGGGGGTAGGACGACCGCTCCCCCCTTTGACCCCACGGAGACCGACACCATGACCCCCGACACCCCGGAGCGCACCGCCGGCGGGCTCGCCGGCAAGCTCGCCGGGAAGGCCAAGGCCGCCGCCGGCGACCTCCTCGGCCAGGAGGATCTCGCGCGCGAGGGCCGCCTGCAGGACGCGCAGGTCGACGCCGAGCGCGAAGCCGCCGAGGATGACGCGACGGCCGGCCGGCGCGAGCAGGAGGCCGACACGGAGGCGCGCAAGGCGCGGCTGGAGGCCGAGCGGCGCGAGCTGGAGGCCGACCGGGCCCAGCGCGCCCGCGACGAGGCCGCCGAGCGCGATCGCGAGGTCGCCCAGGAGCAGGCGACCGCTCAGCAGCGGCAGGAGACAGTGGCCGCAGGCCGCGCCGAGCAGGCGCAGGAGGCGGCCGCCGAGACCGCCGAGCAGCAGGCGGAGCGCGAGCGGCTGGAGGCCGCCCGCGAGACCGCCCGACTCGAGCGCCAGGCGGCCGCCGCCGAGGCGCGCGCCGACCGCATCGACCCCGAGGAGCACTGACATGGAGCTGTTGCGCACCGTTCCCCGACTGGCCGTGGACGGCTACCTGCGAGCCGTCAAGTGGCCTTTGAGCCGCGTGGCCCGGCTCGCGCCCGACGGCGAGCTGCTCGTCGACCGCGCCGACGCCGTCCTGCGCGGGCTCGCGGGAGACCTGCTGCGCGACCCGCAGCTGCAGGCCGACGCGCGCCTGCGCCGAGAGGCGGCGGAGGACCGGACCGAGGCGGCTGAGCTGCGCGGGCGGGCGGCCGAGCGGCGCGAGGCGGCCGACGAGACGCTCGCCGACCGCCAGTCCGAGGCCGAGCAGCGCCGCCGGGCCGCCGAGCAGCGCGCGGACGAGCAGCGCCGGCAGGCGGCGCAGCGGCGCGAGGCCAAGGCCAAGCGCGCTGCGGCGAGCGAGCGCCAGCGCAAGGCGCGCAGCGCGCAGGCCAGGGCGCAGACGGACACCGTCAACGCCGACGTCGGCCGTGAGGACCGGCTCGAGGCCCTCGAAGAGGCCGGCGAGGCGGTGCAGCAGCGCGAGGCGGCGCTGACCGCGCGCGACGAGGCCGAGCGGCTCGACCTCGCTGCGGCCCGGGCCAAGGAGCGCCGCAAGGCCTGAGGTCGCGCCCCCGGCCCGGGGGGGTGGTCGAGGTTGAGGACCACTGTTGGCCTTAACCTCGACCACCCCCCACCCCCCGTGCCGCGCTGGGGCGGCCGCCGGCGCGCCGCGCGTCATCCGCGCAGGGGACGAGCGGATCGTCCCGGCGGAGGACGACAGGGCGCCCGCCAGCCCGGAAACTGGCGCCATGCTCGACTTCCCCCTCGCTGACTCGCCCGTCCGCCCCGGCCTGCTCGTCGCCCCCGGCGACCCCGGCTACGACGAGGCGCGAGTCGCCTGGAACCTCGCCGTGGACCAGCGGCCCGCCGCCGTCGCGCTGCCGGAGAGCGCCGACGACGTCGTGACCGTCGTCCGCCACGCCCGCGACCGCGGGCTGCGCGTGACCGCCCAGGGCACGGGGCACGGGGCGTCCGCGCTCGGCGACCTCGGCGACGTCATGCTCATCCGCACCCACCGCATGCGCGGCGTCGACGTCGATCCGGCGCGGCGGTGCGCCCGCGTCGAGGCCGGCGCCCAATGGCAGGACGTCATCGTGCCCGCGGCCGAGCACGGCCTGCGCTGCCTGCACGGCTCGGCGCCGGACGTCGGCGTCGTCGGCTACACGCTCGGCGGCGGGCTGAGCTTCTACGCCCGCCGCCACGGGCTGGCCTGCGAGGCGGTGAGTGCCGTCGAGCTCGTCACCGCCGCCGGGGAGCTCGTCCGCGCCGACCGCTTCGCCCGTCCCGACCTCTTGCACGCCGTGCGCAGCGGCGGCGGCTCCTTCGGCATCGTCACCGCGCTCGAGTTCGAGCTCTTCGACGTCGGCGAGGTCCACGGCGGCGTCCTCTGGTTCCCGCCCGAGCGCGCCGCCGAGGTGCTGCAGGCCTGGCGCGCGTGGGCGCCGACGCTCCCCGACGGCGTCGCGACCGTCGCGCGCTTCCTCGCCGTGCCGCCCTCCCCCATGGCCCCGGAGGCCCTGCGCGGGAAGTCGTTCTTCCTCGTCGAGGCCGTCGTGCTCGGCGACGCCCGCGACACGGAGGCGCTGCTGGCGCCGATGCGGGCGTTGGGCCCGGCCATGGACAGCGTCGGGCCGGCGCCGGCCGAGGCGGTCATGGGGCTGCACATGGATCCGCCCGTCCCCGTGCCCTCGCGGGGCGACGGCTGGCTGCTCGAGGAGCTGTCGCCGGCCGCCGTCGACGCGCTCGTGGACGCCGCCGGGCCGGACTCCGGGTCCTCGCTGGTCACGGTCCAGATCGTGCTCGCAGGCGGGGCCGCCCGGCGGCTCGGGGCGCCGTTCGCCGTCTACTGCGTCGGGATGGCGCCGGTCCCCGAGGCCGCGGCGAAGGCGGACGCCGACGTCGAGCGCATCCGCTGCGCCCTCGCGCCGTGGACCGCCGACCGCGCGTTCGCGAACTTCGCGGAGACCCCCGTGGCCCCCGAGCGGCTGTGGGACGCGCCGACGCTCGAGCGGCTGCGCGCGACCCGCGAGGCGGTCGACCCCGACCACGCCGTCCTGGCCAACCATGCCCTATAGAGCCAACCACGCCCCTAGGTGAGCGCCTCCCGGGCCAGGGCGGGCCAGTCGTCCCGCACCCCGAGCCGGGAGAGCAGGGCCCCGAGCTGGCCGAGGGAGCGCAGCGCGGCGAGGTCGGCCGGGGCGGGCGCCGCCCGGGTCGCGAGCGCGAGCAGCGCCTCCAAGCGCGCGTAGGCCCGGCCGGCCACCGCGACGAGCGCGTCGCCGTCGAGCCGCGCCGGGCCGGCCACGAGCGGCCCCAGCACCTCGCGGCCGAGCGCGTGGGCCTCGGCCGCGTCCGCCGCGCCGAACAGGCCGAGCTCGCCGACCGCGGCGACGAAGGCGTCCGGCTCGGGGTCGGCGAGGGCGGCGAACGCCGTGACCCAGGGGATCGCGCGCTCGCGCGCGACCGGGCGGGCGCCGCCGGCGCCGAGCAGGCCGATGCCGCCGCCCGGGACCAGGACGACGTGGGAGGGCCGCGCGTCGGTCAGCACGAGCCCGGCCTCGCGCCAGGCCGTCAGGTGCGCCGCGACGAGCAGCCGGGCGGCCGCGCCGGGATCCTCCGGCTCGGTCGTCACGAGCGTCGGCCCGTCCAGCCGCGCCGACACGAGCACCGCCTCCGCGCTGCGGTCGGCGACGACGGCGGGCACGTCGACGCCCTCCAGCCGCCGCAGCGCGCGGCGCACGCGGGCCTGCTGCCCGGCCTCGTGCTCGAGGTCGAGCTCGTCGAGCGCCGCTTCGCGCAGCTCCCGCAGGACGCCCGCGACGTCGAGCGCACCGAAGACCGACCGCAGCGGCCCGGCGAGGACGTCGAGCAGGACGAGCTCGGAGCGCACGGCCTCGGCGACGCCCGGCCGCGCGAGCTTGACCGCCACGGGCTCCCCGTCGAGCACGGCGCCGTGCACCTGCGCGGTGGCCGAGACGCTGAGCGGGTCGGGATCGAGCTCGTCGAGCACGCGGCCGGGGGCCTCGCCCCACGCCGCCCTGAGCGCCCGCTCCACCGCCTTGGGCTCCAGGGGGACGGCGATCTCGGTCTGCGCGGTCTCGAGCTCGGCGAGCACCGCTTCGCGCGCCTGGAGCGGCAGCAGCCCGGAATGGATCACGCCGGAGGCGCGCGCGAGCGCAACCCGGCTGCTCATCGTCCGGCGCCCGAGCCCGAGAGCGGTGTCGAGCAGCGCCCGCAGGCCCGCGATGTCCGCCGCGGTCACGCGGCCACAGGCGCCGCCCGCGGCGCCTCGACGTCGTAGTGCTCGACGTCGAAGCGGCGCACCCGCTCGCGGAAGCGGAAGGTGTGGTGCGGCCACAGCGTGACGTTGCGCCCGCGCGGATCGAGGTACCAGCTCGAGCAGCCGCCGTCGACCCACACCGTGCCCTCCATCTGGCGCTGCACCCCCTCGTTCCACGCGCGCTGGGCCTCCGGCCGGACGTCGAGCGCGGCCACATCGGCGGCCCGCAGGCGCTCGAGGGCGTCGAGCACGTAGCGCAGCTGGGACTCGATCATGTAGACCATCGAGTTGTGGCCGAGGCCGGTGTTCGGCCCCGTGAGGACGAAGAGGTTCGGAAAGCCGGTGACCGTCGTGCCGCGGTGGGCCTCGACGCCGTCGGCCCACTCGTCCGCGAGCAGGCGGCCGCCTCGGCCGCGGATGACCTCGGCCACGGGGAAGTTCGTGACCTGAAAGCCCGTGCCGAAGATCAGCGTGTCGACCTCGCGCTCCGTCCCGTCGCCGGCCACGACGACGTTGCCGCGCACCTCGCGGATGCCGTCGGTGATGAGGTCGACGTTGGGCGCGGAGACGGCCGGGTAGTAGTCGTCGGAGACGAGGATGCGCTTGCAGCCGATGGCGTAGTCCGGCGTCAGCCTCGTCCGCAGCTCGGGGTCTGGCACCTGCTTGCGCAGGTGGTCCAGGGCGAGCTTCTCCATGGCGCCGCGCACGCGCAGGTTGCCGCGCATGCCCAGCAGGATCAGCTCGCGCAGGGCCCACACCGTCGCGCGTACGGCCTGCTGGGCCGCGGGCAGGGTCCGGTAGAGGCGGTGCTCGGCGCGCCGGATCGGCCGGTTGCGGTGCGGCGTGATCCAGGGCGGCGTGCGCTGGTAGAGGTCCAGCCGGCCGACCTCGGGCTGGATCTTCGGCACGAACTGGATCGCCGACGCCCCCGTGCCGATGACCGCCACGCGCTCGCCGCCGAGGTCGTGGTCGTGGTCCCAGGTGGCGGAGTGAAAGACGGTGCCGGTGAAGGTCGCCAGGCCCGGGATGTCCGGGTCGCGCGGCTCGCTGAGTCCACCGGGGGCGGCGACGACCGCCTGGGCCGTCAGCTCGCCCTGCGAGGTGTCCAGGCGCCAGAGTTGCGCCTCGTCGTCCCAGGCCATGGCGGCGACGTCACAGCCGAAGCGGATGTGCGGCAGCAGGCTGCGCTCCTCGGCCACCCGGCGCAGGTAGGCCCAGATCTCGGGCTGCGGCGAGTACGTCTCGCTCCACTCGGGGTTGGGCGCGAAGGAGAAGGAGTACAGGTGCGACGGGATGTCGCAGCGGCAGCCGGGGTAGGCGTTGGCGAGCCAGGTGCCGCCGACGTCGTCGCGGCGCTCGAGCACCACGAAGTCCTCGTCGCCCCGCTCCTTGAGCCGCGCCGCGGTCCCGAGGCCACCGAAGCCGGCGCCGACGATCGCGACGCGTACGTGGTCACCCATGCCGGCCAAAGTAGCAGACGCTAATGTTTCTCACTCCGTGAGCGACGAACCCGGCACCCGTCCGCTGCCCCGCGGTCCCCACCGGCTCGCGCGCGAGGAGGTGCTCGCCTCCCAGCGCGGGCGCATGCTCGACGCGATGGCCGAGGCCGTGGCCCGCAGGGGTTACGCCGCCACGACCGTGGCCGACGTCATCGCCGGCGCCCGCGTGTCGCGCAAGACGTTCTACGAGCACTTCGCGGACAAGGAGGCGTGCCTGCTCGCCGCCTACGACGCCGGGGTCGAGGTCCTGCTGAGCACCCTGCGCACGGCGGAGGGGTCCGACGCCGTCCGGGCCCGGGTGCGCGCCTACCTCGAGACCCTCGCCGCCGAGCCCGCCTTCGCCCGCACGTTCCTCATCGAGATCGCCGCGGCCGGCCCCACGGCGCTCGAGCGCCGCGACCGCGTGCACGACGCCTTCGCCGAGGCCGCGGCCGACCTCGCGCCCGGGGCCTCGCGGGCGCTGCGGCTCGCGGCGGTGGGCGCCGCGGACACGCTCGTGACGCGCTGGGTGCGCGAGGGCCGCACCCACCGCCTGGCCGAGCTCGAGGACGACGTCGTGCGCATCAACCTCGCGCTGCTGGGGGATGCGGCGCCCACCGCGCGCCCGTAGGCTGCAGCCGGCATGAGGCCGGCCACCGACGACAGCGATCGCCTCTCACCCACCGCGACCACCGGCGCGCTGGCCCACGCCATCGCCGACGGCGTCCACGTGCTCGACGCCCGCGGCCGGCTCGTGACCATGAACCCGGCCGCGGAGCAGATCCTCGGCTGGCGCGAGCGCGAGCTCGAGGGCCGCGACCTCCACGACGCCGTGCACTTCCAGGACGGGGCCGGGCGGCCGATGCCGCGCGAGGCGTGCGCGATCCAGCACGCCCTGCGCACGGGCGAGGCCGTGCGCCGCGAGGACGACTGGTTCACGCGCAAGGACGGAACCGTGGTGGCCGTCGCCTACACCGCGTCGGCGGTCGTCGAGGACGGGGCGGTGCTCGGCGTCGTCGTCGTGTTCCGCGACGTCACCGAGCAGCGCGCCGAGGAGGCGGGCCGGATCCGGGCGGCGGCCGAGCGCGAGGAGATCGTCCGCGCCATGCAGACGAGCCTGCTCCCCGACCTGCCCGAGGTGTCCGGCCTCGAGCTCGCCGTCTCCTTCCGGCCCGTGGGCTCGCAGGTACTCGTGGGCGGCGACTTCTACGACGTCTTCGCCTGCGACGGCGGCCACATGGTGCTCATCGGCGACGTGTGCGGCAAGGGCCCCGAGACGGCGGCGGTCGGCGGCATGATCCGGTACCTGCTGCGGGGCGCCTGCCGGGAGACCCAGGACCTCGCGCGCGTGCTCTCGCTCGTCAACGCCGAGCTGCTGACCCACCCGGCGCAGCGCTTCGCGACGGTCGTGCTCGCGTTCATCGGGCCGCCGGAGGACGGCGTCCGCCGGGTCACCGTCGCGGCGGCCGGGCACCCGCGGCCGGTGCGGCTCGGGGCCGACGGCGGCGCCCGGTCCGTGGGCGGCGCCGGCCAGCTGCTCGGCGTCGTGACCGAGCCGCGCGTCGTCACCGACGAGGTCGAGCTCGCCGAGGGCGACGCCCTCGTGTGCTTCACGGACGGGCTGACCGAGCTCGGGGCCCGCACCGGCGCGGGCGAGCTCGACGTCGCGGCGACGCTCGAGGGCCTGGAGGGGCGCACGGCCGCCGAGGCGCTGACCCGGCTCGAGGACGCCGGCGGCGTGCTCACCCACGCCCAGCTGCCGGACGACGTCGCCATCCTCGCCGTCCGGGCCGTCGCCGAGCCCGGCCTGCCGCCGCGCGCCGTGCACGCCCCGAGCGGCGAGGTCCCCGCCGAGCCGGCCGTGGTGGGCGAGATCGAGGCGGGCTTCCGCGAGGTCAACGAGCGCGTGGCCCAGGGGCGGCCGGGCCACGACGACGCCCTCGGCATCGTCTGCGAGTGCGGCCACGTGCATTGCCGCGAGGTCATCGACGTCCCGCGCGACGCCTACGACGCCATCCGCGACGACGACCGCTCGTTCGTCATCGCCCCCGGCCACCAGGTCGGCGCCGCCGAGCAGGTCGTCGAGCGCCGGGCCAGCTACTGGATCGTTCGCAAGTGGGGCGACGCGGGCGAGGTGGCCGAGGCGCGTGCGGGCGACTGAGGCGGCTCAGCCGGCGAGCGCGGCCTGCTTGGCCTTGCGCGTGGCCTTCGTGCGCTCCATGCCGCGCAGGTTGACCTTGCGCAGCCGCACGTGGTCCGGGGTGACTTCCACGCACTCGTCCTCGCGCAGGAACTCGAGCGCCTGGTCGAGCGACAGCTTGCGGGCCGGCACGAGGCGCACGAGCACCTCCGCCGTCGAGGAGCGGATGTTGTTGAGGTGCTTCTCGCGGATGGCGTTGACGTCGAGGTCGTCCGCGCGGGCGTTCTCGCCGATGACCATCCCCTCGTAGACCTCGTCGCCGGGCTCGACGAAGAGCACCCCGCGGTCCTGCAGCTGAAAGCAGGCGTTCGAGGTCACGACGCCGGCGCGGTCGGAGACCAGCGCGCCCGAGGGCCGCAGGCGCATGTCGCCGTGCCAGGGCTCGTAGCCCTCGAAGACGTGGTTGGCGATGCCCGTGCCGCGCGTCTCGGTGAGGAACTCCGTGCGGAACCCGACGAGGCCGCGGGCCGGGACGACGTAGTCCATCCGCACCCACCCCGTTCCGTGGTTGACCATCTGCTCCAGCCGCCCCTTGCGCAGGGCGAGCAGCTGGGTGACGACGCCGACGTAGTCGTCGGGAACGTCGATGGTCATGCGCTCCATCGGCTCGTGGGTGCGCCCGTCGACCTCGCGGGTGACGACCTGCGGCTGGCCGACCGTCAGCTCGTAGCCCTCGCGGCGCATGAGCTCGACGAGCACCGCGAGCTGGAGCTCGCCGCGGCCCTGGACCTCCCACGCGTCCGGCCGGTCCGTGTCCTGCACGCGCAGGGAGACGTTGCCGACGAGCTCGCGGTCGAGGCGCTCCTTGACCTGGCGCGCCGTGAGCTTGGACCCGCTCTTGCCGGCGGTCGGCGCGGTGTTGATGCCGACGACCACCGAGAGCGACGGCTCGTCGACGTGGATGACCGGCAGCGGCCGAGGGTCGGCGAGGTCGGCGAGGGTCTCGCCGATCGTCACGTCGGCCAGGCCGGCGACCGCGACGATCTCGCCCGGGCCGGCCTCGTCCGTGGCGACGCGGTCCAGCGCGTCCGTGACGAACAGCTCGGCGACCTTCGCCCGCGTGACCGTCTTGCCGTCGGCGCGGCACCAGGCGACGTCGGCGCCCTTGCGCAGCGTCCCCTGGCGGACCCGGCAGATCGCCAGGCGGCCGAGGTAGGGCGACGCGTCGAGGTTCGTCACGTAGGCCTGCAGCGGGTGCTCCGGGTCGTACTCGGGCGCCGGGATGTGCTCCACGAGGAGGTCGAGCAGCGGGCGCAGGTCCGTGCCCTCCTCGCCGCGCTGCAGCGACGCCCACCCGGCCTTGGCGTTCGTGAAGGCGATGGGGAAGTCGAGCTGGTCCTCCTCGGCGTCGAGGTCGAGAAAGAGCTCCTCCACCTCGTGCACGACCTCGTCGATGCGCGCATCCGGCCGGTCGACCTTGTTGACGACGAGCACGACCGGCAGCCGCGACTCGAGCGCCTTGCGCAGGACGAACCGCGTCTGCGGCAGCGGGCCCTCCGAGGCGTCCACGAGCAGCAGGACGCCGTCGACCATGGTCAGCGCTCGCTCGACCTCGCCGCCGAAGTCCGCGTGCCCCGGGGTGTCGACGATGTTGAGCTTCGTGCTTGCCGGGGGTGCCGGAGGCCGCACGCCGCCGTCGGTCGCCCTCGCACCGGCCGTGTCGGCCGCAGGCGGGCCTCCCTGCCGATACCGGACCGCCGTGTTCTTCGCGAGGATGGTGATGCCCTTCTCGCGCTCGAGGTCCATGGAGTCCATGACGCGCTCGTTGACGGCCTGGTTGGCGCGGAAGGCACCGTTCTGCCAGAGCATGGCGTCGACGAGCGTCGTCTTGCCGTGGTCGACGTGCGCCACGATGGCGACGTTGCGGATGTCCTCGCGGCGCGTCACGGCTTCAACGCTAGGGGTGGGCCTACGCGGCGAGCGCGAGGTCGCGCGGAGGCCGCCCGCGCGTGGGCGCCGGGCTCGGCGCGCTGCCCGGCGGCCGCAGGCCCCCGTCGGCGAGCAGCGCGTCGAGCAGGGCGAAGCCGTGGGGCTCGACGCCGCGGGCGTCCAGCGCGCGGGCCGCCCACAGCGCCGCCCCCGGGTCGAGCCGCAGCGCGGCACGCGGGCCGGCCGCGAGCAGCACGCGCAGCCGGATGCGCCGCGGGCGGGCACCGGCGCGGCGGGAGCCGGCGGCGAAGGCCAGGCAGCGCTCGCGCCGGGCGCGGGTCACGGCGCGATCCCCGCTCGTGCCGACCGCGAGTGCCGCGTAGGGCTTCAGGCGCTGTCGACTCACGTGGCCGAGCCGGTCGTTGAAGGCCCGCAGGAAGGCGGCGAGGACCGGATCGACGCAGCGCGGCCGGTCGCTGAACGCCTCGCCGGCGAGCATGGACGCGAGCTCCACCACGCAGGCGCCCTCCCGGGGCGAGCGGTGACTACCGCGCGCCAGCCGCACGGTCTGATGCGAGGCGCGGACCATCGGCGCCCAAGGTACAGGCGCGGGCGACCGTTCAGGCGCCGTCGACGGCCACGCGGCCGGCCTGTACGCGCAGCCTGCGGTCGCCGGCCAGCAGCGCCAGCAGCTCCTCCCCCACGAGCGCCCCGCGCCAGCCGCGCAGCGTCCGCACGTCCGGCGGCGGCAGGCCGCGGCGCGCGGTGACGACGATGGGCGACAGGTCCGCCCGCGCGGCGATCAGCTCGTACGCGAGCCCCTCCTCGAGCGCCCGCGCCCGCACGAAGGACTCCGCGAGCGCGATCACCGGGCCGTCGCCGGACTCGGTGGCGAGCCGCTCGGAGCCCTCGAGCCGGATGGGCTCGCCCTCCCGGCCGCGCTGGATCACGGCGACGATCTCGGCGCCGCGGCGGCGCCCGACGTCGGGCGGGATGCCCCGGATGTTGGCGAGCGCGGCCCCGTCGCGCGGCTGGCGCTTGGCGAGCTCGACGACGGACGGGTCCTTGAGGACCGAGCCGACGGGCCGGTCCTCGCGCTCGGCCGTCTGCTCGCGCCAGGCGGCCAGCTCGCGGGCCACCGCGCGCTCCTGCGGGCCCAGCCCGGTCGAGCGCGGCAGACGCCGCCAGGCCTCGAGCGGATCGCGCTCGTCCGTGGCCGCCGCGACGGGCTCGCACTCCTCGAGCGCCCAGGTGAGCCGGCCGCGGTCGCGCAGCCGCGCCTGCAGCTGGTCCGTGAGCGCCAGCAGGTGCTCGACGTCCTCGGCCGCGTAGTGAAGCTGCTCCTCGGTCAGCGGCCGCTTGTCCCAGCGGGTGAAGCTCGCGGACTTGTTGACCCGGATGCGCAGCACGTCGTGCAGCAGCCCGAGGTAGCCGGCCTGGGCCGCGAAGCCGGCGAAGCCGGCGGCCACCTGGGTGTCGAAGAGGTTCGTGATCTCCGTGCGCCACTCGCGCCGCAGGATGGCGACGTCCTGGCGGCCGGCGTGGAGGATGACCTCGACCGCCGGGTCGGCGAGCAGCCCTGCGAGCGGAGCGGGATCGAAGCCCGTGCCGTCGAGCGGGTCGAGCAGGACGATCTCGTCGCCGACGACGACCTGGACGAGGCACAGCAGCGGCCGGTAGCGGCCCTCGGGGAGGAACTCCGTGTCGATGCCGAAGCGCCCGGCCGCACGGGCGCGCTCGGCGAGGGCGGCGGTGTCCGGACCCGGCATTTCGCGGACCCTATCCGCCGGCAGTAGGTTGCGTGACGTGTCGCATCAGCACCTGGATCGCCTCTCCGCCGTCGACGTCGGCTTCCTGGCCCAGGAGGGCCCGACGACGCACATGCACATCGGCGGCCTGATCCTCTTGGACGGCCCGCCGCCGCCCTTCGAGTCGATCCTCGACCACGTCGGCTCGCGCCTGCACCTCGTGCCGCGCTACCGCCAGAAGCTCGCGACTCCCCCGCTGCAGTCCGGCCTGCCCCTGTGGGTCGACGACCCGAGCTTCAACCTCGGCTACCACGTGCGCCACTCGGCGCTGCCCCCGCCGCGCGACGAGGCGTCGCTGCTGCGCCTCGCCTCGCGGGTGTTCTCCCAGCCGCTGGACCGGGGCAAGCCGCTGTGGGAGCTGTGGGTCGTCGAGGCCGTCGAGGACGACTCGGGCGAGCCGCGCTTCGCGCTGGTCTCGAAGTCCCACCACGCGCTCGTCGACGGCCTCGCGGGCATCGACATCCTCGGCGCGCTCTTCGACCTCGATCCCGCCGGGCGCCCCGACCCCCGCGCCGCGGCTTGGGTGCCGCATCCCGAGCCGAGCCCCGCCGAGCTCACCGCGCGCGGCCTCGTCGGCACGGCGCGCCGCCTCGCCGGCGTCGCGACCGCCGCGGCGGGCGAGGTCGCGGACCCGCGGCGCCTGGTGGCCCGCACGCGGGACGTGGCGGAGGGCATCGGCGAGGTCGCCCGCACCGCCCTGCAGCCCCCGTCGCCGACGCCCTTCAACGTGCCGCCCGGGCCGCACCGGCGCATCGCCGTCGTCCGGGCCGAGCTCTCCGAGCTCAAGGCGATCAAGGACGCCCTCGGCGGGACGGTCAACGACGTCGTGCTCGCGGTCGTCGCCGGCGGGCTCGCACACTTCCTGCGTGCCCGCGGCGAGGAGCCGGCGGAGAAGGAGCTCAAGGCCTGCGTGCCGGTCTCCGTGCGCTCGGCGGCGCACCGGCGGTCGCTCGGCAACGCGATCACCGTGATGATGGCGCCGCTCCCCGTCGAGATCGCCGATCCCGTGGCCCGCCTGCAGCGGGTGCGCGAGGTGATGGACGGCCTCAAGGACTCCAAGCAGGCGCTCGGGGCGTCGGCGCTCGCCGACGCGCAGGACCTCACGCCGCCCGGCCTCGTGGCCCAGGCCTCGCGCCTGCAGTTCTCCGCCCGCATGTACAACCTGCTGGTGACCAACGTCCCGGGCCCGCAGCTGCCGCTGTACCTGCTCGGGCGCCGGATGCGTAGCGTCATCCCGATCCCGTTCCTCGCGGGGGACCGGGCCCTGGCGGTCGCCATCCTCTCCTACGACGGCAAGATGGACTTCGGCCTGCTCGGCGACTACGACGCGCTCCCCGACCTCGACCAGGTGGCCGAGGGCATCGAGGGCGCGCTCGGCGAGCTGCGCGAGGCGGCCCGGCGGGCCGTCCGCACGGAGCAGCGCAAGGCCAAGCGCCGGACCCCCGCGAAGCGGCCGGCGCGCCCCGCGCGCCGGCCGGCCCCGAGCTGAGCGCCGCCCTGGCTGGTACCCGCCCTCGGCGGGTACTAGCGGATGAGGACGGGCGTGCCGACGGGCACGCGCCGATACAGCGCGATGACGTCGCTCACGTGCATCCGGATGCAGCCGTGGGACGCGGCGTGCCCGATGGAGTAGTCCTCACCCGTCCCGTGGATGCCGACCCCGTTGGCGATCCCCATCCAGCGGGCCTTGAGCGGGTTGGAGGGGTCCGACCCGCTGATGGACTGGCCCTGCAGCTCGCCCGCCCACGGCGAGTGGGGCACGTTCCAGGTCGGGTTGACCTGCTTGGAGGCGATGGAGAACAGCCCGGCCGGCGTCCGGTGACCGGGCTGGCCGACCGCGACGCCGTAGGTCCGCACCCAGCGCAGGTGCTTGAACAGCCGCAGCTTGAAGGTGGAGCGGCTGATGGTGAGCACCGTCGCGTAGCGGCGCCGGACGTCGCGGGTGGTGACGGCCGGGTGCACCGACACCCGGCCGGGCTTGAGCAGCCGCGAGCGGCGCGGGTCGGCGAGCTTGGCCTCGATCCGGCGGTTGAGCTTGGCCACCGGGACCTCGCGGCCGCGGCGGCCGCGCGAGCGGTAGACGTGACGCACCGTGAGCTTGACGCGGGCGTCGCGCGGCGCGAGGTAGGCGCGCCGGTGGACATGGGCGACGAAGCGCCGGATCGGCGTGCGGATGAACTCGATGGCCAACGGCACCGCGTGCGTCCGCCCCGCGGCGGGCGGCTTCGCGCTCGCGTTGAGCGCCCGGCGCGCCGTCCGGTTCGCGTCGAAGGCGAGCTTGACCCGCCGCGTCCGGAGCGTGAAGCGGTGGCCGGCCACGGCCACGACGACGGGTGCCTTGGCCCGGGCGTCCAGCGGCGCGAGGGCGAGGGTCGCCCGGTCCACGGTGAGGCCGGAGAGGTCGACCCCGCCGGCGGTGATGCCCGCGGCGATGGTCGGGGCGGGCCGCGGCGTCTGCGCGCCCGCGGGCGCGGCGGCCGCCAGCGCGGCGACGAGGGCGGGGAGCAGGGCGCGGGCGGGGATCGTCACGGCGGAGACGGTACCGGCGGTGCGGTGGGGCGGCGCACCGTGGCGTGCAGGGCTACGCCCCGGGGCGGCGGACGACGAGCACGCGGCGAGCGCGAGCTGATCCTCGTCGTGGGTGACCTTCCGCCGGGCCACCCCCGTACCCGTCGCGATGGCGACGAGCACCGCGCTCATGTGGTTCCGGCGGGATCTGCGCGTCCGCGACCTCCCGGCCCTGGCGGCGGCCGCCCGCGCGGACCGCATCGTCCCGGTGTTCGTCTTCGACGAGCGGCTGCTGACCCACGGGCGCTTCCCGAGCCCCAAGCGGATCGCCTTCATGCTGGGCTGCCTGCGCGAGCTCGACGGGGCGCTGCGCGAGCGCGGGGCGCGGCTCGTCGTGCGCCACGGCCGGCCGGAGACCGAGATCCCGCGGCTCGCGGACGAGGTCGCCGCCGACGCCGTGTACTTCACCGCCGACGCGTCGCCCTGGGCCCGCCGGCGCGACCAGCAGGTGGTCGACGCCCTCGGCTCGCGAGCGCGCCCGATGCCGGGCGGCTTCGTCGTCGACGATCCGTCCACGGTGCTCACGCGCCAGGGCCGCCCCTACACGGTCTTCTCGCCCTTCGCCCGCAGCTGGCTGCAGCGCCCGCGGCGCGACGTGGTCGCCGCCCCGCGCGCGCTCGACCTGCCGCGCGGGGTCAGGGTCGGCCGGATGCCGTCCCTGGCGGCGCTCGGCGTGGAGGAGGATCCGCAGCTGACCTTCGCGCCGGGCGAGGCGGCGGGCCGCCGCGCGCTGTCGGCGTTCCTGCGCTCGCGCCTCGCGCGGTACGAGCAGGGGCGCGACCACGCCGCCGGAGGCTCGTCGCGGCTGTCGCCGTACCTGCGCTGGGGCTGCGTCTCCCCGGTCGAGCTCGACCTCCGCGTGCAGGAGCGCGAGGGCGAGGGCCCGGCCGCCTACCGCAGCGAGCTCGCGTGGCGCGACTTCTACGCCGCGGTGCTCATGCACTTCCCCCACGTGGCCCGGCAGGAGTTCCAGCCGCGCTACCGCGAGCTCGAGTGGAACGCGCCCGGCGACGGCTTCGACCGGTGGCGCGCCGGCACCACCGGCTTCCCGTTCGTCGACGCCGGGATGCGCCAGCTGCGCCACGAGGGGTGGATGCACAACCGCGTGCGGATGGTGGTCGGCTCGTTCCTGACCAAGGACCTGCACCTCGATTGGCGGCTCGGCGAGGCCCACTTCATGGAGCACCTGCTGGACGGCGACATGGCGGCCAACAACGGGGGCTGGCAGTGGATCGCCTCGGTCGGCACCGACCCGGCGCCGTACTTCCAGCGCCTGTTCAACCCGGTGCGCCAGCAGCAGCGCTTCGACGCCGACGGCGAGTACGTGCGCCGCTGGGTGCCCGAGCTTCAGGCCGTCCCGGACGCGCGGCTCGCCGAGCCGTGGACGATGAGCGCGGACGAGCAGCGCGAGGCCGGCTGCGTGATCGGCGAGGACTATCCGGAGCCGGTCGTCGACCACGCCGTGGAGCGCCGGGTCGCACAGGCGCGCTACCGCGCGGTCAGCTGAGCAGCTGGCTGACGGAGAAGGGGGCGCCCTCCGGATCGGCGAGGACGGCGTTGCGGAAGCCGATCACCGGGTCGTCGTGCGGCTCGACGAGCACTTGCCCGCCGAGCTGCGCGGCGGTCGCGGCCGCGGTGTCGGCGTCGTGGACCCAGAAGTCGACGCCCCACGCGGGCGGCTTGCCGGCCGTCGCCGGGACCATCGCCGCCACGACGTCTCGCGGAACGGGCTGCTGCGGCTCACCCCCGACGTAGCCGGGCAGCCGCCACATCGTCGCCGGGCCGAACGGCTCGGGCTGCCAGCCGAAGACCTCCGCGTAGAATGGCGTGACCGCCGCCGCGTCGGGCGCCTGCAGCGCGCTCATCCCCCACGCGCCCGGCTCGTTGACCCGCTGCGCGCCCTCACGGGCGTCCGGCTCGATCGCGCACACGACCGCGCCGACCGGATCGGCGAGCACGGTGAGGCGCCCGACCGGCGGCAGCTCCATGGGTCCGGCCAGCACCGTCCCGCCGGCCGCCGCCGCCCGCCGGCCCACCGCGTCCGCGTCTTCCACCCGCACCTCGGTCATCCACGCGGGCTGCACGCCCTCGGGGAGCGAGCCGATGCCCGCGACCTCGGCGCCGTCGAGCGTCGCGACGAAGTACGGCATGGCGTCCGACCCGCCGGGCCCGAGGAACTCCCAGCCGAAGAGCGGGCCGTAGAAGTCACGGGCGGCGGACGCGTCGGCCTGCAGGACGGTGACCCAGCAGGGCGCGCCGGGCGGGTAGGTGGATCGCTGGCTCATGATTCGCAGACCGTAGCATATGGTTAGAACAAATGACTTTCTAGAGGTTTAGTAGGATCAACGAACGGTGGCCGGCCCCCGGAGCTACGACGACACCTGTGGCATCGCCCGCGCACTCGACGTGGTGGGCGAGCGCTGGTCGCTGCTCGTCGTCCGGGAGCTGCTGCTCGGCCCCAAGCGCTTCGTCGACCTCCGGGCCGGCCTCGGCAAGCTCAGCGCCAACGTCCTCGCCCAGCGGCTGCGGGAGCTCGAGGCGGCCGGCGTCGTCGCCCGCCGGACGTTGCCGCCCCCGGGCGCTGCGCGCGTGTACGAGCTGACCGCGCGCGGGGCCGAGCTCGAGCCCGTGCTGCACGGGCTCGGGCGGTGGGGGCGCGACGAGCCGATCGCCGAGACCGCCGAGCCCCTCGGCGTCGACGCCGTCGCCGTCGCCCTGCCGACGACGTTCGACCCTGAGCGGGCCGCCGGGGTCGAACTCGAGCTCGAGCTCCGCCTCGGCCCCGACCGCTTCCTCGCCGGCGTGTGCGACGGTCGCCTCGACGTCCGCCGCGACCACGACGCGGCGGCCGGCGCCGGCTTGGAGACCGACCCCACGACGCTCGCCGCGCTGCTCTGGCGCGCCGCCTCGCTGGCCGCCGCCGAGCGCGACGGCCGCGCCCGGGTGACGGGCGAACGCGCCACGGTCGAGCGCTTCCTCACGCTCTTCAGCGCCGCGGCGCCCGCCCCCGCCTGAGCGGGCGCCGCGCGGCGGGCGGCGCCCCGGAGCCGGCGGCTCAGGCCGAGAAGCGCCCCATTGGGTCCAGCCGCTCTCGCACGGCCTGCACCCGCAGCGCGACGCCGGGCCCGAACGTGGCGCCGAGCGACCCGTGGTCGCGGCGGCCGGTGAGCGACGGCAGCGTGCGACCGGTGTTCCAGCGCTGCAGCGCGGCGCGCACGCCGGCGTGCTCGGCGCGCGTCCCGTGCCCGAGGTAGGCGAAGCGCGCGGCGGTGCGGTCCAGCGCGCCCCCCGGGACGTCGGGGGCGGCGAAGGCGCCGCCGAGCTGGCGCAGCTCGACCAGCACGGGCCGGCGGGTCGCCCCCGAGCCGGCGGCGTGCAGCAGCGCGACGACGCCCTCGTCGCCGAGCTCGTGCAGGAGCAGGTGGTCGCGCACGGAGACCCCGTCGAGGCCGGGAGCGAGCCGGACGCGGCCGACGCGCTCCGGTGTCGTCATGCGCCAGGTGTCCAGCACCGGCGCCCCGACGGCGCGCAGGTGCCGCAGCAGCTCGTCGGCGATGGCCGTGGCTGCGACGGCGCCATCGTCCGTGCCGAGCACGGCACCCTCGACGCACGCCACCGGGCCCTCGGGGAAGCCCGGCAGCGGCGGGAGGTCGAGCAGGCGCAGGGACGTCGTGATCTCGCGCGGGGCCGTGATCGTCCAGCGCCGCCAGGCGGCCATCAGCGGCTCGGCCAGGGCGCCGGGCCACAGCGCGGCGCCGCTGACCACCGGCACGGTCGGCAGGAGCTCGAGCTCGATCGCCGTGACGACGCCGAAGCCCTCGCCGCCGCCGCGCAGCGCCCACAGCAGCTGCGGGTCGGTGTCGGCGTCGGCGCGCACGAGCTCCCCGTCGCCGCGGATGAGCTCGACGGCCCGCACCGCGTTGGCGGCCAGGCCGTGGGCGCGGCCGGAGTACGTCCAGCCGCCGCCGAGCACGTCGGCGACGACGTCGGCGGCCGGCGGGCCGCCGAGGGGCGCCATCAGGCCGTGCCGCGCGGCCGCCCAGGCGAGCGCCGACCAGCAGGTGCCGGCCGGCAGCCGCGCGACCCGGCGCCCGCCGTCCACGACGACGCCCCCGCGCAGATCCGCCCGGACGGGCGTGCCGGGATCCGTCTGCAGCGCGGAGCGGACACCCTCGACCGTGCGCGCGACGGTGGGTGCCGGTGGAGCGGTGACGAGCATGGGTTAGACCCTATAACGCCGCTAGTGGGTTGTACACTGTGACATCCATTACAGTCAGGGAGTGGGGCTTACAGTCGAAGGGGTGGGAGAGCCACCCGTCGCCACCCGTCGCGAGCGCCTGCGCGCAGAAACGCTCGCGGAGATCAAGGAGCGCGGCCTCGCGCAGGTCGTCGAGGGCGGCCCGGAGGCGCTCTCGCTGAGCGCCATCGCCCGGTCCATGCGCATGTCCGGACCCGCGCTGTACCGGTACTTCGACTCCCGCGACGAGCTGCTCGCGACCCTCGTCCTCGACGGCTACGAGGACCTGGCCGACGCCATCGAGGCCGCCGCCCGCGCGGCCCGCCGGCGGACCCCCGGCGGGCGCCTGCACGCACTGGCCGGCGCCTACCGCGACTGGGCGATCGCCAACCCCCATCGCTACCGCCTCGCGTTCTCCACGAGCTACGGCTCGGGCCTCGTCGCCCCGAAGCGGACGGTGCCGCCCGCTCACCGCGGCATGGCGCCGTTCCTCGCGGTGCTCGCCGAGCTCGGCCCGGAGACCGCGCCCGCACCCCGCCCCGCCGCCCTGGACCACCAGCTCGAGCGCTGGGACCGGCTGCGCCCCGACACCGCCGGGCTGCCGGCCGACCTGCTCTACCTCGGCCTCGTCGCCTGGACCCGCATGCACGGGCTCGTGAGCCTCGAGATCGACGGGGCCTTCGCCTCCCTCCGGGTGGATCCCCAGCTCGTGTACGAGGCCGAGATCGACCGGCTGGTGGCCACGGCCGGGAGCGGCGACTGACTCAGGCGGCCGGGGCGCCGGCCCGGCCGAGCTGCGCGGCCAGGGACCGCCCCGCGGTGCGGCCGGAGAACAGGCAGCCGCCGAGGAAGGTGCCCTCCAGCGAGTTGTACCCGTGCATGCCGCCGCCGCCGAAGCCGGCCGCTTCGCCCGCCGCGTAGAGGCCGTCGAGCACCTCGCCGCCCGGGCGCAGCACGCGGCCGTCGAGATCGGTCTCCAGGCCGCCGAGCGTCTTGCGCGTGAGCACGTTCAGGCGCACGGCGATCAGCGGTCCGGCCTTCGGGTCCAGCAGCCGGTGCGGCTTGGCCACGCGGCTGACGCGGTCGGCGAGGTAGCGGCGAGCCCCGCGGATGGCGGTCACCTGCCCGTCCTTGGTGAACGGGTTGCGGATCTCGCGGTCGCGCGCGACGACGACGCGCTCGACCTCGTCCGGATCGAGCAGCGGCTCGTCCGTGAGGGTGTTCATCCCGCGTACGAGCGCGCGCAGATCGGACTCGACCACGAAGTCTGACCCGTGGTCCATGAACGCCTGGATCGGGTCCGGGACCCCGGGCAGCACGCGCTGGCGGATGACGTCGCGCACGCTCTTGCCGGTGATGTCCGGGTTCTGCTCGGACCCCGACAGCGCGAACTCCCGCTCGATGATCTTGCGGGTCAGCACGAACCACGTGTGGTCGTGGCCCGTCGTGCCGATGTGGCGCAGGGTCGCCAGCGTGTCGAAGCCGGGATACAGCGGCGGGGGCAGCCGCCGGCCGGTCGCGTCGAGCCACAGCGACGACGGCGCGGGCAGGATGCGGATGCCGTGGTGACTCCAGATCGGGTCCCAGTTGCGGATCCCCTCGACGTAGTGCCACATGCGATCGCGGCCGATGAGGCTCGCCCCCGCATCCTCGGCGATCGCCAGCCCACGGCCGTCGACGTGGGCGGGGACGCCGGAGATCAGCGTCCGCGGCGGCGGGCCAAGCCGCTCGGGCCAGTTGCGACGGACCAGGTCGAAGTTCGCGCCGATGCCGCCGCTCGAAAGCACGACGGCCTGTCCGGCGGCCGTGAAGCCGCCGACCACCTCGCGCGAGGAGTCCGCGCCGCGCACGACCCCGGACGGCGCCAGCACCGACCCCGTCACGCCGTCGATGGCGCCGGCGGAGCGCGTCAGCCCATCCACTCGATGGCGGAACGCGCACTCGACGCGTCCGGCGGCGCGGTGCTCCTGGACACGGCGCGCGAACGGCTCGAGCAGGCCGGGGCCCGTTCCCCAGGTGAGGTGGAAGCGGGGCACGGAGTTGCCGTGACCCGTGGCGCTGCCGCCCCCGCGCTCGGCCCAGCCCGGGTTGGCCATCACGCGCACGCCGAGCCCGCGCAGCCACGCGCGCTTCTCGCCCGCCGCCCACTCGACGTAGGCGCGCGCCCAGCGGCGCGGCCAGTGGTCCTCGGGGCGGTCGAAGGCCGCGGAGCCGAGCCAGTCCTGCCAGGCGAGGTCGAGCGAGTCGTGGATGCCCATGCGGCGTTGCTCGGGCGAGTCGACGAGGAAGAGACCGCCGAGCGACCAGAAGGCCTGTCCGCCGAAGGACTGCTCCGGCTCCTGGTCGAGCAGCAGGACCCGATGGCCGGCGTCGGCGAGCTCGGCCGTCGCGGTCAGGCCGGCGAGGCCGGCCCCGACGACGATCACGTCCGCGCGCAGCTCGGTCATGGCCCGGACTATGCCGGTTGCGGCTCCGCGCCGCCGGGTGCTCGCTGCGCCTGCGGCTCCACCTCGGCCCCGTGGGCGACGAAGTCGGACGGCCGGATCAGCCACGCGCACAGCGCCGCGCCGACGAGGGCGCCGATGCCGGCGATCAGCAGGATCTCGTTGAAGCCGTCGAGGAAGGCGGCCTTGCCGGGCTCGATCGCCCGGGGACCGAGCTTCTGGTAGGCCCCGAAGGAGATGAAGTCCGAGAACGATCCACCACCCGCCCCCCCGGCCGGGGCTCTGCCGCCCACGGCCTGGGCGAAGGTCCGGGCCTGATCGTTGACGAGGGTGGCGAAGACCGCGCCCCACGCGGCGACGCCCGTGGAGATGCCGACCTGGCGGAACGTCGAGTTGATGCCTGAGGCCATCCCGGAGCGCTGCGGCTCCACCACGCCGACCGCCGTCGTGGCCAGGGCCGGGTTGACCATGCCGATGCCGACCGCCGCGACGCACAGCCCCGGCAGCAGCGCCGTCCAGTCGTCGGCGACCGTCAGCCCGTGCATGAGCACCAGCCCGAGGCCGATGAGCGCCAGGCCGCCACCGACGAACCAGCGGACGCCGAGGCGCTCGGCGAGCTTGCCCGAGACGGGCGCGACGACGAAGGAGATCAGCGACGTGGGCAGGAAGCGCAGGCCGGCCTGCAGCGCCGAGTAGCCCAGCTGGTTCTGGAAGTAGAGCGTGATGTAGAGGAACAGCGCGAAGATCGTCGCCGAGAGCACGAAGGCGGCGATGGAGGCGCCCACGAAGGTCGGCTTGCGAAACAGGGCGAGCTCGAGCATGGGGGACGCCGACCGCCGCTCCACGAGGACGAAGGCCGACAACAGCACCGCCGAGCCGATCAGCAGGGTGAGGATGAGCGGACTGCCGAAGCCGCGGTCGTTGCCGCGGATGAGGCCGAAGACGAGCGCGGCGAGCGCCCCCGAGAAGAGCACGAGGCCGGCCCAGTCGATCCGCGCCAGGGCCGGGTTGCGCGACTCCTGCACCGTCCTGAGCGTCAGGGCGATCACCCCGAGCCCGATCGGGACGTTGACGAAGAAGATGGCCTCCCAGCCGATCGCCTCCGTCAACACGCCGCCTGCGAGCGGGCCGACCGCGACCGCCGCGCCCGTGGTCGCGCCCCACACGCCGAACGCCGTGCCCCGGTCCGCGCCCTGGTAGCCGCTGGCCAGCAGGGACAGGGCGCAGGCGAACATGAAGGCCGCCCCGACGCCCTGCAGCGCCCGGGCGAGGTTGAGGAACAACGGGCTCGTGGCCAGGCCGCACAGCAGCGACGCGCCGGTGAACAGGGCGAGCCCGGCGACGTAGGCGCGGCGGCGGCCGAGCAGGTCGGCGAGCGAGCCGGCGGTGAGCAGGGCGGCGGCGAGCGTCAGGGCGTAGGCGTCGATGACCCACTGCAGGTCGTCGAAGGCGGCGTCCAGATCGCGTCCGATCGAGGGCAGGGCGACGTTGACGATCGTCACGTCCACGAGCAGCATGAACGTGCCGAGGCACACCGCGAGGAGCGTCCACCACTTGGCCATGACGGCCACGTTACGAGCGTCGGCGCCGCTGGGATGACCGCGAATAGGCTCAACCGGGTGCTGGATCGTCCACTCATGGACGGGGTGCGGCTGCGGCTGTGGGAGGAGACCGACGCGCCCGAGCTCGCGGCGGTGGTCGACGCCAACCGGGCCCATCTGGACCCGTGGCTGCCGTGGACCGGGGGCTACACGGGCGAAGCGGCGCTGCTCTGGATCCGCCAGGCGCGGCGCCAGCTGGCCGACAACCGGGGGCTGCAGACGGCCGTCGAGGCGGACGGCCGGATCGCGGGAGGCATCGGGGTGCACGACGCGGTGTGGGCGCACCGGCGCATGTCCGTCGGGTACTGGCTCGCCGCCGACGTCTGTGGGCGCGGCATCATGACCACGGCGGTCCGCGCCTATGTCGCGCACGGGTTCGGCCGCTGGGGCGTGGACCGCGTGGAGATCCGGGCGGGGGTCGACAACCGCCGGTCGCGCGCGATCCCCGAGCGGCTCGGCTTCACCCTCGAGGGCATCGCCCGCCACGCCGAGCGCGTGGGCGAGCGGACGATCGACCATGCGGTCTACGGCCTCGTGGCGGAGGACTGGCGCGCGCGCTGAGGAGCCGCCGGGGCGGGAGGTGGGGTGGTCGAGGTGGCTGGGGGGGTGGTCGAGGTTGAGGACCGCTACTGGCCTTAACCTCGACCACCCCCCAGCCGGCCGCCCTCAGTCCCGGGTGAGCACGCCCGCCAGCGCCGCGGCGAGCACGCAGGCACCGCACGCGAGCAGCAACGCCGCGCGCAGGCCGGCGAGCTCGGCGAGGCCGCCGATCGCGGGCGGCCCGACGAGGAACCCGACGTACCCGGCGGCGGACACGGCCGCGAGGCGCGGGGCGGCCTCGGGCGCCGTAACGCACGCCCAGCGCGTCCCCCGCCAGCCGGCCGAAGCCCATGGTCAGCGAGAAGGCCGCGAGACCGAGCGGGGCCGCTCCGGCGCTCGCGCCCGCCACCCGGTCCATGAACAGCGCGCTCCAGTCCGTCACCGATCCCTCCGCCATGAGGCAGCAGAAGGCGAGGAGCCCGAGCGCGAGCAGCCGCCGGTCGAGCCGCGCGCGGCCCTCGCGCCGCTCGCGCGGCGCGCCCTGGTCGCGGATCAGCCCGCGCAGAGCGACAGCGCCCACCAGAGCCGCGGCCAGTCCCCACGCGGCGAGGTGCGGCAGCGCGTCGACCCCGGCGGCGGCCACCGCGGCGGCGGCGAGCGCGCCGCCCAGCGCGCCGAAGGAGAAGCCGGCGTGCAGCGTCGTGAACAGCCGCACGCGCGCGGCCCGCTCCACGACGAGGCCCTGGGCGTTCATCGTCACGTCGATCGCGCCGTTGGCGGCGCCCGTCAGCGCGACGGCGAGGCACAGCGACGGCAGGTCCCACGCGAGGGCCGGCAGGACGATCAGCGCGAAGGCCAGCGGGGACGCCCGCAGCAGCGCGTAGGACCCGTGGCGGGCGATCAGCGCGCCGATCGCACCCTGCGCGAGCAGCAGCCCGATCGGGGCGCCGAGCAGCGCGATGCCGATCTCCCCCGGGCTCAGCCCGAGCTCGTCCGTGATCGCCGGCAGGCGCGCGTACCAGGCCGCGAACCCCGCGCCGTTGAGCGCGAAGATCGCGGTGATGGCGGTCCGCGGCGACACGACCCGGTCACGCTAGGCGGGCGTCAGGAACGCGTCCGGAGGCCCGACTAGCTTCCCGATGACCATGAGCATCCGGGACCTCACCGACGGGCAGGACTGCGACGTCGTGCTCGTGCTGCGCACCCGTGAGGAGCGCGCCCGGCGCGACGGCGCGCGCTACCTCAAGCTCGGGCTCAGCGACCGCACCGGCAGCCTCGCCGGGGTCATGTGGGACGGGTGCGAGGCGGTGTCGGAGGGCTGCCGGCCGGGCGCGATCGTTCGCGTGGCCGGCCGCTTCAGCCATCATCCGCGCTACGGCGGGCAGCTCACGGTGAGCGCCATCCGCCCCGCGCACCCCTTCGAGGCCGACCTGGAGGCGCTGCTCGACGGGCCGCCGCTGTCGGCCGAGCAGATGGAGGCCGACCTGCGCGATCTGATCGCGACCGTCCAGTGCCCGCACCTGCGGGCACTGCTGGACCGCGTGTTCTCCGAGGGCACGGAGACCTGGGCCGCCTACCGGGAGGCACCCGCGGCGAAGTACTTCCACCAGGCCTACCGCCACGGCCTGCTCGAGCACTCGCTGTCCGTGGCGCAGGGCGTTTCGGCCATGGCCTCGACGTTCGGGGGCATCGACCGCGACGTCGCGGTCACCGGCGCCCTGGTCCACGACATCGGCAAGCTCGACGCCTACACGACGGACCCGCTGACCATCGAGATGACCGACCTCGGCAAGCTCCAGGGCGAGATCCCGATGGGCTACTACCGCGTGCGCCGGCTCATCGAGGACCTGCCCGGCTTCCCGCCCCGCACGGCCGCCGCGGTGCTGCACATCATCCTCAGCCACCACGGCACCCACGAGCACGGCTCGCCCGTCCTGCCGTGCACGCGCGAGGCCACGCTCGTGCACATGATCGACAACCTCGGCGGCCGCCTGGGCTCCTTCGATCGCATCGAGAAGGAGCTGCCCGAGGGCGCCCAGTGGTCGGGCTTCGACCGTGCGCTGTCCGGGTCGGCGTGGTTCGCCGACCGCGTCGCCGCCTAGTACCCGTCGACGGAGGCGGTACTGGCCGCGCCGGACCGGGCCTCGCCTAGCTCGAAGCGCCGGCGCGGATGTGGCCGTCGCGCAGGGCGATGGCGACGCCGTGGACCCGGTTGCGCGCCTCGAGCTTGACGAGCGCGTTGCGGATGTGGGTCTTCACGGTCTCCGCCGAGAGCACGAGCCGGTGCGCGACCTCCTCGCCCGTGAGCCCGTCGGCGAGCAGTTCGACGATCTGGCGCTCCCGCGCCGACAGGCTCACCTGGCGCTGGGTGGTGTGGTGGGTCTTGAGAGCGGGACGCAGGCGCGGGTCGACGTAGGTGCCGCCGCGCGCGACCGTCGTGATCGCGTCCATGAGCTCGTCGGGCGCCCCCTGCTTGAGGGCGTAGCCGCGGGCGCCGGCGTCCAGGCCGTGCAGCAGCTGCTCCACGTCGTCCGAGCCCGTGTAGAGGAGCACGGCCCGGTCGGCGCGGTCACCGACGAGATCGCGCGCGAGGGCGATGCCCGAGTCGGCGCCCAGGCCGACGTCGACGACGACGACGTCGGGGTCGGCGTCGCGCACGAGCTCGAGCCCCCCGGGCCGGTCCCCCGCGGTCCCGACCACCTCGCAGCCCTGCTGGCCGAGCAAGAGCTCGAGCCCGTGGCGCAGGGCTTGGTGGTCCTCCACCAGGGCGAGGCGGATGCGCACGCCGGCGACCATACCTCCCGCCGCCGCCGGCACCACCCGTCACGCGGGTGCCACGCACGCCGCCGAAAGCCCGCAAAGAGCGTGCCGATCCACCCCGAAACGGGCGGGGCGCCAGACCGCCCGGTCTACCATGCGCAGACCTTGGCCAAGGACACCGAGAAGCTCATCCGGCAGTTGTCGCTGATCTCCTACCTGATGGCGGAGCGGCGGCCCGTCACCGCCACGGAGATCCGGCGCGACGTCGAGGGCTACTCCGACATGACCGAGGACGCGTTCGCCCGGCGCTTCTACGCCGACCGCGCCGAGCTCGAGTCGCTCGGCATCCAGCTCACCGTCGAGCGACCGGCCGACGGCTTCTCCGAGCAGGAGAACTACTCCCTCGCGCGCGAGGCCTTCCACCTCCCCGCCGTCGCCTTCACCGACCGCGAGCTCGCCTCCCTGCAGACGTCGCTGTCGCTGCTCGACGGCGAGTTCGCCTACGCGGAGCCCCTGCGGCTCGCTCTGCAGCAGATCACCTGGGGGCGCCCGTCGCCGCTCGACCTCCCGCACCAGCGCACGCTCGGGCTCGGCATCACCGCCGCGGCGGGCGGCCACGACGTCTCACAGCGGATCGCGAAGATCGACACGGCGATCTACCGCCGCAAGCGGATCGAGTTCGAGTACCACACCATGGCCTCCGACGAGACGGCCCTGCGCCGCGTCGACCCGTACCACCTGCTCTTCGAGGGCGGCCAATTCTATCTCGTCGGCCACGCGCACGAGCGCAGGGCGACGCGCATGTTCCGGCTCGACCGCATCCGCGGCAAGGTCGCCTACGCGACCAAGGCCGAGCACGACTTCCAACGGCCGGAGGACTTCGACCCGCGGGTCTACGCCAACCGCATCCCGTGGCAGCTCGGGGAGTCCGTGGACACCGCCGAGGTGTGGATCTCCGAGCGCATCGCCTGGCACGTCGAGCGCCACTTCGCCGCCTACGGGGAGCTGCTGCCGGCCGAGGACGGGGCCGGCGGATCGGTCTTCCGCACGGAGTACGCACTCCCCCGGCTGCTGATCGCCTGGACGCTCGGCTTCGGCGACAACGCCCGCATCCTCGGGCCGCCCGAGCTCGTCCGCGAGGCCGGCGAGCGGCTCGAGCGGCTCGCCGCCGCCCATCAGGGCGAGCCGGCCGTCCACGTCGACGACGCCGCTCGCGCCCGGGCCGCGGCCCGCCTCGCCGCCGCCGTGCCGGACGAGCCGGAGGGCCGCGGCGGCCGCGCCTCGCGCGCCGAGGCTGCGATCCGGCCCGAGCGCTTCGCCCGGCTCGTCACCCTCGCCTCCGTGCTGATCAAAGCCGGCCGCGACGACCGGCGGCTCCCCGTCGCCGAGGTGCTCGAGCAGCTGCAGATGTCCGAGCAGGAGCTGCACGAGGACGTCAACGTGCTCAACGTCGTGAACTTCGGCGGCGGCACCTACGTGCTCTACGCCGAGTTCCTGCCCGGCGGGCTCATCGAGGTCGACACGGAGCCCTACTCGGACACCTTCGACCGCCCCGCGCGCCTGCTGCCGATCGAGGCCAAGGCGCTCGTCGCCGCGATCGACCTGATCGGCGACCACCTGCCCGCGGGCGCGCTGGACTCCGCGCGGGAGAAGATCGTGGCCGCGCTCGGCGAGGACCCCGTGCGCGAGGGCCTGCACGTGACGACGGCCGGCGGGGACGACTCGCAGGTGGCCCGCGTGGTCGCGGAGGCCATCGAGGGACGCAAGCTGCTCGAGCTCGAGTACTACGCGTTCGCCGAGGACCGCTTCTCCGAGCGGGTGATCGAGCCCTACGCGCTGATGAACGGGCGGGAGGGGTGGTACGTCTCGAGCTACGACCCGGCCAAGGAGCAGTCCCGCCATTTCCGGCTGGACCGGATCAAGCGGGCGACGATCTCCGACGTCGGCTACGAGCCGCGGCCGGACCTCGACCCCGTCGCCGACATCGAGGGCTGGCCCCGCACGGGCGAGGTCGGCGGCTCCCGCGTCGCCCGCGTGTGGATCTCCGCCGAGCAGGCGCGCTGGGCCCGCGAGGAGCGCACGGTGATCGCCGAGGGCGAGGACGGCTCGATCGTCGTCGAATGGACCTTCAAGGGCGAGCACTTCCTCGTCACGGAGATCCTCAAGGAGGCCGGGGATGCCGTCGTCCTCGAGCCCGCCGACCTGCGCGAGATGGTGCTGCAGGCCGCCGAGAAGGCCCTGGTCACCTGAGCGTGGCCTCGCAGCGCGCGGAGATCGCCATGTCGCCGGCGGAGGTGCTCGCCTTCCTCGACGAGGAGCGGATCGTGACCTGCGCGACATTGGGCCCGGACGGCTGGCCGCACCTCATGCCCCTCTGGTACGTCGTCCGCCCGGCCTCGACGGACGCCGAAGGCGTCGACGCCGCGGACCCGGTCCTGTGGGCGTGGACCTACGGGCGCTCGCAGAAGGTGGTCAACCTCCGGCGCGATCCCCGCTGCACGCTGCAGGTCGAGGCCGGCCGCGACCGCTACGACCAGCTGCACGGGGTGATGCTCACGGCCGAGGCCGCCGTCCACGACGACCCGGAGACGGTCGCCGGCGTCGGCGCCGAGCTCGCCGGCCGCTACGGCGGCGGGGAGGTCACGCCGGAGGTGCGCCAGGCGCTGCGCGCCCAGGCCCGCAAGCGGGTGGCGCTGGAGTTCCGGGAGCGCTCGCGCGCGACCTGGGACCATCGCAAGCTCGGCGGGTAGCACCAGACCATGACCTCGATCCTCGCCGTGGGCTGGGGCGGCTTCGCCCTCGTGGCAGTCGCCGTCTTCATCTTCTTCGGCGGCGTGTACGGCTACTACACCCGCCACTCGCGCATGGACATCAACCAGCACCCCGAGGGTGCGGAGCACGAGGGCTCCATGGGCGTCGGCGAGGGGTCGAGCCGCATCTCCTCCGGCGGCGACGAGGACGACACGACCTTCGACCAGCACGGCACTCGGTAGCCTGCCGCCCCCTATGGCAGACCTCAAGGGCCTGATCCTCTCGGGCGGGCGCGGCACGCGCCTGCGCCCGATCACCTACACGTCGGCCAAGCAGCTCGTGCCGGTGGCGAACAAGCCCGTCCTGTTCTTCGGCATCGAGGCGATGGCGGAGGCCGGGATCCGCGAGATCGGCATCATCATCGCCCCGGAGACGGGCGACGAGATCCGCGCGGCGGCCGGGGACGGCTCGCGCTTCGGCGTCGAGCTCACCTACATCGTCCAGGACGAGCCGGCCGGCCTGGCCCACGCCGTGCTCACCGCGGCGGACTACCTCGGCGACTCGTCGTTCGTCATGTACCTCGGGGACAACCTCCTGCAGGGCGGGATGGCCGAGCTCGTGCAGGCCTTCCGCGAGCACGAGCCGCAGGCGCTGATCCTCCTCACGCAGGTGCCCGACCCGCAGAACTACGGCGTCGCCGAGCTCGGGGCGGACGGCCGCGGCATCGAGCGGCTCGTCGAGAAACCGGCCGACCCGCCCTCGGACCTCGCGCTCGTCGGCGTCTACATGTTCACCCCGCTGATCCACACAGCGGCCCGCGCGATCGAGCCCTCCCCCCGGGGCGAGCTGGAGATCACCGACGCGATCCAGTGGCTCGTCGACGAGGGGCACACGGTCGAGAGCCACGTCGTCCGCGGCTGGTGGAAGGACACGGGCCGCCTCGACGACATGCTCGAGGCCAACCGCCTGATCCTCGAGACCTTCGCCCGCGACGTCCGGGGCGAGCTCGTGGACAGCCGGGTCGACGGCCGCGTCGTCGTCGAGGCGGGCGCCCGGCTCGAGCGCGCGAGCGTCCGCGGGCCCGCCGTGATCGGCGCGGGTGCGCTCGTGCGGGACGCCTACGTCGGCCCGTACACCGCGATCGGCGCCGGCTGCGTCGTCGACTCGGCCGAGGTCGAGCACTCCATCCTGCTCGAGGGCTCCAAGGTCATCGGCCTCGACGGGCGGATGGAGTCGAGCCTGCTCGGCAAGGACGTGCGGATCTCCCGCGGCAGCCGCCAGCCCCGCGCCTACCGGTTCATGGTGGGCGACAACTCCGAGATCGGGATCCTCTAGTGACGTCGCCGGTAAGGAGGAGCTTGCGACGACTGGACGGCGAAAGCCGGTCAAAGGGCGAAGCCCGGTCTCCGGCAAGGACGCACCTGCGAGGCGTGCAGGCCGAAAGCCGGTCAAAGGGCGAAGCCCGGTCTCCGGTAAGGACGCACCTGCGAGGCGTGCAGGCCGAAAGCCGGTTGCAGGGCGAAGCCCGGTCTCCGACGCGCCTGCGAGGGCCGCAGGCCGAGACATGCGCCTGTTGATCACCGGCGCCGCCGGCATGCTCGGTACCGACGTGGTCGCCGCCGCCGGGCGTGCCGGCCACGACGTGGTCGCGCGCACGCGCGCGGAGCTCGACATCACGGACGCCGGCGCCGTCCGCCAGGCCGTCCTGGACGCCCGCCCGGGCGCCGTCGTCAACTGCGCGGCCTGGACCGACGTGGACGGCGCGGAGGCCGCGGAGGCGGAGGCGACCCTCGTCAACGCGACCGGCGCCGGCCTGCTCGCCCGGGCGGCGTCCGACGCCGGCGCGCTGCTCGTCCAGGTCTCCACGGACTACGTCTTCGCCGGCGACGCGACCGAGCCCTATGTCGAATCCGCCCCCGTGGCCCCGGCCACGGCCTACGGCCGCTCCAAGCTCGCCGGGGAGCAGGCGGTCCGCGAGGGCACGCCCCGCTCGGCGGTCGTGCGCACGAGCTGGGTGTTCGGCCCGGCCGGCGGCAACTTCGTCGACACCATGCGCCGACTGGCCGCCGAGCGCGACGAGGTGACCGTCGTCGACGACCAGCGCGGCTGCCCGACGTACACGGGCCACCTCGCCGAGGGGCTCGTCGAGGTCGCCGAGCGCGGGCTCACCGGCGTCCTGCACCTCGCCGGGGGCGGCGAGCCGTGCACCTGGCACGACCTGGCGGCCGCGACGTTCGCGGCGGTCGGCGCCGACGTCGAGCTGCGGCGCGGCTCCAGCGCCGACCTGCGGCGCCCGGCGCCCCGCCCCGCCTACTCCGTCCTGGCGACCGAGCGCGACGACGCGCCGCGGCTGCCCGACTGGCGAGCCGGCCTCGCCGCCCATCTCGACGCGTCCCAGGAGGTCGCTCTGTGATTGCGAAGCATCGCCAAGGACCGACGACGTCGGTGCTCCGATGAGGTTGCTCGTCTGCGGTGGGGCCGGGTTCATCGGCTCGACCTTCGCGCGCATCCGCGCCCGCGAGCACGGCGACGAGGTCGTGGTGCTCGACAAGCTCACCTACGCCGGGCGCGAGGAGAACCTCGCCGACGTGGCCGACGCCGCGGGCTTCCGCTTCGTCCGCGGCGCGATCGAGGACGCCGAGGCGGTCGAGGGGGCGCTCGCGGGCGTCGACGCGATCGTGAACTTCGCCGCCGAGACCCACGTGGACCGCTCCATCGCCGAGCCGGACGCCTTCGTGCGCACCCACGCCCTCGGCACCTACACGCTGCTGGAGGCCGCGCGGGCGGCGGGCGTCCGCTACGTGCAGGTCTCCACGGACGAGGTCTACGGCTCGATCGAGGCGGGGACGTTCACCGAGGACTCGCCGCTCGCGCCGTCCAGCCCCTACAGCGCCACCAAGGCAGGCGCCGACCTGCTCGTCTCGGGCTACTTCCACACCTACGACCTCCCGGCCCTGATCGTCCGCGGGTCCAACAACTACGGGCCCTTCCAGTACCCGGAGAAGCTCATCCCGCTGATGGTCCTCAACGCGATGCACGGCGACCCGCTGCCGGTCTACGGCGACGGCCGCCAGGTGCGCAACTGGATCCACGCCACCGACTTCGCGCGCGCCATCGGGCACGTGCTCGACCACGGCCACCCGGGCGAGGTCTACAACGCCGGCGGCCCGGACGAGTGCGTCAACCTCGAGGTCGTCCAGCGCATCATCGAGCTCACGGGCGCCTCGGAGGCGCTGCTGACCTACGTCCGCGACCGTCCCGGCCACGACCGCCGCTACTCCCTGTCCTCCGAGAAAGTGCGCGCCCTGGGCTGGGCGCCGCGGGTGTCCTTCGACGACGGGCTCGCCGACACCGTCCGCTGGTACGCCGAGCACCGCGACTGGTGGGCCCCGATCCGGTCGGGCGACTACCGCGCCTACTACGAGCGCCAGTACGGGTCGGCGCTGGGCTAGGAGCCCGGCGCCCGGTCGTCGCTTCCGAAGTCGGCGATCCGCCAGCCGCGTTCGTCGGCGAGCGTGAAGGTCCGGGTGATGGTGTCACCGGCGTTGTCGGCCTCCACCTGCGCGCGCGCGCTGGCGCCCGACACCCGCACGTCGGTGACCTTGACGTCGAAGCCGTCGGCGTCCTCGATCGCCTTGCGCATCTCCGTCGAGCACTTCGCCCCGGTCGCGGCGATCTTGTCCTTCAGGCTCTTGGCGAGCAGCTCGTCGCAGATGTCGGCCGGCTTGCGCTTCTTGCCGTCGCTGGCCAGGTTGCCGACGACGTCGGCGACCTTGGCCTCCTCGCCGGAGAAGTCCTTCGACGTCGAGCCGGCGGTCTGTCCGCAGCCACCGAGCACGAGCGCGACGAGCACGGGGGCTACGGCGGCGGGGCGCATCGGCCGGAGCGTAGCGGCAGTACCCTCGGTCCATGGCCGAGCGCACCGTCGTTCCCCGCGGCAGGCACGCGCCGCCGCTCGAGGTGCGCCAGGACCGCCAGCGCCGGCGCCTGCACGAGGCCGCGGCCGAGGTGTTCGCCCGCGTCGGCTACGCGGACGCGACGGCGGAGAGCATCGCCCGTGAGGCCGGCATGTCGAAGGCGACGTTCTACGAGCACTTCGACAACAAGGAGGACTGCATCGTCGAGCTGTTCGACTCCTCGCTCGAGCGGCTGCTGGGGGCGATGCGCGCCGGTGAGCCGGCGGCGGGGACCAAGCCCGCCGGCGGTGCCGCCTACCGCGGGTCGATCGTCGCCCTGCTCGACATGATGGCCGAGCACCCGAACTTCACCCAGACGCTGCTCGTGGAGATCATCGGCGCGGGTCCGCGGGCGATCGAGCGGCGCGACAACTTCCTCGCGGGCTTCGCCGCCTACGTCGACGACCGCAACGCCAACGAGGCCGCAGCCGGCCGCTCGCCGCGCTTCGCCTCCCCCCACGACGCCTTCGCCATCGTCGGCGCCGTCGTGGAGCTCGCCTCACGTCAGCTGCGCACGAACGTGCCGCCGGACCCGCGGGAGCTCGAGCCCGTGGTCACCCGCCTGGTGGGCGGCCTCGTCGCGAGCGGCAACCGACAGCCCGCGCCGTGACCACCACGACGCGCCCGGCGGCCGAGGGCGCCGACGCGGAGACGCTGGGGCTCACCCATGTCGCCTCCTGCTCCTTCCTCGCCTCGCGCCTCGCCCCCTCCGGCGCGTTCTTCGCCGCCCTGGGCGGGGGGGTGGCCGTCGCGCGCATCGCGGCGGAGCGCGGCCCGCGGGTCGGCTACGGCGCGAGCCTCGCCGCCGTCGTGCAGACCGTCGCCCTGATCGGGCCCGCCCGCGTCTCCGGACCGCTGACCCAGGCGCTCAACGCGCCGATCATGGGCCACCTGCAGGCGCGCGGGGCCTCCCGGGCGGCGCGCGTCGCCGCGGGCCTGGCTATCCGGTACGCCCACTACGTGCTCGTCAACGTCGCCTTCGTCCTGCTCGTCATCGGCGGACTGGACGAGTTCGTCGCGACGTACGACCGCATCGCCGGCTTCCTGCGCATCCTTCCGCAGGGCCAGGCGTGGGCGATCGGGTTCACCTTCGCCCTGTCGATCGTCTACGGGCTCGCCTTCACGATCATCCAGATGCTGACCTACGAGCGCGCCCTCGCCCGCTGGCCGGCGCAGCCGCCGCAGCCCGGACTCCGGCCCCCCGCCGGCCTGCTGCCCGCGCGGGTCTCCGGCCGCACGTGGCTCGCGCTCGGGCTGACGGCGGCCGCCTGGATCGCGCTGCTCGCGCGGCTGCGCTGGCCGGGGCTCGGCGCGGTGACGGCCGGGCTGGCCGTCGCGGTGCTCGCCACGCGGGCCTGGCGCGGCGGCCGCGACACGTGGACGATCGGGCTGACCCTCGCCGTGGTGCTCTCCGTGGGGGCGCTCGGCCCGGCCGTGATCGGGGCGGTCGACTGGTCCGGCGCCCTCCAGCGCGCGGTGCGGGCGGCCCTGCTCGTGCTGACCGCGACCTGGGCGCGCCAGGCGATCGGCACGGACGGCCTGCGCGAGGTCGCCCGGCGCATTCTCGGATGGCTGGGCCCGCTGCCCGCCGCCCGCGAGGCGGCCGAGCTGACCGCGCGCCTGGAGTCCGACGCGCGGCTCGCACCGGCGGGCAAGGACCTCCTGGAGCGCCTCAACGTCGTCGAGCTCAAGCCCGCGCCGCTCGCGGACGCGCTGACGGACTGGATCGTCGACGAGTCCCGCACCTACCGGCCCCCGGACGATCCCGGGACGGCGTGGGCCGCGCCGTCGCCGGACGACGTCGGGGCGCCACGGGCGTACCCGCCGCCCGACGGTGTCGCTCCGTGAGCTCGAGGCGGCGGTGGTCGAGTGCCGCCGCTGCCCCCGGCTCGTCGCCTGGCGCGAGGAGGTCGCCCGGGTCAAGCGCGCCGCCTACGCCTCGGAGACGTACTGGGGCCGGCCGGTGCCCGGCTTCGGGGACCCGGCGGCGCGCCTCGTCGTCGTCGGTCTCGCGCCGGCCGCCCACGGCGCCAACCGGACGGGACGGATGTTCACCGGCGACCGGTCGGGCGACTTCCTCTACGCCGCCCTGCACCGGGCGGGCTACGCGAGCCAGCCCCACGCCACCCACCGCGGCGACGGGCTGAGGCTCCGTGACTGCTTCATCACCGCGCCGGTCAAGTGCGCGCCGCCGGCGAACCGGCCGCTGCCCGAGGAGCGGGCGAACTGCGCGCCCTGGCTCGACGAGGAGCTCGGCGCGCTCACGCACGCCCGCGTGCTCCTCTGCCTGGGGGCCATCGGCTGGACCGCCGCGCTGCAGGCCCGCGCCCGCGCCGGAGAGCCCGTGCCACGACCCAAGCCGCGCTTCCGGCACGGGGCCGTCGTCGCCGGAGAGCGGCTGACGCTGCTCGGCAGCTTCCACGTCTCCCAGCAGAACACCTTCACCGGGCGGCTGACCCCCGGCATGCTCGACGCCGTGCTGCGGCTCGCCCGCGAGCTGAGCACCGCAACCTGAGCCCCTCGCGCGGGTTGCGGAAGCCATGAGACGAGGGGTCCTGCTGGAGGAGGCCGTCGATGTGCTCGACGCGCTGCCCGAGCTCGAGGACGCGCTGGATCTCGAGCGGCGGCTGCTCGCGCGGCGGGCGCTGCGCGCCCGGACGATGACCGTCCGGCGCGGACGCTGGGGCGCGTCGCTCGACGCGCCGCTCGTGGAGGGCGGCTTCGGCTTCCTCGTCCTCGAGGGCGCGATGGTGCGCTGCGTGACCGCCGCCCATCGCACGGCGGGCGAACTCCTCGGCCCCGGTGACCTGATCGTCCCGGCCGAGGAGCAGCCGGAGGACCCGCAGTTCGGCGGCTACTGCCGGGCGATCGAGGAGCTGCGCCTCGCGGTGCTCGACGCCCGCTTCGCTCGAGCGGCGGCCGCGGTCCCCGAGCTCGTCCCCGTGCTGGTCGCCGGCCAGCTGCGGCGGGCCGGGACGACGAGCCGCCAGCTCGTGATCGTCCAGTCGCAGTCCGTCGAGGCCCGGGTCGTGGTCCTGCTCGAGCACCTCGCCGACCGCTGGGGCGTGATGACCCGCGACGGCATCGTGCTGCCGAGCTTCCTGAGCCACGGGACGCTGTCGCTGCTGCTCGGCGCCCGCCGGCCGAGCGTCACGAGCGCGACGGTCCGGCTCGACGCCCGCGGGATCGTGCACCGGCGCCCCGACGGGCGCTGGCTGCTGCCGGTCGGCGCCCGCCAGCCGGCGGCCGCCGTCGCCTGATCCTCCGGGTTTCGGGTGTGGCCGGGCGGGGATGATCCGTCCCGTCATGGACACGCCCGCCCCGATCAGGACGACGCGTCGCACGGGCGAGCAGGCCTCACGGCGCCGGGAGTTCGGGTGGCTCGCCCGCGCCGGCATCGCGGCCATCGGCGTCGTCTACGCGATCATCGGCGTCCTGGCCCTCAAGCTCGCGCTCGGCTCGGGGGGGCAGACGACGGACCAGCAGGGTGCGCTGCAGACCGTCGCCAAGCAGCCCTTCGGAAAGTTCCTGCTCTTCGTGCTCGCGCTCGGCCTGGCCGGCTACGCGATCTGGCGCCTCACCCGCGCGGCGATCGGCCACGGCCAGGAGATCGACGACGACGCCAAGGCCCGGCTCGAGGGGCTCATCAGCGGGCTCGCCTACGCGCTGCTGTGCGTCACCGCCGTCGGCATCCTCGTCGGCTCGGGCGGCGGCGGGGCGGGGCCGGACAAGGCCACGGCGGGCGTGCTCGGCTGGCCCGGCGGGCGCTTCATCGTCATCGCCGCGGGCCTCGGCATCCTCGTCGGCGCCGCGCTCGAGGCGGTCACCGGGCTCACCCGCTCCTTCCTCGAGGACTCGCAGACGAGCTCCATGGGCCCGCGGGTCAAGCCGGCCTTCACGGTGCTCGGCATGACCGGCCACCTCGCCCGCGCCGTGATCTTCGCGCTGATCGCGTACTTCGCGATCAAGGCCGCGATCGACTTCGACCCGGACAAGGCCGTCGGCCTCGACGGCGCGCTGGCCACGCTGGCCCAGGCCGCCTACGGCCCGGTGCTGCTCGGCGCCGTCGCGCTCGGCCTGCTCGCCTTCGCGGCGTACTCGATCGTCGACGCGCGCTTCCGCCGGGTCTAGGCGTCCTGCAGCGCGACGGCCGCGCGCAGGCCCTCGGCGAAGGCGGACGGCCGCTCCCAGGCGCCGAAGTGGCCGCCGGCGGACTGCTCGTCCCAGACGCGGACGTCGAAGCCCCGGTCCCAGCCGAGGCCGCCGGGGAGGGGGACCCGCCGAGTGGCCAGCAGCCGACGACGCAGTCGTCGAGCACCGATTGGTCGACCGGGTCGGGGGCGTCGGGCGTCGGCGCGAGTATCCCGCACCGCGACGCTCGCGGAGGCTGCTTATGCTCAGCGGATGGACGGCCTCGCGGTGCGCGTCACGCGCGGACAGGTGCTCGCCTTCCGCCTGACGCGCCACCACCTGACCGAGCGCCTCGGCCCGGACGAGTCGCAGGCCGCCGCCGTGGTGGGCCTGCAGGACACCCCACCCGGGACCGCCGCGCTCGCGCTCGCCGCACGCGCCGACGTCGCCCCGGAGGCGCTCGACGAGCTCGTGCTCGTTCCCAGCGTCCGCGGCGCGCCCCTCGCGGTCGCCCTGCCGGATCTCGCCGTCTTCACCGCCGGCCTCGAGCCGCCCGACGAGGCGGCCGCCAAGGCCGTCGTCGGCAACGCCTGGAAGGCGCTCGACGGCATCTCGGCGCTCGAGGCGCTCGACCGTGTCAGCGAGGCCGTCCGCGACAGCCTGCTCGACGGTCCGCTTCCGCGCGACGACTTCCACCAGGCGCTCCGCGAGCGGTTGCCCGGCGAGCTGTTGTGGTGGTGCAAGGGCTGCGACAGCCACCACGTGCACCCGTCGCTGTGGCGCGCGACCGGCATCCGCGGCGTGCTCGCGATCGTCGGCCGCGAGGGTCGCAGCGCGGTCTTCGGCCTGCCGCCGGAGGCTCCGGCGCTCAAGGACCCCGGGGCGGAGCTGGCCCGGCGCTTCCTGTCGGCCTACGGCCCGGCCCGCCCCAAGCTGCTGGCCGACTGGGCCGGCCTGGCGACGTCGCACGCCGCCACCCTCTGGGACCGCGCCGGCGACCTCGTCGCGGTCGACCTCGACGGCGCGCAGGCCTGGGCGCTCGCCGACGACGAATCCGCACTCGCCGGGGCGACGGCGAGCGACGGCGTGCGGCTGCTGGCGAACCTCGATCCGCTGCACGCCGGCCGTGACCGCGAACTGCTCGTGCCCGATCCGGCCCTGCGCAAGCGGATCTGGACGGCGCTCGGGGGCCCGGGGACGGTGCTCGTCGATGGCGAGGTCGCCGGTCTCTGGCGCCCCACCAAGCGGGGCAAGACGCTGCGGATCGGCGTGGAGCCGCTGGGCCGGCTCACGGCGGCGGTCAGGGACGCGCTCGCCGCCGAGGCCGAGCGCGTGGCCCCGTTCCGCGGCGCCGAGCGGGCCGAGCTCGTGACCGCGGCGCGCTGACGGTCCCACGGCGGCCGTACCCTTCCCCCATGGCGCCGGACCCCATGCAGGCCTTCACGCCCCGGGTCCGGGACTGGTTCTCGCGCGCCTTCGCGGAGCCGACCGCCGCCCAGGCCCAGGCGTGGCCCGCCATCGCGACGGGTGAGCACACGCTGATCTCCGCGCCGACCGGTTCGGGCAAGACGCTCGCCGCCTTCCTGTGGGGACTCAACGAGTTCGTCGTGCGCCCACCCGCAAGCGAGCCGAAGGATCGCACGACCCGGCTCGTCTACGTCTCACCGCTGAAGGCCCTCTCCTACGACGTGGACCGCAACCTGCGCGCGCCGCTGCGCGGCATCGACGCCGATGCGATCTCGCCTGGCGGCTCGTCGTCGGCCTCCGGCCTCCGCGTCGCGGTGCGCACGGGCGACACGCCGCAGAAGGAGCGCGCGGCGATGCTGCGCACGGCGCCCGACATCCTCATCACGACGCCCGAGTCGCTCTACCTCATGCTCACGTCGCAGGCCAAGCGGCTCTTCGAGGGCACCGAAGCGGTGATCCTCGACGAGATCCACGCCGTGGCGCAGACCAAGCGCGGGGCGCACCTCGCGATCACGCTCGAGCGCCTCGTCGAGCAGGCCGGCCGCGACGTCCAGCGCATCGGCCTGTCCGCCACGCAGAACCCGCTGGAGGAGGTCGGGCGCTTCATGGTCGGCCCGCGGCGCACATGCACGATCGTCGACACGGGTGTGCGCAAGCCGCTGGATCTCGAGATCCAGGTGCCGGTGGAGTCGATGGTCGAGCCGGAGCAGAGAGGAGGCGGTGCCGGTGGCGAGCACCAGCGAGACCAGTCGCCGTCCCTGGACCCCCTCGCCGGCGGTGAGGCGACCCGCAAGTCGATCTGGCCCGCGATCTACCCCCGCATCCTCGACCACGTGGAGGAGCACCGCTCGACCATCGTCTTCGTCAACAACCGCCGCGGCGCCGAGCGGCTCGCGCTGCGGCTCAACGAGCTCGCCCGCGACCGGGCGATCGAGGCCGACCGCGAGGTCCATGAAGTCGCCCGCGCCCACCACGGCTCGCTCGCCCGCGAGGAGCGCACGGTCATCGAGGAGCAGCTCAAGGCCGGCGAGCTGCCGTGCCTGGTGGCCACCTCCTCGCTCGAGCTCGGCATCGACATGGGCGCCGTCGACCTCGTGCTCCAGGTCGAGTCGCCGAAGTCGGTCACCCGCGGGCTGCAGCGCATCGGTCGCGCCGGCCACGGCGTGGGCGAGGTCTCCAAGGGCCGCATCTTCCCGAAGTTCCGCGCCGACCTGCTCGAGACCACCGTCGTGGTCAAGCGGATGCGCGAGGGGCTGATCGAGGAGACGGTCGTCCCGCGCAACCCGCTCGACGTGCTCGCGCAACAGGTCGTGGCCATCGCGGCCGCCGCGGGCGAGGGCGAGGGCGTGCCCGTCGACGCCCTCCAGGCGCTGGTCACCCGGACGCACTCCTACGCCGAGCTGAGCCGCGCCCAGCTCGAGAACGTCCTCGACATGCTCGACGGCCGCTACCCCTCCGAGGCCTTCGGCGACCTGCGCGCGCGCATCGTCTGGGACCGCGTGGCCGGCACCATCCGGGCCCGCAAGGGCGCCCGCGCGCTGGCCATCACCAACGCCGGCACGATCCCCGACCGCGGCCTGTTCTCCGTCAACCTCCCCGACGGCCGCCGGGTCGGCGAGCTCGACGAGGAGATGGTCTACGAGGCGCGGCCGGGGCAGACGTTCCTGCTGGGCGCCTCGACCTGGCGGATCGAGGACATCACCCGCGACCGCGTCGTCGTCACCCCGGCCCCGGGCGCCACGGGCGCCGTCCCGTTCTGGAAGGGCGACTCCATGGGCCGCCCGAAGGAGCTCGGCGAGGCCGTCGGCGCCTTCGCCCGGTGGGCCGTCGAGCAGGACGCCGCGACGCTCGAGGCCGACTACGACCTCGACCCGCTCGCCGCCCGCAACCTGCTCGACTACCTGCGCGAGCAGCAGGAGGCCACGCGCGTCATCCCTTCGGATCGCGCGGTGGTCGTCGAGCGCTTCCGCGACGAGATCGGCGACTGGCGCGTGTGCGTGCTCTCGCCGTTCGGCGGCCGCGTGCACGCCGCCTGGGGCCTCGCCTTGAGCGCCCGCATCCGCGACGAGTACGGCCTGGAGTCCGACGCCATCTGGTCCGACGACGGGATCATCGTCCACCTGCCCGATGCGGACGAGCCGCCCGGCATGGAGCTCGTCCTCATCGAACCCGACCAGCTGGAGGACCTCGTGGTCGGCGAGCTCGGCGGTTCGGCGCTGTTCGGCGCCCGCTTCCGCGAGAACGCCGGCCGCGCGCTGCTCATCCCACGCGCCTATCCGGGCCGGCGCACGCCGCTGTGGCAGCAGCGGCTGAAGTCGCAGACGCTGCTCGAGGTCGCGCGCCAGTACGCACAGTTCCCGATCGTCCTCGAGACCTACCGCGAGTGCCTGCGCGACGTGCTCGACCTGCCGGGGCTGACCGAGCTGCTCACGCGCATGCACCGCCGCGAGCTGACGGTGGTCGAGGTCGAGACGCCGACGGCCTCCCCCTACGCGTCGTCGCTGCTGTTCGACTACGTGGCGACCTACATGTACGAGGGCGACACGCCCAACGCCGAGCGCCGCGCCGCCGCCCTCTCGCTCGACCGCGATCTCCTGCGCGAGCTGCTCGGGCAGGAGGAGCTGCGCGAGCTCATCGACCCGGTGGCGCTCGAGGACGTCGAGGCCGACCTCCAGCGCGAGTCCGAGCGCACCCGCGCGGAGTCCGCCGACGCGCTGCACGACGTGCTGCGGCGGATCGGGGACCTGACCGCGAGCGAGCTGCGGCTGCGCTCGACGGGGGACTCCGACGGGTGGCTGGACGCGCTGGAGGCCGAGCGGCGCGCCGTGCGCCTCCGCGTCGGCGGCGAGGAGCGCTGGATCGCCTCCGAGGACGCCGGCCTGTACCGCGACGCCCTCGGGATCGTCCCGCGCGGTGGCCTGCCCGCGGTCTTCCTCGAGGACGTGCCCGACGCGCGCGACCGGCTCGTGCGCCGCTACGCCCGCACCCACGGCCCGTTCGAGGGTGAGGCGCTGAAGGCCCGCTACGGCGTGGACGTCTCCGGCGTCCTCGTCGCCCTCGAGCGCGCCGGCGAGCTCGTGCGGGGGGAGCTGCGGCCGGGCGGGACCCAGCGCGAGTGGTGCGACCCGGAGGTCCTGCGCCGGCTGCGCCGCGCCTCGCTCGCCGCCCTGCGCAAGGAGATCGAGCCCGCCGACCAGCGCATGCTCGCGCGCTTCTACCCGAGCTGGCAGGGGGTCGACCGCCATCCGCCGACCGGCGCCGGCCTCGACCGGCTGCGCGAGGTGCTCGTGCCGCTGCAGGGCCTCGCCCTGCCCGCCGACGTCTGGGAGCGCGACGTGCTGCCGCGCCGGGTCGGCGCCTACTCGCCGACCTGGATGGACCAGCTGTGCGCGGCCGGCGAGGTCGTGTGGGTCGGCGCCGGCTCGCTCGGGCGCCACTCGGGCCGCGTGGCCCTGTTCTTCCGCGAGGATGCGCCCCTGATCGGCGCGCCCCCGCCCCCGCGCGGGGCCTCGCCGCCCGACGCCCCGGTCCACGACCGCATCCGCGAGCGCCTCGGGCTCGGCGCCGGCTTCTTCACCGACCTGCTCGTCGACCTCTCCGGCGTCCCCGCCGAGGAGATCCAGACCGCGCTGTGGGACCTCGTCTGGTTCGGCGAGGTCTCCAACGACGCGTGGGCGCCGCTGCGCTCGCCGAAGCTCACCGCCTCGCAGTCCCAAGCCTCCCAGCGCGGGCGGGCCGAGCGCCGCGCGCGCTTCGCCTCCGCCCGCAGGCGGGGCCCCCAGCCCGCGGTCCAGGGGCGCTGGGCGCTCACGGCGCCGCTCTTCGCGGCCGCCGAGCCGGATCCCTCCGCGCGCCGGCGCGCGCACGCCGAGCTGCTGCTCGAGCGCTACGGGATCGTCACTCGTGAGCAGGTGCTCGCCGAGGGCGTGCCGGGCGGGTTCAGCTCGCTCTATGACTCCTTCACCGCCATGGAGACGCTCGGGGCCGTGCGGCGCGGGTACTTCATCGAGGGCCTCGGCGGCGCGCAGTTCGCCCTGCCCGGAGCGGTCGAGCGGCTGCGCTCCCAGCGCGAGGAGGACCGCCCGCGGCCCGTGGTGCTCGCCGCCACCGACCCCGCCCAGCCCTACGGCGCGACGCTCAAGTGGCCGCAGCTGGAGAACCGCTCCCCGGCGCGGACGGCCGGCGCCTACGTCGTGCTGGCCGGCGGCGACCCGATCCTCTACCTCGAGCGCGGCGGCAAGGGCCTGCAGGTGCTCGCCGACGCACTCGACGAGCGCATCACCCCGTGCGTGGCGGAGCTCGTCGACGCCGTGCACCGCGGCCGCATCCGCCGGGTCTCGCTCGAGCGCGTCGACGGCGAGCCGGTGGTCGGCTCGGAATGGGAGGACGCGCTGCTCGAGCTCGGCTTCCGCGGCGGCCCGCGCAAGCTCACGCTCGGCTGAGCCTCAGGCGCCCGCGGTGGCGCCCTGCTGGGTCGCGCGCTTGAACTCCTCGGGTTCGAACTGGCCCTTGTGCAGCGCGCCCTCGATCTGCTCGAGGCTGCGCCCGGTGAGCTCGGGCATGCGGCGCAGGACGAACAGGAAGGCCGCGACGTTGAACAGCCCGTAGACCCACATCGTCGGCCCGACGCTGATGGCGTTGATCATCGTCAGCAGGGTCAGGGTGATCAACAGGTTCGTGCCCCACAGCGTTGCCGCCTGGACGGCCGTGCCGTTCGCGCGGACGCCCAGCGGATAGATCTCCGAGCCGGTCAGCCAGCCCATGAGCTGCAGGCCGCCGGCGTTGAAGAACATGAAGATGATCAGGCAGGCGATGATCATCCACAGCGTGTCCGGACTGTCGAGCCCGAGGACGAAGACGGCGCCGAGTGCGAAGAGCGCCATCGCCGCCCCGGGGACCATGATCAGGGTCAGGCGCCGGCGGCCGACCCGGTCGACGATGGACAGGCCGACGAGCATCATGATCAGGTAGGTCACGCCGAGGGCGACGCTGACCCGCAGCGCCGCCGAGTCCGAGAACCCGTTGTCGGTGAGGATGGTCGGCGAGTAGTAGATGATCATCTCGATCCCGCTGAGCTGCGTGAAGGCGGCGATCCCGCAGCCGACGATCAGCGCGGGCCGCACCCAGTCCTCGCGCAGGCCCTGCCAACCGCGGGTGTCGGCCTCGCGCTCCTCCGTGGCGGCGTCGTCGATCTCGTCGAGCTCGGGCTCGACGTCGACCCCCTCCGGGCGGATGCGCTCCAGCATGCCCTTGGCCGCGTCGCGGTCCTCGCGCTTGACGAGCCACCGCGGGCTCTCCGGCAGGCGCAGCATCGCGAGGAACATCAGGACGGCGGGCACGGCCGCCGCGCCGATCGAGATCCGCCACGACAGCGCCTCCGTGGCGCCCACGATGGTCGCGATGACGATGCCCACGCCGATCGCCGTCTGGAACATCAGCACGAGCCGCCCGCGCCGCGCCGGGGGCGCGAGCTCGGCGACGTACATCGGGATGGTCTGCGTGCCGCCGCCGACCGCGAACCCGAGCACGATGCGGGCGAGGGCCAGCAGCAGCGGGCTGGGCGCGAGCGCCGCGCCGGTGGCGCCGACCGCGAAGATCGCGGCGATCAGCAGGATCGTGCCGCGGCGTCCGCGGCGCTCGGAGAGCCGGCTGCACACGAGCGCGCCGATCACCGCGCCGAGCAGGATGCTCGCGGCGATGACCTGCTTCCAGACCGCGCCGATGTCGAAGTCGTCGGAGATCTGCAGCAGGGCCCCGGAGATGATCCCGGTGTCGTAGCCGTAGAGCAGCCCGCCGATCGCCGACACGCCGGCGGTGAGCACGAGCAGCGGCGTGATCTGGGTGGCGCGGTCGGCGTCGGCCATGCGCCCCTCGCTACCCGTCGGGCGAGCTTGTGACGCCCGCAGCAACCGCGGTCCTGACGGACGGGCCGCCCGTACCCTCGATGACGTGCCCGAGGGCGACACCATCCACTACGCGGCGAACCGGATCCGCCCCGTGCTCGAGGGTCAGGTGCCCGACGAGATCCGCACGCCCCACGCCCGCTTCCGCCGCGACCGCTGGCCCGAGCGCCTGCAAGGCCAGGCCGTCCGGCGTGTCGAGGCCCGGGGCAAGCACCTGCTGCTGCGCTTCGCCGACGGGCTGACGCTGCACTCGCACCTGCGCATGACGGGCGCCTGGCAGGTCACCACGCGCGACGGCCAGTGGCGGCGGCATCCGCGCGCGGCGTGGCTCGTCATCCGCTGCGGCGACCGCGAGGTCATCCAGTTCGACGGGCCGGTGCTCGAGCTCATGACGGACGGCCGCACGCGGCTGGACCAGCGCATCGCCGGTCTGGGGCCGGACTGCGTGGCCCGCCAGGCCTTCGACGAGGCCCGCTTCATCCGGCGCCTGCGCGAGGACGACCCGACCCGGCCGATCGGCGACGCGCTGCTCGACCAGCGGATCGTCGCGGGCATGGGGACCGTGTGGCGCTCCGAGGCCTGCTGGCGCGCGGAGGTCGACCCGTGGCGGCTCGTCGCGCAGGTCAGCGACGAGGAGGCGCTGCGCTGCGTGTCCGCCGTCCGGCCGTTCATGCAGCTGTCGGCCACGGACGGCTTCCAGAACCGCCACGTACAGGTCTACGGCCGCGGTGGGGCCAAGTGCCGCCGCTGCGGCACGAAGGTGCACGCCGCGGGCCAGGGCGACAACGACCGGCTGCTGTACTGGTGCCCGGGATGCCAGCGGTGAGCGAGCTCAAGCGTGTCGGGCACAAGGGCGCCGACCGGCTCGCCCCGGGCAACACGCCGGCCTCCTTCGACGCGGCGCTGGCAGCCGGCGTGGACATGATCGAGTTCGACGTGCTGCCGGAGGCCTACGCCGACCCGACCGGCCGGCTCGTGCTCGCGCACGACTACACGGGCGACGTCACGGCGGCCCCGTCGCTGGAGGACGGCCTCGACCACCTCGCCGGTCCGGCCTTCGCCGGCCTCGAGCTCGACGTCGACCTCAAGCTCGGCGGGTACGAGGAACGGGTCGTCGCGGCCCTGCGCGAGCGCGACCTCGTGAGCCGCACGCTCGTCTCCTCCATGCTCCTCGAGAGTCTCGACCGCGTCCGGGCCCTCGAGCCTCGGCTGCGACTCGGCTGGTCGGTCCCCAGGGCCCGGCGCGACTACACGCTGCACCCGGTGTGGAAGCTGCCGGCCGTCGGCGCGCTGACCGTCGGCCGGTCCGTGCTGCCGGGTCGCGCCGCCGCGGCGATCCGGGCCGGGCGGGTGGACGCGGTCATGGTCTTCTGGCGGCTGATGTCCCCCCGGCTGGCCCGCGCCGTGCGGGAGGCCGGCGGCGAGGTCTACGTGTGGACGGTCGACGACGCGGCGCGCATCCGCACGCTCGAGGCGATGGGCGCGACGGGCGTCATCACGAACGATCCGCGGCTCTTCGGGCCGCGGCCGGCCGTCTCTACCTGATCGAGCAGCGGCCGGCGCTGAAGCCGCGCGGGTCGGCGCCGGCCGAGGAGACGTGCCCGCGCCGGGTCAGGCGGACCTGCCGGCGCACGACCCGCCCCCTGCGGGTCCAGCGGAACTCCACCACGCCGCGCAGGCGATGGGCCCGCCCACCCCTCGGGGGCTTGAAGGTGAAGTCCTGGCCCGACTCGAGCACCCGGTTGCGGATCCGGCCGAGCGTCTTCCAGCCCGACGAGCCACCGGCGCCGACCGGGCGCCATGAGCCGTCCGGGCGGCGGTACTGGACCTTGAAGCGCATCGCGGCCACCGTCGTCCGGCGCTTGCCGAGCCCGGGCATGGACCCGCGGATGCCGATCGTGTCGGGGAAGTCGGCGGTGTCGCACTTGTTGATCGTCGCCCACAGGTCGGGCGAGCCGGCGGCCGTGCGGGCGGCGTGCGCCGACAGGGGCTGGGAGTCGGCGCCGACGCCCATGGCCAGCACGGCCGCGGCGGCGGAGATCAGAGTGGGCAGTGGGCGAACGCGCATGCTGTGAGCTCCAACGCTCCAAAGCGCCGCTTGTTTTGGTGCTCTCGGGTATTCCCTCCCAATGGCGGCCACGACCCCCGACACGCTGGCGCTCCTCGCCCGGGTGCCGGTCTTCGAGCAGCTCATGCCAGACGACCTCCAGCGGGTCGCCGAAGTCGCCGTCGCCCGGTCCTTCGCCCCCCAGCACGTGATCTTCCGCGAGGGCGAGGACTCCGACACGTGCTACATGGTGCACTCGGGGCACGCGCGCGCCCTGCGCGAGCACACGGACGGCCGCCAGATCACCCTCGCGACCTTCGGGCCCGGCGACGTCTTCGGCGAGCTCGCGATGTTCGACGACGAGCGGCGCTCGGCCACCCTGCAGGCCGTCGACGACCTCGAGGTCGTCGCCGTCCTCGGGGCCGACATGCGCCACCTCATGCGGCGCCACCCCGACATCGCGGTCACGCTCGCCGCGGCCCTCGGCCGGCGGCTGAGGGAGTCCAACGAGCGCCTCGCCCGCCAGTCCTTCCAGACCGTGCAGAGCCGGGTGGCCACCGTGCTCGGGCAGCTCGTGGAGCGCGCCCGCGCCGAGGGCGCCGGCGACGGGCCGCTGCTCGTCGTGGCGACCCAGGCCGAGCTCGCCCAGCTCGCGGGCTCCTCGCGCGAGTCCGCCAGCCGTTTCCTCGCGACGCTCGAGCGCGCCGGGGTCATCAGCCAGGGCCGCGGCCGGCTGGTCGTGCACGAGCCGGAGGCGCTCGAGCGCTATGTCTTCTGAGCGGCGGCGTCGTGGCGGACGTGGCCGCAGCGGCCGCGACCGCGGCGACGATGCCGACCGGCGCCCGCCGCTGATCGAGCGCTCCTTCGGCGGTCTCGTGGTCCGCGGGGAGCTCGCCGCCGGGACGGCCGAGCTCGCGGCCATCGTCCCGCGCGGCAAGCAGCTGCTGGCGCTGCCCAAGGGAGGCGGCGAGCCGGACGAGCGCGAGGAGGAGACCGCGCTGCGCGAGGTGCGGGAGGAGACGGGGCTGACCGCGAGCATCCGGGCCTCGCTCGGCGAGGTCACCTACTGGTACCGCCGCTCGGGCCGGCGGGTGCGCAAGACCGTGCGCTTCTTCCTGTGCGACTACGTGGATGGATCCACCGACGACCACGACCACGAGGTCACCGAGGCGCGGTGGATCCCGCTGCGCGAGGCGCGGTCCGCGCTCGGCTATCCCGGCGAGCGCCAGATGGTCGAGGAGGCCCTCCGGGTGCTCGAGGATTCCCAGTAGGGTCCTCGCACCGTGCAGGCGCTCAACTTCTACTCGCAGATCTTCGCCGACCAGATGAAGCGCGGGCGCAAGACCGCCACCATCCGGCTGGGCGACAAGTCGCACAAGTACCGCAAGAACCAGGTCGTCCTGGTCACCGTCGGCTACCAGTACTCGCCGCGCGAGAAGGTCTTCCACGCGGTCATCGACAACGTCGAGATCAAGCGCCTGAAGGACCTCTCTCCGCGCGAGATCGAGCACGACAACCCCGAGTTCCGGCGGGTGGAGGAGCTCAAGTCCTTCATGGAGTCGATCTACGGCCGTGCCGTGGAGCCCGAGGACACGGTCACCGTCGTGCGCTTCTCCCAGATCGTCGAGCATCCGCCGAGCTACCGCGACCAGCTGCGCGGCGTCGGCGGGGCCCAGAACTAGCCGCCTGGCACTCCCATCTCGCGAGTGCCAGGAGTTGCTTGACCTGGCGCCGGAGTGTTCTACACTGGGCCGGAGTCGGTGTTGGCACTCTCCGCTCGAGAGTGCCGAAACGCCGCGACGCACTGACAGCAACCCCCGGAGTGGAGGTCCCATGAAGCTCAAGCCTCTCGGCGATCGGCTGATCGTCCAGGCAGTCGAGGAGGAGCAGACGACGGCCAGCGGCATCGTCCTGCCCGACACCGCCAAGGAGAAGCCCCAGAAGGGCAAGGTCCTCGCCGTCGGCGACGGCAAGTGGGACGACGAGGGCGAGAAGCGCATTCCGCTCGACGTCGCCGAGGGCGACGAGGTCCTCTACTCGAAGTACGGCGGGACGGAGATCAAGGTCGACGGCGAGGACCTGCTGGTCCTGCGCGAGTCCGACGTCCTCGCCAAGGTCCAGTCCTAGGAAACGGAGACCCATATGGCTCACAAGGAACTCAAGTACGATGTCGACGCCCGCAAGGCTCTCGAGCAGGGTGTCGACGCGGTCGCCAACGCCGTCAAGGTGACGCTCGGCCCGCGCGGCCGCTACGTCGTCCTCGACAAGAAGTTCGGCGCCCCCACGATCACGAACGACGGTGTGACCATCGCTCGTGAGATCGAGGTGGAGGACGTCTTCCAGAACCAGGGCGCCCAGCTCGTCCGCGAGGTCGCGACGGCCACCAACGACGTCGCCGGCGACGGCACGACGACGGCCACCGTGCTCGCCCAGGCGATCGTCCGCCAGGGCCTCAAGAACGTCACCGCCGGCGCCAACCCGCTCGCGCTCAAGCGTGGCATCGAGCAGGCCGTCGACGCCGTGGTGGAGAACATCGCCGGTCAGTCGACCGAGATCAGCGGCAAGGACCAGATCGCCCGCGTGGCGACCATCTCCGCCGGTGACGAGGACATCGGCGACGTCATCGCCGATGCCATCGACAAGGTCGGCAAGGACGGCGTGGTCAACGTCGAGGAGGGCCAGACGTTCGGCATGGACCTCGAGTTCACCGAGGGCATGCAGTTCGACAAGGGCTACATCTCGCCGTACATGGTCACGGACCAGGACCGCATGGAGGCGACGCTCGAGGACCCCTACATCCTCATCGCCAACTCCAAGATCGGCTCCGTCCGCGACGTGCTGCCGGTGCTCGAGCAGGTCATCCAGTCCGGCAAGTCGCTGCTGATCATCGCCGAGGACGTCGAGGGCGAGTCCCTCGCGACCCTGGTGGTCAACAAGCTGCGCGGCACCTTCACGGGCGTCGCGGTCAAGGCTCCGGGCTTCGGGGACCGCCGCAAGCGGATGCTCGAGGACATCGCCATCCTCACGGGCGGCGAGGTCATCACCGAGGAGATGGGCCTCAAGCTCGAGAACACGCAGATGTCGCAGCTCGGGCGCGCCCGCCGCGTCGTCGTCGCGAAGGACACGACGACGATCGTCGACGGCAACGGCGACTCGGACGCCATCAAGGGCCGGATCGCCCAGATCAAGACGGAGATCGAGAACACCGACTCCGACTTCGATCGGGAGAAGCTCCAGGAGCGCCTCGCCAAGCTCTCCGGCGGCGTCGCCGTCGTAAAGGTCGGCGCGGCCACCGAGACGGAGATGAAGGAGAAGAAGCACCGCGTCGAGGACGCGCTGCAGGCGACCCGCGCGGCCCTCGAGGAGGGCATCGTGGCGGGCGGCGGCGTAGCGCTGCTGCGCGCGACGCAGTCCATCGACCTCGACCAGTTCGTCGAGGACGACGTCAAGACGGGCGCGCGCATCATCCTGCGTGCGCTCGAGGAGCCGCTCCGGCAGATCTCCGAGAACGCGGGGCTCGAGGGCTCCGTGGTCGTCAACGAGGTCCGGCAGTCGTCCGGCAACAACGGCCTCAACGCCGCCACCGGCGAGATGGTCGACCTGGTCGACGCCGGGGTCATTGACCCGGCCATGGTGACGCGCTCCGCGCTGCAGAACGCGGCGTCGATCGCCAAGAACATCCTCACCACCGAGGCGATCGTCGCCGAGGTGCCCGAGGAGAACAGCGGGGGCGGCGGCGGCGGCGGCATGCCCGACATGTCGGGGATGATGTAGGAAGCACCCGCTCCAGTACGGGTTTCGTCCTCCGGTCCTCGCAAGCTCGGACCTGCGGACGACGTCACGTCGAGGGCCCCGCTTCTGCGGGGCCCTCGGTCGTTCAGGCCGGTTGGAGCAGGTCCCAGCGGTTGCCGGCGACGTCGAGGAACACCGCGACACGGCCGTAGGGCTCGTCGCGCGGGACGGTGAGGAACTCGACCCCGGCGTCGACCATGCGCTCGTGCTCGCGGTCGAAGTCGTCGACCTCGAGGAAGAAGCCCACCCTGCCCGTGACCTGGTCGCCGACCACCGCGGCCTGCCGGTCGCCGTCCGCGCGGGCGAGCAGCACACCGGTCTGCGCCCCGGGCGGACGGACCACGACCCACCGCTTCGGGCGTCCGTCGTTCGTCAGCGCCGGCGAGTCCTCCACGAGTTCGAAGCCCAGGGCGCCGACGAAGAAGGTGACGGCGGAGTCGTAGTCGTCGACGACGATCGCGATCAGCTGGAGGTGCGCCACGAGCCCGGCCCGGCTAGAGCGACCGCGGCGCCGGCCCGACGTACTTCGCCGAGGGCCGGATCAGGCGACCCTCGCGCTTCTGCTCGAGGATGTGCGCCGACCAGCCCGCGACGCGGGCGGAGGCGAACATCGGCGTGAAGAGGTTGGCCGGGACGTCGGCGTAGTCGAGCACCACGGCCGACCAGAACTCGACGTTCGTGGCCAGCACCCGGTCCGGCCGGCGCGCCGCCAACTCGGCCAGGGCGGCGGTCTCGAGCGCCTCGGCCACCTCGACGCGCGGGGCGCCGATCTCCTTGGCCGTGCGCCGCAGCACGCGCGCCCGCGGGTCCTCGGCGCGGTAGACGCGGTGACCGAAGCCCATGAGCCGCTCCCCGCGGTCCAGCGCGTCCTTGACGTAGCGATCGGCGTCGCCGGCGGCCGCCACGTCGTCGAGCATCCTGAGCACCCGGCTCGGGGCGCCGCCGTGCAGCGGACCCGACAGCGCGCCGACCGCGCCCGACAGCGCCGCCGCGACGTCGGCGCCCGTCGAGGTGATCACCCGGGCGGTGAAGGTCGAGGCGTTCATCCCGTGCTCGGCGGCCGAGATCCAGTAGGCGTCGATGGCCTTGACGTGGTTCGGGTCGGCCTCGCCGCGCCAGCGGATGAGGAAGCGCTCGGGGATCGAGGACGCCCTGTCGACCTCCGTCTGCGGCACGGGCGGGCGACCGGTGCCGCGCGCGGACTGGGCCACGAAGGAGAGCGCCATGACTGACGCGCGGGCGAGATCGTCTCGGGCCTGGGTGTCCGTGATGTCGATCACGGGGCGCATCCCCCACTCCGGGCCGAGCAGCGCCAGGGCCGCCTGGGCGTCGACGCGCGGATCGCCGGAGCGGAAGTGCAGCGGATGGGGCTGGGCGGGCGGCAGCCCGGGCTCGAAGGTCCCGTCGACGAGCAGCCCCCACACCTGCTCGAACGGCACCCGGCCGACGAGGTCCTCGATGTCGTAGCCCCGGTAGCGCAGAGCGCCGCCGGCGCGGTCGGGCTCGGCGATCTCCGTGGCGAAGGCGACGACGCCTTCGAGGCCGGACTGGACGTCCTCGGACATGGTGGGTGAGGCCTTTCTGCAGGGGGGCGGCCACAGTGTCGCGCATGGGTAGCCTGGCGCCGACGGATGGACGAGCTCGCGTTCCTCTCAGCCGTGGAGACCGGCGCGCTGCTGCGCGAGGGCCAGGTCACGCCGGAGGAGGCCGTCGAGACCGCGCTGCGGCGCATCGAGGCCGCCGACCCCGGGCTGGGCGCCTTCGTCGACGTTGACGGGGACCGCGCGCTCGAGGCCGCCCGGGCGATCGGGCCGCAGGACCGCCGCGTGTTCGCGGGCGTGCCTGTCGCGATCAAGGCCAACACGCCCGCCGAGGGCCTCATCATGGACTACGGCTCGCGGCTGCTGGCCGGGCACCGGGCCGACCACGACGCCCACCTCGTGCGGCGGCTGCGCGCGGAGGGCTTCGTGATCGTCGGGGCGACCAAGACACCGGAGTTCGGCATCCTGCCCACCACGGAGCCCGTTGCCCACGGCCCGGCCCGCAACCCGTGGGATCCGGCGCGGACGCCGGGCGGCTCCTCCGGCGGCGCCGGAACCGCCGTGGCCTCCGGGATGCTGCCGATCGCCCACGGCAACGACGGCGGCGGCTCACTGCGGATCCCGGCCGCCTGCTGCGGACTCGTTGGCCTCAAGCCGAGCCGCGGACGCATCTCCCGCGGCCCGGACTCGGGCGACTCCTTCCTCATCTGCGACGGGGTCCTGAGCCGGACGGTGCTCGACACGGCCGCGGCGCTCGACGCGCTGGCCGGCTACGCGGTCGGCGACGCCACCTGGGCGCCGCCGCCCACGCGTCCCTGGTCGGCCGCGGTGCGGCGCGCCCCCGGCGCCCTGCGCATCGCGGTCACCGTCGCCGACCCGCTCGGCGCCCCGCTGCATCCCGAGCACGAGCGGGCGGTCCGGGAGACCGCGGCGGCGCTCGCCGAGGCGGGGCACGCGGTGGACGAGCTCCCGGGGGTGCTGCCGGGGGCCGAGAGCGTCGAGCTCTTCCTCACCGCCTTCGCGGCCAACGTCGCCCTGGGCCACCTGCACGCCCAGGCGCTCGCCGGCCGGCCGGCCGGCGACGAGGACGTCGAGCCGCTCAGCCGGGCCATGGTCGCGCACGCCGCGGGCGTCACCTCGACGGAGTACCTCGCGACCGTCGCCGGCCTCCAGGCGCTGGCCCGGCGCACCGTCGCGCTGTGGAGCGGCTTCGACGTCCTGCTCACCCCCGCGCTGTCGCAGCGGCCGCCGGCGATCGGGGCGATCCGCGGCACCCTGGAGCCGCCGATGGCCGCCTTCGAGGCGGCGACGGCCTTCGTCCCCTTCGGCGGCCTCTTCAACGTCACGGGGCAGCCGGCGGTCAGCGTCCCGGCCGGGTTCGGCGAGGACGGGCTGCCCCTCGCGGTCCAGCTCGTCGGGCCGCCGCTGGGCGAGGACACGCTGCTGCAGGTCGCCGCCCAGCTCGAGCTCGCCCGTCCCTGGGCGCAGCGCCGGCCGCCGTCGCCCTGACCCGCGACGGGCGGATGTAAAGCCTCCACGACCGGGCATCACCCCGCCAGGCCGGGTGTCCGCCGCCCGGCGTGTCCACACGGAACAGGAGTGGCGTGTCCGGAGGGTCTGACGACGGGACGCCCGCGCGGGCGCAGGACGCGGCACGGCGCAAGGTCGCCGTCCCGCCGGTGAACCTCCTGCTGCTCGTGCCGCTGCTCGGCGTGCTCATCCCGCCGATCTTCAACGTCCGCGAGCCCGAGCTCGCCGGCTTCCCGTTCTTCTACTGGTACCAGCTGCTGTGGGTCCCCATCAGCGTGGCCTGCACGCTGATCGTCTACCGCGCGACCAAGGGCAAGCGCTGATGGACGGGGTCAACGGCGTCGCACTCGCCGTCTTCATCGCGCTCTTTGCGCTGGTCACGTTGGTCGGCTTCCTCGCCGCGCGCTGGCGCCGCGCCGCCGACCTCGAGCACCTCGACGAGTGGGCCTCGGCGGCCGCAAGTTCGGCGGTGTGGTCACGTGGTTCCTCGTCGGGGGCGACCTCTACACGGCCTACACGTTCGTCGCCGTGCCCGCACTGATGTTCGGCGCCGGGGCGCTGGGGTTCTTCGCCCTGCCCTACACGATCGTGGTCTACCCGCTGGTGCTCCTCGTGGCCCCGCGCCTGTGGTCGGTCGCGCACCGCCACGGCTACGTGACGCCCGCCGACTTCGTCCGCGGACGCACGGGCTCCGGCAGCCTCGCCCTCGCCGTGGCCGTCGTCGGGATCGTGGCCACCATGCCCTACATCGCCCTGCAGCTCGCGGGCATCGAGGCAGGGCAACCCCGACGTCAACACCGTCGTGCCGCTCCTCTTCGACCAGATGTTCCCCGACTGGTTCGCCGGGGTGGCCTTCGCGGCGATCGCGATCGGCGCGCTCGTGCCGGCGGCGATCATGTCGATCGCGGCGGCCAACCTGTTCACCCGCAACGTCGACAAGGAGTTCCTCAAGCCGGAGGCCACCCCGGCGGGAGGAGGCGCGCGTGGCCAAGCTCACGTCGCTCGTGGTCAGGGCGGGCGCCGTGGCGGTCATCCTCGTGCTCGACCCGCAGTTCTCGATCGACCTGCAGCTGATCGGTGGCGTGGTCATCCTCATGACGCTCCCGCCGATCGTGTTCGGCCTCTTCACCCGCTGGTTCCACGGTCAGGCCCTGCTGGCCGGGCTGATCGCCGGGCTCGCGGCGGGGCTGTGGATGCTCTACGACACGCCGAACGCGACGACGGGCAAGGCCCACTTCGGCGGCTCGCAGTACGCCCTGTCGAACCTCGGGATCGACACGACGCTGACGATCTACACCGGCATCCTCGCCCTGCTCGTCAACGTGGTCGTCGCGGCGGCCGCAACGGCAATCCTGCGGGCGCTGCACCGCTCCGACGACGGCCTCGACGCCACGCAGCCGGCCGACTACCACGTGGAGGCGGGCGACCCGAGCGTCTCCCCGGGGTCCACGGCCGAGGCCGCGCCCGCCGGCGGGCGGTCGTGACGGCGAGGCGGGCACCGGTGAGGCGGCCGCCTCTGCGAAGATGAGGAGACCATGGCCTATGTGATCACCGAGCCCTGCATCGGCACCAAGGACAACTCCTGCGTGGAGGTGTGCCCGGTCGACTGCATCCACCCGACTCCCGACGAGCCCGACTACGACAAGGTCGAGATGCTCTACATCGACCCGGAGGAGTGCATCGACTGCGACGCGTGCGTCGAGGCCTGCCCGGTGGACGCCTGCTTCGCCGAGGACCAGGTGCCCGACGAGTGGTCGAAGTACATCCAGGTCAACGCGGACCACTTCAAGAACGCGTAGTCCCGCGGGGGGCGCTCGGCGCGCGCAAGCGCCGAGCGGGAGCGAGCGTGGCTAGCCGGCCATGGGCAGGCTCATGCCCGCGGCCTTGACCGGCTCGGGCTCGACCGGGGCGACGACCTGGAGCACGGGCAGCTCGACCGGCGTGATCGCGATGATCCCGCGCGCGGTCTGGCGCAGGGCCTGGGCGGCCGGCTCGTCGGGGTCCTCGGCCACGATCGGCACGCCGGCGTCGGCCTGCGCGCGCAGCGCCATGGTGAGCGGCACCCTGCCCAGCAGGGGCACGCCGAGCTCGTCTGCGAGTTCCTGACCGCCGCCCTCGCCGAAGATCGGGAAGCGCTCGCCGCCCGGTGTGGTGAACCCGGACATGTTCTCGACGACGCCGGCGATCTCGAGGTTGACCTTGTCGGCCATCTCGGCCGACCGGCGCGCGACCTTCTGGGCCGTCGCCTGTGGCGTCGTGACGATGAGGAACTTCGCCTGCGGCAGCAACTGGGCGATCGTCATGGAGACGTCGCCGGTCCCGGGCGGCAGGTCGACGAGCAGGTAGTCCAGCTGGCCCCAGGCCACGTCCTCGAGGAACTGCGTGAGGGCCTTGTGGAGCATGGGCCCGCGCCAGACGACGGCGGCGTCCTCGTCGAGGAAGAAGCCGATGGACATGACCTTCACGCCGTACTGGACGGGCGGCAGGATCTTGCGCTCCGCCGAGACGTCCGGCCGGTCCGCGCCGAGCCCGAACATGCGCGGGATGGAGTAGCCCCAGACGTCGGCGTCGAGGATGCCGACCTGCTTGCCCTCGGCGGCCAGCGCCATGGCGAGGTTGGCCGTCACGGAGGACTTGCCGACGCCGCCCTTGCCCGAGCCGACGCAGATGACGTTGGCGACCTGGGCGAGGGCGCCGTCGGGCAGCCCGCCGGGACGGCCGAGCTTCTTCTGCAGCGCCGCCTTCTGGCCGTCGTCGAGGACGTCGAAGCTCACGTTGACGCCGTGAACGCCGTCCAGCGCGCTCACGGACTGGCGCACGGCGTCCTGGAAGTGGTTGCGGATGGGGCAGCCGGCGGTCGTCAGCGACACCATGACGTCGACGACGCCGTTGGCGTGGATGTCGATCGAGCGGACCATGTCGAGCTCGACGATGTCCTTGCGCAGCTCGGGGTCGATGACGGCCTTCAGCGCCTCGCGGATCTCATTCTCGGACGGCATGACTCCAGGGTAGGCGGCGATGGACCATCATGTGCGCCGTGAACCGCCGCCCGAAGCTCACGCTGCTCGGCCACCGCGCCTCCCCTGAGGAGGCCGCGGCCGTGATCGCCGCCGTGGAGCAGTTCCTGCGCGACACGACACCGCCGCCTGCGCCCGCCGGGCCGCGTGCCCCGGCCTGGACCCGGGCCGCCCGGCTGGAGGCGGTCGGCCGCGAGCCGGGGGCGACCGGGCTCAGCGGCTGGGGCGATCGGTTCTAGGGGCGGGGCCCGGCGGCGGGTGCCCGCATGCGGCTCAGCTCGGAGGGCCGCGCGACCGCCGCCGGTGCGCACCGACCGTGCCCGGACATGGTCGACCAGCACGAGCGCCGTCGCGCGGCGCTTGCGGGCTAAATCGCAGATCGCGCCGGCTCAGGAGTTCCGCGGACTAGCGCCGCGGGCGTGCGCGAGGTACGCCTCGCCGCGCGGCGACAGCCGGTAGCCGACCTCCAGGGACTCCGTGAGGCCGAGCTCCTTGAGCTTGCGCACGTCGCGCTTGACCGGCGCCGTGTCGCGCCCCTGGGCGGCCGCGAGATCCGGCGCGCGCCGGCCGGGCTCGGCCTCGATCGCCGCGAGGACTGCGCGCGTCCAGGGCCCGTGCCGGGACGCCACGTCGAGGCGGTCCAGCCGCTCGTCGAGCGCCTCGGCGGGGCCGCCGCTCAGATCGGCGTCCGCGCGGCGCGCGACCCGCGGGTCGGGCCCGGCGTAGCGCAGGCCGACCCGATAGACCCGTCCCTCCGGGCGCCGGGCCAGCAGCTCGGTGACGTCGGCGACCGCACCGAACCCCGCTCGCCGGGCCTCGCCGGAGCCGATCGCCGACGGATCGACGACCTCCAGCGACGTGACCTCGACGAGGCCGACGGCCGTCCGCATCCGTGTGCCCACCCGTACCCGCGGCCGCTTCCAGCGCCGGAAGGCGAGGTCGGCCTCGCCGGCCCGGATCGCCTCGAGCTCGGCGCGGCGCAGCAGCACGTCAGCGCCAGACGTACGCGACGGAGACCGGGTGGTGGCGCCAGCGCTCCCAGCCCGGCTTGAGCGCGATCCACGCCTCGTCGACCACGGCCTCCCGCAGCTCGGCGAGCCGCCAGCCGGCCGCGTGGGCGGCCGCGACGTGGTCCGAGACCAGGTGGACGTGGGTGGTTATCGCGACGTCCTCACCGGCGGCCGTCGTGAAGTGCGTCGGCATGCCGGAGGCCATGATGAAGTGCGGGTGCAGGCTGGCGAGGACGAAGGCGGCGCCGGGCGCCGCGAGGCGCCGCGCCTCGGCGTAGAGCGGCGCCAGGTCGGCCAGGTGCTCGTCGACCAGGGAGGCCGTCACGAGCTCGTAGGCGCCGCCGTCGAGCCCGGTGGCGGCGACGTCGGCCTCCACGAGACGGTCGTGTGCGCCGCGCTCGCGCGCCCGCTCGAGCATCTCCGGCGTGAGGTCGACGCCGTCGATCCCGCGGGCGCCGTGCCCGCGCAGCCACGCGCCGGTGCGGCCCGTCCCGCAGGCGAGGTCGGCGACCCGCCGGGCGTCGGACCAGGCGACGGTCTCCAGCCGCTCGAGCAGCGCGAGGTCCATGGCGTCCTGCACCGTGTCCTCGTACGTGCCGACCCACGCCCCGTAGCCCGCCCGCACGTCGACCGTGCGGTAGCCGCGGGCGTCGAAGGTCGCGAAGTCGGGCACGGACACCCAACGTACCGTCCGGGCGACGACGGGAGGAGCGGCACCCGGCTCGGCGAACCCGCCGCGGCGACGGGGCCAGAGGGCCGGCCGGTGACCGTGTCCCGGCGCCCGTCCGCCTCTTGCCCCGGTGGGACCGCACGGCCCGAGACCGGGCTTCGCCCTCCCACCGGCTTTCGCGCTCTCCGCACGGCCGGAGACCGGGCTTCGCCCTCCCACCGGCTTTCGCGCTCTCCGCACGGCCGGAGACCGGGCTTCGCCCTCCCACCGGCTTTCGTCCTCCCCGCACGGCCGGAAACCGGGCTTCGCCCTTCCACCGGCTTTCGCGCTTCGCTCGTCGCAAGCTCCTCGCTTCGCGCGACGTCACTTAAAGACCGACGAGCCGGCCCGAAGGCCGACTCGACGGTTGAGGGAGGAGAGGGTGCTGCATCTGCCCGCGGGGTATGAGGCGGGCAGACTTTCCCCGGTCCGGGCCGGCACCCTCTCCCAAGAGGCGCCCGGCGGGGGAAGTGGTCCGGCTTACGCCAGCGACTTGACCTGGTCGCCGGTCTCCTTGATCTGCGAGCCGACGCGGTCCGTTACCACGTTGGCACGCTTCTCGACGTCCTTGCGCAGCTGGGTGACGGACTGCTCGACGTCACGGCGACGCGTGCGCAGCTGACGCTCGACGCGGGTGCGCGTCTTGCGGACCTCGCGCTCGAAGCGGTTGCGGGCGGTGACGCCGCGGCGCTCGAAGCGGTGGACGTCCTTCGTCAGGCTGCGTTGCGCCTTGTCGAGCTCCTTCTGGGCCGCCTCGGGCGAGCCGTAGCGCTTGACGAGCGTGTCCGTGAGCTCCACGACGTTGTCGCGGACGGTCAGGACGCCACCGACGTAGGCGAGGACGGCGCGCTCCGCGTAGGAGCGGCCCTGCTCGACCGTGGCCTTCGCGGCGCGCGTCTGCGCGTCGACGGCCTGCACGGTCTCGTTCTGCGCGCGGGTGCGGGCGCCGCGAGCCGTGGTGGTCTTGCGCTGCGCCTTGGCGGCCGGCTTGGAGCCCGCCGTGCGCGAACGGGTGCCCGAAGCGGTGGTCGAACGGGTGCGCGAGGCGGTGCTGCGCGGCTTCGTCGAGCGCTTCTTGGCGGTCGTGCCGGACTTGCGGGCCGGCGTGGTCTTGGAGGTGGTCTTGGTGGTCTCGGCCATGGGGGTGGCGGTCAGCCTCTCGAGTCAGAAGGTTAGAAGTAACTCGCTCGGTATGAGGAATACCCGGCGAACACCTGTTTGTAAACCGTCCGGCCACCACGGTTACGCACACGAACGCCGGTTCGCTCCACCACGTCGGGATCGACCGCCCAGCGCCAAGCCTGACGGGCCGTCGGTCGGCCCGTGTGAACGTTGAGTGACGTGGCTCACGCGACGCGCGCGAGCCACTCCAGGGGCCGGTCGAGCTCTCCGACCGTGGGGAGGGAGGCCGGGGCGTCCCACGCGTGGTTGAGGCCCTCGATGCCGCCTTCGGCGACCACGGCGTCGCAGAACGCCTTGCCCTGCTCGTACTGGCGCAGCTTGAGGTCGAAGCCGATGAGCTTCTCGACGACCCGCAGGAACCCCGAGCGCTCCTTGCGGCGGCGCTCGAGCCCCTCGCGGAGCTTGGGCAGGTCTTCGAGCTCCTGCGCCCCGACGGCGTCCATGACGTGCTCGGCGTAGCCCTCGAGCAGCGCCATCGTCGCCTGGATGGCGTCGAGCGCCTCGCGCCGCTCCGGCCCGGCCAGGACGGTGATGAGCCCCTCGCGGCGGATGGCCTCGACGAGCGCTCGCAGGTCCTCGGCGCCCGGGAGCCTGCCGAGCCTGCGAAGGTCCAGCGAGACGTCCGTCGTGCTCAGCAGGTCGCTCACACGCCCGGCGAGGTGCTCGCGCAGCCACGGGACCCCGCCGAACTGCAGCGCGTGCGTCGTCTCGTGCAGGGCGACCCAGCGCACGAGCGTCGCCTCGTCGGCCTTGAGCGTGCGAATCGCCTGGGCGAGGTTCGGCCCGACGAAGAGCAGCCGGGCGCCCGCGGCCGGATCGAGGATGGGGAACTCGTACTGGCCGAGCACCCGCGTGGCGAGGAAGCCGGAGAGCGCGCCGGCCTCGACGGCGAGCAGCGTCCCGGCGACGGCGCGCACCGGCTCGCCGAGCGGACCGAGGTCCGAGCCCGCTCGTTCCACGAGCGGCTCGAGCACGGAGCGCATGGAGCGCAGGTTCGTGGTCGCCCAGCCGCTGCGGTCGACGGTCTCGGCGGCCGGGAGGGCCGGGCCGGCGTCGAGCCCCGTGTAGGCCCCGACGAGCTCGGCGCTGCGAGCGGCGAAGCCCTCGACCTCGGCGGCCACGCCGTCGCGCCTGCCCTCCTCCGCCGGCGTGGTGGCGGCCACGAGCTTGGCCACCCGGTCGGCGAGACGCCAGTCGATCATGCCTTCCACGCTAGGCCTCGCGGGCGCCGCCGGTCAGGCGCGGACGACGGTTCGCAGGGCGTCCAGCGACGCGGGAGTGCGGGCGGCCACGAGCGGCGAGTGCGCCTCGAGCCCGAGCGGGGCACCGAGCGGCTCGGCACAGCCCGGGAACGCCACCAGGCCGCCGGCCTCGCGAACGATCAGCTGGCCCGCCGCGACGTCCACCGCCCGGCAGCGCCGCAGGGTGACCATCCCGTCCAGCCGCGCGGCCGCGACCTGGCACAGCGTGACGGCCATGGCGCCGAGGGCGCGCACGCGATAGGCCGCGTCGCGCAGCCCGGGCCCGGCCTCGAGCAGCAGCCGCGGGTCGGCGGCCTCCACGCCGAGCAGCTCGAGCCGGCCGTCGCGACTGCGCCGCTCCGGGCGCGCAGGGTCCAGGCGGGCGCCGTCAAGCCACGCCCCCTCCGCACGGCGGGCGACGAACTCCTCCCGGGCCGCGAGGTCGCGCACGAAGCCGAAGGCGACGTCGGCCATCGTCGGCCCGTCGGCGACCGCGATCGACACGGCGTGCGGCCCGAGCCCACGCTTGGCGTTCGTCGAGCCGTCGAGCGGGTCGATGATCACGAGCGTCTCGCGCGAGCCGAAGCCGACCTCGCCGCGCTCCTCGCTGACCGCCGTGAAGCGCGCGCCCGCGGCGTGCAGGCCGTCGAGCTCGGCCAAGATCAGGGCCTCGGCGTCCGCGTCGATGACGAGCGTCCGGTCGCCCCCCTCCCCGCGCGAGCCGGTCTCCGTCACCCGCTCGGGCGTGCCCGGCCGCTCGGCGAGCAGCCGGGCGACGGCATCCGCGGCCCGCCGCGACGCGCCCAGCCAGTCCGCGTCGAGTCCCGGGGCCATGCCAGCGAGCACGTACCCTGACGCCATGCCGCTCACGCAGGCGCAGCTCGAGGCGGTGACGCACCCGGGCGGCCCGCTGCTCGTGCTCGCTGCGGCCGGCACGGGCAAGACGCGCGTGCTCGTGGAGCGCTTCGCCCGGCTCGTGGCCGACGGCGCCGCTCCCGAGGACGTGCTGCTGCTCACGCACACGGCCGCGGCGGCCGACGAGCTGCGCGGCCGCGTGGAGGCGGCGATCGGCCGCCCCCACGAGGAGCTCTCCGTGACGACCTTCCAGGGCCTGTGCGCGCGGCTGCTGCGCGACGAGGCGGGCGAGGCGGGCGTCGACCCGTTCGCCACCCCGGTCACGGCCGCCGACCGGCTCGCCATGCTCCTCGAGCGCATCGACGAGCTGCCGCTCGCCCAGCACGATCTGCGCGGCAATCCGAGTGCGCTGCTCGGCTCGATCGTCGGGCGCGTCGACCGGCTCAAGGACGAGCTCATCACCCCCGCCGACTACGCCGCCTGGGCCGCCGCCCTCGCCGGCGACGACGACGCCGGCCGGGCACGCGCGGTGCGCGAGCGCGAGTTCGCCGACCTCTACGCCACCCACGATCGCATGCTCGCCGAGGCCGGCACCCTCGACGCCGGCGACCTCGTCCTGCACGCCCTGCGCCTCGTGCGGGAGCGCCCGCACGTGCGCGCCCGGCTGGCCGAGCGCCACCCGCACGTGCTCGTCGACGACCTCCAGGACACGAGCTACGCCCAGGTCCTGCTGCTGCGGCTGCTGAGCGGGGAGGGCAGCACGCGGTGCGCGGCCGGCGACGACGACTCGTCCGTCGACCGCTTCCGCGGCGCCGCCGCCAAGAACCTCCTCGACCTCCAGGCCGAGCCCGGCGCCCGCGTCGTGCGGCTCGAGCGCTCGCAGCGCTCCGGCGCCGCGATCGTCGCCGCGGCCCGGGCCGTCGTCGAGCCCGTCGCCGACCGGCTGGAGAAGGTCCTCGCGCCCGCCGAGGACACGGCGAGCGACGTCGCCTTCTGGCGCTGCGCCAACGAACGCGCCCAGGCCCAGGCGGTCGCCGCGGACGTCGAGCGGCTGATCTCGCGCGAGGATGTCGCGCCGGAGGACGTGTGCGTGCTCGTGCGCTCCGTCAAGAGCGAGGGGCAGGCCGTGTCCGTCGCGCTCGAGGAGCGGGCGGTCCCCTACCGGCTCACCGGCGCGGCCGCGTTCTTCCAGCGCGCGGAGGTCCGCGACCTGCTCGCCTGGCTGCGCCTGCTCGTCGATCCCGGCGACGCGGGCGCCGTCGTGCGCGCGCTCGCCCGCCCGCCGGTCGAGCTGCGCGCCATCGATCTCGCCCGCGTGACGCAGATCGCCCGCCGGCGCAAGCTCGACATGGTCGGCGCCCTCGGCGCGGCGCTCGAGTCGCCCCAGATCCCGCCCGAGGCGCGCGACCACGTCGTCGCCTTCCTCAAGCTCTACCGCTCGGCCTCGCAGGCGCTGGACTCCACCCGCCCCGACCTGTTCGTGCACCGGCTGATCGAGCGCCTCGGCCTGCGCCGCCAGCTGCTCTTCGCCGCCACCGCGGAGGTCGCCGACCGGCTCGTGAACCTCGCGAAGTTCGGCGAGCTCGCCGCCACCTACGCCCGACGCTCGCCCCAGGCGACCGCGCGGGCCTTCGCCCACGCCGTGTCCGCGGTCGCCGAGGCCGGTCTGCGGGAGGAGGAGGCCCTGGCCACGGAACGCCCGCGCGGCGTCCAGGTCATGACCATGCACGCCGCCGCCGGGCTCGAGTTCGACCACGTCTACGTGCTCGGCCTGTTCGCGGCGCGGATGCCGGGCCCCCGCCGGCGCAGCCTGGAGCCGATCCCCGACGCCCTGATCAAGGAGGAGGCGCTGCCGGCGGACACCAAGGCGGCGCACGTGGCGGAGCAGCGCCGGCTCCTCCACGTGGCGATGACCCGGGCCCGGCGCCGGCTCGTGCTCGCGTACCCGGCCGTGACCGACCGGGGCGCGGCCCAGCAGCCGTCGCCCTTCGCCGAGGAGGCCCGCGCGGCCGTCGGCGGCGAGTGGGAGGCGCGCGAGGAGGAGCTCTTCGGCCCGGCGGAGACGCTGCAGTCGACGTTCCGGCTGTTGCGCGACGAGCTGCTGCACACCATCGCGCAGGTCGGCGGCCGGCTCGGGGAGCTGCGCTTCGACACCGACCTCGACGTCTCCCACGCCGTCGTGCGCCACCTCGAGGTGCTCAAGCTCTCGGCGCTCATGGAGCGCGCCCGGGCGGGCCAGGCGGTCGCGGAGGCGCTGCCCGAGGTCAACGCCCGCCTGCTGCAGGCCGTCACCGCCGAGCAGCGGGAGATCTTCGAGACCTCGGCGCTCGACGAGTACCTGCTCGACGCCGAGCGCGACGAGGCGCTGCGGGCGCGGGCGGTGGCCAAGCGGACCGAGCCGTCGCTGGAAGCCTTCCTCCCGCGCAAGGGCGACGGGCTGCTGCTCAGCGCCTCCGACATCGAGACCTACCGGACATGCCCGCTGAAGTACAAGTTCGCCCGGGTGTTCCGGATCCCCCAGGAGCCGACGCTCAACCAGCGCTTCGGGATCCTCATGCACCAGGTGCTCGAGCGCTTCCACGCCGGGGAGACGGCCTCGCGCTCGCTGCCCGAGCTGCTCGGGCTGCTCGAGGCGGGCTGGCGACGGGGCGGCTTCGGCGGCTCGGAGCAGGAGAAGCAGCTGCAGACGAAGGCCGAGCAGTCCCTGATCCGCTACCACGAGCGCTTCCAGGGCACGGACGCCGAGCCCGTCTGGTTCGAGAAGGGCTTCTCGTTCACGCTCGGCCCGCACACCGTGCGCGGCCGCGTCGACCGGGTCGACCGTCTCGCGGACGGCGCCTACGAGCTCATCGACTACAAGACGGGTCGTCCCAAGCGCGCCGCCGACCTGCGCGAGGACGTGCAGCTCGCCCTCTACTCCGTGGCCGCCGAGCAGGCGTGGCAGCTCGAGGCCGCCCACCAGGCCTACTACTACGTGCTCGACGACCAGAAGGTCGCGGTCGACCGCTCGGAGGAGGACCGCGAGTGGATCCAGGACACGGTGCTCGCCGTCGGCGAGGGGATCCAGGGCCAGGGCTTCGAGCCGACGCCGAGCTGGGCGGCGTGCTCCATGTGCGACTACCGGATCGCCTGCCCGGCGGCCGAGCGCTGAGGGCGGGCCACGCCGAGCGCGACCGCCGTCGCCCCTGCGGCCGCGGCGAGCACCAGCAGGGGCACAGCGTCCGCCGTCGCCCCGGCCAGCGCCCCGCCGCCCGATCCGCCGACGGCGGTCCCGAGTCCCCACGCGAGGTTGGCCAGCCCGAAGCCGAAGACCGGGTCGATGCCCCGCCGCGCCGAGCCCTGGGCGAGCAGCGTCATGGCCGGCGTCCACAGCATGCCGAGCAGCGCCGCCGCCGCCACGACAGCGCCGACGACGAGCGCGGCGCCGCCGGGCAGCGCGAGCAGGGCCACGGCGGCGGCCCCCGCCGCGAGCCCGACCCGCGCGGGCGCCACCGCGCCGCGACGGTCCGCCACCCGGCCGACGATCGGCGACATCGTGGCCTCCAGCGCGGCCGCGCAGACGAACACCGCACCGATCGCCGCGGCCCCGAATCCCAGCGCGTCGAGTCGCAGCGGCACGAGCAGGTAGATGACGCCGAAGGCCAGGGCGGGCACGATCATCAGCCACACCCCCGCGCGCATCACCGGCTCCGAAGCCGCCACGCGCAGCGCCGCCAGGCCGGGGCCCCGTCCGGGCGGCGGACCGGCCTGGCGCGCCACGAGGACGACGAGGCAGGCGGGCAGGAGGAGGAAGATCGCGAAGACCCCGCGGGTGCCGACGGCGTCGCCGAGCGCACCGAGCACCGGGCCGCCCACGGCACCCGCGATCGCTGCGCCGACCACCGTGCCGAGCGCCTGCGACCGGCGCTCGGGCGGCGTGGCGGCCACGGTCCAGGCGAGCGTGGCCGACCACAGCGCGCATGCGCCGATGCCCTGGATCAGCCGCGCGACCACGAGCACTGGCGCGGAGGCCGCCAGCCCGAAGCCGAGGCTCGCCAGCCCGAGCACGGTCAGCGCCCCGAGGGTCGCGTGCCTCGGGCCGATCCGCGAGACGAGCCAGGCGGCGGGCAGCGAGAGCACGACGGTGCCGAACGGGTAGGCGGCCGTGAGCACGCCGGCGGCGGCCTTGGAGAGCCCGTAGCGGTCGGCGAAGTCCGGCAGCAGCGGCGTGATCGCCGAGTAGGCCGCCGTGTCGACGACCATCGCGACGGACAACAGCAGGAGCAGCCGGCGTTCGCCGGTCACCCCGACGGGCCGGGACCGTGGCCCGGCCCGCCCATGCCGCCCGGCCCGCGGCCGCCCCCGCGCTGGCGCAGGAAGCGCTGGAACTCGCGCGCGAGCACGTCGCCCGACGGCAGCGAGTCCGGGTCGGGCGGCTCGTCCTCGGCCGCCGCCGCACGCTCCAGGCGCTCGACGAAGGACTGCACGTCCGGGTCGGACTCGACGGCCCGGTTGACCTGGCGCTCGTAGTCGGCCGCGGCGGACTCGAGGTCCGTGCCGTCCACGGCGACGCCGACGACGCCCTCGAGCTTGCGCACGAGCGCGAGCGCGCCCTTCGGGTTCGGCGACACCGCGACGTAGTGCGGCACCGCGGCCCACAGGGAGACGGAGGGGATTCCGCGGCGCTGGCACGCGTCGTGCAGGACCCCGGTGATGCCCGTCGGGCCGGAGTAGGAGGACTGGGTGAGCCCGACGCGCTCGATCAGCGCCTCGTCGCTCGCGAGGCCGGTGATCGACGTCGGGCGCGAGTGCGGGACGTCCGCGAGCAGGGAGCCGAGCGTGATCACCGACTGCACGCCAAGCGCCTCGGCGAGGTCGAGCACCGTGTCGCAGAACGTGCGCCAGCGGTACGAGGGCTCGTGGCCCGAGACGAGCACGAGGTCGCGCGGGGCGCCGGGCGCCGTGGCGGCCGACACGTCGACCTCCGGCCACTGCACCTCGCGGCTGATCCCGTCCACGAAGGAGACGTTCGGCCGCGTGGCCTGGAAGTCGTAGAAGTCCTCGGGGTCGATCGTCGCGAAGCGCTCGGCGCCGAGCGCGCCGCCGATGTAGGCGAGCGCCGAGGACGCGGCGTCCCCCGCGTCGTTCCACCCCTCGAAGGCCGCGACCAGCGCCGGGGCGCGCAGGCCGTCGGGACGGCGTTCCCAGCGCAGGGGCTGCATCCGGACCACCGTACATGATGGGTCCGTGGCCTCAGGAGCGCTCACACCGCCGCCCGCGCCCGCCGGCCTGACCGCGTTGCGGGCCGGTGAGGAGGTCGACCTCGTGCTCGCCTGCGTCCGCAAGGAGCGCCTGCTGGCGCGATCGGGCTCGCCGTACCTCGCGCTCGAGTTCCGCGACGCCGGCGGCGCGCTGGCCGGTCGTGCCTTCCGGGACGCGGACGTCCTCGCCGGCCGCTTCGAGCGCGGCGACGTCGTCCGGGTGCGCGGCCGGGTGGAGCGCTTCCGCGACGCGCTGCAGCTCGACGTGGCCGCCGTCGAGCCCGCGCCGGATGCCGACCCGGCGGCCTTCCTGCCCGTCGCCTACCGCGACCTCGACGAGCTCGACGGCTTCTTCGAGCACCTCGTGCGCGAGGTGCACGACCGCGCGCTGCGAGGGCTGCTTGAAGGCATCCTCGGTGACGCCGCGCTGCGCACCGCCCTGCGGCGCGCGCCGTGCACGCGCGCCGGCCACCACGCCTACCTCGGGGGCCTGCTCGAGCACACGGTGGCCGTCGGCACGCTCGCCGTCGAGACGTGCGTGCTGCACCCGCGGCTGGACTCCGACCTGCTCATCTGCGCCGCGCTCGTGCACGACCTCGGGAAGGTCCGCGAGTTCACCTACCGAGCGGAGATCGGCCTCTCCGACGAGGGACGGCTGCTCGGCCACGTCGCCCTCGGGCTGCGCCTGCTGGCACCGCGGCTGGAGGCGGTCGGCGGCGCGCGCCGGCTCGCCCTCGAGCACTGCGTGCTCACCCACCACGGCCCGGACGCCGCCCACGGCCGGCGCTTCGGCTGCCCGGAGGCGGCCGCCCTGCATCGCCTCAACGCGCTCGACGCGACGGTCAAGGACGCGTTGGAGCACGGTCTGTAGGCGCGGTCGCGCGCTGGACTCCCGTGCCTTGCTGGACTAGGCTCGCGCCGCCTCGTGTCGCCGCCGCGCCGCCTCCTCCTGCTGGTCCTGTTGATCCTCGGCGTCTGCGCGGCGCCGGCGGGAGCGGCGATCAACCTGCCCTTCGTCCAGCGCTTCGCCGTCAACGACACGGGCGACGTCGTCCAGGCCGGCAACACGCTGGAGACCTGTCAGGCGGCGGAGGTGGGCTGCGCGGCCGCCCAGGCCGGCGGCGTGGCGAACAACAACACGTTCAACATGGGGTTCGTCGACGTGGACGGCAACGCGTCGACCTTCAACTCCTCCTCGGCGACCCTGGCGCTGCCCGCCGGCGCCACGGTGCTCTACGCGGGCCTGTACTACGGCGGTCGCACCTCGGCGGGCCCGGGCGGGGCGGCCGCCCCGAACGCCGCCGCGCGCAGCACCCTCGCCCTGCGGACCCCGGGCGCCGGATACCGGACGATCACCGCCTCGACCGCCGACACGGGCGTCGCGGCCGCCTACGCGGGCTTCGCCGACGTCACGGGGATCGTGCGCGCCGCGGGCGCCGGCGTCTACACCACCGCCAACGTCCAGAGCGGCACCGGCCTCGACCGCTACGCCGGCTGGGCGCTCGTCGTCGCCTACCGCGACCCGAACGCCCCCGTGCGCAACCTCACGGTCTACGACGGCCTCGCGACGCTCCAGCAGAACCCGATCACCGAGCGCACCCTGTCCCTGCCGGTCGCCGGCTTCGTGACCCCGCTGTCCGGCCCGGTGCGCAGCACCGTCGGGATCGTCGCCTACGAGGGCGACCGCGGCTCGCCCGGCGACCAGCTGACGGTCAACGGCACGCCGCTCTCCGACGCGGAGAACCCGGCCAACAACGTGTTCAACTCGACGATCGCCGACCGGGGCGTGCGCGTCGCGGGCAAGGCGCCGAGCTATGAGAACGAGCTGGGCTTCGACCTCGACCGGCTCGGCGCGGACGGCATCATCCCCAACGGCGCGACGAGCCTGACCCTCGCCGAGACGACGAACGTCGAGCAGTTCTTCACCCAGGTCGTGACCCTGGCCACCGACCTCTTCGCTCCCGAGCTGGACGTGTCCAAGCGCGTGGAGAACCTCACGCGGCCGGGTGGCCCGAACGAGCCGGGCGACACGCTGCGCTACACGATCACCGTCCGCAACTCCGGGCAGGACAGCGCCGCGGCCGTCGCCGTGGCCGACGTCGCGCCGCCGGGCACGACGGCCGTGCCCGGGACCCCCGCCGGCCTCGCGGTGGGCACCGTGGCCCCCGGCGCGAGCCGCAGCGTCTCCTTCGACGCGACGATCGACGCCGGCGTCACCGACGGGCAGGTGATCACGAACGTCGCCACGGCCATCGGCCGCGCCCAGACGAGCGGGGTCCAGCTGCGCCAGGAGAGCAACCCGGTGAGCCTGGCCGTCCGCGTGCCGCCGCCGCTGCCGCTCGACGTGCACACGAGGGTCAGGCCGGCCAAGCCCGACGCGGGCGACACCGTCTCCGACACCGTGAGGATCTCGAACCCCGGCCCGGGGGCCGTCGACGGCGTCGAGGTCCAGGTCGACGTGGACGGGCCCGTGGGCGACCTCGAGGCGACGACCACGCGCGGCAGCTGCAACGCGGGCCGGCCCGTCGTCTGCCGGATCGGGCGCCTCGAGCCCGGCGAGACGGTCATCGTGAAGGTCCGCGTGCGCCCGTCCGGCAAGGGCACGCTGCGCTTCCGGACCACCGTGCGGGCCCCGGGCTACGCGGTGAAGACGTCGTCGTCGAGCCGGCGGGTCGCCGCCGCGCCGCGGCGCCTGCAGGTGACCAAGCGCGCCAACCGCCTGACGGCGCGGCGGGGCACGCGCGTGCGCTGGACGCTCGTCGTCCGGGTGCCGAAGGGCGGGGCTCCGGCCAGGCGCGTGCGGGTCTGCGACCGGCTGCCCGGCCGGCTGAAGCTGCTGAGCGCCAAGGGCGCGGGCCGCCACGGGCACACGGTCTGCTGGTCGATCCACCGGCTGCTCTCGGGCGGCCGGCGGACCCTGCGGCTCACGACCCGCGTGCGTTCCGGCCGGCTCGGGAAGCTGACGAACGTCGCCAGCGCGCGCGCGGCCGGGCTCGCCCGGCGCCGGGCCCGTGCGCACGTGCGGGTCGTGTCGCGCTTCCCGGCCGCCTGCGGCTCGTCGGTCCGCACCGGGCCGCCCCTCGCGCACAGCGCCTGCTGAGGCCGATCCCGCTCAGCCGCCCGCGTAGCGCCGGGCGACGACCGCCGGCCGCTCGACCGGCGTCCCCGCCTGCAGGGACCAGGCCAGACGCACGAACTGCGCGTGCGTCCACGCCAGTGGCGTGGCCGAGCGGGTGCCCTCGCCGTCGTGGAAGCCGTTGCGGCCCGTGGGCGGCTGGCCGTCCCACACCTGCTCGGGCAGCAGGCCCCCGTCGTTGGCGGCGTTGGCCATCGCGCGCAGCCGGCCGGCCGCCGGCCGCCCGGCCAGCAGCTCGTACTCGCCGCGCTCGCCGGCGAAGATCGGCCAGGCGCGGCCGACCGTCCGGAACGTGTCGTCGTCGGTCAGCCCCCACCCGGCGCCGCGGCGCGTCTCGCCGTAGCCGTCGTAGGTGAAGCGGTGCCAGAACATGCCGTTCACGGTGGGCGCGCCGAGCCGCTCGTCGACCACGGCGACCGAGTTGCGGACGACGGGATCGTCCCAGCGCTTGACCCCGAGGCGCACCAGCTCGAGGAAGCTCGGATCCACCACGCGGCGCTGGTCGGCCCGGGACGGGCCGCCGTCGCCGATCGCGTAGCGCGTGGCGCGGTCGGGGTGCTTGTCCTTGGTCAGGCGCAGGTAGTACGGGCGCGGGGAGTACGGGCCGTTGGGCGTCGCCGTCCAGGCCTGCACCTTGCGCTGCCAGCGATCGGCGGTGGCCTCCCAGCGCGCCGCGCTCGCCGGGTCGCCGTTGCGGCGGGCGAGGTCGGCGGCGCAGACGAGGCCGGCGATCTCGGCCGCGATGGTGCCCGGCGACCAGCCCTCCTGGTTCTCCCAGCGCTCCTGCTCGGTCTTCGGACCCTTGCGCAGGATGAAGTCCGCCGCCCGCTTGAGGTGTTCGTAGGTTCCCGCGTCGTCGCGCCCGAGCTGCCAGGCGAGGACGATGGGCAGGGCGACCTCGTCGAGCTGGAGGCTCGTCCAGTGCGGCCGGCCGTCCGTCTCGGAGTTCTGCGGGAAGGAGCCGTCTGGCTTCTGCTGCACGCGCAGGAGGAAGTCCAGCGCGCGCTGGGCCCCGGCGCGGTCCCCCGCGGCGATCAGCGCCGTGCCGACCTGGTAGAGGTCGCGCGCCCAGACCAGGTGGTACGGCGCGGACGGCTTGTCGATCGTCAGCCGGCCCCATGCCCACGGCATCGACGGCGACGCGACGCCGGCCCCGGGCGTCGCCTTGTCCTCGCTGGCGGCGAGCACGAGCAGCGAGCGGTCGTAGAGGCCGACGAGGTCGGGCGGGACGCTCGCGGGTGGCGGCGGCAGCGTGGCCAGGTGCGCGTGCCAGCCGGCGTCGTAGGCGCCCTGCGCGCTCGCGAAGCCACGCGCCAGGGCAGCGGCGGCGACGCGCGCCGCGCCGGTGCGGCGGCGGGCGAAGCCGAGGCTCAGCGTCGTGGTCCCGTGCTTGAGCCGGACGCCCGCGCCCTGGACGACGGTGCCCGGGCGGCGGGCGGCGCGCACCGGCCCGAGGCTCCCGTGGCGCTGCAGCCGGCGCCGCGGGTCGCCCGGACGGTGGCTGTAGGCGCTCGTGCGCCCTGACAGCCCGTGCAGGGCCCGCAGGGCGACCGCGCCGTGGCGATCGGCGGCCACGAGCCCCCGGCGGTCACGGCCGCCCGTGTCGTCGTCGGGCGAGTTCGACAGGGCGGGGTCCAGCACCGCGAAGAGCTTGAGCTTGTGGCCCTTGAGCGAGTCGAGCCGCACGCGCACGTCGACGGCGTCGCGCGCCGGATCGGTGACGATCGTCTTGGTCAGCCGCCAGGCGCGCGAGCGCGCCGTGACGACCTGCCGGTAGGTCAGCGAGCGGGCGTCGAGGGCGCGCACGTGCGCGGGCAGCGCCCCGCCCTCGAACGTCGCCTTGCCGCGGTCGACGACGACGAACTCGAGGTCACGGATGGCGGGCGTGCCGAGGGTGGGCCAGTAGGCCTCGGTCAGCGTCTTCTGGCGCAGCGTGAACCAGACCCGGCTGGCCCGGGTCGCGGCCGTGCCGAAGCCGTGCTTGTCGGCGGGCGTCCAGCTGCCCTTGGCGCCCGGCGCTCCGGGCGCGGACCGGTCGCGCGCCGCTCCGGGCGCGGCGGCGGCCAGGCAGGCCACGACGGTGGCGGTCACGGCGACGGCGATGCTCCTGCGCACGACGGCTCCTCTCCCCTCGGACCCTCCGTCGGCGCGACTACCCGGCGGGCGCCCAGCCTAGGCTCGGGCGTGGAGCGGCGCGGGGCCGGTGCCCCATCACGTCTTCAAAACGTGCAGGCCGTGGCAGCCCCACGGTTGGATGGTTCGACTCCATCGCCGCTCCGCCTGCGCGATCAGCGGACGCTGACCGGGGTGCCCAGCGGCATCCGCCGGGCGAGCCGCCGGATGTCGGCGTTGCGCAGCCGCACGCAGCCGTGGGAGACGCGGCCGGGCAGCAGCCGGGGCAGGCTCGTGCCGTGGATGCCGATGAAGCCCCCGCCGGGCCAGTCCGTGAGCACCGCCGAGCGCCCGCTGGTGCCGAAGGCGATCGGGCCGTAGAACGGGTCGAGCGAGCGCAGGCGGCTGCGGACGAAGAACTCGCCCTTCGGCGTCGGCCAGCGGCGCCGGCCCACGCCGATGCGCGCGCGCAGCACGGTGCGGCCGCGGCGCTCGAGCCGCAGGCGCAGCCGGGCCGTGTCGACGATCAGGTGGGTGCGCACGACGTGGTAGGGCCCGAGCCGCTCGCGCAGGATCCAGCCCGTCGTGTTGTTGGGCAGGACCGGCAGCTCGACGCGCACCCACAGCCGCCCGTCGACCTCCGCGCGCTCGAGCACGAGCACGAGGTTCGGCGTGCGCTCGGGCGTCGAGCGTCCCAGCCGGGTGATCCTCTCCGCGCCCGCCACCGGCTCGCGGCGCGCGGTCGTGGGGTGGTCGACGTAGGCCCACCGCGACAGCCCGGCGGCCGGGTTGGAGAGGGGGAACGGCGCGGCGCCGTCCGCCGCGGCCGCCGGCGCGGCCGCGGTGAGCGACGTGAGCGCCGCCAGGACGGCAGCGCGCCTCAGCCCGTGAACCGCGGCCTCGCCGCCGGCGCCGAGCGGCGCTTGGGCGCGACGATGAAGTTCGTGCCCTTCACCGCGGCGAGTACGGCGCGCTTGCTCTTGGGCTGGTCGAACGCCGTCGGCGCCGGGTTGACGCCGCGGAGGTCGCGGATCCACGCCGCGTGCCGAGCCTCCACCGCGTGGATGGCCAGCGCCGATCCGAGGTATGCGTCGGACTTGATCTTCGGCGCCTGCCCCTTGTAGGCGGCGACGCCCGTGTCCTCCAGCGTCTGCGCGGTCTTCGCGAACGCCGAGGCGCTCTCGGTGGTGCCGCGGAAGTTGAACTTCGGCGACTTGACGGCCTTGCTGCCGAGCGCCTTGCGCAACGCGGACACGTGGAGGTTCTCATGGCCGCCCGCGACCTTGGCGAAGAGCGCGAACTCCCCGTGGAGCGCCCCCATGCGCCGCGCCTCGCGGTAGAAGGCCGCCTCGAGGTACTCGAGGGTGAGGGCGAAGTTGAGGATCGCCACGTCGCCCTTGCTGGCGGCGAGCGCGCTGTCGGGCGCGAGGCCCAGCAGCGCCCCGGCACCGAACATTCCGCCGCCGAACAGCCCGGCCTTGGCGAGGAAGTGCGCCCGGGTGTCCCCCGCCGCGGCCTCCATCGTCTCGCGGATCGCGCCGTCGGCGTCGACCTGCTCGAGCGTGAGCGTCTCGCTCATCGGCACTGACTCCTGTCGATTCGTCATCTCGCGCTAGCCCTTGATGAAGCCGGTCGCGTTGACGGCCTTCGTGACGGCCGCCTTGCTGAGCGCCGGCTGGAGGACCTTCGGAGCCGGGTAGTTCTTCGCCTTGCCGCCGTACTTCGGCTTGCCGACGATGCGGCGCATCCATGCGGCGTGCCGGGCCTCGACGGAGACGATCTGCGCCGCGGCGGCCAGGGTCTTCTTCGTGAGGTTCGCGCCCTGGCCGTCGTAGGCGGCCACGCCGGTGTCCTCGAGCGTGACCGCCGTGGCCTGGAAGGTCGCCTGGTCGGCCGTGGTGTTCTTGAAGTCGAACCCCGGCTTGGCCATCGCCTTGGAGCCCAGCGCCTTCTTGAGGTAGTCGACGTGGGCGAGCTCGTGGTCGCGCACGATCTTGGCGAACGTGAGGGTCTCGCCGCTCAGGGCGCCCCGCTGCACCGCCTCGACGTAGAAGCTCGATTCCAGGTACTCCAGGAGCAGCGCGAAGTTCAGGATCGCGACGTCCTGGGAGGCCGACGGCTTGCCGAGGGCGACCGTCGGCAGGCCACCGATGATGAGCCCGCCGCCCATCAGGGTGCCGCCGCCGACGACGGCCTTGCGGAACAGATCCGCCCGGGTACCGGTCGTGCCGCGTTCGTGGGCTTCTCGCAAAGCCCCGTCGCGGTCGACCAGCTCGAGCGTGAGCAGGTCCGTCATGTGCTTCTCCTCCTGCCGGGGATGGTGACGCCGAATCATCGGCTACATCGGCTCGCGGCGCGCCGGTCTTGAACTTGTTGACGCCCCGCCGCTCGTCCCGCCCTCAACCCATGTCGCTGGTGGCACCCTCCGCGGTCCACGCCCGCACGATGTCGCGCATGGAGAGGATGCCGGCGACGTCGGAGCCGTCGAGCACGACGACGTGGCGGAAGCCGCCCCGCACCATCTGCTCCGCCGCCTGCTCGAGCGACCAGTCGCGGGCGGCGTAGACGAGCTCGGCGGTCAGGTGGTCGGCCACGAGCTCCGTGTCGACGTCCTGGCCGCGCCCCGTCGCGCAGAGGATGTCGCGCTCGGTGAGGATGCCCGGAGCCGGCATCTCGGCGTCGACGACGACCGCCGCCCCCACCTGGTGGTCGGTCATCCGCTCCGCCGCCTGCCGCAGCGTGTGGGACGGCCCCACCGTCACGACGATGTCGTTCATCCCGTCCTTGACCCGCACCACGACTCCCCTCCGCTTGTGACAAACGCTACGTGGAGCCTACCGGACCCGCTGCGTCGGTGCACGACACGGTCTCCGGCGGCCCGGCTACCGCCCGGCGGCGAGCTCCAGGAGCCCCGCCGTGGACGCGTCCCGCGAGACCACGACGCAGTCGGCGCCGGGCCGCCGCCAGGCCACGATGTTGACGTCGCCGCGGCGCAGCAGCACGTAGCGGCGGTTGCCGACCTGCAGGCGCCGGGCGCCGTCGGGGATCGCCAGCCGGCTGCCGGACACCACGAGGTACCGGGCGCGCAGCCTGCCGCGCGCGTAGCCGGCGGTCACCGCGCGGTGCCCGTCGACGCGGGCGCGACCGGCGCTCGTGGCGCGCCAGCCGCCCGTGGCGCCGGGGTAGGGGTCGGCGACGGCCGGGGCCTGCGGCGCCCGGAGAGCGGCGACGGCGGCGTCCGCGACGGTCGTCTGCGTGCCGAGCGGGCCGGCCAGCAGCGCGGCGAGGGCCGACACGAGCACCGCCGTGACCGCGGCGGCGGCGCCGGTCGCGCGCCGGCGCCGCTTCACCGCCGCGCCGCGCGAGTCCTCGACGCGCGCTCGCAATCCGGCCGGCGCGGCGGCCGTCGCCGCCACGTCGGCGATCCAGTCCGCCCCGGGCTCGCGCCGGTCGCTCATGCCGTCGCTCCCTCGGCCGACAGGATCTTCGCGACCCGGCTGCGGGCGCGATGCAGGCGCGACGTGATCGTCGCCTCCCGGGTGCGCAGCGCGCGAGCTGCCTCCGCGTAGCTCAGGCCGGCGACGTCGACGGCCACGAGCGCCTCGCGGTAGAGGTCGGGCAGCCCGGCGATGGCCCCGAACAGCTCGTCGACCTCGATTGCGCGCTCCGGGCGCGCCTGCGGCCGGTCGTCGCCCGGCTCGCCCGCCGCCTCCATGGCGACGAGCCGTGGGCGCCGGTCCGCCGCGCGCCGGCGGCTCACGTAGGCGTTGCGCAGCGCGCGCACGAGGTAGCCCAGGTCGTCGTCGTGGCGGACGAAGCGGGGCCGGGCGAGCACCCGCGCGTAGGTCTCCTGCACGAGGTCCTCGGCGTCCTCGCGGTTGCCGCACAACGCCCAGGCGGCCCGGTAGAGCCGGTCGACGTGATCGCCGAGCCGGTTCGCGTCGAGCCGCCGGACCCCCTCGTCCATGGGGGCGACGATAGTGGCAGCCGACACGTGGCTAGCCGACGGTGAGCGTGCCCCGCATCCCGGCGGCCTCGTGGCCGGGGACCGGGCAGAAGAAGGTGTAGGTCCCGGGCTTGAGCTTCGCCGTCAGGGTGGAGTCGGCGCCGGGCGCGACGGTCTTGCCGCTCACGTTGACGCCGCTGCCCCTCAGGGCGATGGCGTGCTCCATGCTGTTGCCGGACGGGTTGGTCATGTCGAGGGTCACCGTGCCGGCCTTCGCGCTCAGCCGCTTGGTCGAGAACGAGAGGCCGCCGCCCGCCTCCGAGGCGTCGAGCTTCAGCGTCGCGCCGCTCCCGGCGGCGGGGGTGCTCTTGGGCTTGGACGCGGAGGCCGAGCCGCCGCCCGAGCCGTACCCCCCGCCGCAGGAGGCGAGCAGGAGCGTGCAGCCGGCGGCGGCAGCAGCGAGTTTGAGGCGCGAGGAGGACATGCCCCTCCAGACGCCGGACGGCGAGGATCCTTCCCACGCACCCCACCGAGGTCGCCGCTGGTTAGGGTCCCGGCTGAACGCCACGTCCAGGAGCCCCGTGACCGCCGCTTCCGCCGCACCCCGCCGCCTCGTCCTCGCCGACGCCCTCCCGGGCGCCCGCGTGCGCGACGCCGCGCTCGTGCTCGGCGGCGCCCTGCTCGTCGCCCTGTTCGCCCAGATCGAGTTCCCCGTCCCCGGCTCGCCCGTCCCGATCTCGGGCCAGACGCTCGCGGTCGTCATCGTCGGCGCCGCGCTCGGGGCGCGCCGGGGCGCCCTGGCCCTCGTGACCTACGCGGCGCTCGGCCTGCTGCTGCCCTTCTACGCCGGCGGCGAGCACGGCGCGCACGTCGTCCTCGGCCCGACGGGCGGCTACATCGTCGGCTTCGTCGTCGCCGCGTGGCTCGTCGGCCGCGCCGCCGAGCACGGCGCCGACCGCCGGCCTCTGCTCGCCGTGGCCACCTACGCGGCCGGGCAGCTCGCGGTGTTCGTGATCGGCGTGCCGTGGCTCATGGCCGTCGCGAACCTCTCCCTCGCCGACGGCCTCGCGCTCGGGTTCACGCCGTTCATCGTCGGCGGCCTCGTCAAGGCCGCCGTCGCCGGGGTCGTCATTCCGTCGGCGTGGCGGCTCGCGCGCGCGCTCGACGAGGGCGGCTAGCGGTCCGAGGCCCGGAGGCTCGCCGAGCCGAGCTCGCGTCGTACGCCCTGGTATGGGCGTCGCATGGCGTTTATGGTCGGTAGGTCGTGGCGCAACAGGTTCGCTTCTGCACTGCCGGGGATGGGGTGCGTCTCGCGTACGCGCACCATGGCCGCGGACCGCCGATGGTCCGTGTCGCGACCTGGTTGACGGATCTGGAGTTCGACTGGGAAAGTCCGGTGTGGCGCCACTGGCTGGCCGAGTTGGGCGACGGGCACACGCTGGTGCGCTACGACGAGCGTGGGTGCGGAATGTCGGATCGCGTGCTCGGCGAGCTCTCCATCGAGACCTGGGTCGGCGACCTCGAGGCTGTTGTCGGTGCCGCGGACCTCGACCGCTTCGTGCTCCTGGGTGTTTCGCAGGGCGCGGCGGTGGCGGTCGTGTACGCGGCACGGCATCCTGAGCGGGTCAGCCGGCTTGTGCTGTACGGCGGCTACGCGCGCGGGCGGTCGTGGCGCGGGCCGGAGCAGCGCAGACAGGCCGACGCGATGATCTCGGCGATCCGGGCGGGCTGGGGGGCCGCGGACCCGACGTTTCGTCATCTGTTCAGCATGCTGTTCCTGCCGGAGGGCACGGCGGAACAGATGACGTGGTACGACGAGCTGCTGCGACGGTCAACGCCCGCCGCGAGCGCGGCGGCGATCTATGCGGCACGCAATGAGATCGACGTCACGACCTTCGCGCCGCAGGTGACCGTGCCGACGCTCGCCATGCACGCGAGGGAGGATCGGGTCGTCCCGATCGAGGAAGGGCGTCTGCTCGCAGCCGGCATCCCGGGGGCCAGGTTCGTCGTGCTGGGGTCGCCGAATCACATCCTGCTCGCACACGAGCCGGCGTGGCGCGTGTTCGTCGAGGAGCTGCGGGGCTTCTTGAGGACGGAGGCGGCTGCTGCCGGCGCCGACGTGGGAACCCTGAGCGCGCGGGAGCTCGACGTGTTGGAGCTCGTGGCGGCCGGCCTGACCAACAAGGCGATAGCTCTCCGTCTGTGTCTGAGCGTCCGCACGGTCGAGCGGCACCTCGCGAACACCTACGTGAAGCTCCGCGTCTCCGGCAAGGCCGGAAGGACGGCGGCCGCGGTGCGGTTCTCGGAGGCGGCGCGTGCACGCCGCCAGGCCGCGCCTGGAGAGTTGGGTGGTAGCACCGATGGCAGCGCGGACCACTCGCCGTAACGTCCGCTCAGTGAGACAGCCGAGTGCCACGGACGGTGATCCGACCGGCGTGGCGCGACCGATCAACCGGAGGCGAGCCATGGCGACGATGGCGAGCGGTTCAGCGCAGACGCACACCGTCAGGGGCGGCGGGGGGCTGCAGTTGCATGTCCGCGAGTGGGGCCGGGCGGACGGTCCGCCGGTCCTGTTCCTCCACGGGTGGTCGCAGAGCCACATGTGCTGGGCAAAGCAATATGAGAGCGCGTTGGCCGACGAGTTCCGGCTCGTCGCGTGCGACCTGCGGGGTCACGGCATGTCCGAGGCGCCGCTCGACACCGAGCACTACGCCGACGGGCGGCTCTGGGCCGACGACGTCGCGGCGATCCTCGACCACCTGCACCTCGGGCGGAGCGTGCTTGTGGGCTGGTCCTACGGCGCCTTCGCCATCGGCGATTATCTCCGCGCCCACGGGCAGGACCGCACCGCGGCGATCAACCTCTCCGGTGGCGCCGACAAGCTCGGCCCGGCCGCCTTCGGCAGGTTCATCGGCCCCGGCTTCCTCGACCACTTCGCGGGCGCGACCGCGGACGACGTGCCGACGAACATCGCGGCGATGCGCTCGTTCGTCCACACCTGCATCCGGAAGCCGGTCTCGGCCGACGACCTCGAAACGGCCGTGTGCTGGAACGTCATGGTGCATCCGCGGGTGCGAGCGAACCTCGGCGTCCGTGAGCTCGACTACGACGACGTGCTCGGCGCGCTGCGGGTGCCGCTGCTCCTCAGCCACGGCCGGGCCGACACCGTCGCGCTGCCCGCCATGGCCGAGCACATCCTCGACATCTGCCCGACGGCCGTGGCGTCCTGGTACGACGGCGTCGGGCACGTGCCGCACCTGGAGGAGCCCGAGCGCTTCAACCGCGAGCTCGCCGACCTGTGCCGACGCGCTCATGCCTAGCTAGCGCCGCTCCACCACGGCCTTGAGCCGCTCCAGGCGGTTCTCCCAGGCGCGCTCGGCCTGGTCGATCCAGGTCGCGGCCGGACGCAGCGCGCCCGGCCGCAGGGCGTAGCGGACCTCGCGCCCCGGGGCCCGCGCCCGCGTCACGAGGCCGGCCTCGCCGAGGGTGGCGAGGTGCTTGGCGACCGCCTGGCGAGTGATGGGCAGGTCGGCGGTGAGCGTCGGGACGCTCGTCGTGCCGTCGCGCAGGAGCGCATCGACGATCGCGCGCCGGGTCGGATCGGCCAGCGCGGCGAAGACGGGACCCGGATCGGCGCCCGGACTCACCCGACGGCCACCGCCGACAGGCCGGCGGCGAGCGCCGTGAGCGGGAAGGCCGGCACGCTCTCCGTGACGACCACCCGCGCCCCGGCGGGCGCGGCGACGACGAGGATCTCGACGCGGCTCTCGCCCCACCACCACACGAGCCGGTGCGGCGCCTCGACCGTCTCGACCCAGACGTCGGCCCCCTCGTCGCCGAGCCACGCGTCGCGACCGGCCTCGGTGGCGACGGCGTCCCAGACCTCTTCGGGGGTGGCCTCGACCTCGATCTCGCGGCGTGCCGACACGACGGGCTCCTCTCGGGCTGATGACAACCGACTGGTTGCTATGGTAGGGACGACAACCTTGTCGTTGTCAATGGAAGGAAGCCTAGTGCCCCTGGTTCCCATGGTCGTCGAGCAGAGCGCGCGCGGTGAGCGCTCGTTCGACATCTACTCCCGCCTGCTCAACGAGCGCATCGTCTTCCTCGGCACGCCCGTCGACGACCAGGTCGCGAACCTCGTCGTCGCCCAGCTGCTGCACCTCGAGAGCGAGGACCCGGACAAGGACGTGTCGCTCTACATCAACTCGCCCGGCGGCGTCGTCTACAGCGGGCTGGCGATCTACGACACCATGCAGTTCATCAAGCCCGACGTGCAGACGATCTGCTTCGGCGTGGCCATGAGCATGGGCTCCCTGCTGCTCACGGGCGGCGCGCCGGGCAAGCGCATGGCGCTGCCCAACAGCCGCATCCTCATCCACCAGCCCTCCGGCGGCTTCCAGGGCCAGGCCTCCGACATCGAGATCCACGCCCAGGAGGCGCTCGAGCTGCGCCGCCACCTGGACGAGATCTACGCGCGGCACACGGGCCAGGACGTCGAGCGGGTCCACGACGACATGGACCGCGACCGCTTCTTCACGCCCGAACAGGCCCTCGAATACGGGCTCATCGACCGGGTGATCAGCTCGCACGAGCTCAGCCGGACGGCGATGGGCTTCAGGGGCGAGGGCTGAGGAAGGCGGCCAGCTCGGCCGCGACCTCCACCGGGCGGTCCTCGACGAGGAAGTGCGAGGCCTCGACGGCGTGGCCGGACACGTCGTCGGCCCAGCCCCGCCACACCTCGAGCACGTCGTACCAGGCGTCCAGCGCGCCGCGCGTACCCCAGAGCGCGAGCAGCGGGGCGCGGACGCGGCGGCCCGCCGCCTGGTCCGCGCGGTCGTGCTCGCGATCGATCGACGCCCCGGCCCGGTAGTCCTCGCAGAAGGCGTGCACGGCCGCGGGGTCGTCGAACGTCGCACGCCAGGTGGCGAGGACGTCGGGCGGCCCGGACAGCCCGAGCGCGCCGCCGGCGTCGAAGAACGCGTCCGGCGCGCCGAGGATCAGGGCCTCGGGCAGCGGCCCGGGCTGCGCGAGGAAGGGCCAGTGCCAGTACCCGAGCGCCGCGGCGGCGCCCATGCGGTCCCAGACCTCGGCCGTCGGGACGATGTCCAGCACGGCGAGCCGCCGGACGCGCTCAGGATGGTCGAGGGCCATGCGGTAGGCGACCCGGCCGCCGCGGTCGTGGCCGGCGACCGCGAAGGCGCCGTGCCCGAGCACGCCCATGGCCTCCACCAGGTCGCTCGCCAGGGCCCGCTTGGCGTGCGGCGCGTGGTCGGGGGCGGTCGGGGGACGCAGGCTGCCGCCGTATCCCGGGAGGTCGGCTGCCACGACGCTGAAGCGCTCGGCCAGCGCCGGCGCGACGTCGCGCCACATGAGGTGCGTCTGCGGATAGCCGTGCAGCAGCAACAGGGGCGGCCCGCTGCCCGCCGTGCGCACGTGCACCGTGCCGCGGGCGACGTCGACGTCGCGCTCGTCGAACCCGTCGAACCAGGCCATCCGGGTCGATCTACCCTCCCGTCATGATCCGGATCCTCCGGTGGGGCCTGCCCGTGCTGCTCGCCGCCGCGGGCGTCGTCTTCCTCCTGCTCGGCGGGGAGTACAACGGCGGCATCGGCGTGATGCTTCTCGGCATCGCCCTGATCGTGTGGATCTTCAACGGCATGGCGCGCCTGTCGGTCATCAGCCGCGGCGACCGCGAGCGCGAGCAGGCCGCCCGCGAGCAGTACAGCCGCACGGGCCGCTGGCCGGGCGACGCCGACGAGGAGCGCTAGGGGTCGCAGAGGGCGCGCGCCACGTCGGCGGGGCGGGCAAGCAGCCGTGTCGGCCGCGGGCGGGCCCCCGTGGGTGCTCCTCGGTCAGTCCTCGCGCTCCTCGCGCCAGCGCGCCCGGCAGGACTCGATCTCCGCCAGCGCCTCCTCGACGCCGTACCAGCCGGTGATCTCGACGTCCTTGCCCTCCGGCTGCTTGTAGATCGAGAAGAAGTGCTCGATCTCCGAGATGAGCTGGTCGGGAAGCGTCTCCACGTCACCCCAGTTCGGGTCGTGCAGCGCGACGCAGACGATCTTGTCGTCCTGGCCCGCGTCGTCGCTCATCCGCAGCATCCCGACCACGTTGACCTCGACGACGCAGCCGGGGAAGGTCGCGTCCGTCACGCAGACCAGCGCGTCCAGCGGATCACCGTCGGCCGCGGCCGTGTCGGGCACGAAGCCGTAGTCCGTCGGGTACACGACGGAGGAGAACAGGTAGCGGTCGAGCTTGATGGCCTGCAGCTCCGGGTCCCACTCGTACTTGTTGCGCGATCCCTTCGGGATCTCGACGAAGACGTGCAGGGGGGGCTGATCGGCGACGGGCGAGGGCGGCTGGTCGGACACAGCCGAGGAGTACCCCGTCGCGACCCGGATCAGCAAGCGTGCCCTGCCCGGAGTGCAAAGAGGTCCCGCTTCACCGCGCGCCGCTCCTCGTTCTGCACGTCCGCCGTCGGCCTGCGACGGGCCGAGCCGGGCATACTGCGCAGCGTGCACGAGGCCCCGACGCTCGAAACGCTCCTGCAGCCGCTGATCGATGACCCCGAGAGCGCCGCCGTGCTGCTCGACGTCGACGGCGTCCTGGCGCCGATCGTCGAGCAGCCCGACGACGCGCACATGCCCGAGACGACCCGGCGACCGTTGATCGAGGTCGCCAAGCGCTACGGCATCGTCGCCTGCGTCTCCGGCCGGCGGGCGACCGACGCGCGGCGGATCGTGTCGCTGGGCTCCATCGCCTACCTCGGCTCCCACGGCTCGGAGATCCTGCGCGCCGGCACCATCGCGCCCGAGCTCGACCGGGAGCTGCAGTCGTGGACCCGGCGCGTGCAGGCGTTCACCGCCTCGGCCCTCGACGAGGATCTACGCCGGCTGCGGGTGCGACTCGAGGACAAGGAGGCGATCGCCGCCCTGCACTGGCGCGGCGTGCCGGACGAGGAGGGCGCCCAGCACGCGGTCGAGCAGGTCGCCCGCGCGGCCGAGGAGGCCGGCTTCGTCGCCCACTGGGGCCGCAAGGTCCTCGAGATCCGGCCGCCCGTGCGGATCGACAAGGGGGCGGGCATCGTCCGCCTCCTGCGCGACGCCGACCTCGCCTCGGCCGTCTACGTCGGCGACGACCGGACGGACATCGACGCCTTCCGGGGCCTCGACGAGCTCGTCGAGAAGGAGCGCGTGCGCCACGCGGTCCGCGTCGGCGTGCGCTCGGACGAGGGACCGCCCGAGCTCGAGTCCGCCGCCGACGTCATGGTGGACGGCACGGCGGGCGTCCGCCAGCTCCTGCAGGCGCTGGCCGCCTGAGCGCCCCGCCGTGCGCTTCGGGGACTTCCTGCGCGCAGCCGTGCTGCTGAGCGCCGGGTCCGCGACGCTGCTGGCGGCGGTCACCGTGCGCGCCGCCGCGCAGGACCTCGAGCCCGTGATCGTGCTCGTGTCCGTGGCCTGGTGGTTCCTCGCCTCCGTGCTCGGCGCCCGGCTCGAGCCCCGCGCGCACGAGAGCATCGCCCGTCAGCTGGCGGCCGCCCGGTACCAGACGACGCTGCCCGAGCTGCGCCCGGCGCTGACCCTCCTCAACCGCCTGTGGCTGCTGCTCGTGGTCACCGTCGCCGCCGGCGTGCTCGGGGTCTTCGTCCCCCAGGTGGCGAGCGTCGGAGCCGGCTTCGCGCTGCTCGTCGCCTTCGCGTGGCGGCGCCAGAACCAGGCCGTGGAAGCGGTGGAGGAGCGCGACGCGGCCCGCTTCTACGTCGACCGCACGTCGCCGGTCAGCTCGATCCGCCTGATCCGCACGCCCGGCTTCGGCGGCGACTTCGCGTCCAAGCCGGTCGGCTGATGCAGCTAGAGCAGGTGCCCGAGCCCGGTGAGCAGCGGCGCGAGGACGAGCGCCGGGAGGAGGTTGGCGACCCGCAGGTCGCGCAGCTGCAGGAGCTTGAGCCCGATGGCGATGATGGTCACGCCGCCGGCGCTCGTGAGCGCGGCGAGCGCCTCGCCCTGCAGGACGTCGTCGAAGACCGAGGCGCCGAGCGTGATCGCCCCCTGGTAGACGAGCACGCTGACGGCGGCGAGGCCCACGCCCCAGCCGAGCGACGCGGCGAGCGCGATGGAGGCGAAGCCGTCGAGCAGCGCCTTGGAGGCGAGCGTCTGCCACTCGCCGGTGAGACCGTCCTGGATCGAGCCGACCACGGCGAGGGAGCCGACGCAGAACAGCAGGGTGGCGGTGACGAAGCCCTCCGCGATGGTGCTCGTCTCCCCCGGCGTGGCGAAGCGCCGCTGCAGGGCGTCCCCGGCGCGCTCGAGCCGGCCCTCGAGGTCGGTCGCCTCTCCGAGCAGGCCGCCGAGCACGACGGCGCCGAAGACGTACAGCGGCGTCTGCGCGGTCGTGTCCTGACGCCCCCAGGCCAGTGCGAGGTCGAGGCCGAGCACGAGCGTGACGAGCCCGAGGCTCGAGAGCACCCGCGCCTGCAGCCGCTCGTCGAGGCGCGCGCCGCCCGCCGCGCCGACCGCCGTGCCGGCCAGCACGGCGCCGACGTTGATCAGCGTGCCCGTCAGCATGGCGGCGGGAGACGCTAGTGGTGGTGCCCGGCGCCGTCGACGTCCTGCTCGTGTCGCTCGGCTCGACGGTCGGCCTGCGCGAGGCCGACGCCGAGCTCGCGGGCGCCCTGCGGCGGGCCGGGGCGTCCGTGGCGGTGGTCGCGGCCGCGCGGCCGCGCGACGTCCGCACCTTCGCGCTGACCGACCTGAGCTGGGCGCTGGCGGCGCGACGGGCGGCGGTGCGGGGTCTCGCCGCGCACGCGCCGCGGGCGGTCCTGTACTCGACGGTCACCGCGGCGCTGCTCGGCCCGCGCCGGGGCGCGATCCGCTTCGACGCGCCCGCCGCGGACAACCGGCCGGGCCGTCACGGCGTGTGGCAGCGCCCGCTCGAGCGGCGGCGCCTGCGCGAGGCCACCGTGCTCGCGCCGCTGAGCGAGGCGGGACTGGCCACGGTGCCCCGGCCGCACGCCGCCGCGGTCGTCGTCCCCATCCCCGTCGAGCCGTCGGGACCGCTGATCCCCCCAGAGCGGCGAGACCTCGTGGCGGTCACCTACGCGGCCGACCCCCGCAAGAAGGGCCTCAACCGTGTGCTGGCCGCCTGGCGTGCGGTCCGGCGCCCCGAGGAGGAGCTCGTGGTCGCCGGGCTCGCAGGCGCGGACGAGCCCGGCGTCCGCTACGCCGGCCGGCTCGAGCGCCCGGCCTACCGGGACCTCGTGCGGCGCGCGCGGGTCTTCGTCATCGCCCCCCGGCGCGAGGATCATGGCCTCGCCCAGCTCGAGGCGCTCGCGGACGGCTGCGTGCTCGCGACCACGCCGGCGCCGGGCCCGTACGCCGCGCTGCCGATCGCCCGCCGGCTCGACGCGCGGACCGTCTCGGACGACCTCGGCGCGGCGATCCGCGCGGGCCTCGACGGGGTCGCGCCCGACTACGCCGGCCGCGCGCGAGCGGCGCTCGCCCCGTACACGCACGCGACGGTCGACCGCACGGTGCGGGAGGTGCTGCTGCCCTACCTCCTCGGGTGACGGCGCGCCGAGCCGGTCCGTATAAGTGGAGAGGTTCTTGCACTTTGTGTCGGGATCGTCATGATGCGCGTCATGAGCCCCGCTGACCGTCCGCCACCGCCGGCTCCCACCACGGAGCGGCCGATCGCCGTGGTCGGCGCGACCGGCGAGCAGGGCGGCGCGGTGGCGCGGCGTCTGCTCTCGCAGGGGGTGCCCGTGCGGGCGCTCGTGCGCGACCCCGCGGCGGAGAAGGCCCGGGCCCTCGCCGACCGCGGTGCCGATCTGGCGAGGGCGGACCTGACGGACGACGCCTCGCTGCGCGCGGCGTTCACCGGGGTCGCCGCCGCCTTCGCCATGGCGTCGCCGACCCCCGAGGCCGGCGCGGAGGGTGAGATTGAGCACGGACGGGCGATGGCCGAAGCCGCCGCGGCCGCCGACGTGCCGCACGTCGTCTACTCGTCGGTGGGCGGCGTCGAGCGCCACACGGGGATCCCGCACTTCGAGAGCAAGCACCTGGTCGAGGAGCGCCTGCTGGAGCTCGGGATGCCGACGACGTTCGTGCGCCCTGTGTTCTTCATGGACAACTTCTCGCGGTTCATGCCGCCCACCGAGGAGGACGACACGCTCGTGCTGCGGCTGCCGATGCCCGGTGACGTCCCTCTGCAGGTGATCGCGTCGGCCGACGTCGCGGTGGTGGCCGTCGTCGCGCTGCTCGACCCCGGCCGCATCCCTGGAGGCGCCCTCGAGATCGCCGGCGACGAGCTCACGGGCGTGCAGATGGCCACCGCGTACGGCGAGCGGCGGGGACGGCCGGCCCGGTTCGAGTCGCTGCCGGCCGAGGTGCTCGACGACGACCAGCGGGCGATGTTCGAGTGGTTCAGCCACCCACCGGCCTACCAGGCGGACTTCGCCGCGACCAGACGGCTGCACCCGCAGGTGCTGACCTTCGACCAATGGCTGGAGAGAACCCCATGACCCTGCCGCCGCACCTCCCGCCGTTCAGCGTCCCGGCCGACGAGGCCCCCGCCTACTGGCTCGTCGGCGTGCTGTGGAACGTCGTGCTCTCCGCGGCGCAGACCGCCGGCGAGCTCACGATGATGGATCAGCTGATGGCCAAGGGCTCCGGCCCGCCGCCGCACATCCACGAGCGCTACGACGAGGGATTCTTCATCATCGAAGGCGAGGTGGAGTACGTCGTCGGCGCCGGCGACGAGCAGCAGACGATCCTCGCCTCGGACGGGGCCTCCGTGTGGATCCCGCGTGGGACGCTGCACGCCTTCCAGGTCTCCTCCGAGACCGCGCGGGCGCTGAACTTCTACACGCCGGGCGGCTTCGACGAGAGCATCTCCTACCTGGCCACGCCGGCACCCGCGAGGACCTTGCCGCCCGCCGACAGCGGCGAAGGCGATCCGAGCGGGTTTCCGGACGACCCGGAGAAGCAGCAGACCTACCTCGAGCGGCTCTCCGAGCTGCACTCCCAGACGTGGCGCGCCGAATGGGGCGGCCCATGATCGGGCGACGGGTCACCGCCGCGGGAGCGCGGCGCCGCTGAGGATCGCCGCCAGCGCCTCCGGCGCCGGTGGCTCGCCAGGCAGGCGCCCGTCCCGCGGGCCGGCGGAGATGCCGTCGATGAGGACGGCGAGCACGCGCCGCCAGAGCTCGGGCTCCACCTCACGGGCGCCGTCCATGACCGCGCCGACCATCAGGGGGATCAGCGGAATGTCCCCGGCGCCGACGTCCGCGCGCAGGGCGCCGTCGGCGTGCGCGCGCCGGACGAGCTCGCCCACCACGGGCTGGATGCTCGCCCCGGCTCGCAGGGCCAGCCTGGTACCGCCGCCGCGCGACATGAACTCCCGCAGCCCACGATCGCCCGCCTGCATCTCGAACACTCCGACCAGGAAGGACGTGAGCCCCACCCACGCGTCCTCGTCGGCGAGCGCCCCCTCGGCGAGGGCCACGACGGCGTCGACGCGATCGACGAACAGCGCCTCGAAGAGCTGCTGCCGCTCGGGATAGCGGCGGTAGACCGTGCCCACCGCCACCCCGGCCGCCCGGGCGATCTCGTCGTGGCTGACGTCGAGCCCGCGCTCGGTCACGAGCCGGCGCGCAGCCGCCAGGATGCGTTGCCGGTTGCGCTCGGCGTCACGACGCAGGGGCCGGCCGGGAGGGTCGGCCGCCTCACTCACCCCGGCGCCCGGCGAGCCCGCTTGCGCAGCGCCGCGAAGGCCGGCCACGGCCGGGCGTTGGCGATCTGGGCCGGCCCGAGCCACGCGCGGCGAGCGGTGGCGACGCCCCAGCGGACGCTGCCGAAGGTGTTGACGCCGTGGGCGTCGGAGTCGATGAGGATCGGCACGCCGGCCTCCGCGGCCGCCCGCGCGTGCACCTCGTTGAGGTCGCGCCGGTCGGCGGCCGAGTTGATCTCGAGCATCGTGTGGGTGCGCGCGGCCGCCTCGATCAGCCCGTGGACGTCGAGCGCGTAGGGCGCCCGCGTCTCGATCTTGCGGCCCGTCGCGTGGCCGATGGCGTCGACGTGGGGATGCTCGCAGGCCGCGACCATGCGGGCGGTCATCTCCGCCTCCGACAGCCCGAAGGACGTGTGCACGGAGGCGATCACCCAGTCGAGCTCGGCGAGCAGGTCGTCGGGGTAGTCCACGGACCCGTCGGGGAGGATGTTGACCTCCGTGCCGATCAGCAGCTCGATCCCGTCGAGCTTGCCGTTGAGCGTGCGCACCTTCTCCGCGTGGGCGCGCAGCTCGTCCGCCGAGACGGCGTTGCCGAACCCGTGCGAGGCCGAGTGGTCGGTGATCGCGAGGTACTCGTAGCCCCGCGCGAGCGCGCCCTTGGCCATCTGGTCGACGGTGTTGCGCCCGTCGGAGGCGACCGTGTGGCAGTGCAGGTCGCCGCGCAGGTCGGCCTCCGTGACGAGCTCGGGCAGGCCTGGGCCCGGCGGGTCGAGCCGCGCGGCCTCGAGCTCCCCGCGCCCCTCGCGCAGCTCGGGCGGGATCCACGCGTAGCCGAGCGTCGCGTAGACCTCCTCCTCCGTCGGGCAGCGGATCGTCTCCCCCGTCGCGTCGTCGAGGATCCCGTACTGGGACACGTGCAGGCCGCGGCGGACGGCGGCCTCGCGCAGCTGGACGTTGTGGGCCTTGGCCCCAGTGAGGTGCTGCTGGACGTTGCCGAGCTGGTCGGGCTCGACGACCTGGAGGTCGACCTTCATGCCGGTGTGCGTCGTCGCGCGCACGGCGTTGTCGCCGGGCGTGCCGGTGGACTCGATGATCGGCAGGTCGGCCAGCGCGCGCACGAGCGCCGCGGGCTCGGCGGCGGTGGCGAGGAGGTCGAGGTCCTTGACCGCGTCGGTCAGCCGGCGCGCGGATCCGGCGATCTCCACGCGGTCGACGCCGTCGACCCCGCGCAGCGCGCCGGCGATCTGCTCCGCGAGCCCGAGCGCCTTCGGGAGCAGCACGCGCGGGGCCGGCGTGCCGTCCTCGCCCGCCTCCAGGGCCTGCAGCAGCGCCTCCTCGGCCTTCGCGCCGAAGCCGCGCAGCTTGCGGATCTCCCCGCGCTCGGCGGCGGCGCGCAGGGCGTCGAGCGAGTCGATGCCCAGGTCGTCGTGCAGGCGCTTGGCGCGCTTGGGGCCGAAGCCGGGCAGGTGCATGACCGAGATCAGGCCGACGGGGAACTTCTCGCGCAGCTTGGCGGCCTGCGGGATGTCGCCCTCGTCGACGAGGGCACGGAGCTTCGTGTCGAGCGTCCTGCCGATGCCGTTGAGCTCGGTGGCGCGGCCGGCCTCCACGAGCCCGGCCACGGACACGGAGGCGTCGCGGATCGCACGCGCGGCGTTGCGGTAGGCGATCACCCGGTACTGGTCGGCGCCGTCGAGCTCGTAGAGGTCGCCGAGCTCGTCGAAGGCCTGGGCGATGGCGGCGTTGGTGAGCGTGGCCACGCCGGACACGCTACCCCCGCTCGAGGTCGCGCGCCCGCTGCCGATGACCCGTGGATGCGGCGCGAGGAGCTGGCGGTGGTCCAGGGCTGGGCGGACACGCGGGCGGCCCTGCGGCGCTGGCGGCGGGAGCCCGCGAGCGTCCTGCGGCCGTGGATCACGGGCAGCCTGCTCGTCGCCGTGGCGCTGCTGCTCGCCACCTGGGTGATCGCCAGCCTGACCTCACCGGACCCGACGCCGCTGCAGTTCCCCGGGGTCACCCGCCCGGCGACCGCGTCCGACTACGGCTACGTCCTGTTCCGCAACGGGCTCGTGCTCGCGCTGCACGCCCTCGCCTGCGTGGCGGGCTTCATCGCCGGCTCGTCGCTGCCCCAGGTGGCGGAGGCCTACACGGGGCCCGTCCGGCGCCTGCACGAGCTCGCGCGGCCGCTGGCCATCGGCTTCGTCGTGGCCGCCACGACGTTCTCCCTGCTCACCCAGGCCTACGTGCTCGGCGGCGACGCCGCCTCGCTGGCCCACCAGTTCGCGGTCTCCCCCGCCGAGCTGCTGGCGATCTTCTCCCTGCACGCGCTGCCCGAGCTGACCGCGCTCTTCCTCCCGCTCGCCGCGTGGACGCTCGCGTCCCGCCAGCGGCGCTGGGACGAGCTGCTGGCGGCGACGTTCGTCACCGTCGGGCTCGCCGTGCCGGTCCTGCTCGTCGCCGCCGGGATCGAGGTCTGGGTGAGCCCGCGGCTGCTGCTCGCCGCCTGAAGCACCCCTCAGCGTGATCTCAGCTCCGGGCGCGACGCTCCGTGCCTCACGACGACCGGGAGGCCCACCGCAATGCGCACCACCACCTCGTTGCTCGCCGCGGCCGCGGTGCTGGCCGTGTCGGCCGCCGGCTCCGGGACGGCCGGCGGCGCCCCCGCGGCCCGCCGGCCCGGCCCGCCGCCGCTCCCGCCCGCCGGCCAGTTCGTGCGGATCATCGACAACCCCTGGTTCCCGCTCGAGCCCGGGACGGTGTTCGCCTACAGGGGGGAGGACGAGGGCACCCCGGCCCGCGACGTGCTGCGCGTCACCGACCGCACCAAGCGCATCCAGGGCATCCGCGCGACCGTCATCGACGACCGCGTCTTCGAGCACGGCCGCCTCGTGGAGCGCACGCACGACTACTACGCCCAAGACCGCGCGGGCAACGTCTGGTACCTCGGCGAGGACACGGCGACCCTCAAGCCCGACGGCCGGGTCGAAAGCCGCGAGGGCAGCTTCCGTGCCGGTCGCGACGGCGCCCGGGGCGGCGTCTTCATGCCGGCTCACCCGGCGCCCGGCGACCACGGCTGGCAGGAGTACTACGTGGGCCACGCCCAGGACCACTACACGGTGCTCGACCGGCACACCAGGGTGCGCACGCCCGCCGCGAGCTCGCGGCGGGCGATGCTGATCCGGGAGACCACCCCGCTCGAGCCCGGGGTCGTGGACCACAAGGTCTACGTGCGAGGCGTCGGCACCGTGCGCGAGCGAACCGTCAAGGGCGGCGACGAGCGCTTCGAGCTCGTCTCCGTGTGTCACCGCTGACGCGCTCGGGGCTGCACTATACTTTCTGAAGCGACCCGACCCGAAGGAGCCCACCGCTTCCATGGCCAACATCCACGACGTCTCCGACACCAGCTTCCAGGCCGAGGTGCTCGAGAGCGACAAGCCCGTGCTCGTCGACTTCTGGGCCCCCTGGTGCGGTCCGTGCCGCATGGTGGCGCCGGTCCTCGAGGAGATCGCCGGGGAGCGGGACGACCTCGAGATCGTCAAGCTCAACGTCGACGACAACCAGCAGACGGCGGCGCAGTTCGACGTCCTGTCCATCCCGACGCTGATCCTCTTCAAGGACGGCCAGCCGGCCGCCAAGGTCGTCGGCGCGCGGCCCAAGAAGCGCCTCGAGGCCGAGCTCGAGCCCGCGCTCACCGCGTAGGCCGCACCACCGCGATCCGCAGCGGCCGCCCGTCGATCTCGACGGGCGCGCCGTCGTCGGCGCCGTCGAGGGTGACGGCGACCGCGAGCACCTCCGCCGCGATCGTCGCCTCGTGCGCGCGGGCGGCGTCGAGCAGCTCGGGGTCGCCCCCGAGCGTCAGCTCGATTCGATCGGACACGTCGAGCCCGGCCTCCTTGCGGGCGGCCTGGACGGCGTGGACGATCTCGCGCGCGATGCCCTCCCGCAGGAGCTCGTCGTCGAGCTGGAGCTCGAGCGCCACGGCGTGGGCGCCGGCGCGCTCGACCTCGTAGCCCTCCAGCGGCTGCATGGCGAGGACGAGATCGTCCGCGGTCAGCTCGTGGTCGTGGCCGTCCACGCTGACCCCGACCGTGCGACCCTCGCGCAGGGCGGCCGCGACGCGACCGGCGTCCAAGGCCGCCACGGCCGCCGCGAGCAGCGGCATCTGCCGGCCGAAGCGCGGGCCGAGCGCGCGGAAGTTCGGCTTGACCTCGTAGGAGCCGAGGTGCTCGGCCGCCTCGACGAAGCGGACCGCCTTGACGTTGAGCTCCTGCCCCAGCAGCCGGGTGTGACGGGCCAGCGCGTCGCGCTCCGGCCCGCTCGCGACCACCACCGCGGCGGCCAGGGGCTGGCGCAGCTTCACGCGGGCGTGGGCGCGCGCGGAGCGGCCGAGCTCCACCGCCTCGCGCACGCGGGTCATCTCCCACTGCAGCTGGGGATCGGCGGGCCGCGACGCGGGCCAGTCGCAGAGGTGGACACTCGGCTCGCGGCCGTCGAGGTTGTCGTAGATCTCGTCGGCGACGAACGGGCAGAACGGAGCGAGCAGCTGGGCCGTCGTGACGAGGCAGTCCTGCAGCGTGTCCAGTGCGGCCGCGTCGCCGGTCCAGAACCGCCGCCGGGACAGCCGGACGTACCAGTTGGAGAGGTCGTCGACGAAGCCCGCGAGCGCCCGGCCGGCGGTCGTCGCGTCGTAGTCCTCGAGGCCGGCGGTGACCGCGTCGACGGTCTCGGCCAGGCGGCTCGCGATCCAGCGGTCCAGCGCCGTCGGTTCCGCGGCCGTGCGGTCGCTGCCGGCGTAGAGGACGTGAAAGCCGTAGACGTTCCAGAGCTGCAACAGGAACTGGCGCAGCGACTCGCCCACCGCCTCCGACGTGAACAGGTAGCCGTCCCACGGGTACTTCGAGGTCAGGAAGTACCAGCGGAAGGCGTCGGCGCCGTGTGCGTCGATGACCTCCCACGGCACGACGATGTTGCCCTTGGACTTCGACATCTTCTCCCCGTTGCCGTCCAGCAGCAGGCCGAGGCAGACGACGTTGCGATACGGCGCCCGGTCGAAGAGCAGGGTGGAGATCGCCAGCAGCGAGTAGAACCAGCCGCGCGTCTGGTCCAGCGCCTCGCAGATGAAGTCGGCCGGGAAGTTCGCCTCGAAGACGTCCTCGCGCTCGTGCGGCGCGCCCCACTGGGCGAAGGGCATCGACCCCGAGTCGAACCAGACGTCGATGACCTCGGGCACGCGGCGCAGGGGCTCGCCGCCGGTGGGCGAGGGGATCTCGACGTCGTCGCAGAACGGCCGGTGCGGATCCTCGAGGCGGACGCCCGAGCGCTCCTGCAGCTCCGCCAGCGAGCTGACCGCCGCGACCTCGCCGGCCGCGTTGCGCCAGATGGGCAGCGGCGTGCCCCAGTAGCGCTCGCGCGAGATGGCCCAGTCGACGTTGTTCTCGAGCCAGTTGCCGAAGCGTCCGTGCTTGATGTGCGGCGGGTGCCAGGTGACCGTCTCGTTGGCGGCCAGCAGGCGGTCGCGCAGCGCGCTCGTGCGGATGTACCAGGACGGCTTGGCGTAGTAGATCAGCGGCGTGCCGCAGCGCCAGCAGTGCGGGTAGCTGTGCTCGAAGACCTCCGCCCGCCAGAGCTTGCCGCTCGCGCGCAGATCCTCGACGAGGTCCGCGTCGGCGTCCTTGACCCAGCGGCCGGCGTAGGCGCCGATGCGCTCGTCGTAGGTGCCGTCGGCGCGCACCGGGTTGACCACGGCGAGGCCGTTGGCGAGGCCGAGGCGATGGTCGTCCTCGCCGAAGGCGATCGCGGTGTGGACGATGCCCGTGCCGTCGGCGGCGGTCACGAAGTCCGCCTCGAGGACCGTGTGGCCCCTGGCGCCGTAGGCGTCGGCGGGGAGGTACGGAAACGGCGGCTCGTAGTGGGTGCCGACGAGCCTCGCGCCCGGGAAGGTCTCCAGGACCTCCGCATCCTCGCCGAGCACCCGGGTCACCAGCGCCTCGGCGAGCACGAACGTCTCCCCGGCGAGGGACGCACGCACGTAGGTCAGCTCGGGATCGACCGCCGCGGCGGCGTTGGAGACGAGCGTCCACGGCGTCGTGGTCCACACGAGCAGGCGGTCGCCGTCGCGCAGCGGGCTGTCCTGCGGCCGGGCGGCGACCGGGAGCTTGACGTAGACGCTCGGGTCCTCGACGTCGCGGTAGCCCTGGGCGACCTCGTGGGAGGACAGCGCCGTGCCGCAGCGCACGCAGTAGGGCACGACCTTGTGGCCCTCGTAGAGCAGGTCGCGCTCCCACAGCTGGGCCAGCGCCCACCAGACGGACTCGACGTAGGAGGCGTCGAGCGTCCGGTAGGCGTCGTCGAGGTCGACCCAGAAGCCGATGCGCTCGGTCAGGGCCTTCCAGTCCTCGAGGAACTCGAACACCGACGCCCGGCACTTCGCGTTGAACTCCGCGATCCCGTAGCGCTCGATGTCGGCCTTGGCCGTGAAGCCGAGCTGCTGCTCGACGGCGATCTCGACGGGCAGCCCGTGCGTGTCCCAGCCGCCCTTGCGCTGGACCAGGTGGCCGCGCATGGTCTTGAAGCGCGGGAAGATGTCCTTGAAGACCCGCGCGAGGACGTGGTGGGCGCCCGGGCGGCCGTTGGCGGTCGGCGGCCCCTCGTAGAACACCCACGGCTCGGCGCCCTCGCGGCGGCGCAGCGTCTCCGCGAAGACGTCGCGCTCGCGCCAGCGCTCGAGCACGTGCTCCTCGAGGGCGGGGAACGACTGCTTCGGGTCGACGGCACGCAGGGCCATTGCCTGCGCAACGGTACGAGGTTCGCGCGCGGGTGCCCCGACGGCGGCCGCGTCAGCCGGGCTGGGACCCCAGGCCGTGGCGATGCGTGCCGTCGCGGTCCCAGAAGTCGACGGTGAACGCGCCGTCGGGGCGATCACCGAAGCGGGCCCGCAGGCGCCCGGCCGCGTCCCACTCCTCCACGCAGACCGTCCGGTCCGGGCGCTCGCCCACGCGCCCGCGGACGTTGCCCCGACCGTCGAGCAGCTCGACGCCCGTCGAGCCGTCGGGCCAGGTCCCGAACCCGGCGCGGTAGTGGCCGTCAGGGTCCCACAGCTCGACCGAGGCGTCGCGCTCGGGGACGGGGCCGTGGGCGAGCACCGCGCGGTGGTGGCCCTCCTCGTCCCAGATGGCGATGCCGCTCGGCAGGCCCTCGCCCTGCAACAGGGACACGCGCTGGCGCCCCTCGGCGTCGATGAGGTCCACGGAGGGCGAGCCGGCCGCGTCGTCGGGAGCGGTGGCGAGGACCCGCACGGTGCCGGCACCGTCGCGCAGCCCGAGGACCGCCGAGCCGTCCGGGCCGAGGCCGAAGGTCACGCGCACGGCGCCGTCGACGCCGGCGAGGTCCAGCGCGACGGCGCCGTCATCGCCAGCGGCGAGCCGGGCCCGTACACGCCCCTCGTCGTCGACGAGCTCGAAGGCCGTGTCCCTCAAGCGGCCAGCCGGTCGCACAGCTCGGCGAGCGTGCGCTTCTCGGCGTCGTCGAGCGCGGCGAAGGTCGCGGCCACCCGGACGGCGTGCTCCGGGTACAGCCGGTCGACGAGCTCGGCCCCGCGGGGCGTCGCGGCCACGCACACGGCGCGCCGGTCGGCCGGCAGCCGGTCGCGTGTGACCAGCCCGCGGCCGGCCAGCGTGCCGACCACCTCGGTCGCGTTCGCCTTCGACGTCCCCAGCCGGCGGCGCAGCGCCCGCAGCTCGAGCTCCCCGCCGGCCTCGCGCAGCAGCTCGAGCACGGAGAACCCGACCGCCGACAAACCCTCGCGCTCGAGGTCCGCGGAGAGGCGCCGGCGCACCGCCGCCTCCGCCCGCAGCAGGCCGTCGAGGGCCCGGTGGGCGAGCGGGTCGTCGGCCACGAGCTGCATCCGCCGCCGGAGATTAAGGGCCCACCCGGACGCCACGCGCGGCCGCGCGCTGCCTAGCCTGGCGGCATGGGGCGCGCCCTCATCGCCGTCGCCACCGTGCTCGGCATCTGCTTCGTGATCTTCGGCGGCGTCGTGTATCTGACCCGCGACGAGGACGGGATCGCCGTCGACGCCATCCTCTCCGAGAACATCTCGCGCTCCGTCGCGCAGGCGCAGCGCGACGAGCAGCGCGTCGACCTGCGCCAGCTGACCGACTTCGACTGGGACCAGGTGCTGATCTTCGCCCCCGGGACGCCGCGCGAGGCGATCTCCAAGGCGCTCGGCTTTCACTTCTACGGCGAGCTGCCCTACACCGCCGAGACCCAGGAGGTGTTCGTCTTCACCAACCGCGGCAAGTTCGTGCGCTTCGCCGACTATCGCGGCAGCGGGCGCTTCGTCGGCCTCCGGCGGCCGTTTCAGGAGCTCGACGCCAACGACGCCGTCTGGGACGTGCGCGACCTCGTGGCCCGTCTGCGGCCGCCGGCCTGAGCGACCGGCGTGACCGGCGTGACCGGCGTGACCTGAGCGGCCTGACCGACCGGAGCAGCCGGCGTGACCGCACTTCCGGTCGCCTGGCAGCCGGAACTGCGGTCGCTAGCGGGGGCGGTTGGCCTTGCGGGCCTGGCGCTGCGCCCGGCGGCGCTTGCGCGCCCGCGCCTTGGCCCGGGCCGGGACGCGTCGCTCGCCCTCGTCGGGGCCGACGCCGGAGCCGTCGCCGCGCTCGACGGCGGCGCGGTCCGCCGGGGTCAGGTTCCGGCGGGCGTCGCGGGTGATGAACCACCCGAGGCCGACGAAGACCACGAGCACCGCCCCGGCGATGCCGAAGAGCAGGCCGCGGCTGACACTGTCCTGGTCGTTCGTCGCGGGGACGGCGGTGGGGGTCGGCGTCGACTGGGCGCCGAACGGGTCGCTGACCTGCGCCCGGGCCGGCGCCGTCGTCAGCGCGAAGGTCAGCGCGAGCAGCGACGTGAGGATGGGGCGGCGCACCCCGGGCACCGTATTAGGCTTGCGCGCCCGTGAGCGCCCAGCGCGGACCGGCGAAGCGGACGCCCATGGTGACCAGCCGCAGCGCGATGAACGCGCACAGCGCGGCCCACACCCCGACGACGCCCCAGCCGGCCGCCGCGGCGGCCACGGCGAGCGGGATGGCCACCGCCGCGGCGAGCACCATGGCGCCCGCGAGGTAGCGGGTGTCACCCGCGCCGATGAGGATCCCGTCGAGCGCGAACACCGCCCCGTTGGCGGGCATCATCGCCACGAGCAGCGGCCACAGGGCGTGCGCGCGCTCGAGGACCGCGGGATCGTCGGTGAACAGCCTCGGCAGCCCGGGGGCGAGCGCGGCGAGCAGCGCAGCGAACCCGCAGCCCGCCAGCACGGACCAGCCGATCATCCGGCGCGCCGCCGCCCGCGCGCCCGCGGCGTCGGCGGCGCCGAGCAACCGACCGGTCATCACCTGGCCGGCGATGGCGACCGCGTCGAGGACGAGCGCGATGAAGAGGAAGAGCTGGTAGCCGATCTGGTGGGCGGCGAGCGAGGCGTTGCCGACGCGGGCGAGCACCCCGGAGCAGACGAGGAAGACGCCGAGCAGCGCCGTCGTGCGCACGGCGATCTCGCCGCCGACCCGCACCAGCCGGCGGATCCGCGCCCAGTCCGGCCGGGCCCAGCCCGCCCGCCGCTGGACCTCGGCGAATGCGGCCGCCATCCCGAGCTGGGCGAGGACCGTTCCCCAGGCCGAGCCGGCGAGGCCCCAGCCGAAGCCGTAGACGAACAGGACCTCGAGCCCGGCGTTGACGACGTGGGCGACGACGAGGATGACCAGCGGCGTGCGCAGGTCGCCCGTCCCGCGCAGGTAGCCCTGGCCGGCGGCGGCGAGCATGAAGCACGGTGCGCCGAGCGCGGCGATGCGCAGGTACGTCACGGCCCCCGCGGCCGTCGCGCCGGTCCCGCCCATGACGGCCACCACGGGCGCGGCCAGGGCGACGGCGAGCACCAGCAGCGCCGCGCCGACGGCGAGCGCGAGCCACTGGGCCTGGGCGCCGACGATCGCGGCCTGCGCGTCGCGGCCCGCCCCGTGCAGCCGGGCGACCTGTGCGGTCGTCCCGTAGGTCAGGAAGTTGAAGACCGTGAAGGCGCTCGCGAGGACGGTCGCCGCGATCGCGAGCGCGGCGAGCTGCGTGGTGCCGAGGTGGCCGACGATCGCCGTGTCCACGAGCACGTAGAGCGGCTCGGCGGCCAGCGCCCCGAGCGCCGGCAGCGCGAGGTGGAGGATCTGGCGGTCGGTCTCCCGCGCGGCCGGCATGGCGATCGAACGTAGGATGCAGCGGGCGATGAAGCTCCGGCTCTACCACCACTCGGACGGCGCGCGCATCGCCTACCGGGAGGCGGGGACGGGGCCGGCGCTGGCGCTGGTGCACTCCGCGGGGCTCTCGCACCGGGAGTTCGAGCCGCTCGTCGAGGAGCTCTCGGACCGCTTCCGGATCGTGCTGCCCGACCTGCCGCTGCACGGGGACTCGGAGGACCGCCCGCACCACCCGTACTCGCTCGACTGGCTCGTCGGCGTGCTCTGCGGCTTCCTCCGCGAGACCTGCGGGCCGCGACCGCTGGTCGGCGGCCACGACCTGGGCGCGGAGCTCGTCCTGCGGGCCGTCGGCGCCGGCCTGCGGCCCGAGGCGATCGTCCTGCTGCCCGGCGCGCTGCACCGCGGCACGGGACGTGAGCGACGCGGACGCACCGTCCTGGCCGCCGCGCGGCTCGGCCGCGTCCCGGGGCTGCGTCGCGCGGCGGCGCACGCCACGACGGCGGCGTTCCGCCCGGCCGTCGGCGAGCGGCTCTCGGCCAGTGGCAACCCGGCCGCGCGCGACCTGCTGCGCCACGCGCTCGCCGACCTGCCCCACAACGGCAACCGCGCCCGCTCGTGGGCGAAGGCGGCCCGGCGCTGGCCGCGCGGGCCGTCCACCGACCTGCTCGACGCCTACCGCCACCTGGACTGCCCCGTGCTGCTGCTGTGGGCGGACGCCGACCGGGCCCATCCGCTCTCCATCGCCGAGGAGGTCGCCGGCCTCGTCCCGACCGCCCAGCTGCGCGTGCTCGACGGGACGGGCTTCCTCATGGCCTACGACGACCCCGTCGGGATGGCCCGCGAGATCGCCGCCTTCCGGCCCGTCTGACGGCCACGCACCCCTACGACCGGCGCCCCCGCGGGAAGGCCCTCATGCCGACGGACTACGCCAAGCGGATGGACCCGGACGAGATCCGCCCCGTCGCGACCTTCATCAAGGCCGCCTCGGGCGAGGAGGCCAAGGAGGCCACAGCGCCGCGGGGGATACCGTCCCCGCCATGAGCGTGGACTCCAACCAGCAGCTGTGGGGCGGCGAGACGACCAAGGCCGTCGACAACTTCCGGATCTCCGGCGAGCGGGTTCCGGTCCCTGTCGTGCGCTGGCTCGGGCGCATCAAGGGCGCCGCCGCGCGCGTGAACGCCGAGCTCGGGCTGCTCGACGCCGACGTGGCCGGGCGCATCGCCGCCGCCGCCGACGAGGTGGCCGAGGGCGCCCACGACGACCAGTTCCCGATCGACGTCTTCCAGACGGGCTCGGGCACGTCCTCGAACATGAACGCCAACGAGGTGCTCTCCAGCCTGGCCGGCGACGGAGCCCACGCCAACGACCACGTCAACCTCGGGCAGTCCTCCAACGACGTGTTCCCGAGCGCCGTGCACCTCGCCGCCCTCGGGGAGGTCACGGACGCGCTGCTGCCGGCCCTCGAGGCCCTGGAGGGCGCCTTCGCCGCCAAGGCCGACGAGTTCGCCGACATCGTCAAGGCCGGCCGCACCCACCTCATGGACGCCGTCCCGGTCACCCTCGGCCAGGAGTTCGCCGGCTACGCCGCGCAGATGCGCCTCGGCGCCCGCCGCGTGCGCAACACCCTCCCCCAGGTCGGCCAGATCCCCCTGGGCGGCACGGCGACGGGGACCGGGCTCAACACCCACCCCGAGTTCGCCGCCGGAGTGCGCGCGAAGCTCGCTGCGGACACCGGCCTGGAGATCTCGGCGCCCGAGGATCCGTTCGAGTCCCAGGCCAACCGGGACGCGCTCGTCGAGCTCTCCGGCGCGCTGAAGGTCGTCGCCGTGTCGCTGATCAAGATCGCCGGGGACCTCGCGCTGATGGGCTCGGGCCCGCGCGCCGGTCTGGGTGAGCTGCTGCTGCCCGAGCTGCAGAAGGGCTCCTCGATCATGCCGGGCAAGGTCAACCCGGTCATCCCCGAGGTCGTGCTCCAGGTCGGCGCCCAGGTGATCGGCAACGACACGGCGATCACCGTCGGCGGCCTGCAAGGGCAGTTCGAGCTCAACGTCCGCATCCCGCTGATCGCCCGCAACCTCCTGCAGTCCATCCATCTGCTCTCGACCGCGGCGACGGCGCTGTGCGAGAAGTGCGTCGCGGGCATCGAGGCCAACCTCGACGGCTGCGAGCGCTCCGCGGAGGGCACGCTCGCCGTGGCCACGGCGCTCAACCCGTTCATCGGCTACGACAAGGCGACGGAGATCGTGAAGGCCGCGGCCGCCTCGGGCGGGACGCTGCGCGAGACCGCGCGCGAGCACGGCGTGGACGAGGCGACGCTCGACGAAGCGCTGGACCTGCGCAAGATCGCCCGCGGCTCCGCGCGGTAGCGGCGCCGCCGCCTGCCATGGAGGTCGCTGCCGGGTCGTCCGCGTCCTGGGTCAGGCTGCACCGATGAACGGGTCGCACCGCCGAGGGGAGCACTCGCGTGTTCTTCGATGACTGGCACGGCCTCGTCCGCGTCGTGGTCGTCGGCACCTGCGCCTACGTCGCGCTCATCGGCTTGCTGCGGGCGTCCGGCAAGCGCACGCTGGCCAAGCTCAACGCCTTCGACTTCGTCGTCACCGTGTCCCTCGGCTCGACGCTGGCCACCGTGCTGCTGTCCTCGAGCGTCGCCCTCGCCGAGGGCGTCACCGCACTGGCGCTGCTGACCGGGCTGCAGTACCTCGTGGCCTGGGCCTCGACGCGAAGCCAGAGGGTGCAGCGGCTCGTGAAGTCCGAGCCGACGCTCGTCTACCGGGAGCGGTTCCTGCGGGGCGCGATGCTGCGTGAGCGGTTGACCGAGGACGAACTGCGCCAGGCGGCCCGGGCGCAGGGCCACGCCGAGCTGACCACCGTCGCCGCGATCGCGCTCGAGACCGACGGCACCCTGAGCATCCTCACCGACCCGCTGGGCGCGGGGAGCTCGCTCACGTCCGAGACCGGCGACGACCAGCGACCGCGTGAGCCCTGATGCGACCGCACTTCCGGACGCCCCGCGACCGGAACCGCGGTCACCCCCCCAGCGGTCACCCCCTTCCGTCGGCGGCCCGGCTACAGCGCCACCGCCACGTACTTCGTCTCGAGGTACTCCTCGATGCCCTCCCGACCGCCCTCGCGGCCGAAGCCGGACTGCTTGACGCCGCCGAACGGCGCCTGGGCGTTGGAGACGACGCCCTGGTTGAGCCCGATCATCCCCGTCTCGAGCCGCTCGCAGATCCGCAGCGCGCGCTTGAGGTCGGCCGTGTAGACGTAGGACACGAGGCCGTACTCCGTGTCGTTGGCCAGCGCGACCGCCTCGTCCTCGTCGCGGAAGCCGGTCACGGGCGCCACGGGGCCGAAGATCTCCTCCGAGAGCAGGTCGGCCGAGCGCGGCACGTCGCCGAGCACGGTGGGCGAGAAGAAGTAGCCCTCCCCCCCGATCGCCCCGCCGCCGGTGAGCGCGGTGGCGCCCTTGCCGACGGCGTCCTCGACGAGCTCGCGCACCTTGTCGCGCTGGGTGCCGTCGATCAGCGGCCCGACCTCGACGCCGTCCTGCACGCCGCGCCCGACCTTCATCGCCCCGAGGCGCTCGGCGAGCTTGGCCTGGAACTCCTCCCGCACGCCCTCGGCGACGTGGAAGCGGTTCGCCGACGTGCACGCCTCGCCGACGTTGCGCATCTTGGCCAGCAGCGCGCCCTCGACCGCGGCGTCTACGTCGGCATCCTCGAAGACGAGGAAGGGCGCGTTGCCGCCGAGCTCCATGGAGACCTTGAGCACGTTGTCGGCGGACTGCTTGATGAGCGAGCGCCCGACCTCGGTGGACCCGGTGAAGGAGAGCTTGCGCAGGCGCGGGTCGGAGATGATCGGCTCCGCGACGGTGCCCGCCGACTGCGACGTGAGGACGTTGAGCACGCCCTTGGGCAGCCCGACCTCGTCGAGGATCCCGGCCAGCGCGTACATCGTCAGCGGCGTCTGCTTGGCCGGCTTGACCACCATGGTGCAGCCCGCGGCGATGGCCGGGCCGATCTTGCGCGTCCCCATGGCCATGGGGAAGTTCCACGGCGTGATGAAGAAGCACGGGCCGATGGCCTGCTTCATGACCAGCACCCGGCCCGTGCCGTTGGCGGCCACGGCGTAGCGGCCGTCGATGCGCACCGCCTCCTCCGAGAACCAGCGGAAGAACTCGGCGGCGTAGGCGATCTCGGCCTTGGACTCGGTGATCGTCTTGCCCATCTCGAGCGTCATGAGGACCGCGAGGTCGTCCACCCGGTCGCTGATCGTCTCGAACGCCCGGCGCAGGATCTCCCCGCGCTCGCGCGGCGCCCAGCCCGCCCACTCCTCGCGCATGCCGGCGGCGGCGTCCATCGCGGCGCGCGCGTCGCCGGCCGTCGCGTCGGGCACCGTGGTGAGGACCTCGCCCGTCGACGGGTCCTCCACGTCGATCGTCCCCGGCGTCTCCCGCCACTCCCCGCCGACGAACAGGCCGCGGGGGACCTCGTCGACGACCGACTTCTCCTGCTCCGCGGTGACGCTCACGCGATCACGGTTTCCTTTCCGAGTTGCTCCTGCAGGCCGATGTCGACCGAGTAGTCGATCGGCACCACGACGACGGACGGGACGTCGAGCTCGAGCGCCCTGGCCAGGTGACGCGGGAAGTCCTCGACGGTCTCGCACGAGAAGCCCGGCAGCCCGAAGGCCTCCGCGAGCTTGACGAAGTCCGGGTTGCCGAAGTCGACCCCGAAGTGGCGGCCGAACTTGCTGTCCTGCTTCCACACGATCGACCCGTACTGGCGGTTCTCCCAGATGACGTTGACGACCGGGGTCCCCAGGCGCGCGGCCGTCTCGAGCTCCTGGCAGTTCATGAGGAAGCCGCCGTCGCCGGAGACCGTCACGACGTGGCGCTCGGGCCGCACGAGCTTGGCGGCGATCGCCGTCGGCAGCGCGATGCCCATGCCCGCCAGGCCGTTGGCGATCATCACCGTGTCGGGCTCGTGCGCCGGGAACATGCGGGCGATCCAGAGCTTGTGCATGCCGACGTCGGAGATGAGGATGTCGTCGCGGCGCAGGGCCTTGCGCAGCTCCCACAGCGCCCGCGGCGGATGCAGGGGAAAGGCGTCGTCGGACGCGCCGGCCTGGAAGGCGCCCTGCACCAGGTCCTCGAGGCGCGACGGCGTCGTGGTCATCGGATCGCCCGTGCCGACGAGCCCGACGAGGCGGCGCAGCACGAGGTCGATGTCGCCGATGAGGTCGGCGGCGGTCACGAAGTGCGAGTCGACCTCGGCCGGGACCGTGTCGATGCACACGATCGTCTTGTCGCCCTTGGGGTTCCAGTTGACCGGCGCGTGCTCGACGAGGTCGTAGCCGACGGTGATCACGACGTCGGCGTCCTCGAAGCCCGCGAGCTCGTAGTCGCGCGCCTGCATGCCGACCGTCCCCCGCCAGTGCGGGTCCTCGTCGTCGAGGGCGCCCTTGCCCATGAAGGTCGCGGCGACGCCCATGCCGGTGGCGTGGGCGAAGGCTCGCAGCGCGGGCGCGGCGCCGCCCCGGGCGACGCCGTTGCCGGCGAGGATCATCGGGCGCTCGGCCCCGGCGATGAGCTCCGCGGCGGACTCGATCTCGTTCTGGCTCGGCTCGGCCCGGCGGCGCTCCTGGCGGTGCGGGAGCGGGGCGCCCTCGTAGGGCGCCTCCATGACGTCCTCGGGCAGCTCGATGTGGGTCGGGCCCGGCTTCTGGTCCTGAGCCACCTTGAACGCCTTGCGCACCACCTCGGGGATCATGCCCGCCGAGTTCAGACGGGCGTTCCACTTCGTGATGGGCTGGAACATCGAGACGATGTCGATGTACTGGTGGCTCTCCTTGTGGGTGCGCTCGAGGTCGCCCTGACCGGTGAGGGCGACGAGCGGGGAGCGGTCCAGCCACGCGTCGGCGACGCTCGTGACGAGGTTCGTGGCGCCGGGGCCGAGCGTCCCCAGGCAGACGCCCGCGCGCTGGGTGAGGCGACCGTACATGTCGGCCATATAGGCGCCGCCCTGCTCGTGGCGGACGGGGATGAAGCGGACGCTCGAGCCGTCGAGCGCCCGGTTGAGCTCGAGCGTCTCCTCGCCCGGGATGCCGAAGACGTACTCGACGCCCTCGGCCTCCAGGCAGTCGACGAAGAGATCTGCGGCGTTCGCGTCTTCAGCGGGCATGTCCGGCACTCTCGCAACTCCTTCCCGGTTCAGGTGTCTCCCCTAACGTGCCGAAGACCGTGAGGATGCCCGCGAGAGCCCTGACCGCGTCGGTCTGCTTCGCCTGCCTGGCCCTGCCGGCGGCGTCGGCGGACGCCGCCACGCGCCTGACCATCCGGGGCGCCGGCTTCGGCCACGGCGTGGGGATGAGCCAGTGGGGGGCCTACGGCTTCGCGACCCACGGCTGGGACCACGCCCGCATCCTCGGGCACTACTACACCGGCACGAGCCTCGGCCAGGCCGCTCAGCGACCGGTACGCGTGCTGCTGCAGGGATCCGTGGGGCGAGCCGGCTTCTCCGGCGCCCGCCGCGCGGGCGGCCGCCGGCTCAATCCCGCCAGGACCTACGGCGTCCGCGCGTCGGGCTCGTCCGTCCTGCTGCTCTCGGCGTCCGGGCGTCGGCTCGCGCGGACGCGCGCCCCGCTGCGGGTGCGCGGCTCGGGGACGCGTCTGCGCCTCGCCGGCACGGCCCTCAACGGCGTCTCGGGCGGCGCCTACCGCGGCGCGCTGGAGTTCCGCCCGTCCGGCGGCTACGGCGTCCAGGCCGTCAACGCCCTCAGCCTCGACAACTACGTGCGTGGCGTGATCGCGCGCGAGTCCCCGGCCAGCTGGCCGCTCGAGGCCCTGAAGGCCCAGGCGGTCGCGGCGCGCACCTACGCGATCACGACGTCCAAGGGCGGCAACGGCTTCGACCAGTACCCCGAGACGCGATCGCAGGTCTACGGGGGCGTCTCGGCCGAGACCCGCGCGACGAACCGGGCGGCGGACGAGACCACCGGCGAGGTCGTCACCTACAAGGGCCGGCCCGTCGTGACGTACTTCTTCTCCACCTCGGGCGGCCGCACGGAGGACGTCGAGAAGTCCGTCCTCGGGCTCGGCGGCGAGGCGCTGCCGTGGTTGCGCTCCGTCGACGATCCCTACGACGGCGCCTCGCCCAAGCACCGCTGGGGCCCGTACCGCTGGTCGCTGGGCCGCGCCGACGCCCGGCTCGGGTCGCTCGTCAAGGGCGCCTTCCGCGGCATCCAGGTCCGCAAGCGCGGCTCGTCCCCGCGGATCGTGTCGGCCGACGTGGTCGGCACGGGCGGCCGCACGCGGGTCAGCGGGCCGACGCTGCGCGCGCGCCTCGGGCTCTTCGACACGTGGGTCTACTTCACGACCATCCGCACCACCGCGTCGGCGGCGCGCGCCGGCTCCAGCGCGGCCGCGGCCGGCGCGGCGCCCGAGGCGCGCGCCG